>JAGXQZ010000035.1 GCA_018336015.1 Algoriphagus sp. | reverse complement strand
GCAGGAAACTCCCCGTTTTTCATTCGGGCAAATAGGTCAAGGCTTTCAGCTATGGGACGATTTCTGAAAGGGCTGTCAGTTCCTGGCGTAGTGGGGGTACCTTTTTGCGCAGCGATCTGCTCAGATGTCTGCTGATCGACATAAGCCTTGTCATCTTTGATCAGCTGAACTGCCCAATCGTGTAGCTGCTGAAAGTAATCTGAAGCATAGCATTCGTTTGCCCAGCGGAAACCCAACCAAGCAATGTCTCGCTTGATCGCATCCACATATTCTTGCTCTTCTTTGGAAGGGTTGGTATCGTCGAATCTCAGGTTTACAGGAGCGTTGTATTTCTCACCCAAACCGAAATTCATGCAAATCGAAGCTGCATGCCCGATGTGCAGGTAGCCGTTTGGTTCGGGCGGGAAACGAAAGCGTAGGTTTTCTTGCGGAAAGCCGTTGGCCAAGTCTTCCTCGATGATATGTTCAATAAAATTCAGTGATTCTTCAGATTCTTTCATAAGGCAATTAAGAGGCCCAAAAATACTTTAATTGGAAGGAAATGCAATCAAAAAGGAGATTTGAGAAGAGAAGCACAAGGAAATCTAGATAGCATATAAGACGCTAGACATAAGACATTAGACATAAGACATTAGACACAAGATCTTAGCGATTTGCCGAACTATTACTTTTGAAAATCTTAGAGACTTTGGAAAAGTCTCGTAGGTGCGCAAAAATTTGAGTTCTTGTCCCTTCCTCTTTTTATCACTTTGTATCTCATGTCTAGCGTCTTGTGTCTAAAGTCTAAATTTCATCCATTTCCCGACTCGGCCAATAGGCACCAATCAGCTTGATTTTTTGGGAATTTGGATCGATTTCAAATCTGATCGTCATTTCCTCCCGAACCTGCTCATGTATGGCGAGACAGGCATTAAAATGCACTAAATCAAAGTCCAAGACCATAGAACCAGCAGTGTTTGACTCAAAATCAGGCCCGAGTTTGAGCTTTACGTTCTCGGTGACGGCTCCTTCTTTTTTGTAATAGTAGGAGAGGAAAATGCCGAGTTCCCGATCTTTTTCTGCTAAAAGTCTTTCTATATCCTCTTTGGGATTTGCAGTTGGAATAAAATCAAAAGTCCAAGTTTCTTGCATTTTTTGATGGTTTGAAAATTGAAGTTATGCAAATCAGTAATTGATCGAATGAGAATCGTGTATTTTTAGGACATGAATTACCCGATTTATCTCGATAACAATGCCACCACTCCTTGTTCTTCGGAAGTGATTGAAGCTATGCTTCCTTACTTTGGAACTCACTTTGGAAATGCTGCGAGTAAAAGCCATCCTTATGGTTGGGTAGCAGAAAATGCGGTAGAAGAAGCCCGTGAGAAAGTTGCCAATCTGATCGGTGCAAAAGCCAAAGAGATCATTTTTACTTCAGGGGCTACAGAAGCGATCAATTTAGGAATCAAAGGCATTTTTGAGGCCTATTCAGGGGAAAAGCAACATTACATCACTTGCTTGACGGAACACAAGGCGGTTTTGGACACTTTCGCCGAAGTAGAAAAACGAGGGGCCGAAGTCACCTATCTATCGGTCAATCCAAAAGGTGAAATCAGTTTGGAAGAACTCGAAAATGCCATCTTAACCCATACTAAAATGATCTGCCTAATGTGGGCAAATAATGAGACAGGAGTGATTCATCCGGTTGAAAAAATCGCCCAATTGGCAGAATCAAGAAACCTTATTTTCTTCACCGATGCGGTGCAGTCTGCAGGGAAAATTCCCGTTTTCACCAAAGGAATTCATCTGATGGCCATTTCTGCTCATAAACTATACGGTCCAAAAGGAGTCGGGGCGCTCTATGTGAGACATAATCATGATTTACCCAAACCCTTGGCACAAATCCATGGCGGAGGCCATGAAAAGGGAATGCGAAGCGGAACACTCAATGTGCCTGGAATCGTAGGTTTTGGAAAAGCTGCAGAGCTTCGCTTGGCGGAAATGAATAGGGAAGCAGATCGATTGGAAATTTTGCGAAATCGACTGGAAAAAAGCCTTTTGGAACTATCAGAAACGTCACTGAACGGAAATCAGGAAGCTCGTTTGCCTCATGTGACCAACATTGCTTTTGGAGGTGTGGAAGGAGAGGAGTTGCTCAAAAAAGTGAATCAAAAGGTAGCTATAAGTTCTGGTTCGGCCTGTACGTCCATCTCACCAAAACCCAGCCATGTACTTCAGGCGATGGGGTTAAACTCTGATTTGGGAAGGGCTTCCATCCGGTTTAGTTTGGGAAAAAACACATCCGATTCTGATATTGAGCTAGCCATCGATTGGGTGAGAAAAGTAGTCTTGGAATTGAGAAAGTAAAGAAAATGCAGGATTGATTTTAAGGCAATCAAAACATAAGCAGTTTAGGATCAGTATATTTAAGCTATGGAAACGAATAAGCCAGATACTGTCAATGAACCTCAAGCTGAATACGGCATGTATTCCTATGCCGATTACTTAACTTGGCAGTTTGAGGAAGTCGTGGAACTGATCCGTGGGAAGATTTTTAAAAAAGCAGCTGCTGCGCCTCGAAGACTTCATCAAAAAGTCTCGGGAGAATTGTCCTATAGATTTACAGGATTTCTGAAAGGTCAAAAATGTCAGGTTTACGCAGCTCCATTCGACGTGCGATTCCCGATGGGATCAATCCAAGACCACAAAATCCACGATGTAGTACAGCCTGATATCTGTGTGATTTGTGATCCTGAAAAGTTGGATGATCGGGGTTGCCTTGGCGCGCCAGATCTAATTGTGGAGATCCTTTCTCCTGGAAACAGTAAGACAGAACTCAAGCATAAGTTTAAGCTCTATGAATCCCATGGAGTCAGGGAATATTGGATCATCCATCCCGAAAATCAGGATTTAATGATTTATACTCTCGTGAATGGAAAATATGTTCCCTCGAGATTACTGACTTCAGGAGATGTGGTGGAGTCTGCTGTTATTAAAGGGTTTAGCTTGGATTTGGAGGAGTTTTTTAAGGATATCGAATAGGAAAAATGGAAGAAAACAAATCAGATACAGTCAACGAACCCCAAGCTGATTATGGCAAGTATTCTTATGCCGATTACTTGACTTGGCAGTTTGAGGAAGTCGTCGAACTGATCCGTGGAAAGATTTTTAAAAAAGCTGCTGCAGCACCTAGAAGAATTCATCAAAAAGCTTCAGGAGAGCTTTTCTTAAGAATTGGATCTTTTCTAAAGGGCCAAAAATGCCAAGTCTATACAGCTCCCTTTGATGTTCGTTTCCCAAAGGGCTCTAATGAAGACCACAAAATCCACGATGTCGTTCAGCCGGATATCTGTGTGATTTGTGATCCGGAGAAGTTGGATGATCGGGGTTGCCTTGGCGCGCCAGATCTAATTGTGGAGATCCTTTCTCCTGGAAACAGTAAGACAGAACTCAAACACAAATACAGCCTCTATGAATCCCATGGAGTCAGAGAATATTGGATTATCCATCCCGAAAACCAAAATTTATTGATTTACAGGCTGGTTGATGGAAGGTATATCACTACGGGTTTGTTGACTTCAGGAGATGTGGTGGAATCGATTGTTATTGAAGGGTTTACCTTGGATTTGGAGGAGTTTTTTAAGGATATTGAGTAATAGTTTTTTAATCTTAATATCTACCAATTTTCCAATCGCTTCAAATCCTCCGCCGTATCCAAGTCCATGGCTCCAAGAGGAAAGTCCAGTTCAAAAACATCTACTTTATTCTTCGAAATCACCTTTTTGGCTCCATCAGAACCTTTTAGCTTGAGCAATTCCTCAAAGTATTTTTGGTCAAAAATCGCCGGAACCCCCAAAGTATCCGAATAGCTGCAAGCCACAATTCCTTTACCCGATTTTTCTTTCTCCAAAATCAATCGGTTCAAAAGATCGGCATCAACAAGAGGCTGATCCACCAGCATCAAAATGACCTGATCGGGTTGCTCTTTTTCCAGTAAAAAACGAAGTCCTGCCTGCATGCTGGAAGCCATTCCTTCCTGCCAATTTTCATTGACTACAAAAGGAATTATTTCAGAATCAAAACCCGATTTAATCAAATCAGGATTCCATCCCAATACAACTACCAAAGTATCTGCCTTACTTTTTTGGGCTTCGTCAATCGCCTTTTGGATAAGTTTTTTACCTTGAAATTCAATCAATTGCTTTGGCCTTCCTAAACGAGAGGATGAACCAGCGGCCAAAAGGATTAATCCAGTTTTCATTATCCTTTCTCGTGAATAGGACCTTGCTTATCGCGGAGGAAAATCGGCTGCTTTCTGTTCAAGACAGCCTTGATTTCAGCTAAGATGGATAAAGCGATTTCTTCTGAAGTTTCCGCGCCGATTTCCAACCCGATCGGCGCATAGATATTGTCTGTAGAAACTTGAACTCCTCTGGATTCGAGTCTTTGGATTAGTTTTTCGGTTTTCCTTTTTGGTCCTAAAATACCGATGTAGGGAATCATGAAGGACAGGAGTTTTTCCAAGACAATGACTTCGTATTCAAAATTGTGAGTCATGAGCAAAGCCACCGTATTCAGATCCGTTTCGAATTGATCGATGACTTCTTCAGCAGGTCCCTGAATAATCTGTTTTGCCTGTGGAAATCGGGCTGCGGTCGCCAGATTTTTTCTTCCATCAATCAAAATCAGCTCAAAACCCAGTATTTCAGACATTTTAGCTACGGGAATCGTGTCATTTCCTGCCCCAAAAAGGAGAATTCGAGTTGGAGGCTTGATGACTTCGAAGAAAACCGAGAGTTGCTGGTATTCGGAATAAGCTTGAATTAGATTTTGAGGAGAATCAAACTCCGTAATTTCCTTTTCTAATTCTTGTCTGAAATCCGCATGAACCTTGGATAAACTCCCGAATTCCCGACCTCCTTTTCTAAGGTAAATCGTTCCAATTTGTTCAGATTTGGAATTTGGTACCGAGAAAAGCGTCAGCAGGAGTGAAGTCTCCCGATCTGAAAGTGCCTTTTTGATCAATTCGACTGGATTTTCAGAATAATGAAAGTCGATCGGTTCGATCAGCACATGGATAATTCCATTGCAACCCAATCCCACACCGAATTTCTGATCATCCTCATCCGTAGTATCATAGGTAACCAACATGGATTTTTGCTGGAAAATTACTGCTTGGGCTTTGCGAAGTGCATCACCTTCCAAGCAACCACCACTGATTGCCCCAGTCAGATTTCCTTCCTGAGTGACCAACATTCTGGCACCTGGCCGACGGTATGCTGAACCATCCACTTGCACCACGGTGGCCAAGGCTACGGATTGATTTTCTGATTTACAAACTTCGTAAGCCTGGATGATCTGCTGAAGTTCTTTCATTTAGATAGGCTGATTTAGTTGGCAAGCTGAAGTTTTTCTTTTTTAAAAGAAAACCAAATCGAAAGTAATGCTGAAACCACCAAGTACCCTACGAAAATGTATACCGAACCCGGTAAAAACTTATTCAATCCAAACCAATCACCTGAGGTCAATACGAAATACATCGCGTAAACTGCCTTAAGCACTTCCCAAGCCCAAGCATTCGGATTTCGATCCATGAGTTCGGTATAGGCATATACTGTAAGAAAAACGAAACCTCCATAATAGAAAATTCCCGGAGCGCCGATGTCAGCCAAATTTCCAAAGAGGTAGCTAAGCAAAAGCAACAACGCGATCAATTGACCGAAGCTCCAAATAAGCATGCCTTTGGTAAGTGAAGGATTGTACTTGTCAAAATGGTACACGTCCTCGATTTTGGTGACAGGGTATTTCTTTGCTACATCAGCAGGTCTCCAGCCCAGTGGCATAAACCAGATTTTAAGTTTATCTGACCACTTTTCAGCTCTCCATGCATCCTTGATCAACAGCCACAAGTGCATGAAATTGATTTTGATCGGATTCCAGGTTTGAACGGGTCGAGTCACGCCGTATACAGCTGGAATCTCGTCTTTTTCCTCTTGATAAGTTCCAAACCACCTGTCCCAAAAGATGAAGATTTGACCGTAGTTTTTGTCCAAATACTCCGGATTGATCGCATGGTGCACGCGGTGATGAGATGGGGTGACAATGATTTTTTCCAAAAAACCCATTCTTCCAATATGACGGGTATGGTACCAAAACTGAGCAAACAAATGAAGCGGTGCCACGATACCAATGACTTGTGGTGGTACTCCCAAAATTGCTGCAGGAATAAGAAAAATCGCGAAAATCTTCACAATAGAAGAAATGCTTTGGCGTAGTGCACAGGCGAGGTTAAACTCCTCCGAGCTGTGATGAACGATGTGATTGTTCCAAAAAATATTGTACTCGTGGGCAATCCGATGGGTCCAATACCCTGCAAAATCCAAAGCGAAAAAGGCAATCACGTAAACCAGCCAAGTAGCTTCGATCTGGAAAAAGGAGAATTTATCAAACAACCAACCGTAAGAAATCACGGCAATACTGAGTCCCAGCACGTCTTTGGTCACATTGGTAATGCCCGAACTCAAGGACGCTATCATGTCATTGAGTGGGACGGTGTCATTGCCTTTCCAAATCCCCCAAAATTTTTCAAATAACACCAGCACAAAAAAGGCCGGCATGGCGATTAATAAGATCTGTCCGTAAGCTTCCATCGGGTTTATCGTTCTGGATTTAAACTTATTGATTAACTCGCTTTCATTCAAGATTTCTTTGATATCAGCCAGATTTTTGATGAAAATCAAACGAAGTAGTTTAAGTGGAAAATCGCCTCAATCGGAAACTTCTTACTTTTAGCCATGGAAATTCCATCTTTAGCAAATCTTAAAAAAGACCTCGGTTACCTCTCTGAAAAGGAATTAATTGCCCTGATTACTGATTTGGCCAAATTCAGCAGGGATAATAAGGCTTTCCTTTACTTCAAACTGAATGAACGGGATCAGCCCAACTTGTTTGTGGATTCGGTCAAAGAGGAGCTGGACGAGGGCTTTCAAACGGCTAACACCCGAAATTATCATGTGGCCAAAAAAGCTGCTCAAGCCATTCGCCGCAAACTCAACAAGGCGCTTAAACTCAGTAAAAACAAAGCAGACCAAGCGGAATTGATTTTGTATTTCTGTGAAATGATGAAGAAATACGGTTATCTGAGTTTCCGTCACCCGGTGATTACCAACCTGTATGAAGTCCAAATCGGAAAGGCAAAAAAGCTGATTTCCACGCTTCATGAGGACCTGCAAAGTGATTTTGACTACCGTCTCGAAGTACTTGAATAAACCCCAAACCATGACCGTTTCCATTTCTCCAAACTCACTCGACCTAGGTCAAAAAGCAGGTAAAATCGGCGCTGAATTGATCAGAAAGGCAATTTCCACCCAAGGTTTTGCCAATATCATTTTGGCAACTGGAACGAGTCAATTTGAAACACTGAAGCAGCTGTCGGCTGAAAAAGACATCGATTGGAGCAAGGTGGTTGTGTTTCACTTGGATGAATACCTTGGACTTTCGATCACGCATCCAGCCAGTTTTAGAAAGTATCTGGTTGAAAGGTTCTTCAATCATGTCCCACAGCTAAAAGCCTATCATTTGATTGACGGAGAAAATGACCCTGAAAAAGAATGTGAGCGGCTGTCGACTTTGATTCAAAACCACCCGATTGATGTGGCATTTGTGGGAATTGGGGAAAATGGACACTTGGCGTTCAATGATCCTCCTGCTGATTTTGAAACGGAAAAGCCTTATTTAGTCGTCAATTTGGACCATGCCTGCCGAATGCAACAGTTTGGAGAGGGGTGGTTTCCCAATTTGGAGGCTGTACCGACCCAAGCCATCAGCATGTCAATCCGTCAAATCATGAAATCAAAATCCATCATTTGTTCGGTTCCTGATTTGAGAAAAGCGCAGGCTGTTAAGGACTGCTTGAAAGGAGAAATCTCCAATCTTCATCCGGCTTCGATCTTGCAAGAGCATCAAGATTGTCAGATCCTTTTGGATCAGCCTGCTTCATCTTTGCTTCATAAGCTTTAAATGAATGTTCCGTGAGTGAGGACACTCACGGAGGCGACAGTCATCCGGATTGTTGGATTTATTTGGACGAAACCGCTTCATCCTTGCTTTCCAACCATTGATCGCAAAATTTTTGGATAGGTGACATAAAATTTGGTATTTAAGGCAAATGGAAAAAGAGAATTTGAAAGGATAATCCGTGAGTGAGGACACTCACGGTGGCGAAAATACCGCCGATGTGAGTGCCTGTCTGCCTCAGGCAGGTCTTCACTCACATCAATAATTCTTAAATTATCTTTTTTACTTATAACCCAAAACCAGCCTATGTCAAAAACCACCGCTGCGGTTCGTGCCGATCAGCTCAGCCAACGGGACACTTGGATTTCGATCGGAATCATCGGGATGCTGTTTTTTATTTTTGGTTTTGTCTCCTGGGTCAATGCTATCCTTATTCCCTATTTCAAAATCGCCTTTACCCTTAGCAACTTCGATTCCTACCTTGTTGCTTTCGCTTTTTACATTTCCTATTTAGTCATGTCGGTACCTTCTTCCTATTTGCTCAAAGCGGTAGGATTTAAGAAAGGAATGATGGTTGGATTCTTCGCCATGGCAGTGGGAGCTTTCATTTTCGTGCCTGCTGCGATGAGCCGAACCTATGAGATTTTCCTATTGGGGTTGTTCACGCTGGGAACCGGTTTGGCGGTTCTTCAGACTGCTGCAAATCCATACGTGACAGTATTAGGCCCCAAAGAAAATGCAGCTCAACGCATTAGCGTGATGGGTATTTTCAACAAAGGAGCTGGAATTTTGGCACCGATTCTTTTTGCAGCTGTGATCCTTAGAGTAGGAGATAATGAGCTTTTTCAGCAGTTGGACACCATGACTCCTGAGGCGAAAGATGCTGCCTTGGATGAATTGATCCGGCGAGTCATTTTGCCTTATTCCGTAGTAGGAACCGTACTTTTGGCATTGGGGATATTTGTACGATTTTCTCCACTTCCGGAAATTGACACCGAGCATGAGACGGCTGAAGTCGCAGAAGCGAATTCTGGAAAAAACTCCATTTTTCAGTTTCCTCACTTGATTTTGGGAGCTGTGGCAATTTTCCTGCATGTAGGTACTCAGGTCATCGCGATCGATACGGTCATTCCTTATGCCAATTCCTTTGGGATTGGATTGATGGAAGCCAAGGTCTTTCCGTCCTACACACTGGCATTTACCATTTTGGGCTATCTGATCGGTATTTCTTTGATTCCCAAGGTTATTTCTCAGGTGAATGTGCTTCGGATTTGTACGCTGTTGGGCACGGTATTCACCCTGCTGATCATTTTCAGCTCCGGTCAAGTGACGATTTTGGGGATCACGACGGATGTGTCGATCTGGTTTGTGGTGTTGTTGGGCTTGGCCAATTCATTGGTCTGGGCGGGAATTTGGCCTTTGGCTTTGGACGGATTGGGTCGATTTACCAAACTCGGCGCTTCCATCATGATCATGGGACTTTGCGGCAATGCCATCATGCCACTTACTTATGGTGCCGTGGCAGACGCGGTCAATGTGCAGCAGGCCTATTGGGTGCTATTTCCTTGCTACCTCTATTTGGTGTTTTATGCAGTACATGGACATAAAATCAGAAGATGGAAACTCGCCTGATCGGAAAGTCTTTTTTGGATGGAAAGCCACTGGAAATCTTAATTTCCGAAGGAAAGATCAAGTCAATTTTATCGATCGAAACTAGTCCCGAAAATGTCTGGGTCGGACCTGGATTCACGGATATTCAAGTGAATGGCTACGGAGGCCTGGATTATAATGCTATTCAATCCGACCTTTTGGCTTTGGGTCAAATTTCCAGAAAACTTCTTTCATACGGCGTTACAAGCCATTTTCCCACGATTATTACCAACTCTCCGGAGAAGATTTCAGCCTTGATTCAGCAGGTGGTTCAGCTCCGCAAAATGGATTCCCTGGCCCAATCTTGTATCACAGGAATTCATATTGAGGGGCCTTTTATTTCTCCTGAAGACGGACCAAGAGGTGCACATTACAGAGAATTTGTACAGGCTCCGAACTGGAATTTGTTTCAAAAGTGGATTGAAGAAAGCGAAGGCCTGATTAGGATGATCACCCTTTCTCCGGAATGGGAGGGAAGCGCCTCATTTATTGAAAAATGCGTGGAATCCGGAATTTTGGTTTCCATCGGCCATACCAATGCCAGTCATGCCCAAATCTTGGAAGCCGTAAAAGCAGGAGCGAGGCTTTCCACCCATTTAGGAAATGGAATGCACGGCATAATCGCTCGCCATCCCAATTACCTCTGGTCTCAACTGGCTGCCGAAAACCTATCTGCCACCATCATTGCGGACGGATTTCATCTTCCTGCTGAAGTGATTCAGGTGTTTAGGAAAGTGAAAGCTGAAAAACTCATCCTTGTCAGCGATTCCGTGGCTTTGGCAGGCATGCCACCAGGGGATTATGATGCTGCAGTTGGAGGAAAAGTGACCTTAACTCCCAATAACAAACTCCACCTTTTCGGAAATCCCAATACCCTTGCGGGGTCGGCCATGAATATCCTCCAAGGGATCAATTTTCTGCTAAAAAACGAACTGACCAATCTTTCAGAAGCCTGGCAAATGGCGTCCATACGACCTCAAAGGCTCTTTGATACTTCTTTTGAGCCTATCCAAATCGGTCAAAATGCAGACTTGATTTTTGCAGAACAAGCTTTAGATCAAACTTTAAAAATCCTCAAAGTCCTAAAAAAAGGAATAGAAATACCGCTCGATTAACCCAAACTCAAAACCACAGCACCATGAAAAATAACCTCAACCGCCGCCATTTTATCAAAACTGCTGCAACCGGAGCCTTGGGACTCAGTGCAGCTTCTTCCGCTTTTTCCTTTAATATCCTTTCCCAATACCCACTTAAAGACAAATACCGTGTTGCCGTGATTGGCGTCAACAGCAGGGGCTCGCAGCATATTCAGGCGTTCGCCAAAATCCCGAATGTGGAAATCGCTTACATCTGCGATGTGGATTCCCGTGCTCGGGAAAACGGGATTGCCTTGGCCTTAAAAGAAGGAGTAAAAACGGCTCCAACGGGTTTGGTTGACTTCAGAAAAGCCTTGGAAGACAAAACGCTGGATGCAGTCTCGATTGCCATGCCTGATTTTTGGCATACGCCAGCCTCCATTATGGCGCTTCAGGCAGGAAAACATGTGTATTTGGAAAAGCCCGGTTCGCACAATCCCGCCGAATCTGAACTACTCGTGGAAGCCACCAAAAAGTATGGTAAAATCGTTCAGATGGGCAATCAGCGCCGATCCTGGCCAAGAGTGCAGGAGGCGATGAAAGAACTTCACTCCGGCGCAATTGGAAAGGCTTATTATGCCAGAGCTTGGTATACGAATACACGAAAATCCATCGGCTACGGAAAGCCCGCTGCCGTTCCAGAATGGCTGGATTTTGAACTTTGGCAAGGGCCTGCGCCCCGAGCAGAATTTAAAGACAACCTGATTCATTACAATTGGCACTGGTTCTGGCACTGGGGCACAGGAGAAATCGTCAACAATGGTGTTCACTTTTTGGATTTGGCCAGATGGGGATTGCAAGTAGAATATCCAGAAAAATGCTATTCTAGCGGCGGACGGTATCACTTTCAGGACGATTGGGAAACTCCTGATACGCAAATTGCCTCCTATAATTTCGCTGACGGAAAATCCATCCTTTGGGAAGGACGCAGCTGCAATGCCCGTGATATCAACGCGATGGGTTCAGGAGTCTCTTTCCACGGAGAAAACGGAACGCTCGAACTGCTCAACAACTCCTACAAAATCTATGACAACGCCAATAAGCTGGTGAAATCTGCCGAGCCCACGACCAATACCGTGGTGGATCAACGCGGCGCTGGTTTTGACATGGACATCGCCCATTTTACCAACTTCATCAATGCCATCGACAAAGGAGAAAGTCAGATTTCTCCTTACCCTGAAATTCAAAAAAGTGTCCTATTGTGTCATTTGGGCAATATTTCCTACCGAACAGGCAGAGCTTTAGAAATTGACCAAAATTCAGGAAAGATCCTTGGTGACAAGGAAGCCATGAAACTTTGGGGCCGGGAATACCAAAAAGGCTGGGAACCTAAACTCTGATTCACATGACTATGAGCCTTTCCAACGGATCAAAACGACTGGTTTCCATCGATGCCCTTCGAGGCTTTGACATGTTGATGATTTGTGGTGCTGATGCGTTTTTCAGAAGCCTTGAAGGTAAAACAGGTTTGGGATGGGTAGATGCCATTGCCCTACAATTTGAGCATCCGGAGTGGGTTGGATTTGCCTTTTACGACTTTATTTTCCCGCTTTTCCTGTTCATTTCAGGAGTTTCTATTCCTTTTTCTCTTGCCAAAACTCTGGAAACTCATGCTCCTAAAAATGAGATTTATAGGAAAGCTTTTGTCCGAATGTTGATTCTGATTGGATTGGGCATGCTCGACAAAAATGCACCTTTTCCGTTTTTCGATTGGGAGCAGATCCGGCTGGGAAGCGTGCTGGGAAGGATCGGAATAGCTGGATTTATTACCGTCGTGCTGGTTCTCAATTTTGATTCGATCAAGCGACTGTTGATTGTCGCGGTAATTTTATTGTTGTACTACGCGGCAGTTTTTTTGGTTCCTGTGCCGGGATTTGGAGCTGGCGATTTGAGTTTCGAGGGAAATTTGGCGGGATGGTTTGACCGAACTTTTCTGCCTGGAAGACTACTTCAGGGCCAGTTCGACGAACTGGGAATCCTGACTACGTTTCCTGCGATCTGTCTGACGATCTTTGGAGCGCATGCAGGAGAAATTCTACGAAAAATCGATAGTTCTGAAAATCAGATGCTTAAAGAACTCCTGATTACCGGGTTGATTTTCATCGGAATAGCCTTGGTCTGGAATCTTCATTTCCCGATTTTCAAGCGCATGTGGACGAGTTCTTTTATCATGCTTACCTCGGGTTTGGCCTTTCTGTCTTTAGGACTTTTCTACTTGGTTATCGACATGCTGAAATTCCAGAAATGGGCCTTCTTCTTTGTGGTGGTAGGAATGAACAGTTTGACGATCTACATGATTTACCGCTTTGTCAATTTCAGGCATACATCGAGGCTGTTGTTTGAGGGACTTTACAAACCTTTAGGAGAAAATTGGATGCCGGTGATGGAAAATTTGGGGGCTTTGGGGTTGGTTTGGCTATTGCTCTACTTCCTGTATCGCAAGAAGATTTTCTTTAAGGTGTAGGAAAAATGATTCCCAAACGATTAAATACAGATCGCACCTTTAGTGCTCTATGAATTGGATTGAATTTAATGCCCCAAATTGAATTTGGGGCTTGTACAAGATGCCCCTTCAGGGCATGTGTCTAACTTGAAATCAAGGAAAAGCGCTGAAATCGCGTTCTATAATAGCCCAGAATTCAATTCTGGGAATATTGTGAAAAGGATTTCGCCAAGAGTGCCATAGGCACGATCTGTATTAAAACCATAAATTGAAAAAACATTATAAAACCCATTGCATCAAGACTATATGAAACCTTCCCGTCGATCATTTATAAAAAAAACCACCGCTCTCAGTGCTGCAGCAAGCTTAAGCTCCTTGCCTTTTTCCCTCCTTGGAAATACCCAAATAAATCCAATTAAAATCGGAATCATTGGTTTGGATACCTCACATGCTCCAGCCTTCACCAAGCTTTTTAATGCCGAGAATCCCAAGCCTGAACTAGCGGGATTTCGCGTCGTAGCCGCCTATCCTTACGGCAGCCGCGATATCAAATCCAGTATGGACCGAATTCCGGGTTACATCGATCAAGTGAAAGAACAAGGTGTGGAAATCGTGGATTCCATCGAAGCTTTACTTCAAAAAGTAGATGTGGTGCTTCTAGAGACCAATGACGGCAAACCTCACTTGGAACAGGCAAGAGCCGTATTTAAGACAAAAAAGCCTGTATTTATCGACAAGCCGGTTGCGGGTTCTTTTGCAGATGCCGTAAAAATCTACCAAGAAGCGGAAGCTGCGGGTGTTCCAATGTTTTCCTGTTCCTCATTGCGTTACCAAAAAAACGTGCATGCCGTCCGCCATGAAAACAAAGTCGGAAAAGTTTTGGCCTGTGATGCATTCAGCCCTGCTACACTCGAACCCAGTCATCCGGATCTGTTTTGGTACGGGATTCATGGGGTGGAAATCCTGTTTACAGCGATGGGACCGGGTTGTGAATCAGTGACACGCTTTTCGACTCCGGATGCTGAAGTCGTAGTGGGAACTTGGAAAGACGGTCGGATTGGAACCTTTCGGGGCATGCGATCCGGAAAACACGATTATGGAGGAACCGCCTTTGGGACCGATGGAAATCTGTTTTTTGGACCCTTTGAAGGGTATGAACCTTTGGTAGTTCAGATTGCAGAGTTTTTCCGTACCAAAAAATCACCCATCGATTCCAGAGAAACACTTGAAATCTATGCCTTTATGGAAGCGGCGGATGAAAGCAAAAGACGGGGAGGGGCAAAAGTAAATTTGGAAGTTCCAATGTAATGATGAAGATCAAAAACCAGTAGGATTTAACCTACTTCGACCTTCTGTCTTACATTTGATTGTGTGCTCGCTTACAGTATTTAATACCATTTGAATCCATTAATACTAATCTTAAATAGAGACTTAGGCTATTCAAGAGTTAATGTTATTCTTTTCAAGAATTGTTGAGTTGGCAAAGAGTTTTATATAGGTAGTCCTTATTCTTTAATCAGCTTATAATGATCAGTGAAAGTAGCGGAACGGTTATAATTTGAGAACTCCAATTCTTTACCGCTTTTCTCTAAGGTAAATTCACCTGAAAGAATGAGGCTCCAATCAAATTCAGCTGTCCATGGGCATTCATTCTGAAAAGTGATTTTATTACCAGTGATAGAATAGGTGCCTCGGCATAGGGCAGGAAACTTCGGAATGTTGCTAGAGCCACTCCATTTATTATCCTCAAAAGTCATGGTGATGGTCGCTGTATTACTTTGGCCCGAAGGCCAATTTCTGATGAACGTACCCCTGTAAGTACCTTCCTCAAACCTGTTTTCTAATTGCCCATCTTCTTCATTGCAACTGGAAAAAAGTAAAGCAATAATGAAGGATATAATCAATGGCCGCATATTTCTAAGGGTGTTTTTTCAAAATACGTTATTTCATTGCTGCACGCTACAATCCGAATATCAAAGACAAAGATCGTAGTCTTATTCAAAACACTAATTGGAAACAGAAATCAACATTAAATTGGATGGATTTGGACAATAGCTCCGTCTTTGGTTTTTAGTATTGAGATGTTAGATAAAAGTCACTTTCTTAGTGAAATTTTATAGAATATGTCAAAACTGAATGTGAAAATACTGATTGGATTCAGCCTCCTTTTTTTCTCAACTCACCTAGCTGGAATTGGCCAGCAAAGCATCACCCGAGCGGATACGCTCCGGGGAAGCATCACGCCCGAACGCGCTTGGTGGGATCTGAACCACTACCATTTGGCAGTGGAAATCTTTCCTGAAACCAAATCCATAAAAGGTTCAAATACAATAAGATATCGAGTACTATCTGAACATCAGGTTTTACAGCTTGACTTGCAAGAACCATTGAAAATCACTTCCATAGTTCAAGCAGGAGAGAAGCTGGATTTTAAAAGGGAAGGAGCGGCCCACTTTGTTACGCTAAAGAAAAAACAGGTTCCTGGAACCTTGGAAGAATTGCTTGTATCGTACGAAGGACAACCCAAAGAAGCCATCCGCCCGCCTTGGGATGGAGGAATTACCTGGACCAAAGACAGCAACGGAAAACCTTTCATTGCCTCCTCCAATCAGGGAATCGGTTCCAGCATCTGGTGGCCTCTCAAAGACCATCCGGCGGATGAGGTGGACAGCCTGATGATTAGTGTCACCGTGCCAAAGGGCTTGATGGATATTTCGAATGGACGTTTGGTCGGCATTGATATGGGGCAAAACACTGACACCTTCCATTGGTCAGTAGTCAATCCGATCAATGATTACGGAGTGAATATCAACATCGGTGATTACGTTCATTTTGGAGAAAAGTACGCCGGAGAAAAAGGCACTTTGGATATGGATTATTTTGTCCTAAGAGAAAATCTGGAGAAGGCAAAAGTTCATTTTCAGGATGCAGGACGCATGATGAAGGCATTCGAGCATTGGTTTGGTCCCTATCCATTTTATGAAGACGGCTTTAAGCTCGTGGATGCGCCCTATCTAGGCATGGAGCACCAAAGCTCTGTGACCTATGGCAACGGTTACCAAATGGGCTATCGGGGCAGGGATCTGAGCGGCACAGGCTGGGGTTTAAAGTTTGACTTTATCATCATCCATGAGGCTGGACATGAATGGTTTGCTAATAACATCACCTATAAAGATGTGGCCGATATGTGGATTCATGAGAGCTTTACCAACTATTCTGAAAGCCTCTTTTTGGATTACCACTATGGAAAAGAAGCCGGTCAGGAGTATGTCAGAGGCACACGAATGAACATCGCCAATGATCGTCCGATTATCGGCACCTATGGAGTGAATCAGCGAGGTTCGGGAGATATGTACTACAAAGGAGGAAATTTGCTCAACATGCTCCGAGAAATTCTGAATGATGATGAGAAATGGAGACAAATTCTCAGAGGTTTGAATCGGGAATTTTATCATCAAACCGTGACCACAAAGCAGGTTGAAAGCTTTATTTCTCAGGCTTTTGGGACTGATTTAAAGCCAATCTTTGACCAATATTTAAGAGACGAGCGAGTTCCGGTTTTGGAATATTATTATTCAGATAATCAAACACTTAATTACCGTTGGATATCCTGCTTATCATCATTCACCATGCCGGTGGACGTGGAAATCGCTGGAGAAAAGATCAGAATTCAGCCTAAAACCACTTGGTCAGAACTAAAAGTAAAAATTAAATCCGAGGTAAAAGTCGATCCGGATTACTATGTGGGTTTAAGTCAAATGCGTTAAACCTGATCACAATTATATGGATGGGCAAACAGCTCATCCTTTTTTTATTTTAATTTCTTGTCAAATCCAATCACCCATGAAGCAGAAAATCCTCTTTGCGTTGCTTGCCTTTGCAACAGCCTGTACGTCTAATACTCCTCAGCCAAATGATTCTGAAATAAGACAATTTGTGGACTTGGAAGGGCTCGATTCTACCATAAGCCCGGGAGACAATTTTTTCATGCATGTCAATGGCAAATGGTACAATTCGGTACAAATTGATGAAGACCAAGTCGGGGTGGGTTCCTATTCTTATTTGAACATTCCCCAACGCAAACTCCTGGAAACAATCTTGGACGAGGTATCATCTACAACTCATCCTAAAGGAAGCATCGAACAAAAAGTCGGGGATTTTTATGCCTCAGGGATGGATACTTCAGATATCGATGCACGCGGGGTAAAGCCGATTCAGCCCATCTTGGCTCAAATCGATAAAATCAACAATCTGAAAGAATTGGAAAACTTTCTGGTTTCGGAGATGAAGTTTAACAATCAATCGCTAATCGGATTGCGGATTTCACCAGATGATCAAAACAGTACCATCAATATCATCCATTTGAGCCAATCCGGTCTAGGACTGCCAGATCGAGATTACTATTTCAAGACTGATTCGTCCACCTTGGGAATCCAAAAAGCCTATCAAAAGTATCTGGCAGACTTGCTGATGATGACAGGTGAAAACGAAGCCAAGGCACAAACTGCTGCTCAAACTGTCTATGCCTTAGAAAAGCAACTGGCAGAATCTCACAAAACCCGAATCGAACGGAGAGTTGTAAAAGAAAACTACCACAAAGTAGCAGTGGTTGATTTGGATAAAAAACATTCGCAAATCTCCTGGAAATCCATTTTTGAAAACTTAGGTCTGAAAGCAGATTCCCTGGATATCCGTCAGCCCGCTTACTATGACAAGCTCAATGCTTTGCTTCAAACAACTGCTCTGGAAGATTGGAAGGCCTACCTCAAAGCTCAAACACTGGTTGCCAATGCCAATTACCTGAGTACACCTTTTAGAAAAGCTGCTTTTGAGTACAACAAAGTGGTTTCCGGCCAATCCAAACAATTAACCCGAGCTCAACAAATGGTGCTGCAAGTGGATCAGCAATTAGGCTTTGACTTGGGACAACTTTATGTAAAAAGATATTTCAATGAAGCCGCCAAACAGCGTGTGCTGGACTTGGTCAATAACCTGCAAAAAGCATTTGAGCAACGGATCAACCAGCTCGATTGGATGAGTGACAGTACGAAAACCCAAGCAAAAGAAAAGCTGTATGCCATCACCAAAAAAATCGGTTATCCTGACAAATGGCGTGAATATCCAGTGGAAATCAACCGTGAAGCCTATTTCGAAAATGTCTTGGCACTTCGCAAAAATGAGGCAGAATATCAGTTTAAGAAATTAGGTAAGGCGCCGGATAAAACAGAGTGGGGGACTACACCGAGTACAGTGACCGCTTATTACAATCCATCGCTTAATGAAATCGTCTTTCCGGCAGGAATTCTTCAATACCCTTATTTCGATCAAAATGCAGACGATGCCATCAACTATGGAGGAATCGGAATGGTCATCGGCCACGAATTAACCCATGCATTTGATGATCAGGGAGCTCAATTTGATAAGGATGGCAACTTGAAAAACTGGTGGACGAAAGCTGATTATGAAAAGTTTAAAGCAAAGACTCAATTGCTGATCGATCGGTATGATTCATTTACCGTGCTGGATTCGGTACCTATCAAAGGTGCGATGACCATTGGTGAAAACACCGCAGACAATGGAGGAATCTACATCGCTTACGATGCTTTCAAATTGACCAAGCAAGGTCAAGACACCACTAAGATTGATGGGTTCACTCCAGATCAGCGCTTTAGCTATTCAATCGCCAGAATCTGGAGAGTGAAAGTTCGGGACGAGTATATGCGTACCTATGTCAACACCAATTCCCATTCTCCAGCTATGTGGCGAGTCAATGGGCCATTGATGAACTTTGATCCATTCTATGCTGCCTATGGGATAAAGCCCGGGGATAAAAACTACAAGGCTCCGGAGGAAAGAATTAAGATTTGGTAGGATGAATTCCTCCTTTGTCTCTGCTTTATTTGTTGTATAATTTATATTATGTTAAATAAATAAAATCATCCATATCTTCTATTTCCTTAGCCTAACTGATTATTTCCAAAACCCAACTTAACCTTCGACTTTCACCCGTCATGAATCAATGGCTTCCTCGCCTAGGTCTTTATTTAGGTCCTGCTTCTTTCCTAATCATCCAATTTTCACTTTCTTCACCTGATCTAAATCCGCAAGCGCAAGCTATGTTGGGTATGACTTTATGGATGGCTATCTGGTGGATCACCGAAGCTATGCCTATTGCAGGCACAGCGATACTTCCCCTTATTCTGATGCCCTTATTGGGATTATTGAAAATTGATGCAGTTTCGGCCAACTACATGCATCCGACGGTTCTCCTGTATATGGGAGGATTTCTTTTGGCTACGGGCATCGAAAAATGGAATCTGCACAAACGAATTGCACTTAACATAATAAATTTATTAGGAACTGACCTGAGGAGGATTGTTTTGGGATTTATTCTCGCCACTGGTTTTCTTTCCATGTGGATTTCCAATTCAGCCACGGCGTTGATGATGCTTCCTATTGGTTTGGCAGTGGTTGGGCAGTTTAAGGAGCAACTTGGGAATTCCAATGAATCATTAGCGTCCCATCTCGGCAAAAACATCATGTTGGGGATCGCTTACGCGGCCTCCATTGGTGGGATGGCCACCTTAATCGGTACACCCACCAATGCCATACTTTCTGCAGTAGTCAAAGAAATGTATGATTACAGCATTGCTTTTGATGAATGGATGCTTTTTGGGCTCCCATTTTCTTTGATTCTATTAGGGATTTGTTGGTATTATTTGGTGTCTTTTGGCAATCCTCTACCTAAAAACTTTCGCTTAGGAGACGCAAAATCAGTTGTAAATCAACAGCTTAAAGCTTTAGGTAAAATAACCTTTGAAGAAAAAATTGTACTTGCAGTATTTGGGCTAGTATGTTTCTCTTGGATTACCCGAAGTTTCTTTTTGGCAAAGCTTATTCCTGGAATTGACGATACCATCATCGTATTGATTGGGGTGGTTTTGCTACTGCTTCTCCCCTCCTCTCGATCCGGCGAACGGATTTTAGACTGGAAAACCGCAGAAAAGATTCCTTGGGGTGTTTTAATTCTATTTGGCGGTGGTTTGGCATTGGCCGAAGGTTTCAAAGAAACTGGTTTAGCAGAATGGATTGGCCAAAAGTTTACTCTGATCGAAGGAGTAGGATTTTTTGTTTTACTTCTGATAATAATCAGCTCTGTCAATTTTCTAACAGAAGTCACCTCCAATGTGGCAACTGCATCGATGCTTTTGCCTATTCTGGCCTCAGTGGCAATCAAGTTGGATTTACATCCTTTTGGTCTGATGGTGGGAGCGACTTTAGCAGCAAGCTGTGCTTTTATGCTTCCTGTGGCTACTCCGCCCAATGCCGTGGTGTTTGGATCTGGCTATTTGCAGATGAAAGACATGGTAAAGGCGGGGCTTTGGTTAAATATCCTTTCCATCCTCATCATTACGCTGATGATTTATTACATCCTTCCATGGCTTTGGGGTATTGAATTGGAATCTTATCCGTTTTGAGATTGAGCAAGATCCGAGGTGTATATTCACCATTTCGTTATTCGCCGTTCGATGTTCTTCAATCGGCATTTTCAGTTCGGTGTTCGATATTCTTCATTCAGCGTTCGGTATTCAACCTTAATTCCGCAATGACATCCATCATTCTTCGATTTTCAAAATACATGGAACATATAGTGCTTTATGACGAATTTTGAATTCTTGTATTTGGTCTAAAATCCGTAGACCAAAACCATTTCCACCCCAAAAACCTTCGCTTTCGTCACACTTTTTTGACTGCTCTTGCAGCTGGGGTTAAGCTTGTTGAAAATTTCAACCTGAAAGCTAAACCAACTCATTTATGAATTACCAGTCGCCCAAAGTTTCTGCTTGGCTATTTTCCCAAAAAAGAATAGTACTTCTATGGATGCCGAACTAGCTCGAAATCAAAAACAGAAAAAGGCCTATTTCCTGCTCATCCTATTGGCCGTCATTTACCACCTTTTTCATTCCCTTCATGGATAAGGTATTGTTAAACCAACTCTTACTCTCTAAAAAATCATTTCTATCTTCCTCATATGAAATCCAAAAGCCTTGATTTCCGACAAATCGAATGGTGGATCGTCACCAGTGCCACCCTGATCGCTTTCCTATTTATTCTCTTTGGCTACAGTCCTCGTTTTTCTGAAGATTCTGGTTTTGAAATTTTCAAATTCGCCAGCCGGCTTCTTATCCTTGCTGTTCTATATTCAGCTTTCCATTTGGTCCACATGGTCCTGATTCCCAGCTACCAAACCGAACCAAAAAAATGGAAAAACATCCTCAAAATCATCCTAACTGGATTGGTTGCATTTGCTGTGTCAGCCATTTTCGGCTATCAGGCTCAGTTGACTTCAGCTCCTTTTCCCACGTTCTACCTTGGAATCATTGTCCTTTACGCCTGCTATCTCATTGCTTCCAATCTCCTCACACAAGCACTCACCCCACCGAAACTTCGTGATTTCCAAGCTTACAATATCACCCGCCTGATTTTCACCTATCTGTTTACCTTCTTTTTTCTGATCCAAATCAATCCTGTCAGCAGTGAAGGACCTTCCATTATTTTCGGGATTTTTATTCCTGTGATTTTGATTGCCAGCTTCTATAATTTCTTTTTGGTGTATGGCAAAAGGAAACAAGGCAAAGTCAAACAGTCCCGATGGTACAATTGGGGCCTAGTGGCTGGATTATTCATTTTGTTTGGAATCATTGCCGCCAATGAAGATCAAGAAGAAATCTTCGTCATCGGAGGCTTAGGTGTTAATGCCTTTATCCAATTGATCTTTTTTCCGCTGACATCCTTACTTTTTAGAAAATATGATTCCTTCATAGGCAGAATATCCACGCTTTCTACCCAAGTCGATCAAGGAAATGCAAGCTTTGACTTTCTGCGATCTCAGATCAACCCACACTTTCTATTCAACGCCCTGAATACCCTTTATGCCAGTGCTTTGATCGAAAATGCTGAAAAAACATCTGATGGTATCCAGAAGCTCGGCGACATGATGCGCTTTATGCTTCATGAAAATCAACTTCCCTCCATCCCACTTTCCCGTGAAATTGACTACCTCAAAAACTACCTTGACCTGCAGCTCTTGAGATTTGGATCACAGTCAAATCTCGAACTGGACATTCAGCTGAACGATGCACAATGTCAGGGAGAAATTGCTCCGATGCTGATCATTCCTTTTGTAGAAAATGCGTTCAAACACGGAATTTCAGCCAAAGAAAAATCATGGATTCGCCTCAATCTCCGTTGCATGGCGGGTTCGTTACATTTAGACTTGGTCAATAGTGTGCATCCTGAAAAGCCTCAGAATGAGAAATCCCGCGAAGAATCCGGCATCGGTCTGGACAATGTCAAAAAACGTCTGGAAATTCTCTATCCGGAAAAGCATCAATTGAGCATTGTTTCCAACGACACTGATTTCTTTGTTCATCTTTCAGTTCAAATTCATTCCTAATGATTAAGGCTATCGCCATTGATGATGAATCTTTCGCCTTGGAGGTGATTAAATCTCACGCCTCCAAGGTACCTTTTCTCAAGCTTGAGGCTGTATTTACTGATGCTATTCTTGGCTTGGAATATTTAAAAAACCAGTCGGTTGATCTGCTTTTTCTGGATATCAATATGCCTGATATTTCAGGCATTGACCTTGCAGCATTGGTACCCAAAGAAACCTTGGTGGTATTCACGACTGCCTATTCGGATTACGCTGTCAAAGGTTTTGAGTTGGATGCCTTGGATTATCTATTGAAACCCTTCAATCTCAGTCGCTTTCTCAAATCCTGTCAAAAGGCTCAAGAATGGATTGACCTCAGGCCAAAAAATGAGCCTGCATTTTTGTTTGTGAAAACTTCAGATGGACAGGTCCGGGTAGATTTTTCGGACTTATTGTACTGTGAGGCACAAGGAAATTATGTGACTTTTCAACTATCGGCTCAAAAAATCCAAAGCAGGATGACCCTTGCTGAAACTGAAAAATTACTCCCATCCTACTTCTTGAGAACCCACCGTTCTTTTTTGGTGAATCAAAACCTCATCACCAAAGTTGAGCGTCACCAAGTATGGGCTAAAAGTTTCTCTGTGCCGGTGAGTTCCTCCTTTCTGGACCAGGTGAAAATAAAGCTCCAAGGCTAGTTTCTGGGGTAAAATGAAGATTTAAATTCCCTTCTGTATTCCATTGGAGTCTTTTTCATCCGTTCTCTGAATAGTTTGTTGAAATTGGAGAGGGTAAAAAATCCACATTCATAGGAAATTTCGCTGATGTTCAGGTCGCTTTCATGCAAAAGCTTGCAAGCATGGGCAATTCTAACTTCGGTCAAGAAATCAGAAAAGGATTTATTCACTCGTGATTTAAAATACCTACTGAAAGCAGAAACCGAAAGATTGGAAAGTTGAGCAGCTTCTTCCAAACTCACTTTTGACTGAAAATTCTGCATCACATATTCGTACACCTGCCCCATTCGGTCTTTTTCTGATTCTTTGTTGGTATTGATGTATCCCGCATCGGCGATGAGTTTACAATCCTTCGAATCCACCAACAAATCCAACAGTTTGAGCAAGTGCAAAATACTCTTTGTGCCTTTGAGATGGAGCAGCTCCAGCATCATTCTCTTCACTTGGATATTGGTCTCACCGGTCACTTCGATGCCTCTTTCAGATAACTTGAGCATCCTCGAAATTCCTTCAAACTCATCCAACTGAAATACAGACTCATTCAAAAAGTTATCCGGAAAATAGATCACCACACCATGGGTTTCCAATTTGTTTTCCGGCTCATGATAGGCTTTGTCATTTTTCCATAAGTGGGGCAAATTGGGTCCGGTCAGCACCATGTCCCCTTCTCTAAAGCTCTTGGTATGGTCACCAATAAACCTTGTTCCTTTGCCTTTGAGCACGACAAATAATTGGTATTCAGAGTGAAAATGCCAGTTGACATCAAAATATGGAGCAATTAACTCTTTGATAACAAAGGCTTTGCCTTCTGGTATTCGAGATTTTTGTACTGGATTTTTCACTGTATTATTACCGTTTTGACTGCTAATCCCCCTTAATTTTGGTAAAAAACAGTCATAAATCAAGGAAAAACAGTAAGGATTTCATGAGCTAAATCCAGAATATTATCTTCTAAAAAAATTATAACCCAAAGTATGAACCAAAACATGAATTTGAGACCTCTCAGTCTCTTGATCTTGAGTATGGTGCTCTTTTTTTCTTCCTGTGGAAGAAAAAATCAATTCCTTTCCATGACCGAACCAAGAAGAGTGGAAATCCTTGTTCTCGGCCATGAAAGCGAACACCATAATTCGGAAAAATTGATGCTGCACCTTGGAACTCCCCTTTTCCAAAAAGGCATCAACCTTACCTACACCACAGATCTAAATGATCTTAATGAGGAGGTACTTTACAATTACGACGGTCTGATGATTTATGCCAATCATGATTCTATCAGCGCCAGTCAAGAAGCTGCTTTGAAGGATTATGTCCAAAGTGGCAAAGCCCTGATCCCGGTTCACAGTGCCTCTTGGTGCTTCCGAAATTCAGATTGGTATGTGAAAACAGTAGGCGGTCAGTTCAAATCCCACGGCGACGGTAAGTTCACCGCCAAAATCGTAGACGCTGCACACCCTATCATGCAGGGTATTACTGAGTTTGAAACTTGGGATGAAACCTATGTCCATTCACAACTCAATCCTGCCATGCATGTCTTGATGCAACGCGATCAGGAGCCCTATACCTGGACTTTGGAAGAGGGTGATGGTAGAGTATTTTATACAGCTTATGGCCACAATGAAGAGACTTGGAAGCAACCTGAGTTTCAGGAATTGATCGCCAACGGGATTCTTTGGGCTGTAGGCGATAAAGTAAATGAACTGCTTGGAGCCTATCAGATCCCAACCCCACAATTCCAGGATGCTGAGATTCCAAACTACGAAAAGAAGGATCCGGCACCTCGATTTCAGCTTCCGCTTTCACCTGAAGAAAGTATGAAACTAGTTCAGCTTCCTATTGAGTTTGAAATGGAGCTATTTGCCAGCGAACCGATGATCATCAACCCGATGGCTTTTGCATGGGATGAGCGTGGTCGCCTCTTTGTCATCGAAACAGTGGATTATCCTAACGAGGTACGTACGGAAGGAGGAAATGACAAAATCAAAATCTTGGAAGATACCGATGGCGATGGAAAAGCAGATAAAGCAACAGTTTTCGCAGACAACCTGAATATCCCTACTTCAATCATGGCAGTCAATGGAGGTATTTTGATTTCCATGGCTCCTGATTTTGTCTTCTTAAAAGATACTGACGGAGACGATGTGGCTGACGTAAGAGAAGTCATTATGACTGGATGGGGCAAAAGCGATACGCATGCTGGTCCTTCAAACCTGAAATATGGCTTTGATAACAAAATCTGGGGTGTGCTAGGCTACTCCGGTTTCAATGGAGAAGTAAGCGGACGTCGTCACTCTTTCGGACAAGGTGTTTATCGCTTTGATCCGACTGGAGAAAACCTCCAATACCTAGGCAACACCTCCAACAATACCTGGGGTCTAGGTTTCACCGAAGATTTCGAAACCTTCATTTCTACAGCCAACGGACAGCACAGCGTGTATTTCTCCATGGCTAACAATTACCTGAAGCGTCCGATTTTCCAAGGTTCTGCCAATACGGTCCATGGCATCGACAGTCACTACGACATGCCACATTTGACTCCATTCTTGAGACAGGTAGATTGGCATGGAAGCTACACTGCAGCCGCAGGACACAACTTCTACACCGCGAGAAGTTTCCCTGAGAAATATTGGAACCGAAT
>JAGXQZ010000034.1 GCA_018336015.1 Algoriphagus sp. | reverse complement strand
TAAAGGCAGGGATAGCAGCCGAAGAATCCTGGAAAATTTTATCTTCTATCGTGACCAGATACTTTGATATTTTGGAGACAGTTGACTTCAACACAGGATATTTGACGACTTCGTGGCAAGTTGAAAATTTCAATTCTTCTGTCATCAGAACCCGTGTGATCGTAAGCTCTGGAGGTAACTCAGATCAAATTACGTATGCGGTTAAGTTGGTGAGTCAGGTAGCTGAGCTCAACGATCCATCCAGAAACTTGAAAACGGTCACGGTGAAGGATGATGAAGCCTTTAAGGACTGGTCAAGAATTATGAAAAAGTATCAGGGCTTAATCGAGGAAATTCAAGCACGATTACAGTAATCTTCGTTGCATTTAGAACATTCAAATCCCGGGTTTAACGCCCGGGATTTTTTCTTTTCCAAAAATCCTCGAACCCCAAACCCTTGAAATGCGGTCCTATTGCTGCTTCGTCCATATTGTAAGAAGGAGTTACGGTATTCCACTCCATAATCTTGATTTGGTCATTTTTGTCCACTGTCATATCCCAAGCAATCAAGCCAAAATGGGGGTTTTGATCATGAAGCATTTCACAGCGCTTTTTGATTTCTTGATACTTTGGCACTTTGAGTCCAGTAATCGAAACACCAGTCTCTGAGTGAGCTTTGAGGATCTGCCAGTCTCCACTGAATCCGTACTCATTTGTAACTCCATCCTCAATTCGGATGGCAATACGGATGCATTCGTCTTCATATATATAGGGCGTACTCACCAGACCCAGTCGAATCCCGGATTGTACGACCCGAGCAGGTTGCGCGTAGGCTTTGTAGGTTGTTACTCTTAGGCTGGGTACGGCAGAAGGGCTTAGTTTTTTAAAGAAATCATGAGTTTCTATCGGCGATTGAATCACAAAATCTCCAAGCTTTTCAAAGTCCAGTTTTGAAAATTGATCCGCATCTAGTTTCATCACTCCACCGCCACGTGAAGTATTGTCCTGCTTCAAAAACACGTTTGGATGTCCATCAAAGAGAGTCTTTCTTAGTGTTTCTTGAGTTGTTTTCTCTCCTGAAGCCATTACCCAATTTCCTTTCACATAATAGGCCAAATCAGGAAGTTCTTCAGCATTCAGGAATTTTTGGGTTAGGGTTTTTATTTTTCCAAGTGGTTGAAGGCTGCCATTCAAGGTAGGACAAACGATTCTAGCCCAATAATCCAATGGCATCCAACCTTCTTTAAATTCACCCCGACAAGCAGTGAATACCTTAAGCCATGGAGAAAATGAAGCTGAACCTAGCACATCTGCGGCGTAAGTTTCAATTTCTGTTTCCTGCTTTGTCGTTAATGTATGATCAGGAAGTTGCTTAATTAGAGCTTGATAGGCTTTTGGAGCGCTTCGATTGTAATAGGCATCAGTGGCTTTATTTCTTCTTTTTTCCTGATTTTGTCTGTATAGTTTTTTAACCAAAGAGATCATAGATGTTTATTTTGGGTCTTGTGCTTAGTTCTTCCAAAGATCTTCCCAGCCTAACTCTTTAAAATGTGGTCCTATGCTGGATTCGGAGTATACAATTCCCGGTTGGTCGGTATTCCATTCCATCAATTTTACTTGGCCCTGATCGGTAATGGCAGCATCCCAACCGATGAGTTGTATATGTGGAAATCTCTCATGGATAGATTCACAGAGTTGAGTTGCTTCTTTAAAATAGGGGATCGTTTTTCCTTCGAAGGGTACTTTTGTATCAGGATGAGTTTCTAATAATTGCCAATTGGCTGTGATCGCCGAAGGATATAATTTCCCAAAATTGGGATCAACAGGTATTCTCATGGCACCTTTGGTATCGATGTAATTCATTCCTTCCCTACCTATTCGGAGTCCACAAAGTCGGGTCTCGGCTGGTTTTTGGTTTTGCTTTACCGTAGTGATCCGCAATGTCGCTACCGCTCCCGGACTGATTTCTTCCATAAAGGGGTGTTGAAAAATAGGTGCTTGAATCACGAAATCTCCCAGTTTGTCAAATTCGATTCCATCAAAATCCTTAGGATAAAGCTTTAAAATTCCATTTCCCTGAAAAGAAAAATTCCGCTTTAAATACACAAAAGGATAATGGTCAAAACAAATGGATTTTACTTCGTCGAACGTCGTCCCCAATCTCTCGGCAGTCAGCCATGTTCCTTTGATCAAATAAACCAAATCAGGTAATGTTTCGGTCTGAAGTAGCTGTTTGGAAAGTGTTTTGTAACTGCTCAAATCTTTTAAATCTCCATTGATCGCAGGGCAAACTACTCTCCCCAAGTAATTATCTGGAATCCAGCCTTCCAAAAACTCCCCTCGGAATGCGCTGTAGAGTTTAAGCCATGGAGCAAAATCAATAGATCCCAAAACCTCTACTGAGTATTCTTCAGCTTTCTTTGAATCTACTGAAGAAAGCTTTTTTCCTTGATCAGCTAAGACCTGAAGTCCGTTTTGCACCCGTTTGATGTGACTCTGATCGAATATTCGATTCCATCTTTTTTGGCGGGATGCTCTGAAGCGTTTCTTGAGTAAATGGAGAATCGACATAGGCAGACGGTTAGTTTTCTAATCTCAAGTTTGATTTTTATTTCTCCCAAAAAAATTTTTTTTCGAGTAAGCCGAAAAATCAATCGATTTCCTTAAGCTTTTTATTCCTACTCCAATTTAGGGGTGTTTTTTGGAGTCCTATTCTTTGTATTTTTTGAAGTTTTATATCGGGCTGGAGCCCAAAACCCAAGTAACCTCATGCGAAAGCCTCAACTATCCTTCTCCCAAATCATCAACATGAATGTTGGTTTTTTTGGGATTCAATACAGCTTTGGTCTTCAGCAAAGTGCTGTCAATCCGATCTATGACATGTTGGGCGCCGCACCTGACGAGATCCCCTTGCTCAATCTGGCAGGACCAATGACCGGCCTGCTGATCCAGCCGATCATTGGTGCGCTCAGTGACAGCACTTGGAGTGATAAGTATGGGCGAAGAAAGCCTTATTTCTTCATCGGAGCCTTGCTATGCAGTATCTGTCTCTTCTTCTATCCATTTAGTAGTTCGCTATGGATGGCTGCAGGATTGCTGTGGGTGCTCGATGCTGCAAATAATACCGCCATGGAGCCGTATCGCGCTTTGATTGCAGATTCTCTTCCAGAAGAGCAATATGGAAAAGGCTTCCTGACCCAAAGTTTTTTCACCGGATTGGGGATTACCCTTGCTAACATTTCCCTGTTTGTCTTCCAGATTTTCTTCAAAGGCACCATAGGTTCGCTGCCGATGTGGGTATATGCGTCTTTCTTCCTCGGAACTGTCTGCTCGATCACCTCGGTGATGTGGAGCATTTCTAAGACGCCAGAGTATCCGCCTTCACCAGAGGAGTTGGCCGCTTTGAAAGAGCGAAATCAAGGCATGCCTCATCCGGCAGTTCAGTTTTTTCTTTCCATTCTGACCACATTGGTAGCTTACACCGTGTTCTTGCTATTGTTGATTCCTACGATTTTTGATCGGGGATTGATCCGGAGGGTGATGAAGTGGGCAGAGCAAAACTCCACGACTCGAGTTCTTTTTGCCCAAAATCTTGAGATCATCGAATCCATCATTCACATGCCTTCGGTGATGTGGAAGCTGGCGCTTGTTTACCTTTTCCAGTGGTATGCGCTATTCTGTTACTGGCAAAATGCCTCCAAGAGTATCGCTCTTTCGGTATGGGATGCTACCCCGTCTAGCGACCCTGCCAAGTATGAGGAAGCTGTCGGATGGGCAGGCTTGGTCAATGGCTGGTACAACATCGTTACGTTCCTCTCGGCATTTTTTCTAGCACGAATGGCACAACGGTTTGGCCCCAAAAAGGTGCATTTCATCTGCCTTCTCATGGCTGGTGTGGGATTGATTCTTTTCCCCATGATCGAAAACAAGTACTTGCTATTTGCCCCAATGACTGGTTTTGGAATAGCTTGGGCTAGCATGATGGGTGTGCCCTATCTGCTGGTAGTGAATGAGATCCCCAAAGAGCGCTATGGTGTCTATATGGGAATCATCAACATGATGATCGTGATTCCCATGATCCTGCAGACGCTGACTTTTGGTTTTATCTCCAAAAACTTCCTAAACAATGACGCAGGTCAATCCATCATTTTTGGAGGTGTCTTATTGCTGATCGCTGCCCTTGCCACTCTTCGAATCAAAGAAAACAAATCCATTGATCCTTCCGCTGCACCCGTTTCAGCAGGACATTAATTCCCTTATCAAATCAATTGAACCCATTCCATGTACCCGGAATCGATTATATCTGAAAAAATCCACCATCTCTTCCAAGAGTATTCCATAGACCCTGTCAAAAAAGACAAGCAATTTGCTGAGCGTCTTCAAGCACATTTACCAAAAATCCATCGGCTTTTCGGGGAAATTTATGGGGGATGTTTTGACGTTGAGCAGCAATTTGTGGACTTGCTTCGCAGTCTGATTCTAGCACACCAAGGCCGGGAAGCTGGGTTGAAAAAGCGGGATCAGGAAAAGACAAGTCAGGGCGTGTGGTTTCTTAGCAATCAGCTTGCAGGCATGAGCTTGTATGTGGACCGATTTGCAGGAAGTTTGAAAACCATGCCAACCAAGCTTTCGCATCTCGAGGAGTTGGGTGTGAATTTCCTTCACCTGATGCCGATTTTCGAAAGTCCTGCCGGAGAAAGTGACGGAGGGTATGCTGTTTCAAATTTCAGAAAAGTGGATCCACGCTTTGGGACTTTGGAGGATTTGATTTCCCTTCGAAAAAAAATGCACGGCCAAGGCATGTACCTCATGCTGGACATTGTGCTCAACCATACATCGCATCACCACGAGTGGGCCCAAAAGGCCAAGGAAGGTGATTCCTATTACCAAAGCTTCTTTTATACCTATGACAACCGCTGGATTCCGGATGAATTTGAGCGGAATATGCCGGAGATTTTCCCCGAAAGTGCTCCGGGCAACTTCACATGGAGTGAGGAAATGGGCAAATGGGTGATGACTGTTTTTCACAAGTACCAATGGGATCTGAATTATACCAACCCGAATGTCTTTCGGGCCATGCTGGATACCGTACTTTTTTACGGGAACCTTGGCGTTGACTTGCTGAGAATCGACGCTCCGGCATTTATCTGGAAGCAGCTAGGTACTTCCTGCCAAAATCTTCCTCAAGCACACACTTTGCTCCGATTAATCAAGCAGTGTGTGCAGGTGGCGACTCCGGGCATGGCGATTTTGGGTGAGGCAATTGTAGCCCCTAAGGAAATCATAAAGTACTTCGGCACAGGGGAGTTTATCGCTCAGGAGTGTGATTTTGCCTATAATGCTACTCAAATGGCCTTGCAATGGGACATGTTGGCCTCGGGAGAAACCCGAGTCATGCTCAACGCCCAAGGGGAAATTCTAAATAAGCCCTACGGTACCTCTTGGATTACTTACACTCGGTGCCACGATGATATTGGACTGGGATATGATGACTACATGATTGCTCAGGCTGGAAAGGAACCCTATTACCATCGCAAGTTTCTCAAGGAATATTACTCTTTCTCTGGTGATCAGTGGATGAGTCCGGCGCGGGGAGCCCTTTTTTCCTCCAATCCCAAGACAGGAGACGCTCGGATTTCAGGAACTTTAGCTTCCCTCTGTGGCTTGGAAAAAGCACTCATCGAAGGAAATGGGCCTGCTATAGACCAAAGCATCCAAAAAATCCTCATGATGCAGGCGCACTCCATTTTCCTCGGAGGATTGCCTATGTTGTTTTACGGAGACGAGGTCGGTTACACCAATGACTACAGCTATCAAACTGATCCGGGGAAAAGCTACGACAACCGTTGGATGCATCGTCCGGTGATCGACTGGGAAAAGGTCAACCGAAAGAAAGTGGAAGGCACTGTTGAGCAGCAGATTTTCGAAGGCACCAAAAGATTGCTTCAGGTCAGAAAAGCACATGGACTTTTCAGTGACCTCAGTAATATTTCTTGGATGAGTCCACACAATATCCATGTGGCAGGTTTTGTCCGTAGAATGGGAAATGAACGGATGTATTGCCTATTCAACTTTTCGGACAAAGCGGCTTACCTGACTTGGTATGCTTTCCGCGAGCAAGGAGAGGGAGCTGGAAAACTTTACGATCACTGGACTCAATCGGAAATTGCCTTAGGTCCGGATCATGAGCACTTGATTTTGGAACCGTATGGTTTCCGGATTTTGGAACCAAAAAGTTGATGAATCCTGGCAGATTTCGAAAATCTGCCAGGATTTTTTGCTTAATCTTTCACCGATGATTTGCGAACCACTAGCTCGGTTGGGAGCTTAACGAGTTCATTTTCTCCCAAATCCTGATGCTTGAGCAGCTCAATCAGCATTTCGGTAGCCTTGCTTCCCATGGTGTAGCCAAACTGATCCACAGAACTCAAGGCCGGTGTAGTAAATTCGGAAAGCATCCAATTACTAAAGCCCATCAAACCTACCTGGGTTGGGATTTGATAGCCGGAGGATTTCAGGTAATTCATAGAACCCAAAGCGACCAGATCGGTGATGCAAAAAATCGCATCTGGTGGGTTTGGACTTTCCATCAGGCTTTTGGTAAAGTCATAACCTTCTTGTTCGGAGATGTCAAAGCAAGGACGAACCCAGGCCTCATTGAAAGTCAATCCATGATCTTCAAGAGCCTTTTTATAGCCTAAAAATCGAGCATTGGCATTTTTTACTTCCATTCGACCGCTGAGATGGGCTATTTTGCGATAGCCCTGTTTGATCAGGTGTGCCACCGCCTGATAGGCTCCTTCAAAATCATCCACTACTAATTTTGGCCCCACTAGAAAATCGGTGATTTTGTCAAACTGGACTACCGGTTTGCCTTCTTCCAAAAATGCCTGAAGGTGATCTGCTTCCTGTGTTTCGTTGGAGACAGAGATCAGGAGACCATCGACTCCCATGCCCAGTAAGTATTGGCTTGCGAGTATCTCGTCTTTCAGGTGGTCATAGGATTGTGCCAAAAGGATGCTGTAT
>JAGXQZ010000033.1 GCA_018336015.1 Algoriphagus sp. | reverse complement strand
CTGCCCTTGTAGGGATATTCAATTTTAGTTTGTTTCTGACATTCCTGAATGATTTTTTTTATGTCTTGGTGGTTCATTGGAAAGGTTGAAGAATTCATTTGGATCAAAAATTAAAAGGTGGGACGATAATGGGTTAAAAGTGAATAGCTATCTAGACCACGTTGAGATAGGAAAGGGATAAGGGATGTGCATAAACCATTCAGTTTAGAGGTTGAATTGAAAATTGAATTTTCCTGATTAAAAAAAAGGACAGCCAAGTTCGTCCGTGTTTAGTAGGTGTCTATTTAGCTTGAAATTCAATAGATATCAAAAAAATACAAAAAATATCATCTAATATTTCTATAAAGAAATAAACTGTTTTTTTTCATTGGCTTTTTGATGCAATTTGGAGAAGCAATGCCCATTCAGGTTTTCTTCATGACATTTTAGAAGAGGGCCAAATTTTAATGGGGTTTTAACGAGAACATTTTAGGATATGAATAAACCGAAGTATCTCTACGACCGAAAAGGCCCATGGCCTCAGCCAAGTCCTTCACACCCTTTTGGAGAGGCGCCTGCTGTAGTACACATACCCAAAGATGAGCAACGGACTTGGTTTTGGAATATCGGATTTCGATACATTCGAAACGTTCTTTTTTATTGGCCCAAAGCCATGTTGAAGGCTTGGCAAAATCCTAGTTGGGAAATTTTGGATGATGAGGTCTTTTGTGATCAGATTTACACCACTCCTTTAGCCAAGTTTTTAAATGCTACGATTGATGAGCCATTGCAAAAGATCTTTGCCGAACAACTAAAGGATAAATCAGAAGGGGATGAGTATTATGTGGCGGATTTCAGTTGTATGAAAAACGTCATTCCTTTCAAAGGACTTTATGTAGCCTCTACGGTTGCTCTAATGAGTAAGCCTAAGGATGAAAACAGGTTGAGGCTACACGGAATTTACATTTTTGAAACCCAACTGTTGGTCCTGCCAGGTGATGGAGATGCGTGGTCCCTTGCCAAAAATTTTGCAATGATGGGAGCTACCTATCGCATCCTGCTTTCTACACACCCGATCCTCCATTTTCCTTTTGATACGATTAATGCAATCACCAAGACTGCTTTGCCTGTAGATAACACCGTATTCAAAATTCTTTATCCTCACTTTCAGTTTACCCTTACACTGAATGATTCGGTTTTAGAAAGTAAGAGCTCTCCCGTATACAACGATCAAAAATATCCATTTACCGGATTTTGTGGACCTCAGGATGGCTTATTGACGCTTTTAGAGTCTGGCTATGTGGGAATAGAAGGTAATTCGTCCTATCCAAAATTTGTCTGGGACATTGAACCCACTCCGATTAATTCGGATTACAATATCTTCCTAAAGCAGTATTATGATGCTTTTTTGAGGTTTACCAAAGAAGTAGTCAAGCATATTCCTGAGCAAGAAAAGCCTGAAATCAAAATCTGGGCGGATTATATCGCTCAGTGGCTGCCGGGATTTCCTTCCGGAGAAAAAATCATGGAAGGCGACATGCTCGCAGGGTGTTTGGCCAAAGTCATGTGGGATCTCTCCGTGGCGCATGCCACCGATCACCACTCCTATGGTACCATTCCCATCAATAGGCTTCCTCTCCGGATGCGGGTGCCACCACCTTCCACAAGGAAGGACACTTTTAAAGCGAAAGACCAAGCGAAGTTTATCGATATTTTCAAGTATGCCTTGGAATGGAAATTATTTTTCAATGACCATACAGTGACCAGACTGATCGATGTGGATTACAAATTTGCCACTCCTGAATTACAAAAATTACAAGCCAATTTCCTTCAGGATCTGGAGCTCGTGGACCTGCACATGCCGGTCAAAAAGTATATGGAATTAAAAAATATTTCCATCAGTATCCAGTTTTGATGCTTTATGATTAGACTTCCCAATCAAACCTTCAAGGAGAATAAGAATTACCTCTTTTTCAAAGACTTTGATGTGGAGGCTAATTGTGAGGTCATTTATAAAATCCCCAATGTCGCCAGCGCACCCGAAGGTGAATTGCAAAGGCTCAGAAATGAACTGCTTATCAGTGAGCGGATTCATTCTTCAAAGATCGTCAGAGCTATCCGAATTGATAAGGCCGGTGATCAGGAAGTCTTGGTTCGCTCCTTTGTCCAAGGGGTAGATCTACATGGAAAAACCTTCACTAATGTTGGCTTCGGACCTGTAATTCGACTTTCTATCCAAATTGCAGAAGCTCTAAAAGACCTTCACGATTCGGGTGTCTTTCACAAAGACATCAAGCCGAGCAACATTATTTTCAACGAAAAAACAGGATTGGCAACCCTGATTGATTTGGGGATAAGCCAGCTCATCGGCAAAGACGATCAGGTAGAGATTCAGAATGAGCTGGATGGGACCCTTGATTTTATCTCTCCGGAGCAAACTGGCCGAGTTAACAGAAAAGTAGATTTCAGAACGGACTTTTACTCCTTGGGAATAACGCTCTATTACCTAGCCTGTGGAGAATTGCCATTTGCAGGGCATGAGAATCTTGCTTTGATCCATCAGCACATTGCAGCAGAAATACCCTTACTTCATCAAAGGTTTCCACACGTTCCGGTTTTGTATTCAAGGATAGTAGCCAAACTCATGGCCAAAAATCCTGAAGACCGTTACCAAAGCTGCTCCGGTCTGCTCTTTGACTTGTTTAAAAGTGAGGAAATTAGTGGGGTGGAGGTCACTCCCATCAACCAAAAAACCTATCAGCTTGGGCAGTTTGACATCAGTTCGGAACTGAAGATTCCTGACAAACTTTACGGCCGAGAGCGCGAAATTCGGATCCTCCAACAAACGTTTGAGAAGATTCACGATACCTCCAAGCCGCTTATACTGATCAGTGGTACCTCTGGGGCTGGAAAGACGGCTCTTGCGATGAAATTTAAAGAAATAGCCTTTTTGCACCGAAGCTATTTTATCGAGGGCAAGTTTGACCATCTTCAAAAAAACATACCCTACTCTGCACTTATCAGTGGGCTCCAGGTTCACATAGACCAACTCCTGCTGGAAGAAAATGACCGAATAGAATTTTGGGCTAATCGAATTCAAAAAGCCCTCGGAAGATCAGGAAAGGTGATTACGGATATTCTTCCCAACCTTGAATTTTTGATTGGAGAGCAAGAAGATATTCCGGTTTTGAGTGGAACGGAGAGTCAAAACCGATTCAACAGCACGATGGTTAAATTTATCCGGGCCCTCGGCACGGTAGATCATCCCACGGTATTTTTGATTGATGACTTGCAATGGGCAGATTTGGGATCGATCACCATCCTTCAAAATTTGCTACAGGATGCTTCCAATGACGAGGTGCTCATAGTAGGTACCTACCGGGATAATGAGGTCCATGAGGCACATCCGCTGAGAATCATGCTCAGGGCTTTGAGTTCTGTGGGACTTGATCCTATTCAGATCGTCTTGGGAGATTTGACTTTGGCTTCTGTTCGGGAGATTTGCTTGGACACATTTGGATTAGAAAGTCCGGGGATCTCTGAATTAGCCTCCATTATCTATCAAAAAACTAATGGGAATGCCTTCTTCACCTTACAATTTCTCAAGGGAATGTATGAGGAAGGAGCGATTGTCATCAATCCCAAAACCAGGCATTGGAAATGGGATATCCAGCGGATCATTCAGGCGGAGTCATCCCAAAATGTGGTCGAATACATGACATCTAAGCTTTCCAAGCTTAGTAAAGAAGCTTCCACAGTCATCACCTATGCTTCTTGCCTTGGTAATTCTTTTGATAAATCACTTCTCGAGCAGCTGGTTCCACTTTCTTTGGAACACTTCGACAAAGGAATGGACGAGGTTCTTATCAATGGCTTAATCCTTCGTAATTCCGGTTTCAAAGAAAAAAACAATTACCTCTTCGCTCACGATAGGATTCAGCAGGCTGCCTATTCAAGCCTATCCGAAAAAGATAAGAGTGATATTCATCTGTTGATTGGAAGAAAGCTTTCTCAAGCGAATCTTTTGGAAGACAAAAATGAGTGGCGATTTGATCTGGTGGATCACTTGAACAATGGTATCCAAAGCATGATTGATCTGTCGGAAAGAGCTGAATTGGTTCGGCTAAACCTCAAAGCATCAGAGCTGGCTCGCAATTCTGCTGCTTACGATATTGGGCTAAAGTATGCTAAAACGGGCCTTTTTCTGCTTCCTGAAGATTCTTGGCAAACTCACTATGACACAACCCTGGCCCTCTACAATGAGATGGCAGAAAATGCTTTTTTGAAAACTGATTTTGAAGAAGCTCACCGTCATATTGATGCTATTTTAAAGCATGTCCATACCAGTTTAGAAGCCGAGACGGCCTATAAAATCAGGGTTTTGGCATATCATGCCCAAAATAGACTATTGGACAGTATCTATTCCGGACTGGAGTTTTTGGAAAAACTTGGTGTCGTTCTTCCAAAAAACCCAACCAAAGCGACCATCATCCGAAATTTCCTTTCGGCCAGATGGGCATTAAGAAATGAGACCATCGAATCGCTCTATCACAAACCGCTGATGACAGATCCGGTCAAGCTGGCGGCTATTCGGATGCTTACCTACCTGAATGGTCCTACCTATGTGGGACTGCCAAATATGAATCCTATTCTGATTTTTGAGCAGGTCAAGCTTTCAGTCAAGTATGGCAATACACCCGCCTCTTCCAGTGGCTATGGGGGATATGGACTAGTGCTTTGCGGACTGACCGGTGAAATGCGTCTGGGTGCCAAATTTGCCCAGCTGGCAAGAGATATTGTGGAGAAATATGATGCCCGTGAAGAATTCCCAAAATCCCACCTGATTACCAATGTCTTTGTCAGACACTGGACCATGCCTCTGGTCGATTCCCAAGAGACCACGCGTGATATCTATATCCGTGGGGTCGAGGTAGGTGATTATGTCTTTGCGGCTTATGGGGCTGAAGTTTATTGCTTTATGCAGCTGTTTTCGGGCACACCTCTTCCTCAGTTTTTTGACGAAGTGGAGACCTATGACCATGCACTGCAGCATGTGATCAATCAAAAAAACACATCACTCGATGTGTCTTCGATCCGGCAAATGATGGATCATTTGCAGGATTCGGCTTATACCTCGGGAACAATCAAAGGAAAATATTACGACTATGCCAAAACCTTTGACTATCAAAAGAAGACGAACGCCCTGAATGGCATTTTCAAGTCCTCGGTGTATCAGATGATGATGTATTACCTGTTTGGTAGAATCGAACGGGCCGCATTCATTTCTCAAAGGGCTATGGAATACAAAGATGCGGGCATCAGCCTATTTCATATCGGTGCATTTTACTTTTACAGAGCGTTGATTTTGATCGCATACCTGCCAAAACTGGAAGGAGTAAAACGCATCAAGGCAGAAGCCGAACTTGAACTTTGTCTGCGAAAAATCAACTGGTACAAGCGCACAGCACCTTTCTCCTACAACAACAAGTATCATTTGGTGCTGGCTGAAAACTACCGTCGAAAACTCAATATTACCAAGGCAAGGGATCATTACGAGCAATCCATTCATGAAGCCAAAGTGAACGGACTTATTCTAGAAGGAGCTTTGGCCTGCGAGCAGTTTGCCTATTTTCTTGACCAATTGGGAAGAGAAGAAGCCCATAAGTTTTACTTGGGCAAGGCAATCAGCCTCTATAAATCCTATGGAGCCAATGCAAAAGTCAGCCAGCTGATGCTAAAGAGTAAAAAGCATTTTCCGGTTTCATCCGCCCAGGTCTCTACTTCTATTTCATCCAAGTCTGGCTCTCTGACGCATACTAACCTTAATATGTCCACCATTTTTAAAGCTTCACAGGTGATCTCAGGAGAAATTGTTCTCAATGACCTGCTGCGCAAGATGATGGAGCTTCTTCTGGAAAATGCAGGAGCAAACAAGGGCTGGTTTTTGATCAAGGAAAAAGGAGAATGGATGATTAGAGCTTCCAATGACGTTTCTAAACAAGAAGGGAACAGCACGGAATTGATCGATCTGACCAAATTGCCCCGTAATCAGCATCCACTTTCACTCAAAGTAGTCCAATATGCCGAACGTACAGGCAAGACAGTGGTGCTGAGTGATGCATCCACACTTGGCAAGTTTGTTCAAAATGACGACATCATCCGTTTGGGAAGTAAGTCTGTCTTTTGTGCTCCGATCATCAATCAAGGCAAAGTCCTCGGGACCATTTATTTGGTCAATGAGCATATTACCAATGCCTTTACAGAAGAAAATGTGGAGTTACTCAACTTGCTTTCTGTTCAGCTCTCTATTTCACTCCAAAATGCCCTTCTCTACGATAGCCTAGAATCGCAAGTGAAAGCTAGAACCTACGATTTGATGAAGGAAAGGGACCTTTCCGAAAGTTTGCTGAAAAATATTTTGCCTTCCAAGGTGGCGGAAGAACTCAAACAGCGAGGTTCAGTGGAAGCGAAACATTTCCCTAAGGTCACGGTGTTGTTTACTGATTTCAAGGAATTTACACAGATGACCAAATCCATTTCTCCCAAAAAACTTGTCGAGGAATTAGACTTTTTGTTTAGCAGATTTGATGAAATCAGCCAAAAACATGGAATAGAGAAAATCAAGACGATCGGGGATTCTTACATGGCAGCCAGTGGAGTTCCAGCTCCAGGCATACATGATGAAATAAGAATAATCGATGCTGCACTCGAAATGGTAGCCTTTCTGGAGGAGGTCAAATCTCAAAGAATTTCCCAGGGCAATGACTTTTATTTTCAGGCCAGGATAGGGATTCACACAGGACCTGTGGTAGCTGGAGTAGTAGGGAAAAATAAGTTTGCCTATGATATTTGGGGTGGTACTGTGAATCTGGCTTCCAGAATTGAGTCTTCGGGAGAGCCTGGAAAAGTCAATATTTCAGGTGATACCTATGAATTGGTAAAGGAAGTGTTTCACTGCACTCATCGGGGTCAGATTGATGTCAAAAGCTACAAGCAAGTCGACATGTATTTTGTGGAAAAAAGGAAATGAAATCGAGCATGACGCTAAGCGACACACAGAGGAATCATTATAATCCATGCGAGATTTCATGTGGCCTTTAAAAATCAAATTATAATCACATGAAATGCCCATGAGAAAATGCTTCTCACACAGGGAAATGATTATCTAGGGCATTCCATCTGACCTCAAAAAATCAAAATATAAACAGATGAAAGCAGTTTTATTCCTGTTCTGGAATAGCCATGGTATGATTTCCTAGCAACTTCCATTTCCCATCTACCCAAGCATAGGTTCGCATGAAATGGTAGAGCGTCGGGCTTGGGCCTCGATCAACCACGGTGAATCCACTGACAATTCCGGTCTTGCCCAAAATGACCACTTGCTGATCTTTGGTAGTTCGGTTTCGGGTATCATCAGCTTGTCCGGATTGGATTCTTTTTGCACGGCTAAGCACTGCTTCTTTTCCATCGATGAGGCCTGCATGATTATGCACCCAGATAAATTCATCGGCTACTAAACTTTCCAAAAATTTCACGTCGGAAGCTAGCAGGGCTTTTTCCCAACCCTTGTCCAATTCCAGCAACTGTGCTTCGGAAGTTTGGGAATAGGTCGCTAGGGGAAGGATCAAGAATGTGAAGAGTAGGATAAGAGTTTTCATCACCTGGATTGATTTCAAATTAATGGGGTGCTTTAGACACTTTTTGATTCATCAAGCGGGTCATCAGGAATATTGCGGCAAGACAAATTCCCAGAAACCCCAAAAGAAAACCATGGCCCGTGAAATAGGCGAGTTTTCCAAAAAGGAAAGGCATCAGCGTGATTCCCACATAGGCACTCGCCATCTGCATACCCATGATGGTTTGGGAGTTTTTTGCTCCAAAGTTGACTGGAGTCTCGTGCAATAGGCTGGGGAATATCGGCGCACAGCCCAGTCCTACGAATAGGAATCCGACAATCAGCGTGTAGGAGGTAGGAAGAAAAAGGAAAATCAAACCGATTCCTATCACTCCCTGCCCCAAATAGAC
>JAGXQZ010000032.1 GCA_018336015.1 Algoriphagus sp. | reverse complement strand
GTGCAATCGAGACATTCTACAGGGCTTAAACTCTATCAGATAGCTGATTTGGTTTTGGACAATTTCGGAGAAATCGGAGATGCTTCCATTGCCTTTGACGGGCTGGATGGAAAAGTAGGTGCCACTTCCACCGTAATCGGAACGGCTCTACTCCAATCCATTATGGTGCAAGCAGTGGGATTACTTTTAGAGGAAGGCATCACTCCCGAAGTATATATCAGTTCCAATTCTGATGCTGGAGAAGCCAATAATCAAGCCCTTCTTACCCAATACAAGCCTTTGGTGAAAGGGCTTTAATCTAAGGTCGCTTCTCTGCCGCTTTTCCCTGAAGGCAAAAACAATTTAAACTTTGGAGTGAAGCCATTGAAGTACGGAATTGGTTCACGGTAGAGCGGCGAAGTTTCATTAGGCTCCGTGCCATTGTCAGTGTAGCGGATAAGCAAACCCGGCAGTTCGGAATTAACCAACACTCTTCCGTCTTTGATTGTAACACCAGGTTTGGGAAGCCTAAAGTTGAATCCTCCAAAAATGACTTCCAATCGAGGAAATTCCACCTTGCTCACCAAGTTGGAAAACTGATTCCATTCGGCAGCACGTTGACTTTTCATTTCCTTGATATTAGATGGATTAGACCAGTCCGGATCACCACCCCAAGCTCTTTCCACATAGCCCAACATTTTTGGAAGCAGGTAGTATTCCAGCATTTCAGGACTTTTCACAGTCTCCGTCCAAAGCTGACCCGAGACACCGAGGATATTTCTTTTTCCTTGTTCAGTCAATTGGGTAAAGCGCTTTTCCGCCTCCGTCCAATCCCAAGTTTCCCCTTCGATGGTCTGATCATGAGAGAGATAGAGTTTGCCAGGCACTGTTTTCCAGGATTGATACATATCGGATACTCCACTCCAGGTATGACCTCGCTCATCCGGATCCCAATCGTAGGCTAAGTCAAAGTAAAAATTGGCACTAGAGCAAATGACCACGGGATAGCCGGCATTGGCCAATCGGTAAGCCATGTCCTCTCCTCCCCATCCTGCCACGGCATTCCAAGCATAGAGCCTCCAGTTTTGGTTGGCAAACTTCGGATTAGGCATCACTTCATCACCCCGATGTGTTTGTCCTACTTCTTCCCAACCCCCCATGGCTAGTCCATGCTTTTCCAGGATCTTGGCGGTGCGGCTTCTGAAATAATCATTCAAGTCCTCCAGCTTCACCTCGGGATTTTTAGCCAAAAAATCCTTACAAATCGGAGATTCCTTCCAGACTCCTCTTGGTACTTCATCCCCTCCCGTATGCCAGTTTTTCAGTTGGACACCTGCATCGGAATACATTTTCTTGATTTCCACCACGAGCTTTTCATAAAAAGAATAGGTTGACTCTTGGCACACACAGACGGTATTTCCTTTGAAATTTTGAGCAGAAAGATAGCTCGACTGATCATTCGGATCTGCCAAGCGATAAGCAGAAGCTTGCTCTGGATTACCTGATTTGAGATAGGCTTGATACCGTTTTTCCATCGCCTGAATGGCCGCTCGAGAATGCGCCGGAACTCCCAATTCAGGAATGACCTCAATGTGTCGGGCTTTGGCGTAGGCCAAAATTTCCATAAAATCAGAAACGGTATAATATCCTGAACCGGCAGGGCTCTTTTGAGGATCGGCACCGGAACCATAGTACGGCCAAAGAAACGCTGATTCATCAGTGGAAAATCCTCTTCTGCCACCAAAATCGGTCAATTCAGGAAGCCCAGGAATCTCAATTCTCCAACCTTCATCATTAGCAAGATTGAAGTGAAATACATTAAGCTTATAAAAAGCCATTAAGTCTAAGATCTTTAGAATTTGTTCTTTGGGCTGAAAGTTTCTGGCCACATCCAAAAAGAATCCACGATAGCCAAAGGCAGGTTCATCTTCAATTTCCACTTGGGGCAAGGTGAGCGTGTTTCCTGGTTTGGACCAAAAATCCACAGGCATTAAGGCCAGAAAAGATTGAACTCCATAGAAAGCTCCCCTTTCATCAGAAGCCAAAATATCCACTCGGCGATTGGTGATTTTCAAGTGATAAGCTTCAGGTTTTAGGCCATCCACTTTGGTTACTTTGATATTGACAGGAGCTTCATTTCGGTTTACTTGTGGCTTATATCCATCCCTTAGCGTGAGAAGCAGGTATTTGGTAGTTTCCAAAAACTCCTTGGATCCGACGACTGCAACTCCTGCATTGGTGATCTTCAAGGCTTCGCCTGTGTAGCTCCATTTCTTAGGTGTAGGTAAAAAGGGCGGAATCTCTGATGCAGGCAACTCGCTCACCGCAAGATTTTCCTCGTACCTTTTGGCAGAAGTCGGAATCGGTAATGGAGTCGATTTAGCCATGTCAGCTAACTCCTTTTCTGATAATACCTGAGTAGAATAAGCCGTAATTTCCTCCACTTTTCCGTCAGCATGTACCAAAATCAATCCTTCCGGCGCATAGGAGTTTTTCAAGAAAGCACCTCGGCTTTTATACCCTATCTTGAGTTGCTGACCAGCCTGGATCTCAGGCGTATTTCCCTCCAAAACAAAGAAATCTCCCTGCAAATGTCGAATTGTGGTGTTTGGCAATAGGGATTCAGGCCGAACTGAGATAAAGACCGTATTAAAATAAAGCTTCCATCCTGCCGAAAGCTGATTTGTGCTCTCATTTGAAATGGAAATAGCTGCTTCGTGACGCTGAGGCGAAGTGAACAGATTATCCATTAGTTTCCATTCAGCTTTTATTTGACTAATACCAATCTGAGTCGAAAAGAAAAATACTGTACAGACAACTATGAATCGGGATAGCATACGATTGATCATAAAACGTCAACAGGAAGTTTTTTGAATTGGATGAAAACTTTATTTTTATAAAGTTCATACTTTCTATCAATTATCAAATTCCGATTTGATACACCCATCACAACCACCCCTTCTATGACCATTGACCACCAATCCAAAATCCTCAACAACCGCTATCTGGCGCTGGATGTCCTGCGGGGCATGACCATCGCTTTTATGATCATCGTCAATACACCGGGAAGCTGGAGAGACCTCTACGCACCACTCGCTCATGCCGATTGGCACGGATTCACCCCTACTGACTTGGTTTTCCCTACCTTCCTGTTTGTGGTGGGAAATGCCATGAGCTTCGCCTTGAAAAAGCTTAATGAAATGAGCTCCTCCGACTTTTACAAAAAAGTATTCAAGCGGGCGGCTTTGATTTTTCTAATTGGTTGGCTATTGAATTATTTCCCGTTTTTCGATTATAACGAAGCTGGGGAGATGGTCGCCGTCAAACTTTCAGAAGTCAGACTGTTGGGAGTTTTGCAGCGGATTGCTCTCTCCTATTTACTGGCGGCCTTGGTCGTTTATTGGACTGGAGATAAAGGTGCTTGGATTGTAGGGCTTGGTTCCTTAGTCATTTTTTGGCCTATCATGTATTTCTTTGGTGATGCAGGTGATCCCTACAGCCTTACTGGAAATGCGCAAATCAAATTGGATTTACTCCTGATCGGAGAAAAGCGCATGTATATGGGCGAAGGAATTCCTTTTGATCCGGAAGGTATCCTGAGCACACTCACTTCCATGGTCAATGTCCTGGCAGGTTTTATTGTGGGCAAATTCATACAGAAAAAAGGAAATACTACTTCTACAGTTCAGGTGTTAGGAATTGCAGGAATCGTCCTTTTGGCCCTCGCTTACCTCTGGGATTTGGGCTTCCCGATCAATAAGAAAATTTGGACAAGTTCCTATGTATTGCTCACTGTGGGATGGGACTTGTTGCTCTTGGCAGGTTTGATTTTCCTGGTTGAAATCCAGAAACTGACCCGTTGGACTTATTTCTTTCAGGCATTTGGCCGCAACCCACTGATTCTTTATGTGTGTTCGGGTGTGGTCGTTTCCATTTTCTCCATGATCCTTGTGGGAGACACCACCTTCAAAGGCTGGATTTATGCCAATCTCTTTACCAGTTGGCTGGATCCGAAAAATGCTTCGTTCCTTTTTGCCATCGCCTACATGCTCCTTATTTGGCTGATTGGCCTCTGGATGGATAAGAAGAAAATCTACGTCAAAGTCTAAAAAGGACCTTTGAATTGGAAAGGCTTTTGGCACAAATAGTTAACTTCCAAGACTGTTTAACCAAAAGCCTTTTTTTTATGCAACTCAAAATCGGAGTCTACAACATTGCCTGGATGCGGGATCTTTTTGAATCCAACGGCAACCCAAAAACCACCGGGAAAGAAGAAATCAAAAGTCGGCAACTCGCTGATATCATTCGGGGGATGGATCCGGATTTCCTCGGAATCGTCGAGGGTCCTGACACCCTTGTCAACGGAAGTAAAACTTCTACCCAACAACTTGAAGCTTGGGTCGCACACTACCTGCCCGACAAGACTTTCAAAGGGATACATGGCTATCCATCTGCTGGTCAGCAGGAGCTCTGCGCTCTCTACAAGCCCGACAAACTCAACGTCCTCTTTACTCCCGAAACCAAAGAAGGAGACCGATTCAATCAGCCATTCTTGATGGACACCACCAATCGGATGATCAAAGAGCAATACCAGCATTACCGCCCGCCCTTGGAGCTCAGTCTGCTGGCACCTGACAATCGCCTCCTCTCTAGAGTCATCATTGCACACACCAAATCCAAGGGGATCTTTGACAAGGTGGATTATGCCCGATTTGAGCAACTCTCGCAACGGGATCGATTGAGACTTTTTGGAGAATGCATGCACATCCGTGAGCGCTGCGATCAATACCTCAGCAAGGGACAGCAAGTGATTGTGATGGGTGATATTAATGATGGGTTTGAATTGGATTTCCACGAAAATCGCTTTTCAAAAAGTGCGGTCGAGATTCTCTTGGGGGATCTGTGGAAACCTGAATGGGTCCTGAGGTCTACCCTACCCCGGCCCAAACTGACTGCCCACGGCTGGACGCCCTATTCCGGTAGGTTCAAGGACAGGATCACGGGCGACATTTTCAATGTACTAATCGATCACATTTTGGTGAGTCAGGGGCTGAAGGTATTGAAGGGGCAAGTTTGGAATCCCTTTTTGGAGAAAAATGACCCTGTAATTCAAAGCTTAAAAACTCAACTTGCTCAAGTATCTGACCATTATCCTATCTATACCGAACTAGAATTCTGAGGATTTTTTAAAAATATCTCAGAAAAATTCTTACCCCTCATCCCTTAAAGGGCCGATTTGTTGAAAAAGCAGATTGGCCCTTTTTGTTTTTGGTTATCTTCATGAAAACCCCAAACTCGCCCTATGATTACTCTGAAAAACAACTTCACCTTGGCCCTTGGTCTATTTTTCAGCTTCAATCTCACCCTGACTTTTACAGCCTTATCACAGATTACCGAAGCCACTTACGATCGCGCCAGCTACTTTTTGAATAATTCGATCCAAAAGGAAGTGTATCACTTGGAAGTTATTCCCACTTGGCTGGAAGGAGAAAAACTCTTTGTTCACTCAGCATTTACCGAGAAAGGAAAACGGTTCTTTACAACAGATGCCAAGACCTTTGAGACCACAGAAGCATTTGACCCCGTGGTTTTATCCGAGTTGATCCAATCCAAAACTGGAGAGATCCTCGATCCCAAGGACTTGCCGATTACCTTCACCGGCGTGCGTAATAGTCATATTGTCACTTTTCGATGGAGAAATCAAGAATGGGTCTGGAATACCAAAGAGAATTCGTTGAGCGCACTACCCATTAATTCGAGGAATGAGATGGAGTCTTTTTCACCTGATCGAAAATGGAAGGCATACACCAGAAATTACAACCTCTATGTCCAAAATCTGGAAACAGGTCAGGAAACACAGCTTAGCACCCAAGGAAAAAAAGGATTGGAATATGCCTCTTACTATGGGTGGAGCGACCTAATCGAAGGTGAAAACGGGGAGCGGCCGGATCGCTTTATGGTGCAATGGTCTCCTGATTCCAAAAAGATTTTCACCCAAATCGTAGACCTCCGTCTGGCAGAAAAAATGTACCTACTGGACTTCAGCAAAGAGGAGAAATTCAGGCCGGACCTTCTCTCCTACTACCGAGGTTCTCCCGGAGACAGTACGGTGGTGATGTATCTTCCGGTGATTTTTGATTTGGAGAAAAAAGAGGAAAAGCGAATTCCCGAACTCAGTGTCCCACATTTCATTGGCATTCAGCTTCGATGGTCTGATGATAGTAGAAGTCTAAGTGGGTTTCATTTTCCAAGGGGTTACAAGGAATTTCATCTGCTAGAGATACAGACTTCTGACTTATCGATCCGAAAAATCTATTCAGAATCATCCCCCACCCACATCAACAGAGACAATATTTTTAGAAGGCTTAAAAATGATCAGTTTATTTTGGGATCAGAGAAATCCGGTTGGAATCAATTGTATCTCATGGATTGGAAAACGGGAAAAGAAATCTTTCCCCTCACTTCTGGAGAATACGTAGTGAACAAATTGACCTTTTTGGATGAATCGAAAGGGGTACTCTATTTTGAAGCCTCAGGAAAAGAGCCCGGAAGAAACCCTTACCTCAATCACCTGTACAGCGTCAACCTAGACGGTTCCAACCTAAAACTGTTGACTCCTGAAAATGCCTTTCACGAACTCTCAATCAGTCCAAGTGGTCGCTACGCTGTCGATAACTACTCCACCGTCAATCAGCCTACTCAATCCGTCTTGATCGATCTAGCTACTGGAAATCAGTTGGCCAATATCTCAGAAGCAGACATCACCAACCTAAAAAAGAGAGGATATCAATTCCCTGTTCCTTTTACCGCCACAGCAAAGGATCAAAAGACCGAAATTCATGCGGTGTATTTTCTGCCTACCAACTTTAATCCAAAAAAGAAATACCCGATCATCGACTACACCTATACCGGCCCCCACACCTCTACCGTGCCTAAGACTTTCAAATCAGGTCTGATGGGACATCAGCAACCGATGGCCGAGTTGGGTTTTGTGGTAGTGACAGTGGATGGATTAGGCGGTTTTGGAAGATCCAAAGCCTTTGCTGACGTCTCCTATCGCAACTTGGGGGATGGCACTACCGATCATGTCTTGGCCATCACCCAACTGGCGAGCAAAAACAGATTTTTGGACATCAGCCGAGTGGGGATTTTCGGACACTCAGCAGGAGGGTATGATGCGGCTAGAGCCATGCTCTTACATCCTGATTTTTACAAAGTGGGAGTAGCTTCGGCCGGCGATCATGACTTCCGAATGGAAAAAGCCTGGTGGCCTGAAATGTATATGGGCTATCCTGTGGGAGATTACTATCACGAGCAATCCAACATCACCAATGCCGCCAAGCTGAAAGGGCAACTGCTTCTGGCCCATGGAGGCATCGATGAAAATGTCAATCCCTCAGCAACTTTCAAGTTTGCCGAAGAATTGATCAAAGCTGGAAAAGACTTTGACCTGTTCATCTGGCCGAGCCGAAATCACAGCTTTGGCAGACCTCCCGGAGATTATTTCACCAAGAAGCGCTGGGATTATTTTATCGAGCACCTGTTGGGAGAAAAGCCCTTGAGGCATTACATGCTCCCTCAGGTATCGTACTAGAGTTAGAGAGAATGGAATAATTTGAATATCCGCAATTTTACCACTAGGCAGGCCGTAGGTTCTAAATATCGCGGATATTCGTCGACTGACCACAGACGACAGTCCACAGCACCTCTAATCAGACTTTAAACTTTATCTTATTTGATTACTGGTAGAAAAGCGGACAATCATATTCAATAATAACCTTGACCAATAAAAACAAGCGGAGGAGATTACTACCTACTAATACCTAACCTTCAGACAACTCGACAACCAGATAACCTTGACAACCAGACAACACGAAATCAAAACTCACCCCTGACTATACCCTTTCAACATCCGCTGGATATACTTACCTACAATGTCAAATTCAAGATTGACCGGATCGCCGACCTGTAGTTGATGGAAATTGGTGTGTTCGTAGGTGTAAGGAATGATCGCCACTGAAAACTTACCCAAGCCCGAATTGAAGCAAGTCAGACTGGTGCCATTGATGGTGATCGATCCTTTTTCCACCGTCACATTTCCCAAAGTTGGGTCATAAGAGACCTCAAAAAGCCAAGAACCATCTTGGTCAGCAATGGATTGGATGGTACCCACTTGATCAACATGGCCTTGGACGATGTGACCGTCAAATCTCCCATTGGCAGGCATGCACCGCTCAAGGTTGACTTTTTTACCTTCCGACCAGCTAGAAAGGTTGGTCTTTTTCAAGGTCTCATCGATGGCAGTCACACGGTATTGTTCAGGCGTCACTTCTACCACTGTCAAGCACACCCCGTCATGGGCTAGTGATTGGTCAATTTTGAGCTCCGAACTGATCGGCGAACTCAATATATAATGCACATTGCTTCCTTCTCTGATGATGCGTTGGATGGTGCCAAAAGACTCGATTATTCCGGTAAACATGCCTGAATTTTTAAACTTCGATGAATCAACTGAATAAGCAAAAATTGCCTTTCAGGGTTCAAAGTAAGGGAAATATTCATTTATCTTCGAACACCAAACCCCAACCCGAATGCTAAAACTTGAAGATACCTACCTGCACAAAGGAAAGCGCCGCGCCCTCGTGGCCGAACTGCGGAAAAAAGGTATCCAAAGCGAGCGAGTCCTTGAAGCCATCAATACGCTTCCCCGACATTTCTTTTTTGATACGGCCCTCATTTCTCATGCCTATGAAGACAAAGCATTCCCGATTGGTGAGGGTCAGACCATTTCTCAGCCCTACACAGTCGCATTTCAAACCGAGCTATTGGATGTAAAACCAGGGGATAAAATCCTCGAAATCGGTACAGGTTCCGGTTACCAAGGATCCATTTTACACCTTTTAGGTGCACAAGTGTACACCATCGAGTATCAAAAAAAACTTTTCGAACACACCTCCAGATTTCTTCAGCGATTGGGAATACACCTGAATCTGTTCTATGGAGACGGCACCGGAGGTCTGCCAGCCCACGCTCCTTATGACAAAATCATCGTCACAGCAGGTGCACCAGTCGTGCCTGATGCGCTAATCCAGCAGTTGAAAGTGGGTGGAATTTTAGTAATTCCGGTTGGTGATCGCCAACGACAAGCTATGGTTAAAATCACCAAAAAATCTTCTAGAGAAAATATCAGAGAAGAATTCGAAGGTTTTGCCTTTGTCCCTTTGCTAGGAAAGGAAGGTTGGAAAAATTAATCCCTAGAGGATTAAAGCTACCCATTACTGGATTTACCAGGTTTTTCAATATTTTATTTTGATCAAGTTTTTTCAAAAACTTAAAACAAAATTTTATTCTTATTTTTGCTCAAATTCAGTTTTATGCCAAAGCAAAAGTTAGCAAAGGAATCCGTCACTATCATGACCGAGATGGTGCTTCCTAACGATACCAATACCCTGAACAATCTAATGGGAGGCCGATTGATGCATTGGATGGACATCGTGGCGGCCATCGCTGCTCAAAAACATTCCAATCGAATCGTAGTCACTGCTTCAGCAGACAGCATTTCCTTCAAGCAACCGATCAATTTGGGAAATGTGGTCACGCTCCGATCACAGGTAACCCGAGCTTTCAATTCATCCATGGAGGTGTTTATTGAAGTGACTGCTGAAGACATCCCTGCGAGCAAAAAAATCATGACCCATCGGGCATTCTTCACTTTTGTGGCTGTGGATCAAAACGGAAAACCCATCGAAGTACCTGAGGTTGTGCCTGAATCAGAAGAAGAGCAGGAACTCTACGAAGGAGCGCTCAGAAGAAGGCAGCTGAGACTGGTATTGGCAAAGAGAATGAAACCGGAAGATGCCGTAGAACTGAAATCTATTTTCAACCTCGATGAGAAATAACAAAAAAGGAAGGCTAATCACCTTCCTTTTTTTTGTCAATGTGTGGGCATAAACGAATGAATCACTGCCTCCGCTGCGATCCGTCCAGAAGTCATCGCTGCATTGATCGATCCATTGAGTAGGTAATCTCCCGCTAAATATACTTGGTCAAACACTTTGGCCTCGGTATACGGAATGGAATACTTTAAATCATCCACCTGAGGCAAGGCATAGGGAATGTAATATGATTTGACATGCTTGAAATATTCCGCCTTTACACCTGAGATCACTTCCAATTCTGCCTGTACAGCCTTAATTAACTCTTTTTCTGGAAGTTCTGAATCCAACACTGTCACGGATAGTAAAGAACGTCCATTGGTCGAATACGCTTTGGACACATCATCCATAAAGACAATGTTATTCACCAAGTGATCTCCGGGATATAATCCGATCATCGGTCTGGCCAGGAAAGATTTCTGGGTGGAAAAGTAGAGATTGGCGACTTTTCTTGGAGGGGGAAATTGCCCCTGAAGCTGCTTCATAACTCGGTCAGGCTGCACTGCGATAATTACCCGGTCTGCTTTAAGTTCCTCTCCTGTTTCCAGGGTGATGATATTTCCCTCGACTGTCTTTACAGGAGAATTGAAATAAATTCTGGAAGAGGAGAGTTGCCTCTTAATCATTTCAGGAATCTCACCCATCCCTTTTTCGGGGATAGCAGCATGTCCAAGTGAGAACATTTTGAATACAAATTCAAACATTCTCGAACTGGTATTCAGGTGTTTTTCAAGAAAAATCCCTCTAAAAAAAGGCTTGAAGAAATTAGAAATGATCTGGTCCGAAAACCCATACTCTTTTAAAAATTGGTGTGTGGGCACCGAGGGACCAGAAAATATCTCCTCGTTTGATTTCTTTTTCAATTCCTGCGTCAAGGCAAACATTTTTACTTTGTCTAAAAATGTACCTACTCTAGAAAAAGCCATTCCAACTATTTTGAGAGGACTTCTGAGCGGATCCGTGATCACATAGGAATCATTTCCATCAAAAATGACTGCCCCCGGATCAAAGTTTTTAAGCCCAAGTGCTTTGAAATCAAGGTATTTTTTAGCCTCGGGATAGGCGGTATTCAACACCTGAAAACCGTGATCTAATCTAAACCCGTCGATTTCATCAGTCTTCATTCGACCACCTACCCGATCGGTGGCTTCTAATAGTATGGGAGAAAGTCCCCCTTTTTCCAATTCTAATGCAGCAATCAGCCCTGATAAACCTGCTCCAACAATATAAATCTTCTTTTCTTCCATGTGCTTGTCCTTGGGGACGTAAATAAAAGCTTTATTCTCAAAATTGAGAAAAGTAGTGCTTGGGTAATGCGATAACTGTTCTTTTTTGAAAGAGTTTTGAGTTGGAAACCAAACGAAAAAACTTTTGACAAACGGAAAATATTTCACCTCCTAAAAGTGTAAACTCGCACCAAATCGATTTCTTATGAAAACGCCAATCCTCACCCTTTGGGTCCTTTTGCTTTGTACCAACTGGACTTTAGCGCAGACCTACTTCCCAGAAAAAAACAACTGGCAAAGCAAATCTCCCCAAGAACTGGGAATCAACCCAATCAAAGTTCAAGAAGCCATCCAGTTTGCCATTTCCCATGAAAGCAAGGAAAATCCCAATCTGAAAATGGCACACTACGAAAGCGCTTTTGGCAGAGAACCTTTTGGGTTTCCAGTCGGCCCAATGAAAGAACGTGGGCCCGCCACCGGCCTGATTATTTACAAAGGCTATGTAATTGGTCAATGGGGTGATCCAAGCAGGGTAGATCTGACATTTAGCGTAGCAAAAAGTTTCCTTTCGACCACAGCCGGTTTGGCAGTAGCTGAGGGATTGATCAAATCAGAAAAAGACCTCGTACATCCCTACATGGCTCCAATCTATCCATACGATCCCTATCGACTGATGATGAACAAAGCAGACCATTTGGATCAGGAGGATGTGTTTGACCTTTTTGGCACCGAGCACAATCGGAAAATCACCTGGGAGCACCTCCTCCGTCAAACCTCAGACTGGGAAGGTACTCTTTGGGGCAAGCCCGATTGGGCTGATCGACCTGCTGAGGGAGTAAAACAAAAGCGAACCCGCCCACAAAACGAACCCGGTACAGCTTACGAATACAACGACACACGGGTCAATGTGCTGGCTTTGGCACTTTTGAACGTCTGGAGAAAACCTCTTCCAGTGGTGCTCAAAGAAAAAATCATGGATCCAATCGGTGCAAGCCCGACGTGGAGATGGACTGGCTATGAAAACTCCTATGTAAACCTGGATGGACAGATTATCCAATCGGTCAGTGGCGGTTCGCATTGGGGTGGAGGAATGATGCTTTCTGCCTGGGATCAGGCAAGATTTGGTTACCTCACATTGAGAAATGGCAACTGGAATGGAAAGCAACTCATACCAAAATCATGGATTGACCTTTCGCGCACACCAACCCCTGCCAATCCAGGCTATGGATTTATGAATTACTTTCTCAACAACGATCTAAAAGAAGTGCCTGCCGCACCCAAGTCAGCCTTTTTGCATATCGGGGCCGGGACCAACATGATCTATGTAGATCAGGAAAATGACTTGTTGATCGTAGCTCGTTGGATTCCAAACGGAGACAAAGCTGAGTTGGTGAAAATGGTCTTGGAGAGTCTACCGAAAAAATAACTCAAATCCTCCGATCCGAAATTTGAGGGTTGACATGTTGCTTTTGCATCTCAGGCGACAAAATCGAATATCCTAATTCTAAAGGAGAAGGCCCGATCCATTGGGCCTTTTTTCCTTTTAGGGTGATTGTTTTTTGATTCGGGTCAAGAATCAATACACCAAATAACACATCCGAATAAGGACAGGTAAACTGGAGAGATGGATTTTTGTCATGTTCTGCCGCTGACAAGCTCAAATGGGCCAGCTTCTCTCCCACCCAATAATACGAAGCCGAATTAAGGTGCAAATAATTAATACCGCCTACCTGAATATGCTGATCCACATGGGCATGACCATTGACTGCGAGCAGGATTTTATCGGAAAACTCACTAAGCAAACCTTGTATTTCCAAGGCATTGTCAATGGTGTAAATCCCGGCGATCGGCTGATGAGAGATAATCAAAACAGGTTTTTTAGCCTTAGTCAACTCCTCCCTTATCCAAGCCTGTTGCTCAGGGCCGATGTAGGAATGATAGCCGGATTTATAGCTTGGAGAGCCCGTATCATTGCCATCGAGGACTAATAGCAGGATGTCATTGACCTCTGTTGAGTAATAGTTGTAAGGCATCCCATACTCCTTCACCACTTCTTCTCTGGAATATCCTCCATCCATATCATGATTGCCAAGGACATGAAACGCGTTGGAATGAGCTTGATTAAAGGCCTGGATATAATGCATATTTTCAGACTTGGGAATGGCAAAATCGCCGAGCTGAACTAGAGCATCTACTTTCTCTTTTTTCATCTCATTCAAAAAGGCATTCAACCTTGTGTCAGGATCATGAATGATATCTACATGGAGGTCGGTGATCATCCCAATCTTGAAGGTTTTTTGTGTTGGAGAAAAAAGAGAAAGCACCGAATCAGGTATAGCCAAGGTAAAAACGGCGGCTGAGGAAGTTTTCAAAAAATTTCTTCTAGAAGTGTTTTCAGTCTTCATGGATAGGTTAGAATACAATACGATTTAAGATAATTCAAAGCTTTTGATACATGATCAAAGCAGGAACAGGGCCCAACTGAGGATGGCGATAAGCCTCAGGAATCTCTCCGATCACCTCAAAGCCCAATGATTTCCAAAGTACCACGGCTTTCTCGTTGGTCTTGATCACAAAGTTGAATTGCATTGCTTCAAACCCAAGTCTCTTTGCCTCGAGCAGAGCAAATTTGCCCATGGCTTTTCCAATTCCTTTTCCGGATGCTTTTTCAGAAACCATAAACCCAGCATTGCAAATATGATTCCCAAGGTCTGGTTGATTCGCCTTGAGGTAAAATGTACCCAAAATAGCTCCCTCAATCTCTGCCGCATAGGTAAGCTTATCGTCATTTAACCAATAATTCATCATCTTTTCCTTACAGGAATTGGGGTCAAAGACGTAGGTCCCTCCTGTCCTGATGATAGGACAGATAATTTCCCAGAGGGAATCTTGGTCCTCTTTATTGGCTTTACGGATCAATAAACCGGAGTTCATAACAAGAGCAACTTTGAAAACAACCTGCTTAATAATGCTCGATCTTACTAAAATTCCTTCAGAAACCCGGGAGTTGTTTGATGAATTGGACTAAATTTTAGCTTTTGTGAAAAGAGGCCTGGTTCGAGCGCTAAAATTGGCTTTTCAAATAGGATTAAGGCTGATATCTTCGCTCAGCAAATATTCACCATGCCCCAACCCACCTCCTATCAAAAAATCCCAGGTTTGATAATGGCTTTGTCATCAGCCATATTTTGGGGAATATCCGGTACTTGTGCCCAATTTCTTTTTGAGAAAAAAGGGCTTGATCCGGCTTGGCTAGTGACTTGGCGGATGATTTTAGCCGGTGCGATTTTGGTCGTTTTCTCAATAGCGACAGAAAAAAAAGTTGCTTTTGAAATCTGGAAAAAGCCGAAAAATGCTACCAAGCTTTTACTTTTCGGAATCCTCGGAATGGTAGCTGTTCAGTTTACGTATTTCTACAGCATCTCCCTTTCCAATGCAGCCACAGCGACCATTCTTCAGTACATCGGACCCGTGTTTGTTGTTGCATTTTATGCCATCAAAAATCGTAAATGGCCAATTCTCGCCGAGTATGCAGCTTTAATTCTCGCATTATCTGGTACGTTTCTCCTAGTTACGCATGGATCTTTGGATGAATTGGTGATTTCAGAACAAGCCATCTTTTGGGGAATTCTATCGGCTTTGGCTTTGGCTTTTTACACCATACAACCCGTGGGATTATTGAGGACTTTCTCTCCTGCGGCAGTGACGGGTTGGGGAATGCTCGTAGGTGGATTGTTTTTTTCGCTTTACACACAGCCTTGGAGTGTATCAGGCGATTGGGATTCTGGCACTTGGCTGGCTTTCGCCTACATTGTCCTTTTTGGTACGGTGACAGCCTTTTACTTTTTCTTAAAATCGGTTACCATCATTGGTGCCACTTATGCTAGCCTCCTCTGTAGTGTGGAGCCATTGGCCGCGGCTTTGACTGCTGTATTTTGGCTTGGAGTCTCCTTTACAGGAGTAGATTGGCTAGGCACGATTTTGATTCTACTCACCGTAGTGCTTTTGACGCTATCCAAAGACAACAAATCAGGAATCTAGCTTAGAAAAAAAGTAAATCAGATATCTAAAGTTTCACAAAAACGGTCAAACACCTTGATAAATTCGGTGAATTGCTCCACCTCGACTGGCTTTACGATATAGCAACTTGCTTGTTCTTGGTAGCTTTTCAGAATATCATCCTGAACGGAAGAAGTGGTGAGCATGATTACCGGTATTTCTCTAGTTTCGTCATTTTCCTTGACCTCTGTCAGTACTTCGTGGCCTGTCTTCAAGGGTAAATTAATATCCAGCAATACCACGTCTGGTTTTGGCTTGTCAGCATATTCCCCTCTTCCAAACAGGTAATCTACACCTTCCTTGCCATTTTTAACCACCTCCAACTGCACCAAAAACTTACTGTCTTCCAGCGCTTCAGTGGCCAGCAGGACGTCTCCAGGATTATCCTCAATCAACAGCACTTTAATCCTTTTCATAAATTCAATAGGTTTGAAATCTTGGGTAATAGTCAATGGGAATAAACGCTACTTACTCAACATGAAGCTTTTCAATCAGCTCCTTGTACAATCCTCTTCGAATAGGAATTGAAACATCTCCAAGGTTAATTTTTTTTGCATTGAATGATGTGACATGATTCACATTGATCAAGAAAGATTTGTGAACACGAATAAACTGTTCTTCAGGTAACTTGTCTTCAAATCCCTTTAGAATATCTCTGACAAGGTAGGATTTGACTTTAGTAAATACTTTGGTGTATAATCCGTCTGCTTTAAGATAAAGAAGCTCATTAAATGGAATAGGCACCAGATATCCCTTATCCATCACTTTGAGCGATCCTTTTGATTTGTTGGAGTTGGCGGGTTTCTCTTCATGTCGCTTGAGGCCAAAAAATACCGCAGCTTTCAAAGAATCCATGGTAAAGGGCTTTAAGAGGTAACCTTCGTGAATTTCCGATGAAATCCTTTCCAAAAATTCAGTCCCAGAATACGCAGTACTGAAGACAATGGGCAAGTCATATTTTTCACGGATTTGGTAGGCCAAGTCAATCCCATCCACATCTCCTTTGATCAAAATATCCATCAGGACCAGATCAACTAAGTTACCATCGAGAAACTCCATCGCACTCTGGGCATTGTCTACTATCGCTGCCACATGGTAATCTAAGCCAGTCAAAATCTCGGCAATATTGGAAGCTAATTCTTCCTCGTCCTCTACGATTAAGATTTTTTTCATAAGTATAAAAATAGAAATAAAGTCATGAAAACCTGTTTTAAACTAAATATACGACCCTTCATTTCAACCACTTTGCAATTAATTGTAAATATAAAGCTGTTGCAAGGTTTGAATCAGGAATTGTTTCAATGTAAATTCATATCATGAAAAATTGATGGATATCCAGAGATTATTTTGGCTATCATCCCCTATTACTCGCATGTATACAGCTCCTGTTATCGACATTAATAAACCCGAAATGCTCAAGTTCTTCCTCGAAAACACCGAGGATGTAATGGTGATTTTAAATGAGGAAATGGAGGCTGTTTTTCTTTCTGAGACTTTTGAAAAATTACTGGAAATACCCGTTTTGCCTAATCTTGGCCGCAAATTCAATGAGGTAGTCATCAATTTTCCTTCATTGCCTCTGATGAAGCCCAACCAGAAAATGGTGATCCCAATTTCAACCAAGGTAACGAAGCGGAGCTTGATGTTTGAATTCCAATTCCGTCATGTTTCCCTGAGTGAGGTCCCGGGGAAGTTGTTTTTTTGTGTTGGAAAAGATGTCACGGAGCGAGAACAGGTTCTGAAAAAATTTAAGGACATCGCATTTAAGGAAAAAGAGCTCAGCCAGATGAAGTCGAGGTTTGTTTCCATGGCTTCGCATGAATTCAAGACGCCGATAGCCACTATTGTGAGCAGTGTAATGATCATGCAAATGCTCCTCGACAAGGAATTTTCTGAAGAGATAAAAACCAAGCTGCTTGGACATATTGACAAGGTACTCAACCAAAGCAACCGATTGACATCCATCATGAGTGATGTATTGCTATTGGAAAAAAGTATTCAGCAAGATATCAACCTTAACGTAAAGAAGGTCTTCATAGGAAAGTTTGTAAATCAGCTTGTAGCTGAGATCAATGACGAAAACCTTGGAAGAAGAACCGTCAAATTATTTTTACCCGAAACCGATAAGACGATCAACACGGATGAGTCTATGCTGATCCATGTACTGAGAAATCTAATTCAAAATGCGTTAAACTATTCCCCAAACTCTTTAGATCCTGAGGTTCATGTAAGCTTTATCGGAAACTATGTAGAAATTATGGTTAAAGATTATGGCATAGGTATACCCAGAGAGGAGCATGATAATATCTTTGGATCTTTTTATAGAGCTAAAAATGTCGGAAACATAAAAGGAACAGGATTGGGTCTGAATATCGTCCAAGAATTGACCAAAAAGCTTAACGGGGAAATCTGGTTTAAAAGCAAAGAAGGAATCGGATCTGAGTTTTATGTGTCTTTTCCCACCAAATAGATCATTTCTTCGCCAATGAGTTTGGAAGCAGATCTTCCTTGATCTCTGCAAATTTTTCAATTGTTGATTCTTTACCTACTCGAATCCCTTGGTTAATACCTGAACCCTTTTTCATATTCACCATCCCTTCCAAAATAGAATAGCCTCCTATATTGACCTCGTCTTCAAGGTAGCAGCAATCACCAATGACAGATTCATGTCCTATAGAACACTTTTCTCCCAAAAAATTAAAGTTACCCACCATAGTTCCAAAATTGATCAAACTACCTTCGAGTATAACATTCCCTTTACCAAAAATACAATCTCTTGAAATCCAAGATCCCATGGAGATCAGGTTAGGATATTCTAAATGCTTATAGGAAGCTAATTTTTTTATCATCCCTACTTTCTCATAAATCGAAGGAAGGGCAATAACCACAGCGATTTTCTTACCCGCAAGAATTTCATCAGGCTGACCTAAAACTGGAAAACCAGCAACCTTTTTTCCTTCAAGGCTGCGGCTTTCATCTACAAAACCTAAAATTTTATGACGCAGACCAAACTGAGAAAAGTTCTTTGCGATGTATTCTCCCAATTTGTTAGCTCCAACAATTATCAAGTCCATTATTAAATTCTTGAATGATTAAAAAAATTCATTTTATCGAGAAATCCAACCACAATCAAAATTTATCGAATCTTCTGCAAATCTATTTCAAACTAACTCCAAGTAAAGAAACAGGATTTTGGCTAAAAAGATTAAAACTTCACTGAAAATTTTGGACAGCATTTAAATTCTTGCTTGGTACGTATATAACTGAAAATAGCGACCTTCCTTGGCAAGAAGTTCTTCGTGCCTACCCTGCTCGACAATTTTGCCCTGTTCGATAACCAAGATTTGATCTGCCTGCCGGATGGTACTTAATCGATGTGCAATCACAAAAGTAGTTCTACCTTCCATCAATTTTTTTAAGCTTTCCTGAATCAAGGTCTCGGATTCTGTATCCAAGTTTGAAGTAGCTTCATCCAAAATCAAAATTTTCGGATCTGCCAATATAGCCCTAGCTATGGCAATTCGCTGCCGCTGCCCACCAGAAAGCTTAACTCCTCTCTCTCCGATCAGCGTATCCAATCCTTGCTCAAATCGATCTGTAAATTCCTGTACATGTGCAGCATGGACAGCCATTTTCAGTTGATCCTCTGTAGCATGGGGTCTTGGAAAAAGAATGTTTTCTCTGATCGTTCCTTCAAATAAGAAATCGTCTTGCAATACCACCCCTAATTGAGATCTGAAAGAATCAAGACTGATTGTTTGGAGATCCCTTCCATCCAAGTAGATCAACCCTGAGTCTGGATTTAGGAATGTAGCAGCTAGGCCAGCGATGGTAGTCTTGCCGGAGCCTGAAGTACCTACTAAGGCAGTCACCGAGCCGGCTGGAGCCTTGAAACTAATTCCTTTAACAACCTCCTTACCCGATTCATAAGCAAAGGATACCTGATCAAATACAATTTCTCCATTGACCTGATCCAATTGCACCGTACGCTTGCGATCATCCGACTCCAGAGGCATATTCATGATCTCTTCAGTCCTGTCCAATCCGGCAAATGCCTCCGTCAATTGACTGCCGATATTGGACATCTGCACAATCGGCGCAATCATAAAACCGAGGTAAAGGGTAAAAGCCAGAAAATCCCCAAAGGTCATTTTCCCCTCCATAATCATGTATCCTCCGATGCCCATAATTCCCGCAGAGGCTAAACCCAGCAGTAAAGCACCGGCAGAAGTCACAAAACTTGTAGCTGTAAGACTAGCTTTGACATTTTGAAAAAGCTCATCGACTCCTTTTTCGAAAGTTCGGATTTCCTGAGCTTCTGCATTAAAGCCTTTGATGACTCGGATGCCACCTAATGTTTCAGTCAGTCGACCTGTCACCTGTGCATTTATTTTTCCTCGTTCTCTGAATATGGGCCTTATTTTCCCAAATGCCTTCAAGGACACCAATCCAAAAATGAGCACAGGCAATAACACATACAGGGTCATCATCGGACTAATGGATATAAGTAAGCCAAGTGAGATAATTGCGGTCAAAATTCCCCCGATCATCTGTGCAAATCCGGTTCCGACAAGATTCCTAACCCCTTCTACATCGGTCATGATTCGAGATACCAACTCTCCGGTTTTGGCATTATCAAAAAACCTAATTGGAAGCTTGATAATATGCTGCTGGACTTTGGATCGAAGTTGAGCGATCAGGTGCTGGGCCTCTACACTCAATATCTGAGTCAGTGCGTAAGAAGTCACAGACTGAACCACAATCGAAAGGATTACGATCAAAATAAGCCATTTCAGCATATTCAAATCGTTGCTGGGAATCACATCATCAATCAAATATTTACTTGCTCCAGGCAGAACCAAACCTGAAAGTCTACTCACTATAATCAACCCAAGTCCAAGGAAAAGGTGTTTTCTTCTAGGCCAAATAATAGTAGAAAATACCTGGCGCATGGTGACACGGCGCTCTTTATTTTGGGTACGGGACATAGGTTATGGTTAGGAATCTGGTGGAACGAAAAAAGCCTGTTAGAATCAACAGGCTTTGAAATTTATAAAATTTTGGATTTTAGTTCGTTTTTGGAATGACGTTGGAAATCAATGAAACCTTCTCTATCGGCTCTGTTGCATTGGAATAAATCCTAACTACAGAGTTTTGTTTACCCATTTTACCGGTAGAATTGAAAGAGACTTTAATCTCAGCTGATTTTCCAGGAGCTACTGGCTCTTTTGGCCAGCTAGGCACTGTACATCCACAGGTCGCTGCCACATTAGAAATGACAAGAGGACTTTTTCCAGTGTTCGTCAAAACAAATGTATGCTCTACTTTTTGTCCCTGAACGATGTCACCAAAATCGATTGAATTTTCTTTGAATGAAATGACAGCACCTGACCCCGCATCCTGAGCATTTGCCTGAAGGACCATTACAAAGGCGAAGAGACTAAATAGAATTGCTAGCTTTTTCATAGAAGTAGTTAGGATTTGATGTTCAATTTTCAAATTTGACTCTTTTCAGCTAGATAACCGAGACCTAGTTGATATAATTCCAAATCTGAAAAATACATGCCAATTCTTTAAGATTGGAAAGGTTAAATTTTGCAAAAGTGTGTTTATTCCTGGTCTACTAATCCTTTTACAAAAAAGGAAGGAGAGAAATTAACCAAATAAAGCTCATCAGTAGCTCGGGTAATGGCTGTATAAAGCCATCGAACAAATTCTTTGTCAACTTGATCCTCTACCAAATATCCCTGATCCACAAATACCGCCTGCCACTGGCCCCCTTGTGCTTTGTGGCAAGTCAAGGCATAAGCAAATTTGACTTGAAGCGCATTGAGATAAGGGTCTTTTCGGATATGCTCCATTCGCTCGGTTTTGTTAGCTACATCGGCATAATCGGCCGAAACCTGATCATAGAGACTTCGGTATTGCTCACGAGTCAGAGATGGACTTGATGAATAAAGTGTGTCCAAAATAACCTTGGCATCAAAAAATGGCTCATCCGGATAATCCAAAAGTCGGAGTTCCAAAGTGGCAAATCTCAAACCATACATTTCTTCGAAACTTCTGATTTTCATCACCTCCACCATATCCCCGTTAGCCAAAAAGTTCACCTTTTCTGATTCTGCCATATAGGTGTAATTGTTTTTCACTATCATCAGCAAATCTCCCGTACTGATCTCATCTTCATAAAAGTGGATCACACGCCTGATGTACAAATTGTATTGGACAGCAGCTTTATTTGATCGGGTGACAATGGTGGTATTTTCAGTTCCAAATTTACCATAAGCATACCTCAGGCCATCCTCCAGCCTTTCTGAGGTCATCTTGAATATATCTTTGAATAAAAAGGTCTGAATTCTGACCGTAGGTTTTTCTGCCTCAAGTTCGTTCCTCAGAACGGTTGCATTAAAAAGAATTCCAGACTCCAACTTTTGACGCATGACTTCAGATAGCTCAATCTGATCAGCATCAAGTCTATAATGTCTCAGTAAATACCCAGACTCAAGTGCTGGACTGTAGGTACTGCCAACAGGAGGAAGCTGAGCCGTGTCGCCTATAAAGATGAGCCGATTTCCTGCTCCGGAAAAAACATAGGTAATCACATCCCAAAGCAAATTCCCTGACATACCCCCATCGTCAGCCAACATGGAAGATTCATCAATAATAAAAAGGGTATCCTTGAAGTAATTCTTCTGCAACACAAATCCACCTCCCATGGTCCCCGGATCACCTTTGGGCTTATAAATGATCTTATGAATAGTAAATGCCCCCCTTCCTGAATAGTTGCTCATTACTTTGGCTGCCCTTCCTGTTGGGGCCAAAAGCAAAGAGCGCATTTCCATTCGAGGAAGAATTTTAACCAATGCCGAAATCAGAGATGTTTTTCCTGTACCTGCATATCCTTTTAAAATAAATACTGGCTTATCTTCAGATTTTTTAGAAAAAAAAGGATCCATTTTTTTGAAAAACTCAGCTTGCCCTTTCGTGGGTTGAAAAGGAAAATATTTTACGAGCAAGTCAGAAGGCTTTGGTTTGCCCTGGTTAATTTTATCCATTGATAAGCGAATGTAAATGTCAAAAGATAAGATCAGCAAAGAAATAGAATCAAAATTTGGTCACCAACTCAGATCAAGAGTCAATGGGGTTTTGATAGAAAATGAAAAAATCCTAATGGTCAAGCACCTAATGGGCAACGGCAGAGAATTTTGGTCCACTCCAGGAGGAGGTATGGTATATGGGATGAGCGCAAAAGATAACCTCAAGCGAGAGTTTTTAGAGGAAACCGGATTAACCATTGAAGTAGGTGACTACCTTTTTGTCCATGAATTTTTAGAACCTCCCCTACATGCTATGGAACACTTTTTTCGGGTAATTAGTGTAAAAGGTGTTGCAGTACTGGGAAAAGACCCCGAGCTTTCCAACTCCAATCAGATACTTGCTGAAATTCGCTGGATGAGCCTGGAAGAATTACATTACCTCGAAAAGAACTCCCTACATCGGATATTTTGGGGAATTAAATCACTTTCTGAGCTGGTATTGTGTAAAGGATATTTTAATTTTGGAAATATTTCTATAAAATAGCACGTTTTAAAAACCTTCAACCTTAACCAGATTTCTAAATCTTAATCAAAATGAATCTTACAAAAGTTCTCTCGTTAGTTTTCTTTATCGTCGCTGCATATCTAGGCTACTTGCTTTGGAAAGGCGTTGATGATGTAGTTGAAGCAGAAAAAAGAGTCGCTTTACTGGAGGCAGCCACTATCGAAAAATTAGAAATGCTACGTAATGCTCAACTGGCATATCAGGCATCAAATGGGAAATATGCGAGCACTTGGGATTCTTTGAAAACGTTTATCGAGACAGGTACCATCTGGATTGTACAGAGAACTGAGACTACGAAGCTTCTTGACTATGGAGCTGAAGAAATCAAGGTGAGCTTTGATACTCTTGGATCTGTAAATGTGATGGATTCCCTATTTAGTGCTAAAAAATACCCTGATTTCAAGCTTGAACTACTTCCTGTAGTGCCAGGTTCAGGTGGAAAGCAATTTGAGTTCTTTGCAGATAAAATCGAGAAAACTGGTGGATACATGGTTAACGTGTTTGAAATCCGCGATCCATCTCCAATCAACCCTAAGAGAAGAGCAAACAATAACGAAAAAGCTTTGAGAGTTGGTTCAAGAACCGATGCTTCTACAGAAGGTAACTGGAAATAACCGGTACTGATCTTGGAAAATAACCTCAAGGTATATAAGAGTGATAAGTTTGATGTGGAAGACACAGCGAGCTTATCACTTTTTATTTATCCCAATACTCTATTTGTCTTTGCAAAAGACAAAAACCAAGCAAACATCGCTGTACATCATCATTTGAAGTTTTCTTGGAACAAAATGGAGGACCAATTCAATTCCGATCCTCTTTTAAAGTTGGATGTTCCAGCGAAAATCTACATTCATAATCCAGTTTTCACTCTTGTGCCCGGTGTACTTTATCAGCAAGGGAAAGAAAAAGAATACTTGGATATCTTGGGGGATCTAGGTGAATCGCCCTATTTTTTTACGACACCGGTAGACAGCAATAATATTCAGATTCTGTCTTTTCTATCTCAAAAGACAAAGAATCATCTGGAGGCCCGGTTTGCTGAAGTCACTTTGTATCACGGTTCTGCTTCATTCCTTTCTTATTTATTCAAAGAAAGATTTAATCTAATCGGACAAGAAATCATCGTAGATTACTTTCATTCTCATGTGTATATAGCTGGCTTTACAGATCAGGAGCTGGCCGTATTCAATAGATTTGAAATTCAGGGAAAAGAAGATGTGCTCAAGTATATTCTGATTATGATGGAAGCGCTCAAGTATGACCGAAATCATGTCAGGGTTAGTATCTATGGAGCAACCGAACAAACTGGGATTTCAGAAACTTGGGGTAGCACTTATTTTGCCAACTTTAGAATACAAAAACCACATGCCAATCAGAACTTTTCTCATGGATTCAAGCATTTAAAGTCCGAGAATCTGTTTGAATCTTATTGGCAATATGACTGATCTATGAAAAAGACAGCAATTTTTCCCGGGTCATTTGATCCATTTACCAAAGGGCACCACGACATTGTCATGCGGGGTCTAAATCTTTTTGATGAAGTCATTGTAGGGATTGGTTATAATTCCACCAAAAAAAATAGATACTTCGAAATCGACTTAATGGTAGAAAAAATCGAGAGTGTCTATGTATCCATTCCAAGTGTAAAGGTGGTTGTCTACAATGAACTTACCTCTACCTTAGCCAAAAAGTACGACGCTCAATTTTTGATCAGAGGATTAAGAAATACGACTGATTTTGAATATGAAAATACCATCAGTCAGATGAATAGGTATTTAAATAAAGATTTGGAAACGGTTTTTTTGATAACCTCACCTCAATTTGCCGCCATCAGTTCGACAGTAATCCGAGAAGTACACAGATACGGTGGTGATGTTTCAGAATTTCTGCCTTACAGCATCTGAATCTTCATGTGATTTTTTAAATATTGCTTAAAGAGGTATCTCATAGAAGGATACGAATTGATCAAGGCAGTTTTAGCATCTGATTCTGAAAGCCATCTAATTTCGTCTATCCCCTCTTCAACCTGAGGTTTCATACCATGATCATTTACACTTTCCATAGCATACCAATAGGTCTTTTTGAGGATACTTCTTCTATTTTGGGTATAGGTATGCCACGTATTGCAAATGTGTGCTCCTAATTTGACTTTAACATTACATTCTTCCTCTACTTCCCGTTTTGCACATTCTTCCGGAGTCTCACCTTTATCAAACTTACCTTTTGGAAAATCCCATTTACCCAATCGGTAAATCATGAGGATTTTATCTTTTTTAGCAACTATTCCTCCTGCAGCTTTTATGATCAAAAATCTACTTTTAACAAACTCTTTAAGGGCTTTTTTATCGACCGTCACCAAAGTCACCGAGTCCAATTTCTTCATCTTTCGGGTCCGCATTAAATAGAGAATACGGATCACAGCATCTTGACTCGGTTCATAAAATACCACATCCTCCTCCCATTCCACATCTTCAGGAATTTCATCCAGATTTTTATAACTGTGCTCAAATGCCTTGGAAGGGTCCAATTCCTCAAAATTGAGAATCTCTAAAGGCTTGTCATTCACAAAGATCTTCATGCTATCAATGTAAAAAGATGGTGGTGTGGTCAAAAATGCACAAAAAAATCAGCGGACACAATCTCAAAGCTGGTTAATCCATTAATTTTGATTCCATGAAAATCCTTGATCCCAGCATTGCAGCAGAAGTAGCAAACAAGCTGCTTGAAATTCAAGCCATTCGGCTTCAGCCTTCCAAACCCTTTACTTGGGCCTCCGGATGGAAATCCCCGATTTATTGTGACAACAGACTTTCTCTTTCCTTTCCCGAGGTAAGAAAACTGATCAAAGCCAACTTGGTGAAATCTGTACAGCACTTTTTTCCAACTGTAGAGGCCATTGCCGGTGTAGCTACCGCGGGAATACCTCAAGGGGCACTGATATCAGATGAATTAAACCTTCCATTTGTTTATGTGCGCTCCAAACCCAAAGGACATGGGATGGAAAACATGATCGAAGGTAAAGTAACGCCAGGTCAAAAAGTCGTGGTAGTAGAAGACTTGGTTTCTACAGGAGGAAGTTCCCTTAAGGCCGCCCAAGACTTGAGAAATGCAGGATTTGAAGTATTGGGAATGGTGGCAATTTTCAGCTATGGATTTGATGTGGCAGACAAAAACTTCGATGAAGCAGGTATTTCACTCGTCTGTCTAAGCCACTATGACGCCCTATTGCCACAGGCTGTAGAAAATAATTACGTGGATGAATCCACCTTGAAATCTCTGGAAGAATGGCGTAAAAACCCAGCTGTTTGGATGCAAGAATAGAAAGCCGGTAACACCGGTTTTTTTATTTTTCAAAGAGTCCTATTGAGCCACCGACCCAATCTTTGTCTTTGTTAAATTTCACGCCGATCATTTCACCTCGGCTCAAACGAACCAAGTTTCCTACAATAGTTGGGCGATTTTCTTCTTCCGGCCATAGGCACAACATTCTCACCTCCACTTTTACTTTTCCCTCGGGAGCCTGGATGACTGGCAAATAATTCACCTTTTTCTGAAGAATATAAAGATCTCGTTCTTTTACATTTTCGATATCTTCCCTTTTCACATGAAAAATCACCCCTGATCCTGAAAAAGAAAATAAGGGCTTTAGCACGTAGTTTTCAAGGTCTTCCGGAATTTCCTTTAACTCGCTCAGCAAGGTAGTCTCGATAAAATATGACCCTTTGAGGTAGGGAAGAATAAATTTAGAAATACGGGTATACCAATTGGGATGACCAGCCCATTCGACATCAAGCTCTTCTTCGAAGCTAAACTGAAGCTTTAGATCTTGTCTGGAAAACAACTCATCAAAAATTACCCTGTTGTAGATTCGTTTGATCTGGATCTTTTGACCTTCCGAATTGAGATAAAAAAGTTTTTTATCCTCTTTGATCACTGATGTGACACAAAGAATTTTAATTCCCAAATCTCTTTGTGCATAGTAAAAATCAATTTTGGTGTTTTGTTTTTCAGGTTCAATTTCCAAAAGTATAACTTCCTCCTCTTGCCATTTTCCTAAAACCACTTTTTTCAACAGCCCCAGATAGCGATCATCAGTGATCCCTAGTGGATACGGTGTCATTTCAGACAGAAAAGGATAATACTTCTGGATTTTCCTAAAGAGGTTAAACTGAAAATTGAAAATGGAAGGAAAGCCTTGAACCTCTATTAGTTTGGGAATAACATTTCCGTTTTCTTCGCAAATCCCAAAGTCAATCGCCAAAAATTGAGTATGGGCATCCTCGTTTGGAACATCGGTATTCAACTCAATGGCACGTTGGGTTAAGACTTTGAAATCAGTTCTTTGAATAAAAGTTATTACCTGATTGCAAGCTTCAATAAGCTGATTCTCTAGGTCTTTTGGAATAAAAAAAGGTGTCTCGGCAATCCTAAACGTAGGTTTAAAATCAAAATCAGAAGCTATATCCTCCAAGAAAGTCAGGTACTTCTCCTGAGAAAATTCTTGGTTAAATTTTTCTCTGATTGATTCTTTCATATGCTATTGAAAATGTTGATATCCAGATTCAGAATAAATCTTCTTTTTAAATTTAAATCAGGGTCGGTGCTTGAGCCAAGCGAATTTTGCGGAGGGCATGTTCTAAAAAATTTGGGATAAAGGTTTCATTAGTGCGATAGATTTTATCCTCATCAACCAGATTTTCAAGCATGGTCCGATATTTAGCTTTACCTTTTAGTTCGATGATTTTTTCACGAACCACTGGCTTTTTTAAATGCTGTAAAAAGCTGGTGGGATCTGCCTCGGGATGAAACTGTGTGCCGATGATTTCATCAGAAAAGCGGATAGCCATAATTGCCCGCTCGTATTCGACGTGATTTCGGATCTTTTCAAGTGCAATGACTTTTGCTCCCAACATCTTAAATTTCCTGGGATTGGGTTGTACAACCTGATAATCACGGGAATCCACCGCCCAAAAAGGATTCTCCAGATTTTGGAAGATGGGATCATTAAGTCCTTCCGGAGTCTTATGCACTGTCATTACCCCAAATGACTGCGATTTCCTTTTGGTCACTTCTCCCAAACCAAAATGCTTGCACGCCATCTGAAAGGAATGGCAAATTAGGAGCAGGTGTTTTTTTTGACTATGATTTTGATTCCAAATCCATACCTGGTCCAAGAAATCAAAGTAGCGTAAATCCCAATTTCCATCGCCCTCTAAGGGATTTCCGGGTCCACCTGTGGAAATAAACACATCAAAATCAGCAACATCAGGCAGTTCGTTTTTACCTCTGACATCAAATTCTCTGAAATTGATTTGATCGGAAAACTTGCTCAACAGATCATGGATACACCTCATCCCTTGATTGGGTTCTCCATCATACATATCCAGAATGGCAAGATTTACTTTTCTTTTTGGCACTTTATGTTGGGTTTGATATTCGGCCCAAAGGTAAGGAATACCTCACAAGCCTTCGGTAAACTTGCCGGTTATAAAATCGACAACAGCCTCCAAACTTCCTGTCTTTTCAAAAACTGCCAGTTGTTGATCCGCACCGGTTCCCTTTTTGAGAATTTCATGGACGTAGTTGATTTCATTTCTGCTCCCCAACTCATCGACTACGTCATCGATAAATTCGAGTAGCTCCATAATCAAATCCTTGGTAGGCACTTCTTCCTTTTTCCCAAAATCAATCAATAAGCCTTCAATTCCATTGCGTGCTGCTCTAAACTTGTTTTCCCGGATGAGAGCAATTCTATATATGTTAAAGCTGGTATTGCTCATGTGAAGCTTATATAGCTTGGCAACCACGGCTTGAATAATTGCCACGATACAGATCGTCTCATCCACTGTCAGACACATATCACAGATTCTAAATTCGATTGTGCTGAAGAACGGGTGCATTCTAAGATCCCACCAGATTTTTTTAGGGTTGTCGATGCAGTTCGTTTTTACCAAAATCTCCAGGAAATTGTCATAAGACTGAACTGAGTCGAAATATTCCGGAAGGCCAGTCCGAGGAAACTTGGCAAAAACTTTGGCTCTAAACGCTTTGAACCCTGTATTTCTGCCTTCCCAAAATGGAGAATTGGTCGTAAGGGCATAGATGTGAGGGAGGAAATAACAGGCCTGATTCATCAGCTGAAGCGCGACATCCCGACTTTCTATCCCCACATGGACATGAAGACCAAAAATCAAATTAGACCTGGCAATATCCTTTAGCTCATTGACAATGTTATGGTACCTAGGATCATCAGTAATCTCCTGATCTTGCCATTTTGCAAAAGGATGCGTACTGGAAGCACCGACTGTAAGGCCCTGGGCAGCAGCAAGCTCAGCAATTTTCTTTCTCAAATGAGACACTTCACTCCGGGCCTCAGCCACATTTTGGCAAATGTTGGTTCCGACTTCCACCACAGATTGATGCATTTCTGCCTTCACCTGCTCACGTAATTGGATCTTACCGCCCTCCACGATTTTGGACATATGAGATCTTAAATCTCTTGTCTTTGGATCGATAATCATGTACTCCTCCTCTACCCCTAGGGTGAATTTTGGCAGGTTTTTCAATGCAATCGGCATAGTACGCTAGATTAAAACCGTTTAGCTACTTCAACTGAGTTTTTGACGAATGTGCCCCAGGTGAGATTCATTTGACCTGGTTTTTGGGCTTTTGCATAGGCTATGGCCATTTTTGCGGCTTCTTCCACCACCCATTCAAAATTCTCCTGTCCTACTGAATTGACATCAGCATCCGGAGCAGGATTTCCAAAATCGATAGCATATGGTATCCCATCTCTCACGGCAAACTCAACTGTGTTGAAATCATATCCCAATCCGGTACACAGCTTTTGAGTATAGTCCTTGACGGTGGCCAGCAGCTTTCTGGAGGCAGGAGCACGATCTACCACATATCTCAAATGGTGAGGATTTCGAGGCTCATACTCCATGATTCGCACTGCTTTACCTCCAAGACAATACACTCTGAAGTATTCATCAAATACGATTTCTTCCTGAAGAAGCATCACCAATTGACCGGTTTCCGGATGTTTTTGGAAAAACTCCTCTTTATTTTCCAGACGATACACATTCTTCCATCCACCTCCGGCATAAGGCTTCATATAGGCCGGAAAACCAACATAATTGAAGATTCCCTCCCAATCCAACGGAGCCACCAAATTTCGGAAGGACTTAGCTGTAGTGTCGTCAGGATGCTGAGCTGAAGGCAAAATAACCGTTTTTGGAAGCGGAACGCCCAAAGTATCCGCAAGGCAATTGTTAAAAAATTTATCATCCGCACTCCACCAAAAAGGGTTATTGATAACGGCAGTACCTGTAAGTGCTGCGTTTTTTAAATAAGCTCTGTAAAAAGGAACATCCTGTGAAATCCTGTCAATAATTACAGCATACTCGGTTAGCTGATTTTGCATGACCTTATCGATCCGCACTGGTTCAGCCATGATGCCTTTTTCTGCTTTTTGATTAACTCTTTCTACAAATGCATGGGGAAAGGTATCCTCCATTCCGAAAAGTATACCGATTTTTTTCATAATGATTCAAGTAAAACGTTATGTTCTAGTTAATTGAATTGAAGGTGATTAAAATTTGAGAAGTGATAGGTAATGAGGGAACATTTCTCTCCAGAGGGGCCAATCGTGCTGTCTATCTTGCCTTACATCAAGCCAATGCGAAATATTTTTGGACTTCAGCACTTCATGCAATTTCAAATTGGAATCAAAGCAGATGTCCCAGTTGGAGGTACCCAAAACGATTCCCATTTTCCAGAGCTCCCCATCGTTAAGCCCGGGCAAATATTCTAGAGGGCAATTGTAGTAAATATCATCATGCTGATACCCCTCCATAAAGTCCCTGATATCATAGGCACCACTCATACTAAATAGATGGCTGACATACCCAGGATGCCTAAAGGCAAAATTGGCTGCATGATACCCTCCAAAGCTACAACCCGCAAGGGCCACCTTGGCTGAGGAAGTATTTAGCCGAATTCGCTCAATCAACTCGTGACAAATCATTTTGTCATAAGCTACATGATTTTGGATGCGATCATGTGGATGAATGGACTTATTATAAAAGCTCTGGGCATCATTGCTTTCGGGACAATAGATTTGGATCAACCCCTGATCAATATACCATTGGGCAGATCCGATTAAGCCCATGTCTTTGTTCTCATGGAAAGATCCCTTCGAGGTAGGAAAAACCACCACCGGATAACCGGCATGACCAAAAACCAACATCTCTACATCACGATGCAAATGGGGGGAGTACCATTTAAAATATTCTTCTTTCATTTTAATGCTTTAAAAATCCACCGGAAAAAAGTTTCCAGCCTCAAATACTAGTCAAAAATCGGGGAAAGAAAAAAGAAAATCTCTGGCAAAAAAGCCTCCTATGCCCTCACTCCTTTGGAATCTGCAACTGAAAAAGAAAATTGAAAATAGCGATTGACCAATCCTCCAACAATAGACAATAAAACTACTCCCACAAAAATCCATTTAGAGGTAGTAAAAATGGAAGCATACATCACTGTATCAGAAAGATGACTTGGATAATTTTTCAAAACTTGAAGAATAAAGATATTTTCAAAAAAATCTGCGAGCAGTATGAAAAAGGCAATCCAAGCTATTCTTTTTTTATTCCAAAGTCTGTAGAGAATTCCGGAGAAAAACAATGTATACACGATCATGTAAGGCAGATCCAAAGCCCAAGCTCCAAAGCAATAAAACTCCCTTTGGCTTTGATTTAGCTGGCCCAGCAACAAGTAGGCTTCTTCCACAGAATAGGCAAACTTCAGATCTAATGCCTGATCTTTAGGCATAAAGTAGGTCAAAGAGAAATTAAGGATCGCAAACAGGATCAATAGGACATAAAGTGACCTCTTATTTCCTAAAAATTCAAAAAGTGTATTCATATCACAAAAGATTGTGACTAAACTACAAAAAATCAAAACAAAGTGTATTGAAATCTGCTTTTAGGCAAGAAATTTTAAGAGACTATTTATTTTCGAACCACCGAGCGTACATCGGATAATTCCTAGCGGTACGCAGAATTACTTCCCTCATTTCAGGCCCGATTTCTTTTACTTTTTTGGCCGGCATACCGGCATAAATGGAACCTGATTCCACCACAGTACCAGAAAGGACCACTGCACCCGCAGCAATCACCGAATCAGAATGAATCACTGCCCCATCCATCACGATAGCACCCATTCCTACCAAAACTCGGTCATGTATCGTACAACCATGGACAATAGCATTATGGGCTATGGACACTTGATTTCCAATATGGGTGGGAGCTTTTTGATAAGTGCAATGTATTACTGCTCCATCCTGAATGTTGGTATCATTCCCAATCCTGATCTCATGTACATCTCCTCTGATGACTGCATTAAACCAAACGGTACAGTTGTCACCCATTTTCACATCACCCACCACAGTAGCATTTGGAGCCAACCAACATTCTGATCCAAACTCAGGGGATTTCCCCTGGACATCCATCAACAAAGCCATATTTTTTTTCCCGAAAGTAAAAAAATTTGAAGAGGATTGAACTTTTTGAATCTGTCTTGGTTTTACATGTCTATACATTAATTGTAGTAACCAATTCAACACACTTATTACCTATGAAAATTACAAGACAAATTGGCTTATTCGTAGCCGCTTCAATGATTGCTTTTGCTTGTGGCAAACCTGGAGACACTGTAGAGACCACTGATGCTCAAGAAGTAGCTGCAGGAGAAGGTCAAACACTCTCTCTTGACCTGGCAACTTCCACCATCGGATGGACAGGGTACAAGCCTACCGGTAAGCATTTTGGAAAAATCCCTTCAACCGGTGGTACCTTAACTGTAGCAGGTGATCAAATCACAGGAGGTTCCTTCACTTTTGATATCGCCGGACTCACAATCGAAGATATGGAAGCAGGTTCCGAGTTTCATGGCAAGCTTTACGGTCACTTGCAGTCTCCTGACTTCTTTGATGCTGCCAACTTCCCAACAGCTACTTTTGAAATCACCGGTGTAACACCTTATGCTGCAACAGACGCAGTAGCTGACAAAACTGAATTCGCATCTGAAAACACACCTTCCTCAGACAGTTCATTGACTCCTGCAAATCCTACCCATTGGATCAGCGGTAACTTGACCATGAGAGGTACTACAAAAAACATCAAATTCCCAGCTGCAGTAACTATTGCAAACGGAACTGTAGCTGCCAAAGCAGGATTTAACATCGACAGAACCCAGTGGGGTCTTATGTACGGCGACGAGGCTGCTGCGACCAATAAAGCTAAAGATCAGTTTATCTACAATACTGTTTCATTGGTATTGGACGTAAACGCGAAGTAATTAACCAACTACCACAAGGACTGAGGGGGAATTCAAAAATTCCCCCTTTTTTTGTGTCAAGATGGATTACAACTCAAATTTTTACTCCTTCAATTCCTCTGATTGGAAGGAAAAACTCCTCTATTGGGCAGATAAGAATTTCCCATTTTTAGCTTGGACCACAGGCAATGCTCACAGCTACAGGCATGGAACATTTGGTGATTTTCTTTTCCTAGGGAAAGAAAAACTCAATGAGGATGAGCTTTGGAATCAGGTTTCTTGGAAAGTCGGAATTTTGGGGTATGACCTCAAAAACAGATTTGAAAATTTAACGAGCCAAAATCCTGCTTTCTTCCCATTGCCTGATTTTTGCTTTTTCTCACCCAACTGGATCTTTACCATCTATCCCGAAGGCATCGGTTCACAAAATCCAATCCCTGAAAGTTGGATTGCAGCTATTGACCGGCAAGAAATTCCTGTTGAAAAAAAAAATACCTGCCAGATCCTTCCCCAACTCTCCGAAGAAGAATACCTGGAAAAAGTCGCCGCCATTCAACAGCAAATCCTCGAAGGAAATACCTATGAAGCCAATTTCTGCCAAGCCTATTCAGGTGAATTTGAATCTTGGGATCCAATAAGTGCATTTTTAAGGCTCAACCAACTGTCAAAAATGCCCTTTGCCGCCCTTTTCAAAGCAAAAACAACTTGGTTGGTATCAGCTTCACCTGAAAGATTTCTGAAAAAATCCGGCAATCAACTGATTGCACAACCGATCAAAGGAACCATCACCAGACATACAGATCCAACGGAAGATCAAAAGAACAAAAATCGCCTCCTCTCAAGTGAAAAAGAACGAGCCGAAAATCTGATGATTACCGACCTGATGCGAAATGATCTTTCAAAAATTTCCCAACCGGGCAGCGTGGAAGTGGAGGAATTGTTTGGCATTTATGCACTTCCAAGAGTATTTCAAATGATTTCTACCGTTAGATCAGAACTCATTCCCGGGGTTAATTTCAAAGAAATTATTGAAGCCACTTTTCCGATGGGCAGTATGACCGGCGCTCCCAAAATCAGTACCATGGAGATTTTAGACCAACTTGAAAGCTTTAAGCGAGGGTGGTTTTCCGGAGCCTTTGGTTGGATCGATGATCAGGGTGATTTTGACTTTTCCGTAGTGATACGCTCCATTATCGCGGACCTTGAAGAAAAAAAACTGTATTTTGGAGTGGGCAGTGCCATCACCATCGATGCTTCGGCAAGTCATGAACACGAAGAATGCGCCCTAAAGGCCCAAGCCATCTTTGAGCTCCTCCGTGGAAACTAAACAGGAACAAACCCACCCGATGCGAAAAATTATCCATGTGGATATGGATGCCTTTTACGCCTCAGTCGAACAGCTCGATCATCCGGAGTGGAGAGGTAAGCCTTTGGTGGTAGGTGGAAATGAAGCCAGAGGAGTGGTCGCAGCAGCCAGTTACGAAGCCAGGAAATATGGAATACACTCGGCTATGGCCTCGGCGCTTGCCGCCAAAAAATGTCCAAACCTCATTTTTGCCAAACCCAGATTTGAACGATACAAAGAAATCTCTCTTCAAATCCGGGAGATTTTTTATGAATACACTGATTTGGTGGAGCCATTGGCATTTGATGAGGCTTTTTTGGACGTGACAGAAAATAAACTGGGAATCAAATCCGCCATTCTCATAGCAAAGCAAATTCGCCAAAAAATCAAAGACCAAACAGGACTTACAGCATCCGCAGGTATTTCCTACAATAAATTCTTGGCCAAAACAGCATCCGACCTCAATAAGCCAAACGGCCAAGCACACATCCTGCCTGAGGATGCGGCAGATTTTTTGGAAAAACTTCCCATCCACAAGTTTTTCGGTATCGGCAAAGTGACCGCTGAAAAAATGCAACAATTAGGCATCCATTCCGGAAAGGAGCTCAAGGAATTTTCCCTCCAGTTTCTCATCAAAAAATTCGGAAAATCAGGTCTTCATTATTTCAATATCGTCAGAGGAATCCACCTATCTGAAGTTCAACCACATCGCGTCAGAAAATCGCTCAGTGCTGAAAACACGTTTGAAAAAGACCTGATCACATCCGCTGAATTTGAAGAAAATCTCTATCCAATTTATGAGGAGCTTATGGGAAGAATAAAAAGGTCAGGAATCAAAGGTCGAACCATCACGCTTAAGATCAAGTATGCTGACTTTACCCTACAAACTCGCAGCAAAACACTTGATCAATACCCTGAAAATGAAACCATTTGGGACATTGGACTTGAACTCCTCAGACAGGAGGGCTTACCAAAACCCGTAAGACTATTTGGCTTAGGTTTATCAAATTTAAATGTGGTGGAAGAGCAGGAATTTTTGGATACTCAATTGAAAATCCCTTTTCTCCGGGAAGAAAACGAACAGAATAAAAGCTAGGGACTTCTGCCATTTTGTCCGCATTTTAGTAATTTCGCAACTCGTTCGTACAAAACAGGGTTTTAAGTCCTATTGACTTTTTACCAAAACCAAGATTTAGAAGTTCTATTCTACCATGAATCTGATCAAAGACATAGATATCATTTCCGCAGAAGAAGCGCAGGCTTGTGACTACAAAACCACTCCCGATGAAAATACGGGCAAAACCAAAAAGCTGTATATCGAGAGTTATGGATGTCAGATGAATTTCTCAGACTCTGAGATTGTCGCATCCATCATGAAAGAAAATGGATTTGACACCACCTCAGACTTTGAAAAGGCCGACGTGATCTTTTTGAACACTTGCTCGATTCGTGAAAAAGCCGAACAAACCGTTCGCAAGCGTCTCAGCCAGTTTAATCAGATCAAAAAAGAAAATCCAAACCTCACCATCGGAGTGTTGGGCTGCATGGCTGAGCGTCTCAAAGAAAATCTTCTTTCCGAAGAAAAAATCGTAGACGTGGTCGTAGGTCCGGATGCATACAGAGATCTTCCAAATCTGGTAGCAGTAGCGGAGGAAGGTCAAAAAGCGGTCAACACGTTCTTGTCCAGGGAAGAGACCTACGCAGATATCGCTCCTGTGAGACTTAACTCCAATGGAGTCACAGCTTTTATCTCGATCATGAGAGGATGTGATAACATGTGCTCGTTTTGCGTGGTACCGTTTACCAGAGGTAGAGAAAGAAGCAGAGATCCACATTCTATCGTATCAGAAGCCAAAGATCTTTTTGAGAAAGGCTACCGCGAAGTGACTCTTTTGGGCCAAAACGTAGATAGCTACAAATGGTCACCGGAAGAAAACAATAAGGCCCGACTCAATAAAAAGGAGGAAGAAGTGAGTCAAGTGGTCAACTTTGCCAACCTATTGGAACTCGTGGCACAAGTTAGCCCGCTTTTGCGAATCAGATTCTCCACATCCCATCCCAAAGACATTACCGATGAAGTACTTCATACCATGAAGAAGTACGACAACATCTGCAAATACATTCACTTGCCTGTCCAGTCCGGAAATAGTCGAGTACTTGAGATGATGAACAGAACCTACGACCGTGAATGGTACCTCAACCGAGTTCAGGCTATCCGGACAATTCTTGGAGATGAATGCGGAATATCTTCCGACATGATTGCAGGCTTCTGTACCGAAACCGAAGAAGAGCATCAGGACACGTTATCATTAATGGATATTGTGCAATACGACTTCTCGTACATGTTTTATTATTCAGAAAGACCCGGTACGCTGGCAGCAAAGAAGTTTGAAGATGACATTCCATTAGAAGTCAAGAAAAGAAGATTGGCAGAAATCATCGAAAAACAAAGTCAACTTTCCCACGAGAGAAACAAACTGGATTTGGGAAAAGAACAGTTGATTTTGATCGAGGGCACAGCAAAAAAATCAGACCAACAGCTAAAAGGTAGAAACTCTGCCAACAAGGTGGTAATTATCCCGGCTGGTGAGGCAAAAAAGGGAGATTATGTAAAAGTAAAAATCACCGAATGCTCTCCCGCAACGCTGTTTGGAGAAATCTTGGAAATCAATCCGGCTTTGACATGAGAAAAGGCTTGCTTTATCAGGAGATGAAAAGTCACTTAGACAAGTTTAAAGTCGCATTTTCATTAGCGAAAAACTCAATAAAATGATCACAGCGCAGGAAATCCAAAGTGTCAAGCAGCGATTTGGGATCATTGGAAACAGTCCATTGCTTAACCATGCCATTCAGGTAGCCATGCAGGCCTCTCCTACCGATATGACCGTGCTCATCACGGGAGAAAGCGGCAGTGGTAAAGAAAGCTTTTCCAAAATCATTCATTCCCTTTCGCTACGAAAGCATGGCAAATTCATAGCCATCAACTGCGGAGCTATTCCCGAAGGGACGATCGATTCTGAGCTTTTTGGGCATGAAAAAGGCTCGTTTACAGGTGCACATGAAGCGCGAAAAGGATACTTTGAGGTCACTGATGGGGGTTCAATTTTCCTTGATGAAATCGGCGAAATGCCGCTCGGAACCCAGGCCAGACTGCTGAGGGTATTGGAAAATGGAGAGTTCATCAAAGTAGGTTCGTCCAAGGTCCAAAAGACCAATGTGCGAGTCATCACAGCTACCAATGTGAACCTGATCAAAGCCGTGGAGAAAGGCAAATTCAGAGAAGACCTTTACTACCGACTGAATACCGTACCGATCTTTGTGCCACCACTCCGGGAGCGAGGAGAAGATATGGTCTTACTTTTCAGAAAATTTACAGGAGATTTTTCAGAAAAATACCACGTCCGTCCGATCAGTCTAGATCCCGATGCCCAACAGCTATTGATGCGGTATGCATTCCCTGGAAACATCCGACAGCTCAAAAATATAGCCGAACAGATTTCCCTTCTGGAAGAGACGCGTGAAGTCAGTGCTCAGACGCTTGCGAGATACCTACCTCAGGAAAACACCAAACTCCCGATGGCGGTAGGTCTATCTTCCTCTGAAAACTCGGATTTTTCCGAAAGAGACATTCTCTACAAAGTCCTTTTTGACATGAAAAAGGACATGAATGATCTCAAAAAATTGGTATTGGAATCCTTCCAAAATGGTGGCCTCAACCCTTCGCTCATGCAAAAGCATCATGGGCTTTTTGAGGGGATTGATTCTGAACTTATATCACAGGATAATGGTGAAAAATCAAGCTCTTTGCCCATGCCTTTTGTCATTGATTCCAAAAAACCAACATCCTCTCTCGAAGAGGAATACGAAGATGATGTAATCGAAGACATTGTTCACGAAGAAGATGACAGTTCGCTTTCTTTGGAAAGGAAGGAAAAAGAAATGATCCTCAAAGCACTCCGTAAGCACAATAATAAACGCAAGTATGCGGCAAGCGATTTGGGGATTTCAGAACGTACGCTTTACCGAAAAATCAAGCAGTATGAAATTGAATAGGATAAAATTCCTTTTGGTTTGGGTCACTATTTTGGGACTTCAAGGCTGTGCGGTTAAGTATAGTTTCACCGGAACCAATATCAACTACGAGCTCGTCAAGACATTTTCGGTAGAAAACTTCTTCAATGACTCCGGAGGTGGCCCCGCCAACATGGAACAGCGATTTACGGAAGCCTTGAAAGAATATTATCAGCGAAATACACAACTTGAGCTAGTCCGGAGCAATGGTGACCTTCAATTTTCCGGTTCGATTGTGAGCTATACCCTCACACCTCAGGCAGTAGTATCCAGTGGAGACCCAAATCTGCCTGATCGAGCAGGACAGATGCGTCTGACAATCACCGTGTCTGTAGAATACATCAATATGACCAATGAGGAAGAAAACAAAAAACAGACTTTTGCTTTCTTCAAGGATTATGATCCACGCACGGTAACCCTCTTGGACGTAGAAAGTGAATTGGTTGAGGACATATTTGAAACGATCATTCAGGATATCTTTACTGCCACTGTAGCCAACTGGTAAATTCCTTATATTGATATCAAAATCCCTGCTTGTGAACTCAAATCAATTTTTGGAACTCATCAAAAGAACTGATCCGCTTGAAAAAGCAGATTACATCCATCTGAAAAAAATTCAGGAAAACTTCCCCTATTTTCATTTGGCCCATGGATTGGCCGCAAAATATGAGTTCACCAAAAATGACGGAAAACCCGGTCAATCCCTTGCCATGGCAGCTTTGACCAGTCCAGATAGGATTTGGTTAAGGAAATGGATGGAGCAGTCTACAGAGGAGACACTTTCCCATACAGAAAAAGTGGACCTCATGCCTGAGGATGATTTCCAGGAGCAGGATCCGCAAAAAAGAACAGCCTCTTTGAAAAAGCTTGGGGAACAACTGAAAGGCATCACCCCCAACGAAGAAGACCCTTCCAAACCCAAACCAAAAAAGAGAAAGCCACCACAAGATGATCTAATTGAAACCATCAAGCGGAAGGAAAAAAGAGAAATTGTTGATTCGAAAAAGCGAGAGCAGATCGATTTGATCAAAGCTTTTAGCAAAAAAGACATCAAACTGGCAACTATCAAAGAAATTGAAGCCAATCAGAATACAGAAAATCTGGCTGACTCAAGCACCAAACTCAATGACAATCTAGTTTCTGAGACTTTTGCCAAAATTTTGATCAAACAGGGCAAAAAAGAAATGGCGAAGGAAATTTATGAGAAGCTCGCTTTGAAGTTTCCCGATAAAAGGACTTACTTTGCGAACTTAATTGAAAAACTGAAAGAATAATCCTTACCATATGTTTACTGTATTAATCACCGTAATTTTGATTTTGGCCGTTTTGCTTATCCTAGTTATCCTAGGTCAAAACTCAAAAGGTGGAGCCGGAGCGGCTTTCGGAGGTAGTGCTTCCCAAATCATGGGAGTGACACGTACCGGTAATGTTTTGGAAAAAGCAACTTGGATCCTTGCTGTTTCAATCATGGTCCTTGCCTTGGCATCCTCAGCGTTTTACACCTCTAGCCAGCCAAATCAATTTTCATCACCAAATATTGAAACTGCAAAGCAGCAGGTAGTGACGCCAGCTTTTGGTGATTCTACGAGCACTGCGATTCCTGCCCAGCCAGCCACAACTGATTCAGCAGCAAACTAATCTCCCTCTTAATATTACTTAAAAGGCCTGCTTGGAATTCAAGCAGGCCTTTTGATTTTTCAGGTAATTCCTAGTGATTTTCACTAGACATTACTATGATTAGAAAGGTGCTCTGTAAGTTCTTTTTTTACTCCTTCTTCGGAGGTCATCCAGGTGATACAATCATCTAGATTACTGAACAGCTCAATTTCAAGATTCAACAAAGGCCCTGAGAGCTTGAAAATGGACAACAAAAACTTTTGATTGAGGGTAGAATAAATCAATCCATATTTCTTTTTGTGTGGAATTGATACGATAGAAGTGAATTTTTTCAAAAACTCATGGATGTCTATCCGATAAGCTACCGCTCTGCTTGCCCTAAAATCACAGATTAACGGGAAATAAGGAGAATAATCAGGCATTTGGGTTATTGCCCTTGTAAACTGAACCATATCCGTCAACCCCACATGACCAAAGAATTTTACGGTCATAAACCCCAATTCGGGAAAAATTTTAATCTGAAACTTTTGCTCTGACATACTTTACGGAGGAAAAGATAAACAAGAAAATAGGAAATCATAATTAAACTCCTCGAAAACAAGTAAATAAGTAAACCAACAGTAAAAATTAAAAATAAAGTGAGCACCTAAAGTTTTGCTTACAAATAAATCTTTTTCCTGACCATAAACTCAAACTTGTACATGGGGTAATAACAGTCGCTGCCCTATTGGCAATATGGTCTCTTGTATAGGGAAATTTTGTCGACTGTGAAGCCGCCAGGTAGCCGGATTAGGCAGATCTTTGAAATCCCTGATCAATTGCAGTTTGATTTTTTCAAGGGTCAAAGTCAAGGATTTCCTAAAGACACCAATCATCCAGATTGAGATATTTTTGAATTTTTCTCCAGCCAAGTGAACCAAGTTGCTTTTATACCGAAAGGCATGAATGTTTTCATCACTTTCTTGTGTGATCATTAAATATCCTTCCTTAGTATAAAGAGGCTGAATACCAACAGGTTCAAAAGTGACATTTGATTCCACATAATCCAAAATACTTCTACCCTCCTCAATTCTCTTGTTTAATTTGGGAAGCGCAAATGCCGTTATTTGAGTGATTTCTTCCATCACCTGATCCTCTTGAATCTTGGGTAAATACTGAAGTTGAGCATTTTTAAAATCAATTCCATTGAGCGCCTTAGGAAACAAGTTTTTCAATTCTGTCTTTCCGGAGTCAAGTTCTTTCAAAATGCGATGATGATCTATAAGGTCGCCAAGCGTGGGATAAACTTTGACAGATCTAAACTCCTTTTCTGCTTCTTGGAGATAAGATAGCAATTGGTACTTTTTGTACTCAAAATCAATCCAACCTTGAGTTATCCAGTTTTTTGGTAATGTCTTCATCTGCTTCTTCTAAGTTGCTTCCACATAAATTACTGAATTCTGACATTTTTTGCTGACACAAGAGAAATTTTGACAGTAAAATATGCCATGGACCGGCCGCCATTTCCATGAAAAATCACACTTTTACGGCCGAATTGTCAGAATTCTCAATTCTAAAGTCCTTGGCACAAGAAGTGATCAAAGGGCTGTAGCATTTTAATCTAACCTTAAACAATACATATCTATGTCAAACGTGAACATCAAACCTCTCGCAGATCGAGTGTTGGTACAGCCAGCTGCAGCTGAAGAGAAAACTGCTTCCGGTCTTTACATTCCGGACACAGCCAAAGAAAAGCCACAAAGAGGAACTGTCGTAGCAGTGGGTAACGGCAAAAAAGATGAGCCATTGACTGTAAAAGTTGGAGACACTGTTTTGTACGGAAAGTATTCCGGCACTGAGCTCAGCGTAGATGGCAGCGACTACCTCATCATGAGAGAATCCGACATTTTCGCAATCCTTTAATTAGTTTAATCAATAACTGAAAAAATCAAAATAATATGGCTAAACAACTGTTTTTCGATACAAACGCCCGTGATCAATTGAAGAAAGGCGTCGATGCATTGGCAGATGCAGTAAAAGTTACATTGGGCCCTAAAGGTCGAAATGTCATCATTGACAAAAAATTCGGAGCTCCTACGATCACCAAAGACGGTGTATCTGTAGCAAAAGAAATCGAGCTGAAAGAACCAATCGAAAACATGGGCGCTCAGCTAGTAAAAGAAGTAGCTTCCAAAACTGCTGACAATGCAGGTGACGGAACTACTACCGCTACTGTTTTGGCTCAGGCAATCTTTGCTGTGGGTATTAAAAACGTAGCCGCTGGAGCAAACCCAATGGATCTTAAAAGAGGTATTGACAAGGCTGTTGCTGCCGTTGTTAACCAACTGAAAGAAAACTCCAAGCAAATCTCTACTTCCAAAGAAATCGCTCAGGTAGCTACCGTATCTGCTAACAACGACGAAGAAATCGGTAACATGATCGCCGATGCCATGGACAAAGTAGGTAAAGACGGTGTCATCACGGTGGAAGAAGCTAAAGGAACAGAGACTGAAGTGAAAACTGTAGAAGGTATGCAGTTTGACAGAGGTTACCTTTCTCCTTACTTCGTGACCAATACAGAAAAAA
>JAGXQZ010000031.1 GCA_018336015.1 Algoriphagus sp. | reverse complement strand
ACCTGTTACGGTTAACGCTTTTGCCGTGATATTTCTTGCCGCTAAGCTTGGCTGGATTAACGTGTAATTCCCAGCATTAGCTCCACCTAGAGTTGAGGTTGACGTAATTGCAATATTGTTTCCAACCCCTATTTGTGCAAATGTTCCTGATTGTGTTAAACTAACTACATCTGAACCAACAACACCAACTAAAGTACCCCCAGTTACAATGGCGGTATTGGTACCATCGTACACTTTATCAGCTGTAATTGCTCCGGTAATTGTTAGCGATTTAGAAGTAATCGACCCAATCGCGGTTCCATTAGCCAACGAATAGTTCGACGCAAGACCTCCATTCGTACCGTCTTCAAGGGTATAAGTGATGGTGGCAGTTTTGTTTGTGCCCACATTCGCATCTGCATATTCACCTGCAGCAGTTGCCGTGACGGTTTCCGAACCCACAAATCCACTTAGTGTACCAACTGTAACTGGCCCTGTAGATCTAGTTCCATCATATTCCTTCGAAGGAGTTGTAATCGATGGAGGACCGATGGTCAAAGCTTTCGGGGTTATGGTCACTGATCCTGTCGAGCCGCTGAAGGTATAATTTCCCGCATCTGCCCCTGAGAGTGATAAAGGATTTCCAGAAGGGATAGTTGCCCTAAATGCAGCGATAGCGCCAGACCATTGCGTAGTGGCACTTATTATCCCCCCAGAAAAAAAAGTACCAGTTGAAGTCACAATTCTTTCCAATGCAAATACCTCCGCATTATTACCAGCAGTTCCATTTGTACTTGCTGCAGTGGCAACTTGTGAAAAAGAGCCTGAGATGGAAGATAAGCTAGGGGAACTACTTGCAAATCCAATACCTCCGATCAAAACGGTATTTGCTTGGGATGTCGTTCCCGTTGTTCCAGTAGAAGCAGTAGTTCCACTTCCACTATTTCCTGCTGAAACGTCAATTGATTCGGGTAATAACAGGCCTGAATACTCAATTACAACTGCAGCAGATCTTAAATTTGCTTGGGAAATTGTAATGCCAGATCCTGCTGAAGACAATGCTGTGGTATACCAAATTTCTATAGTGGTACCATTTACATTGGTTCTTTGGACTGCTCTAGTCCAAGTTGCCCCTGTTTGGGTAATACCAGTGACTCTCCCGTCACTATTTCCTCGAGTGGAAATCACTGCAATGAGTGTATTCCCATTGGAAGGTGCTACTGGTAAAGTTACAGAAAATGAAGTTGCAGCATTAGAACCCGTACTTCCTGTAGCACTTCTCACCCGAGCTGGAAGAGCACCTTGAGTGACAGTTCTACTTCCGGCATTAGCTGCTGATAAAATTCCAGTACCAGCTATAGTAACATTATCACCTGAAAGTAAATTAGCAATACTTAATACACTGGAGTTTATCGTAATAGTACCATAATATTCTCTAGATCCAGAGATCTGTATTGGCCGCTGATTAACGGTTAGGGATAGCGCACTTGATGTACTGACATTATGGGTAGTACTTTCCAAATACCTGGCTGTAATTGACCTTGTTCCGGCATCTACCTGACCTGCTGTTAGGGTTAGTGTAGCTGTTTTGGTAGTTGTTCCTGTCAATGTGGCTATACCTAAAGAAGTACTTCCATCAAAAAATTCTACAGTACCCGATGCAGAATTTGGAGTAACTGTGGCAGTAAGGGTCGGAGTTGCTCCATATACAATTGGATTTGCAGAGCTGGCTAGTGTAGTGGCTGTGTTGATTTTTGGTTTAAGCGCCAAGAGTATCGCGCCGTCGGCTACATTGTTAGCGATCGTTACAGTACCGTTTCCAGTTTGACCAGTGTTTGTTTTGGTTGCCCAAGCACCACCAATTCCCATATCCACAGTCGCATTAAACGCCCGATCAAAAAGTTCAGTTAATGAGGAGGGAGAAGTAGAAGTCCAACCGCTAAACGACTGGTTATCAGAGATAAAAGCCAACATTACGATCGCAGTGTTTGGGACGGTAGTAGCTATTGAATTAGCTATTATGGTTGTATTTAAAGTTGCACTGGTCGTAAATGAACCTATTGCGTCAAAAGGAGTGGACTCATCTACCCCAGAAAAAGCTATAATACTTCCTTGTATATCATCTGCATCTACATCTCCTTGGAATGTAAAATTTGAAGCAGCTACATCAGAAGCATCTGCAAATTTGTACAGAACCACACCCCACCATTCATCATCCCCGTTCTCATAATATCGTCCGCCAGCTCCACTATTTGGTTTTATCCAACCTGTAAGTGCCGCATCGGACAAGGAAACACCACCATTATTTGTTGATTGATTTATAGTTGCAATCATCAAATCACCAACAGCTAATCCTGATGGCTTATTAATTGATACTGAGGTTGACGTACTCTCTGCAAATGTAGCAGTTCCCCGCTGAGCGATTTGCGCTAGAAGTTCACCCTGCATGGCTGCTAAGGCGAAAAAAGTGAGAAGCATCATCTTGATCACCCCTGAGCTTTTCATCGCATCAATGGAAAAGTTACCTTTCACTGCACTTCGTCGGATCGAAAAGAATGATCTCATTTCTGAAAAACCAGACAGAAGCAAGTTCACAAAAGAAACTAACATCCAAACCACACCCCTCACCCCAAGGGAGGCCTTTGAAAAAAAGGAAAATATCGTTGGTTTAGCGGGCATTAGCCTTGGCATAAATCGTTGGTTATTTTTGGGAATCCACAAAAAAGGTTGAAATTCGACCACTCTACTTTTTTCCTCGACACCTTATAATGCTTTTCTCGTAACGAAAGTACGATTACAATTTTTAGCAACAAAAAAATGTATGCTAAGTGCATATTTATATATATAAAAAACACTTTACGCACCCGCTACTCATTACCTATCTCTTCAAAAACTTCGAAATCAAACGATTTTGGCCATTTTACCTTTGTTACCTATCTGGAAATTGGGGTTTTGTGGTTTTGAAATTGGGTTGAGTAATCAGGGCTTGTTTGGCATCGATGCAGCAGCGAAACCTAAACTTTTACAAATTCTACCAAGCTTTTACTCTTCCGAAGCAAGGCCACACGTCATTGCGGGAAGGGAGGCATGACCGACGAATCAATCTTTTTTGGAATATTATTCTATCGAAGGATTCTCTTTCCATTGCGCTGGAATTAGATGACGATTCCAGAGCGAGATTCTGTGTCCAGCGCAGGGGTGCCTTCGATATCTTTTTTTCTACTAAGATGTTGCTCCTACGGAGCAGGGCTACACGTCTTTGCGAAGACCCATTTTGAAAATTCCTCCTATACCAAATATGCTATTTTCCCATGCGTTGGATTGCCATTTAACACCTCAGGAAAATCAAAACTTCTTCCTTTACTGCTTCTGATCGCAAAAAGAATTTCATCTACCTTTCGACATGAAAAAAAACCTAATCCTCCTGCTCTTTTTCATAGGTTTATCTAACCTATCTGCCCAGCAAAATCATGAAAAACAAGCTATTCAAGCTATTCTGGAAAAGCAGTTAAGCTCAGAAATCCCTGGAATTCTTTTTCATGTGCAGTCTGGAGATGGAAAAATAAACTGGTCCGGAGCGGCAGGAGTTTCAGAGAAGGAAACTGGGGAAAAGCTGCTATCCGACCGGACTTTTCGGATAGCAAGCGTAACCAAGACATTTGTGGCAGCATCCCTTATGAGACTTTGGGAAGATGGCAAACTGGCACTTGAAGACCCAATTGCAAACCATATCTCGGATGAACATGCCCAAATCCTGCGTCAGGACTATAAGTTGGATAAGATCAGTATCATCCAGGTTTTGCAGCATAATGCGGGATTTTTTGACCACACCCATGCACCGGCTTTCTTCGAAAAAGTCCTCCAGCCCGGCGGTCACGAATGGACTCGAACAGAGCAGCTAAAACTCTGTGTGGATGGTGGAAACCCGATAGGAAATCCTGGCGAACGATTCAGCTATTCAGACTCTGGTTACCTTATTTTGGGAGAAATCATCGAACGAATTCATGGAAAGCCCCTTGGAATTGCTATCCCTGAAATCCTGGGCTTCGAACAATTGGGGCTTGAAAATACAGCCTTTGAAGGCCTCAATCCCAAAGTCGATCAAGCCAGAATCCATCAGTATTTTCATGGCAAAGACACCTATTTGTTCCATCCCAGTATGGATTATTTTGGAGGAGGGGGACTGCTGTCCACTACAGAAGATTTGAGCCAATTTTTCCTTGCATTGTTCAACGGAGACGTGTTTAAAAACGCCTCAACCTTGCAACTAATGCTTCAACCTGTCTCCTATTCCGAACCGCCTATGATGGACTATCGCATTGGGATTTACCGAATTGAAATCAATGGCTTAGAAGCCTTTGCCCATGCTGGATTTTGGGGAACTCAGGCGGTGTATTTTCCTAGTTTGGATCTGGCGATGGCGACCAATTACAGCCAAATCTGGAAAGGAAGAGTCCCACCTGTGTTTGGTGAAGCTTTGGATGTTTTAAGCAGGAAATAAAAATTACCAACCTCATAGCCAGATCAGGGGATAGCAATAGACCCAGTTTGTAAAAATGTAATTCTTTCCTTTCCCTTCCAAAAACCATCTGGACGAGCATAATGGCGACGAAGTCGGGTAAGCTTTTCCAAAAACCCTTTTCTTTTTTTTCCTGCCTAGGTGCTTGAGACACCAAAATGAACTGGCTCCTTGCGGCTTCCCCTCTTTTCGAGAAATCCTATTAAAAATCTTTCTCAATAGGACGATTTTTTCCAATGCGCTGGAAGATGATGACGGTTCCAGAGGGGCATTTCGTACCCAGTGCTTGGGCGATTTCATGGTTTTGTCTACAAAGCTTTTGCTCCTACGGAGCAAGGCCCTTTGAACCAAACAAAGTATCAAAACCTATGTGGTTGCTATGTGGCAAGTGTAGTTTAAAAATTTTCTTTGAATTTCAAGGAATATCCGACCCATTCAGGGTAGATGGAAATCAGGTTGACGTTTTCATCTACAGACATTAGATCCCTTTGGGATCATTTTTTTACATCTGTGCATCTGTGGCAAAGGCCAAGCTTCCAAAGCTGCAAGACCAGCTTACCACAATTCCCATCATTTTTCTTAAATTCCTTTCCAAACCAAGCCACCAAGCACTTGAAAATCAACTTAAATTCCCTTAGCGGCCTCTTGTTTTTTGCCATCCTCCTGATCATCGGATGCAAACCCAATTCATCCACCCAAGAAACTGATTTACCAACGGGATTTATTCTTCAGGAATCAGATTTGCCCGATTACGAAAAAGACATTGACCATCGGGGACTACTGACTGCGCTGGACGACCGATACGATGAATCCATTCGCACAGGTGAGCACATTTACAACAATACCTGCTTCAACTGCCACGGAAATCGTGATCAGGAAGGATCCATGCCCAATGCCTTCAAATTTTGGGAAGGTGAATTTAAAGTTGGAAAAGACCCCTACTCCATCTATCAAACCCTCACCCGAGGCTATGGCTCCATGCCTCCCCAAGTCAGCCTGACTCCCACCGAAAAATATGACCTCATCAATTACCTGAGGGAAACTTTCATCAGGGAGAAAAATCCGGGACAGTTTGTGGAGATCGATTCTACCTACCTAGCCAGCCTTCCAATGGGAAGCACGACTGGGCCAGCTCCGAAAGAGTTTAAGCCTTGGGCAGAAATGGACTACGGCAACTTCCTGATTAACACCTATGAACTGGTGGGATTGAATGCCCCCGACCGGGAACGATCTTCTGGACCTTCACCCCTTCCCGATGAAAACCTGATCAAAGCTAACTTTGCTTACAAAGGCATTTCCGTGAGACTGGATCAGGGAAAAGGCGGAGTGGCAGCGGGCAAAGCTTGGATGATGTTTGACCATGACTTGATGCGGGTAGCCGGAGCATGGACAGGGGAAGGGTTTATCGATTGGGAAGCGATTCTGTTTAACGGCAAGCACAACATTTCTCCAAGGACTGTGGGTGATCTTCACTTTTCCAATCCGGTTGCTCCTGCTTGGGCAAACCCCTCTACGGGAAAGTTTGACGATCCCCGATTCCAAGCTCGGGATGGAAGAAAGTTTGGCCCACTACCTCGGGAATGGGCGCAATACAAAGGACTCTATCAGTTTAGGGACAAAGTAATCATTTTCTATACCGTGGGAAGTGCCAAGGTGCTGGAAACCTTTGGGCTCGAAACCTTAGAAAACCAACCCATTTTTACCCGAACCCTGAACATTTCTTCTTCTGTAAAGCCTTTGAAAATGCGAATCGCCCCAAAAGGAACGGCAGTTGGATTGGTGGGTGAAGGGGCTGTTTTGAAAGAAGAAAGCGGTTTTCTGGTGATGGAGACTTCCCCTACTCGACCCATCAAAGTCAAAATCCTAATCGGAAAATCCGGCATCAAGGGGCTTTCGCAGTATGCAAAAACAACCACGCCGCCAGAATCTTTAGAGTCATTGACGACAGGGGGACCTTCCAGATATCCTCAAAAACTAACCTCCGAAGTTCAATCAGGAACCCAAGAGGGGCCTTTTCAAGTGGATATCATGAATCCGCCATTTGACAGCCCTTGGAAAAATCAGTTCCGACTCAGTGGCATTGATTTTTTCAAAGATCCCAACAAAGGTGTAATCTGCTCGACCGACGGGGATGTGTGGATGGTCGAGGGATTCACGAAAAACTCCGGAAATCTCACTTGGCAGCGCATCGCTTCAGGAATGTTTCAGCCCTTGGGTATCAAAGTGGTCAATGAGGAAATCTTTGTCACATGCAGAGATCAGTTGGTGAAGCTGCATGACTTCAACGGGGACATGGAAACCGATTATTACGAAGCCTTCAACAGTGACCACCTAGTCACCGATCATTTCCATGAATTTGCCATGGGGCTGCAAACCGATAAAGAAGGCAATTTCTACTATGCCAAAAGTGCCCGACATGCCCGGGAAGCCTTGGTTCCTCAGCATGGCACCTTAATCAAAGTCAGTAAAGACGGGCAGAAAACAGAAATCATAGCCACCGGCTTCCGCGCTGCCAACGGCGTCTGCATCAACCCGGATGGAACCTTTATCGTGACCGACCAAGAAGGGCATTGGAATCCGATGAACCGCATCAACTGGGTCAAAAAAGGCGGTTTTTATGGAAACATGTTTGGGTTTAATCCCCCAAAAGACAGCACGGAAAAGGGCATGGAGCAACCCTTGGTATGGGTAGAAAGAGACCGCGATCAGTCCCCGTCCGAACTACTCTGGGTGGACAGCAAAAAGTGGGGCGCACTCAACGGAAAGCTGCTGAACCTCTCCTATGGCTATGGAAAAGTTTTTGTGGTTCCATTTGAAAAAGTCGGCAGTCAGGTACAAGGAGGCATTTTTGAGTTGCCCATCCCGAGATTTTCCACTGGAGTGATGCGGGGAAGATTCAATCCCGAGGACGGCCAATTGTACCTTTGCGGCCTATCAGCCTGGGGTTCTACTCAACCTCAGTTGGGAGGACTTTACCGAATTAGAAAAGTCGATCAGCCTATGGTCATACCGGTAGGTATTCAGGCTACAAAAACCGGAATAACCCTGACCTTTACCGATAATCTGGATGCGACAAGTGTTCAAGATACCTCCCATTTTAGAGTTAAAATCTGGGATTTGCTCCGATCCAGAAAATATGGTTCCAAGCATCACAACGAGCAGATTTTGCAAGTCACCAAAGCCGAATTAAGTCCCGACAAAAAAACAATCAAACTCACCATCCCTAACATCAAACCTACCTGGGGGATGGAAATCCAATACCATATCAAGGATGATCAAGGGGTTTTAAGAGAAGGATTGGTTCAAAACACGATCCATCAGTTGGGGGAAGTCACAACTCGGTAACCTCACTTATGAATTGGAATGTGGCTTTAGCCCATTCTACACTTGAATCTTCTCTCCCTCCTTCAGGCTTTAGCCAAAAAAATCATTAGCTATGTTTTTAAATTTGGCTAAAGCCTGGAGCTTGTTGACCAGAATTTTCAATCCTCCAACTGAAGTTGGAGGCAATAAAATGCGAATTCATCTATAAATTGGAATTTGGCTTTAGCCCAATCTTACCTTCAATTTTTAAAATCAACAACTCTTATAAAACGACTTTTGCCCCAATTTCAGCTCGATTTCTTTGGCAGCTTTGGTGATCGAAAGTCCTCCCAGATTGGTGCATCTCAGGGTATTGGGAATGCTTTTCCCAACTTCATACATGGTCTCAATCACCTGATCCAAGGGGATCAAATGATCATAATCCGCCAAGGCCATGTTGGCACAGGAAAGGGCATTGGAGGCGGCCATGACGTTTCGGTTGAGGCAGGGAGCCTCCACTCGGTTTCCGATCGGATCGCAGATCATTCCCAAGGAACTTTGCAAAGCCATGGAAGCTGCAGAGATACTTTGGATTAAGGATCCTCCTGCCAAATGGACAATAGCTGCTGCGGCCATGGTTGCTCCAGAACCACATTCGGCCTGACAACCTCCAACCTCAGCTGCGAATGTAGAATGCGCAGCAATAAACACCCCGATCAAACCAGAAATGAGTAAAGCCTTATTGGTCTCCTCATCGGAAAGTCCCAAGGAGTCCGCCACTCCCAACACTGCCCCGGGCATTGCTCCGCAGGAACCGGCCGTTGGCGCTGCGACAATCACTCCCATGGAGCTTTTCACTTCCATGATTGCAGACACATACATGATGATTCGATTCAATACATCCCCATCGACCAGCTTCCGTTCCTCCATCATAGACTTGAATTTCACAGACTGTGGGCCAAGAATTCGGTCCTCGAATTTTGTCCCCTTCAAGCCTGTCTCTACTGCATTCTTCAGGATAATTCGGATGTCGTTTATTTTGGAAAGCACTTCCTCCTCAGAAATATTGCCTCGCATACTTTCATAGCGCGCTGCAAGCTGCCAAAGGCTGAGATTCTTGCCTTCATTGTAGGCAAACATTTCATCGCAGTTAATAAAGGGAACGCTGGTGTTTTTCCGTGTAAGCACCGGCAAGACGGGTTTGATTTGCTTTATAGAAATGACGCCATCAATTGCTTTTAATTCCTCCAAGTAGGCTTCATCCAGAAAAGCCTGAGATTTCAAAATCAGGATACCCTTATCATTTGCGTGAATTTCCAAATCCTCAGGCAAACTCGCCTCACGGAGATAAGCATCCAGTTTTTGGGAATTAGAGGAATAGACCAAGGTCAAAAAGCAATCTCCTGCCAAGGACACTTTCACTCCATCGATTTCCAAGACTTCAATCATTCCGCCTCCTGTGGAAATAGCAATGACCTGATGAGTTTCCCAAGGATTATGAAGGGTGATTTGATAGGTATTGGGATGCTTTTCCTTCAGTTCTTTGATGGTAATGGTAGCCCGGATTCCAGCTCCCCCCAAGTGCATTTCGGAATCAACCAATCGTTCATCATAAGCCTCCCAACCCAAAAATCCTCCAAACAAACCCATGTCCGAGCCTTGGTCTTTGTGCGTAGTTGCCAAGGAACCCTCCGGATCAAAATAGATCTCAATCGCTGATATACGTCCATCCATCAAGTCATGACAGATTCGTCCGATTCTAAGGGAGGCGGCACAGTGAGAACTGGATGGACCTCTCATTACAGGACCAATTACGTCGTTAAAAATGCTGGGATAGGTCATGGGAATCAATCATTTAAAGTCTCTCCTAAAATAGAGTTAAATCAATCCAATTCAAGTTTTTTTATTACTCTTGCTAAAACTAAAAACCTCCATAAATTGGCTTTTAGACGCCTATTCAAAATCTTATTTCAGAAAAACCTCCTCTTACAATCTATTTTAACTCCTCTCTTATCTCTTTTCATATGGTGACAAAAGCACATGAATGGTCTATATTTAACAGCGTCCCAAAAGCAAACCTTGAATTTCTTCTTATTTCAAAAAACATCGTTTCCTGAAGATTGAATATCCTTTAAATCATCCACCGATTCCTATGAAAAACTCTTTTGCCTTCTTGTTGATTTTTCTGTTCAGTGCTATAGGTAACCTTTATTCCCAAACCGAACTCACCTTAGCTGACATCTTTAAAAACGGAACTTATCGACAAAATCGGTTTGGCCCAATCCGATGGATGAAAGACGGGACAGGCTACTCAAGCATTGAAAAAAATCCCCGGCTAGAGGGAGACGACATGGTGAGATACGATGCAGCCAAAGGCACTCGATCGATCTTGATTTCTGCGGAAGAATTAACCCCGACAGGTGTAAGCAAACCCTTGAGCGTGGCAGATTATCACTGGTCAGAGGACAATAGCAAGCTATTGATTTTCACCAATACCCGAAAAGTATGGCGCTACCATACCCGAGGAGATTATTGGGTGTTGGATTTAAAAACCAGGAAACTCAGCCAACTGGGAAAAGGAATTCCAGCCACCACCTTGATGTTTGCCAAATTTTCCCCTGACGCCACCCGGGTGGCTTATGTGAGCGAAAACAACATTTTCGTAGAATCCCTCGAATCGGGAAAAATCACCCAAATCACCACTGATGGAGACAAAGACATCATCAATGGCACCTTTGACTGGGTCTATGAGGAAGAGCTGGATTGTCGAGATGGTTTCAGATGGAGCCCTGACGGGAAAAACATCGCTTACTGGCAGTCTGACACCAGAGGCGTGGGCACATTTTATCTAATCAACAACCTCGACTCCATCTATTCCAAGCCTATACCGCTGCCCTACCCTAAAGTTGGGCAAACCCTTTCCGCGGTAAAAATCGGCGTAGTATCCAGTGAAGGAGGGCAGACCAAGTGGTTTGATTTCCCTGGCGATCCACGAAACAATTACCTGGCAAGAATGGAGTTTATTCCTAATTCTCAGGAAGTGATGGTGCAGCAGCTGAATCGCCCACAAAATCAAAACACAGTTTGGATTGGCGATATCCAAACCCTGTCCTTGTCCAAAATCCTGGTTGAAAAAGATGCTGCCTTTCTGGATATCCATGACAATATCCGCTGGTTGAATGGGGAAAAATTCTTCACCTGGACCAGTGAACGGGACGGTTGGATGCACTTATACAAAGTATCCAGAGATGGAAAAACGGTTGAATTGGTCACGGAGGGGAATTTTGATGTGGAGCGAATCAGCCATATCGACCCAACGAGTGGTTTTGTCTATTACATCGCCTCTCCCGAAAACTTTACCCAACGCTACCTTTATCGCAGTTCGCTGACCAAAAAAGGAAAAGCCGAACGGATCACACCAATGAACCTTTCCGGGCAAAACGGCTATAAAATTTCCACAGATTCAAAATTTGCTATCCACACGTTTCAAAACACCACAACTCCGCCCGTTTATAGTTTGGTCAGTCTTCCCAAGCATGAAACCGTCCGCCTCTTGGAGGATAATAAGGAGCTAAAATCCAAGGTTGCGGCTTTGGATATGAATCCAAAGGAGTTTTTCAAAGTGGACATCGGAGAGGTAGTGTTGGATGGCTGGATGATCAAACCCAAGAATTTTGACCCTACTAAAAAATACCCCCTTATTGCGTTTGTCTATGGCGAACCGGCAAGCTCTACGGTTCAGGATAATTGGGCGGATGGAGACCTGTGGCATCACTACTTAGCAGATTTGGGATACATCATCATCAGCATCGACAACCGAGGCACTAAAACTCCAAGAGGTAGAGATTGGCGAAAATCGATCTATGGTCAAATTGGAATTCTGGCCTCCTATGACCAAAAGAACGCTGTAGAGCAAGTTCTCAAAACCTATCCATTCATCGATTCCTCACGGGTAGGCTCTTGGGGCTGGAGCGGAGGCGGGCAGATGACCCTGAATTTAATGTTCCGCTTTCCTGAGCTTTACAAGGCTGGAATTGCACTTGCCTTTGTTTCCGACCAGCGACTTTATGACGCCACCTATCAGGAGCGTTACATGGGATTGTTGGAGGAAAACAAGGAAGGATACATCAAGGGATCGCCCATCACCTATGCCGAAAACTTACAAGGTGAGCTCATGATCATCCACGGCACAGGCGATGACAACGTGCATTACCAGAGCTTTGAGATGCTTGTAGACAAACTCATCAAATACAACAAGCCATTCTCCATGATGTCGTACCCGATGCGCTCGCATAGCATCAACGAACGGGAAAACACGTCCCTTCACTTACGGGAAACCATGAAAAACTTCTGGTTGAAAAATTTACCAGCTGGCGGTAGGTAGGATTGGTACTAGAAGAAATAATAAAACAGGATCCACCCTCAATCGATAGAAAAAATTGACATGAACACTTTTTCAAAAGAAACCTACATAGGAAGAAGAAAGCGGCTCAAGGAAAAAATCGGTTCCGGAATTTTGCTTTTTCTGGGAAATGAAGAGAGCAGCAGCAACTTCAAGGACAACTGGTATCCTTTCCGTCAGGACAGTTCCTTCCTCTATTTTTTCGGATTGGACATGCCCGGACTTGCTGCGATCATTGATGTCGATCAGGATTTGGAAATCATCTTTGGAGACAATCTGACCACCCTAGAAGTGATTTGGCAAGGAGCTCATCCGCCCATTTCAGAATTGGCAGAAGCCGTAGGAATCCAAATCACACAAGCCAAAAACGAGTTGCCCAAGTTTTTGGCAAAGCACCCCATTCAGAAAATCCATTTCCTTCCTCCCTATCGGCCTGAAAACAGTCTGAAACTGGCAGAATGGCTTTCCATTCCCAATCCCGAAATTCCTTCCCTAGCTTCGGTAGACTTTATCAAAGCAGTTGTAGCCTTGCGGTCTATCAAGTCTGAAGAGGAAATCAGAGAGATCCACAAGGCGGTGAACATCTCGGTGAGCATGCACAAACGCGCAATGAAGGAAGCTAAACCCGGCATGAAGGAGTACCAACTCTTAGGTTTGGTCAATGGGGAAGCCCTCGCTTTGGGAGGACATTTATCCTTCCCTCCCATCATTACCATCAACGGTCAAATTCTGCACAACCACAACTATTCCAATACCCTGACTGAAGGAAAAATGCTTTTGGGTGATTTTGGAGCGGAATCAGCTATGCGGTATGCAGGGGATATTACCCGGACATTTCCCGTGGGAGTGGAATTTTCCTCCTCCCAAAAGGAAATCTATCAGATCGTATTCCATGCCTATCAAGCCGCAGTGGCAGCATTGAAACCGGGGATCCGATTTAAAACCGTGCATTTACTAGCCTGCAAAAGACTGGCAGAAGGCCTGAAGGAGTTGGGCCTTATGAAAGGTAATTTGGACGATGCAGTCGAAAAAGGAGCTCATGCTTTGTTTTTCCAATGTGGATTGGGTCACATGATGGGCTTGGACGTCCATGACATGGAGGACTTGGGCGAGGAGTATGTGGGGTACACCGACGCATTCAAAAAGAGCAAAGAGTTTGGATTAAGATCTTTACGATTAGGGAAAGAACTCGAAAGCGGCTTTGTAATCACCATCGAGCCGGGGATTTATTTCATTCCGCAACTGATCGATCAGTGGCAGGCTGAAAACCTCCACAACGAGTATATCAACTATGAAAAACTGGCTCAATACCGCAATTTCGGCGGCATCAGGGTAGAAGATGGGTATTGGATTACTGATTCTGGCTCACAGATTTTAGGAGATCCATTGGAGATTGAACTCGCAGACGTAGAGCGGATACGGGGGAAGTAGGCTTGGTCGATTCTTTGATTTGACCATTCCTTTTGGTAGCTTTTTCAACCCAAATCACCTACCATGAAAAAAGCTCTCCTGTCTTTCGTCCTACTGTATATGGCCTTTTCCCACACCTTTTCACAGGAAAAACCGCTTCGCATTCTGATGATCGGCGCGCATCCAGACGACTGCGACATCAAAAGTGGAGGCACTGCGGCTCTTTTTGCCAAAATGGGTCATGAAGTCAAGTTCCTCTCCGTCACCAACGGGGATGCGGGACACATGGAAATGGGCGGAGGCATGCTTGCTAAGCGTCGCTATGCCGAAACTCAGGAAGTGGCCAAGCGACTGGGAATCCAATACGATGTCTTGGACAATCACGACGGAGAACTACTCCCAACCTTGGAAATCCGACTCGATGTGATCCGAAAAATCCGGGAATGGGGAGCGGATGTGGTGATTTCCCACCGACCCAATGACTACCATCCCGATCACCGCTACACGGGAGTCTTGGTGCAGGATGCGGCCTTTATGGTGGGCGTTCCCAATATCGCTGCCGATACTCCTCCCCTTCGCAAAAACCCGGTTTTCCTCTACTATCAGGACAATTTCCAGAAGCCCAATCCTTTTTCACCCGACATCGTGATCGACATCACATCCGTCATTGACCAAAAAATTTATGCCTTGGATGCGCATACTTCACAGTTCTACGAATGGCTTCCTTGGATTGGAAATGAGACCGATGTGATTCCAGAAGGAAAAGAAGAACGCGTCGCCTGGCTGAAATCCAAACGGGCTTTGGCTCCAAACCCTATGGTTAAAAAAGCGCTGGAGGAATGGTATGGTGCCGAAAAAGCGGCTCAGGTGAAGTTTGCTGAAGCTTTTGAAATCTGCGAGTACGGCACGCGGCCTACTCGGGAAGATATATTGAGACTGTTTCCGATGATGGGAAAATGAGCAATGTCAAATGGACAATGATCAATTATCAATTACCAATGGCGATCCTTCCTTTAACATTGAGTTTGACCAGAGAACAGAAGCCTTTGAAATCTGTGAATACGGCAACAGACCGAGCCGGGAAAATATCCTGAGGCTATTTCCTATGATGGAAAAATGAGCAATGACCAATCAACAATGATCAATGGCGGATCTTCCTTGAAAATTGATAATTGAATTTGATCATTGTTCATTGAATTCACTCCCTTACCAGGCTCCGATCTTGCTATCCATCCAATTGGAACGGTCGGTGAGGAAGATCTTCAGGTTTTGCACTGCCTGGTCGTAATTGACTCCGATGCCCTGATCCCATTTGGCATAGTTTCGTTCGACCGCTCCGTTTTTCTTCAAGACATTTACCGCATCATCTACCACTTTCTGGATTTGAGAAGGGCTGAGTTCGGCTTGGCGAAGTGCCTGCCATCTCGTCTTTACCGCCTGCTTGAAAACCGGATCTGCCATCAACCTAGTCCACCAAAATGGCACCATCCATGGATCTCGCTGCACATAATTGTTGTAGTTGATCACCCAATCATTCTTGGGAATCCTATCCCCTTCATCAAAACCGATGTTCATGTCCCAAACCGGCCCCATAGCAAGTTTACCATTCCGATCCTTTTGCAAAAAAGTACTGATTCGATAGGCATCCACGTTGCGGCAGAGCTCCGTGATCAGGAAATAATCCACAAATGAGCCCAAATCAATGTAATTGGTATACGTTCGAGTGGCACCCGAAAAGTCATCCGAAATCAAGGCCTTCTCGAAGTCATTCATGTACTTGGCAATGTACTGCTTCTGAGCAGGTGTGATATTCTCCGCACTTGGATACTCATAGTTAAAATACGTCTCCAAATACTGCTGAGCGTGGTAAGGAGGCTGGAAAGAGGGGAATGTGATGGGCTTTTGGAAAATATCAAAATTGCTTCGGAAGCTGTTGAACTCGGTATATCGGGCATCGTCATCCCAATTGTTCATGAAGTAAGAAAGCGGCTTCCCATCATGCTCAGGTCCTGCATCGGCTTTATCGATTTTAAGAATATAGCCACCTGTGAGGTTGGTAGAGGATGCATTGAGCGATTTGATATCGATCCGGTTGGAATCCCGCTTAAGTTTTTCACAGAAGAAATACACCCCGAGGTATTCTCCATTGACTTCAACCTCTACAAACTGACCTCGACTGGCATATTTTCCGATTTTTCTCGAAAGCTCATAGCCTACATGGTTGTAGATCAAGCTTCGATCCCAAATGTATTTTTCCTTCAAGTTCACCACATGACCGATCAGTCTCCAGTCTTCTTCTACAGGCATGCCAAAAAAAGACACATCTACCCCTTCACCCGCAGCATCGATGGTTTCGAAATTGAAACCCTTCTTGTCCGAAAGTCTAAAGGATGTTTTTCCCCGAAATTCCAGATCAATTCGTTGCTCTTGGATGAGTTTTTTCTTTTGATAGACCTTCATTTTGGCAGGAATCCCGGGTTCGTAAGGGATATCTTTCCCTTGTGTATCGATCACCAAATAGGGCAATTCACTCTCTTTTGTATCAACAGCAAAGACTTGGCCGTCATCTCCTTTGGGGACAATGACTTCTATTGGCTCTTCGCAGGAAATAAGAAGTAGAATGGAGAAAATCAGGCTCACAGCCCGAAATGATCGAATGGATTTTTTAACGAAGGAGGTAACCACGTGTACGCATTTTGTGCAAATAAGCGGAATTTCGAAGAAAAGTCAGACTAAAAACTCCGAATTCCACTTCTCTCCATTGGGAAAAAATCGGTCTATTGACCGGCCTCACGGATCGATCCGATCACCTACAGCTGGATAATTTGAAAAGAATGAGTACTTTTTGATCACTTTGTTTGAGTCTATATCCATCCCAAGCATCCGTCTCATCCCTCTTCTTTGATGAATTTCTCCTTCAAAATAGCAATTTCAGGTTGGTTCAGCCTTTTGGTTTTTCTTGGAACCATCTCCCAAATCTTTGCTCAAAATTCAATTATACCCACAGAAGTTAGGGGAGAAGTTTTTCCCCGTCAAACCCAACACGTGCACGGCAGCAGCTTGGTAGCTTTGCCAAACGGAGATCTTTTGGCGGTCTGGTTTCAGGGTTCGGGTGAGCGGACAGCGGATGATGTATTGTTGATGGGGGCAAGAAAATCCAAAAATTCCAACACTTGGACTGCCCCTTTTATCATGGCCGACACGCCGGGCATTCCTGATTGCAATCCTGTCCTTTTCCTCAACACAAAAAATGAACTCTTCCTCGTATGGATCGCCGTCCTAGGCAATCGCTGGGAGCATTCGATTCTGAGGGTCAAACGGAGCTTGGATTTCCTCCAATCCGGTGCTCCTACTTGGTACTGGCAAGACAATATTTTCCTCAAGCCGGGAGATGAATTCGCTGAGGAAGTCAAAGCAAAATTCAAAGAATTGCCTGATGCCGATTTGGCTTGGGCGGAGTATGCCCCTGCTTACGAGCGGATGATTACTGAGGCAAGTTTGGACTCCAAAAAACGCAGCATTGGCTGGATGACAAGGATCAAACCACTACTTATCGATGGCAAAATCATCCTTCCCTTGTATTCCGATGGTTTCAATTTTTCGATAATGGCCATTTCAGAAGATCATGGAGACACGTGGAAACCCGGCAAACCCTTGGTAGGAAAAGGGCCGATTCAGCCCGCCTTGGCGAAAAGAAAGAATGGAGAACTCGTGGCGATGCTTCGGGATTCGGGAGATGGACCCACGATGATTCAGCAAAGCATCTCCAGGGATGGGGGAATTTCTTGGACTGCTGCGCAAAAAACCGACCTGCCAAACACAGCAAGTGTGGAACTCCTCACACTCCAAGACGGAAGATGGTGGCTGGTGGGAAATGACCTGCACGACGGTCGCTTTCGGTTGGCCCTATGGATTTCTGAAGACGAGGGAAAAACTTGGTCTTCGCCTCAATATTTGGAAAACGACCTGAGCAAGGCAGGAAGCTTTTCATATCCTTCCCTTATTCAGGATACTGACGGAAAAGTGCATCTCACCTATTCCAGCCATTTTCCCGATCGGAAGACCATCCAATATGTACGGATGGACCCGAAGGCGGTGAAGTAAGCATCTCTATTTCCCCTTTTTTACCCTCTGAGGAAGAAGAGGTGAGTTCAATGAAAAGGATCGATTTCCCTCAGCTTCCTCAAAAGTTGAAAATCAATTAAAAATCCCGCTTTTTAAATATCCGTAGTGCCAGAAAATTAGGCGCAAGCATCCAAATCAACAGCATACCGGTCGCGATCAAAATCCCTGAACCACTCGAGAAAAACTGCTGGAAAAACGCTCCGGTATAGCCCATTAAAGCTGAAATATCCAGTTGCATCAGCATCAAAATCCTTCCCAAATCCACCGGATTGAGCATCACGAGGGCCAAAGTGGTTTTCTCCAAAGGATAATCCGCAAAGCTGTAAATCACATACAAAACCAGTCCGTCGTAGACCAGCGAGAAATAAATCCATAGCGCCAAGCTGATTCCGATAGCCTTGGCTTTGTCTCTGGTAAGCACACTCGCCAAGAAAGCAAATCCGGCAAACACCGAACTCAGCACCACGCCTACTCCTAGCAAAGTCAATAAGCTGCTATCCGCCCCCCACAGCAACATAGGAAGCCCAAATCCCAGTAAAATGGATGAACTCAACATGATCACTACGGCGAGCAACTGACTCAGAAAGACATGAATCCGCTTCACCGGCTGGGCGAGCATGAGTTCGATAAATTCCAGATTGTTGTAAAAATGGGTGGTGGCAAAGACAGCCGCAATCAGCGGAATAAACAGGATCATGATATTCATCAGACTGAGCGAAACCTTGCTCAGGTCATCCGAAACCTGGTAAATCGAAATCGCCACCAATGCCAAAAACACGGTGTAGATGATCGCAAAGCGGGATTTCAGAATATCGTAAAGCGCGTACTTGAGTAACTTAAACATGGCTCAGAAGTGGTTTACTTGACTTTTTTTTTAGGGTCCACTGCATCAGCTTGGCGATGGCAGGGGAAAACTTGCTTTCTCCGGTGATTTCCTTCAACTCCTCGATGGTATCGGAGAAAAAGACCTCTCCTTCGTAGATGTAAATGGCCCGATTGGTCAGCTCCTCGAGATCACTCAGGATATGGGAAGTAATCAGGATCAACTTTCCTTCCTCCCGCTCTTTTTTAATCTTGGCCTTGAGCACTTCTACCGCAATAGGATCTAATCCGGCAGTAGGTTCATCCAAAATCAGGATCTCCGGATTGAAAAGAAAAGCCAAGGCAGCGGAGACTTTTTGTCGGGTTCCCCCGGAAAGGGTCCCCATGGACTTGTCTTTCATTTGGTCAAGCTCAAATGCCTCCACCAATTCTAAGTCATACTCCTTGATTTCGGGACGCATGTCTTCCATCATGGAGAAAAGCTGCCCAATCTTCATATGGGTAGGATAATGCCCGATCTGAGGCATATAGCCGATCCGCTTGCGATAGTTCACATCCCCTTTGATGGATTGACTGCCCACGGTGATGTCTCCACTGTCTGGAATGACCATGCCTAAGATGGTTTTGATCAGGGTGGTTTTTCCTGAGCCATTGGGCCCCATGAGCGCATAACTGTTTCCGAGCTCAAACTCCAAGTTGAATTCCTTCAGGACTTGCAGCTTGCCAAACTTCTTGGATATGTTTTTAACCGAAATCATAAGGTCGCATTTTAGGAGAGTGGTCGATCATTTCGTTGGGGGTCATCGTAGGCAGGATTTTTTCCATCCTGTCCAAAAGCGTCACCATAAAGCTTCGCCAAAGCATCACCGAAGCGGGAATTTTTTCCACGATCATACTATAAAGGTTGATGGGATGGTATGGGACATCCCCGATTTTGTCACGGTTAAGGTCGTAGCCTTCGTACTTGTCCCAATAATTTTCTTTGAGCTCGTTGAGCACGGTATTGCCATTGGTGCTGATGTCAAAAGTGTTTCCGGAGAAATTGTTGGCCTGAAAGAGGTTTTGGTCGCAGCTTGCCATGAGTTTCAGCGCCCAGCCGTTTTCCTTGAAGTTGTTTTCCTTAAACTGGATCCGACTGCTGCCTTCCATGTAGATGCCCACGGTATTTTTCTGGAAAATATTGCCGATCACCTTGCTGTCAGAGATATCTTTGAGTAGGATGCCATAGGCGCTGCTTCCCCAGTTTTCTTCGAATCGGTTTTCCTGCATGGTCACATTTTTGGTGTACATGACCGCCACGCCAGCCCCGTTTCTTTTGAAGGTGTTTCTCAGGTAGGTATTGTCATGCGAAAACATGAAGTGCAAGCCATAGCGCATATTGCCTTGAATGAGGTTTTCTTTTGCGAGGGAATTGGTCACAAACTCCAGGTAAATCCCATCTCGATGCCCGGAAACCTCATTTTTCTCAATCAAGTTGTCCTTGCATTTCCAGAGATGAATCCCATTGCCCACTTCGAATTCTCGCGTAGCGGATGCTTTGACTTTATTATTTCGGATAGTAAGCTTGGAGGAATTGGAAAAATGAAGACCAAAAAAAGCATCCTCCAGGATGTTGTTTTCGACCGTGCAGTTTTTGGAATCAAAGAATTTGATCGCTGCCGAGTCGTCCATGTTAGACTTTCCGGTTCGGATAAATTTCAACCCACAAACCAACACATTTTCAGCAGCGACAAGGAAAATATTCCCCTTATTTTCCCCATCCACCACAGGGTAATTTTCCCCAATCAAGCTCAAAGGCTTTCGGATTGTCACCGCAGAAGCTTGGTAAGTCCCTGGGGAAAAAAGTAAAGTATCACCGGCAGCAGCACGATCCACTGCAGCTTGAATGGATTGGCCGGGCTTAAGAATGATCTTGGCTGCTTCCGCAGAAAATCCCCTGAAGGTTAGGATTAGGATGAAAATGATCAGTCGGTTCATGACTTTTAGAGTTTAGGCATTACTTAAACTGGGTGGTGAGTTCGCCCCAAGCGAGGTACACCCCACCATTTTTCGCTTTGTACTCTTTGAGAAGTTGGTAATCAGGGAAAGCGACTACCTCAGAAGCCATAGGGGTTTTGAATTCGGG
>JAGXQZ010000030.1 GCA_018336015.1 Algoriphagus sp. | reverse complement strand
GAAGACGGTGGAAACACCTGGAAGAAAGCAGTGGAAGGATTTCCTCAGGATGAATTTGTAGGCCGAATCGGCTTCGATTTTGCACTTTCTCAGCCTAATACGGTCTATGCATTGCTGGACAATCAGGGGAAATCCGACAAACCTGCAGCAGCCCCAAGACAACGGGGAAATCAACAGCAGGAAGAGAATCCGATTAAACTAGAGGATTTCAAAGCGATGACTTTGGATCAAGCGCTGGCTTTGGATGATAAAAAACTGGAATCCTTTCTGAGAAGAAATCAGTTTGCCACCAAATACACGCCGGCCGAACTTAAGCGTCAGCTGAAAATCGGCAAAATCACCACTACTCAAATCGCCAACTACCTTGGCGGTGCAGTGGATGCCAATGCGGCCATGTTTGGCCAGCCTATCAAAGGGGCAGAAGTATACCGCTCTGAAGATGCGGGCAAGAGCTGGAAAAAAGTCTCCGAATCAGACATCAGTCAGTTGTACAATACCTATGGCTATTACTTCGGAGAGGTGCGTGTGAGTACTTCTAATGAAAATGAAATCTTCGTCTTGGGTGTACCCCTTTTGGTCTCAAGAGACGGAGGCAAAAATTTCTCTAGAACTGACTCGATCGGAAGACCCCACTCCGATCATCAGGCGATGTGGATCAATCCTAAGGACAGCAAGCACATCTTACTGGGCAATGACGGTGGATTATACCGTAGCTATGGAGGCGGTGCCCGTTGGGATCACTTGAACACACAGATGCCGATATCCCAGTTTTACTCCATCATGGTAGATGATGCCAAACCATACAACATCTATGGCGGAATGCAAGACAATGGGGTTTGGTTTGGAAAATCCACCAATAAGCCCGAAGATCCATGGGAGTCTCTTCTAGGAGGAGACGGCATGGTAGTCGCAGTAGATACTAGAAATAACAACATCGTTTACACCGGTTCGCAGTTTGGCAACTACATGCGCATCAATAAAGAGACGGGAGAAAGACGACGCATCACCCCGGGACACGACATCGGAAATGCCCCGAACCGTTGGAACTGGAGAACACCAGCCGAGCTCAGCTACCATAATCAGGACATTGTGTACATGGGTTCGCAGTACGTTTACCAATCTTTAGACCAAGGAAATACCTGGAAAACCATCTCTCCTGACCTGACTAAAAATCAAAAAAGCGGAAACGTACCATTTGCCTCTCTTACCGTGGTAGAAGAATCTCCGCTTGAGTTTGGAACGCTCTACGCCGGTTCGGACGACGGCAATGTCTGGGTAACTCGAAACAATGGAGGAACTTGGACCAGTCTCAATGCTGGGCTTCCTCAGGATCGCTGGGTAAGCAGTATTTCTCCTTCGAGATTCAAAGAAGGACGAGTGTACATCACCTTGAATGGCTACCGATACGATGAGTTTAACACCTACGTCTACATGAGTGAGGATTACGGCAAGACTTGGGTTTCCATCAAATCCAACCTGCCGGATGAATCCACCAACATCATCATCGAAGATCCAAAAATGCCAAATCTGCTTTATCTAGGGACAGATCACGGCTTATATGTAAGCATGGATGAAGGCAAAAACTGGAATCTCTTCCAAGGCCAAATTCCGAATGTAGCAATCTACGACATGGTCATCCAGCAACGTGAAAACCATTTGGTGGTCGGAACTCACGGCAGAAGTGTCTATGTGATCGACCTCAAGCCGATTCACGAATGGGCAAAGCCCGGACCGATGGTCATGGAAAAATAAGCCTCCAAATAAGCGAAGAATACTAAAAAGGCCCTTCTGAATCGATTCAGAAGGGCCTTAGTATTAGATCGAGTTACTGTGGGAGTATTTCCCAATTAGAATATCTTGAATCCTACAGATACTACCCACTGGTTGATGCGGTTGTCAGTGGTAAATGAACCGATATTTTCTGTCCACTTGCTAAGGCCTCCCTCATATTTGGCATCGATAAACAGATTTCCAATGTCTACCCCTACTCCTGCCTGATAGCCGAGGGTTGCATTTTTGAATTCGGCATCTCCGATGGTATCGCTTACTTCACTGAGTTTGGAATTGATATTCAAACTGGCAATTGGCCCAGCCTGGAGTCTGAGAACTTTGAAAAATCGCATTCCAAGCATCACAGGAATGTCAAGTCTGTTAAACTCAGCCTTTAATTGGTCTTGATCATTGATGAATTTTCCACTGGTCTGGGTAAAAAGAAGCTCGGGCTGCACAAAAAAACCAGCACCTCCCAATCGACCAAACACCCCTACATGATATCCAGTCTGAGCACCTTCCGGGGCAAATTGCGTGTTTTTGAAATCTACCTTCGTACTACTGAGACCGGCTTTGATACCAAATCCATTTTGCTGAGGGAAGGCCTGAAAGGCGATAAATGCGAATGCGAGGAAAAGAAGTAATTTTTTCATGGTAAAAGGATTTTGGTTTAGTTAGAGAATGGTGAGTCTTCCGATTGCAATTCCTTTGCCAATTCCATTCTTCTTAATCCTGATCCAATTATCAAGAATAAAAGTCTTACACTAACCAGGTGCTTTGCCATTACACCGGAAAAACATCTCTCATCCATTCTGTCCCTTTTTTGAAAAAAATAAAGGGCTAACCTTTCGGAAAGCCCTTCAAATCTATTTTTAAATGAACTGCTTAAGCTGCCTGTGGCGCGCCAAAAAGACCCATCATATTTAGGATCAAGAGGATAATCACAATCGGACAAACCCACTTGATAAAGAACATCCAACCGGTACGGAAGGCACCTGTAAATCCTGGTGCGCCCAAAGCAAGTTCGTCTGCATAATCACTGATTTTCTGTGCCCAGCCCGTATACAAGGCCAGCATCAAACAAATCAGGATCACTGCGAATGTGCCAAAAATAAAGTCCATTGCTCCGAAGAAACCGACCAGTTCATTGCTCAAGAATGTGAATCGAATTTCAGCAAACATATTTCCTTCGATAGAAGAAAGTGCAGATGGAACCGATAGAATCATTGCTCCGATGCCAACAACCCATGTTGCTTTTTTGCGATTCCACTTTCGGTCATCTATCAAGTAAGCCACTGGTACTTCCAACATGGAAATGGTAGAAGTCAATGCCGCTACCATTAAGAGGATAAAGAACAGACCTCCGATGATATTTCCGCCGGGCATCGCATCAAATACTTTTGGTAAAACATCAAAAACCAAAGCTGGACCTGAAGCAGGATCTTTACCTGGAAGCAACGCAAACAAGGCTGGGAAAACCATCAAACCACCCAATAAGGCAACAGCCGTATCCATACCTGCAATCCATCCGGAGGCATTGATAATGTTAGAATCTTTACCCAAATAAGAACCAAATGTGATCATCAAACCCCATCCTACAGACATGGAGAAAAAGGCTTGACCCAAAGCCTGAAGGATCACCGTGCTGTTGATTTTAGAAAAATCAGGGTTCAAATAGTATTGGATTCCAGCCTCTGCTCCTTCCAGTGTCACTGACCTACCTGCAATGAAAAGGATAATGATGAATAAGATAGGCATCAGGAATTTTGAAGCTTTTTCAATACCTCCGGAAACACCTCCAAGGACAATCAAAATAGTCAAGAGGATAAAGAAGAAGGTCAATGGGATCACATACAGCGGAGTCTGTACAAACTCCTCAAAATCAACTGGAATATTGATGATTTCGGTAACGATATATCCTACTGTCCAACCTGCGATCACAGAATAGTAGCTGAACACAAAAAAACAAACCAATACGCAGAGCACACCCGCCAACTGCCAAAACTTATTTCCACCGGTTTCTCGGATAGCACCGATTGGGTTTTTTCCAGACTTTCTACCCAAAGCGATTTCATTGAATAGAAGCGGTAAACCAATCAAAACCACACAGAGAATGTAAACGAATACAAAGGCACCGCCTCCATTTTCTCCGGTGAGGTAAGGAAATCTCCAAATGTTGCCCAGTCCGACGGCTGAACCAGCTGCGGCCATGATAAAGCCAAGGCTGGAGCCAAACTGACCTCTGTCCTCAGTATTAGAACTTACTGCCATAGATAATGCTAAAGTTAAATTAAGGGTATAAACTGCTTTTTAAGAGCGGGCTAAGATAATTTGTTTTGCCAAAATACCTATCCCCGTTTGGAAACTTTTGGGTTCATATCCCAGTAGTTTTCTGGCTTTTTCGATGATAAAGCCTGTTTTCATTGGCCTCTTGGCAGGTTGCTTAAACTTAGTTGAATCAGTTTTAGTAATTAAGCTTTTGTTAAGGCCAAAATACTCCGCCGTTTCTATTGCCATTTGATAAGGAGTCAAAAGATCCGATCCAGAGATATTAAACACCCCTTTAGCGCGCTGCTCTGCTATTAATATACAACCCGCCGCTAAATCTTCTGCCAGTGTCGGAGTTCTTACTTGATCATCTACCACTTGGATTTCTTTTCCTGCTTCCAAAGAAGATTTCACCCAAAGAATGATATTGGAACGACTTAGGTCATTAGCTATCCCATAGACCAAAACTGTACGGGCAATCGCCCAATCCAGTCCAGAATTTTTCACAATCTCTTCACCTTCCAGTTTGGTTTGGCCGTAATAATTGACCGGATCAGGAGTTGCTTCCTCATCATATGGGTTATTACCGTCTTCTCCAGAGAAAATAAAGTCTGTGGAAACAAACACGAAGTGGGAATTGATTTTTTTCGCAGCCTCTACCAGGTATCGTGTAGCAGTCACATTAGCTCGGTAGCATGCTTCCTGATTTAACTCGCATTCATCCACATTGGTCATAGCCGCTCCATGAATGATCACTTCAGGTTTTAGAGTGGAAAAAACTGAATCCACATTTTGCTGATCTTCTATATCCAATGACTGATATACAAATCCCTGACCTGAAAGCCTGCTGGAGCCCCTCCCTGAAGCAATCACTTCAAAAATTCCTTTTTCGACCAGCTGATCGACGAGCTTTTGGCCCAAGAGACCGTTGGCACCTGTTATGAGAATCTTGGGTTTATTTTGAGACGGGATAGACATAGCCAAATTCTTTTTCAATTTTTTTGCGCGAAACTTTTTCTACTGTCACTTTCATGTAAACCGGTTCATTGGGCACCTCTCTGCTAGTCTGTTCAGCTGCAATTTTATCTACTACCTCCAAACCGCTAAGTACTTGGCCAAATACCGTGTATTGAAAATCCAAGTGAGGTGTCCCTCCTTTTTCTGCATAATCTTTTACTTGCTCGGGAGTGTAATCTTTTGTGAGTTTGATATTGAGCGTCTTGGCGATTTCGTCCCGTTTAGAAAGGAGAAGATTAGTAAGGCTATCAAACTTTTGCTCTTCAAACAATCTGGAATATTCGTTTTTCAACTCTTGACCGGAGCCCAGCTGCATGTATTGAAAGACCGCTTTTTGCAATGCAGGAAAATCTGTCGTCAGCTCTAACTCTTCATAGGGTCTCCCTTCGACAATGTAAAATTGGGAACCATTGCTTCGCTTTTCAGGATTGATATTGTCTCCCTGTCGGGCTGCGGCAATCATTCCTTTGATATGTACATGGTGAGAGCTAATCTCGGCGGGCAAAGTTGGCCACTGCTGGGCCGGAAGTCCTTCCTTACCAAATACATCACCTCCCTGGACCATGAAATCCTTAATCACTCGGTGAAACTGTGTAGAGTCGAATCTTCCTGCCTCAGCCAAGGCGATAAAATTGTTTTTGTGCTCCGGTGTATCGTCAAAGAGAATCGCTTTGATTTCTCCATGTCGGGTAGTAATGGTAACCAGGTAATCTTTGTCCTTTCCGCAAGCCCAAGAGCTGATCAGGATAAGTCCAAAAACCAGAAGCATGCTCAGCTTTCTCATATCAGGATTGTGCTTTTTTGATTTGTTCCAAAATTTCTTTTCCCCCAGCAGCCAACACCTTTGTGGCTAATTCTTGACCTAAACTCTCTGGATTCTTTGCAGATCCATCGAGGTAAAAGGTAATCCGCTGTTTGCCATCCAGACTTACAATTCCGCCATTGAGTACCAATTGGTCATTTTCCAGATTGGCCATCGCAAATACAGGAATACTACAGCCCCCTTCAAGTACTCTGAGGTACGCTCGCTCTGCTCGAAGTCGGACTTCGGTACCGGGATGATTGCAGGCTTGGATGATTTGACCTCGAAGGGTTGGATCAAGATTTTTTGCAGATTCAATGGCCACTGAACCCTGGCCAACGGCAGGTGTGAATTCATCTAAACTCAAGTATTCAGCAATCATATCATCATACCCCATCCGATGGACACCAGCATAAGCTAAAAGCAAAGCATCACAGAGGCCTTCTTCCATCTTTCGGATTCGGGTTTGAAGATTACCTCTGACGTCGACGGTTTTGATGTGAGGATAAAAATGCTTGAGGGTAGCAATCCTTCGGGTAGAAGATGTCCCCAAAACCAAGGATTGCGAGGCATCTGAAATGGAAATCCCTTTTTTGGTGGAAAGAAGGATGTCATTTTCCCTTTCCCGCTCTGTAAAGGCGATGATTTCAAACTCTTCAGCAAGACTAGACTGCATGTCTTTGGCTGAATGAACGGCAATATCGATACGACCATCAAGTAATTGGTCTTCTAATTCTTGGGTAAATACACCCTTGGACCCGATTTTGGAAATGGAGACATCCAAGACCTGATCGCCTTTGGTAACGATGATGACAATTTCGGATTCAAGCCCAGCCTTTTTCAGCAAATCCTCCACATGGTAGGCTTGCCAAAGCGCGAGTTTACTGCCTCGGGTACCGATTTTTATAACTCTACTCATTAATGTTTTTCGCGTTTTGAAGATTTTTTGCGGACGCCTTCCTCCACAAATTTGATGATTTCGGCGGCGATGTTCACACCAGTTGCACTTTCTATTCCTTCGAGTCCAGGAGAGCTGTTGACTTCCAAAATGAGCGGACCTCTTAAGGATTGAAGCATATCTACCCCAGCCACGTCCAGTCCAAGGGCTTTGGCAGCGTTTAGGGCGGCTTGCTTCTCTGCCCTGCTCAGTTTGATTACAGTAGCTACGCCGCCTCGGTGTAAGTTAGATCGAAATTCACCTTCAGCGCCTTGACGCTTCATAGCTCCGACCACTTTACCATTGACTACAAAAGCGCGGATATCTGCACCTTTGGCTTCTTTGACAAATTCCTGCACGATGATTCGGGCTTTCAATCCATGAAAAGCTTCCACTACGGACTGGGCTGCTTTTTTGGTTTCGGCCAAAACTACGCCCAAGCCTTGAGTGCCTTCCAGCAATTTGATGATCACAGGAGCACTGCCGACCTGTTCGATCAACTGTTTTTCTCCTCCTTTGGAAAAATTGGTAAAGGCAGTCTTAGGCATTCCGAGTCCATTTTTGGAAAGGATTTGTAAACTTCTGAGCTTATCTCTGCTTCGCACAATGGCCTGTGAAGTCACCACAGAAAAAGCTCCCATCAACTCAAACTGACGGACTACCGCAGTCCCATAAAAGGTCACTGAAGCCCCAATTCTCGGGATGATTGCATCTACCCCCTCGAGCTTTTGCCCTTTGTAAATGATGGAAGGTCCTTCCTGCTCAATGATCAAATCACAAAGGCTATGATCTACGACCATTGCTTCATGACCTGCCTTTTGAATTTCTTCGACCAGCCTGCGGGTAGAGAATAGTTTTGGGTTCCTCGAAAGGATGGCAATTTTCATTTCTTTTTGCGGTAGGATTTACCCAAGTTGGTTTTGGAGACATCCACGAGGAATTTTCCCCGTAGAATTTTTCTGCCCAGCAGGATAGAATTTTTCATACTGGACCTGTCCGTGAGCGTAAACTCAGCCCGATAAGTCTCTCCGGCGAGTTGTATCTTAGTCTCGATCAGGTAGCGGACTTCTGCCTGACCAAAGGAATTTTTGACTTTCTTTTCTCGGTACTTTTCAAAAACGAGGGTTTTGCCAGTAAATTTTTGATGCTTTGGCATCAGTATTTGAAATTTCAGGACTTTTCTACCGTCCAATTCTTCCTCCCTAATCTCTTCAGCATGCAAGCTGCTGGTGTAAGCACCCGTATCGATTTTGGCCCACACTAAATTGAGACCCAATTCGGGTAAGGTGATTTTTTCTTTTCTGCCGATTATTTTCTGCTCCACGATTTAGTTTTTTGACATCATCAGAAGCAATTCCATAGAAAGGTCAGTGAAGATCATTTTGGCATTTCCATTTCGCTCGAGGTGGTAGTGGGCCTGATTGAAGGCTTCGTACATCTTCAGTGCATGATCCTCTGTCAACACACTTTTGCTGATTTTATTGATAAAATCCCGATCCTCCTCAGTAGTGCGGAGCAAAGTGTCCAAGTCCAGATTCTTAAGCATAATCTCACGAGTGACATTAAGACCCGCCAGGATCATGGATTTTTGAGCCTCTTTGTCATACTTATGAAACTCATCCGAAAGGTTGAAAATGTCTTTGAGATTTTTGGTCACGCAGAGTCTGAACCAATCCCTTACCTGACGAACAGTCTGGTCTTCGACATTTTCCAAAAGTCGATAAGCTTCCCTCAAATTGCCATCGGCAAGCATGGCGATCTGCTCAGCAGCTTTGCTTTCGCAAAGACCAGATTGAACCAAGTGATTTTTTATTTCTTCGTCAGAAAAAGCCCTGACCATTATTTTCTGCGTTCGTGACAAAATAGTTGTCAACAGCTGATCCGCCTGGGAAGTCACGAGCATGAAAATGGTCTTGGCAGGCGGTTCTTCAATAATTTTCAAAAGGGAGTTGGCCGCTGAGGGATGCAAAAATTCAGGTGCCCAAATGAGCATGATTTTATACCCTCCTTCAAATGACATGAGAGAAAGGGCCTGAATGATCTTGCGGGCAGCTGCTTTGGAAATATTCAATTGCTTTTTCTCAAAACCATTGAAATAGATAAAGTCATGGACATTTCCGTAGGGGTGTCCTAAGGCGAATTTTCTCCAATTGGCAAGCACATCAACCTTTTCTTCTTTTTCTCCATCTTCCCCTCCTTCGTCATCTTTGGAAGATGCCACAACCGGAAAAGCGAAATTCAAATCAGGCATGATGAGTTTTTTCATTCGCTGACATGAGCCGCAGGTACCGCAGGAATCAGATTCGTTTGGATTTTCGCAATAGAGGTAGGTGGCCAAGGCTAAAGCCAATGTCAGATTGGCGGAACCTTCAGGTCCGTGAAAAAGCAGCGCATGTGCCAAATGATTGAATTTGACAGCATTGAGTAGCTTTTCTTTGGTCTCAGAGAGCCCTGGTATTTCTGCAAATTGCATATCCGGATCGATCAGGAAGTTTTATCCCAAATTCTATAGCTTTTGGTCAAATCAAAAACCTTATCCAAGATTTCTTTTTCGGCAGGAGTCCATTCCAGTCCCCTTCTTCCAAAAACCGCCTTGGCCGTTTCTTCAAACTTAACCATGGTGAAGGTGGAAAAGCCAGCCGCACCTCCCCAAGAAAAAGAAGGAATAAAGTTACGCGGAAAGCCATCACCGAAAATATTCGCTCCTACTCCCACCACGGTACCGGTATTAAACATCGTGTTGATTCCGCACTTGCTATGGTCACCCATCATCAGGCCACAAAACTGCAGTCCGGTATTGGCAAAGCCACCTCGGGTATAATCCCAAAGTTTCACAGGAGCATAGTTATTCTTAAGGTTGGAAGTATTGGTATCCGCGCCTAGGTTACACCATTCACCTAGGACAGAATTACCCAAGAATCCTTCGTGTCCTTTGTTGGAGTAGCCAAAGATCACCGAATTGGAAATTTCTCCCCCTACTTTGGAAAATGGTCCTACCGTGGTATCGCCGCGGAGTTTGGCTCCCATATTTACTGTAGAGCCTTCGCACAGTGCAAATGGCCCGCGTATGAGTGAGCCTTCCTGGATTTCAGTATGCTTCCCGATGTAAATAGGGCCACTTTCAGCATTAAGGACGGCAGCTTTGATTTTTGCACCCTCTTCAATAAAAATCTGATCCGCACCATAGACTATGGTGTGTGGATCGTTTACTGGCTGGGAAATTCTTCCCTTAGTCAATAAGGAATAGTCCTTTCTGATTTCGGAACCGTTAAACTGGAAGATTTGCCAGGTTTTTTGAAGCAAAACGGGCTCGTAGGGCAGTTGAACGGGAATTCTTTCGGCAGCAAAGCTGAGGTTCTTTTCCGTTTCCCCGATGTAGCCTGCGAGAAAAATCTTTCCAAAGTACAGTGCTTGGTCCTCTTTAAGGGAGTCTAAAGCTTGCAAAGCCTCCGCATCGGGGAGCCAAGAACCATTAATGGCGAGTGCATTTTCCGTGTTTCTTGGGAATTTTTTCTGCAGGTAGTCCTGAGTCAAAAATGAAATCTTGGCTCCGGTAAGCTTATTCCATTTTTCAGAGATCTTAAGAATACCCACCCGGATATCTGCCACAGGCCTTGTAAAAGTAAACGGAAGCAAGGATCCTCTAATCGCAGGATCATCAAATAATAGGATATGGGTCATAGGGCAAAAATAAAAAAGTCTCCCGGAATCCTTGCTCCGGGAGACTTTTTCGGCTTAAGCTGCCAAGAATTACTTCTTCGCGTATCTTTTGTTGAATTTCTCCACTCGTCCAGCAGTGTCAAGAAGCATCTTCTTGCCTGTGTAGAATGGATGAGACTCAGAGCTTACTTCGATTTTGTAAACTGGATAAGTCTTGCCGTCAGTCCACTCGATAGTTTCGCTAGTCTCGATGGTTGATTTGGTCAAAAACTTAAACTCGCTAGAGGTATCGTAGAACACTACGTCTCTGTATTTAGGATGAATATCTTTTTTCATATGTTCAGCTAGTTTTCTTGGCTTTTTTGAAACGAGGCACAAAGATATTCTTTTATATAAATCTGACCAAATCTTTGTCGATGATTTATTTGGCTTTCTCGCCAAAAGCACGACCAGTATCTTTTATTTACTCTTCAAATCTCCTCGCTTGATGGATCGGATAAACTGTGACCAAGCAAAGGGATCTAAAATTCTGAGTGGCCGAGGACCATAGAGGTCTTGATTTTGCATCATCTGCCCTTGTTGGAAGTACCTGAAATTCTCCCCACCAGAGGCAGGTATCGATTCAGCCCATCTTAACAGCATTTCAGGACTCATGTTTGACCTACTGATCGACATGGGGTCTACCACACTCATGGCGATTACCGCCTTTTTAAATTCTTCCTCTGTCGGATAGGGCATGACTTCGATCTCCGCCAGTGCGATTTCATCCACTTCCATTGTAAGGATAAGGGATATTCGATCACTTTCCACTTTTTCCGGAACTTTGAAAGTTTGTTTTTTCAATCCTATGAATGTGAAGACTACACTATCCCCTTCTAAGACAGGCATGGAAAAGTAACCAAAGCGACCTGAGGCTGTACCTCTTCCCTTCTTGGGCACATAGATATTTACCCCGGGGACAGCATCGGTACTATCCGCATTCAGTATAATACCGGAAAGCTGGATAACTTTTCTTTCCCGCTCATCTTGAGCAAATGAGGTTTGGGATAGGAAAAAAAATCCTAAAACCAGTACAAAAGGAAGTATTTGGGTAATTTTCACAAACATTGAATTCAAAGATGGCACTTGGATTCTGTAACGATTTTAAACCAATTTCGGCTTAAAATTTATTTTCGCCCTCTATTCCAAGTTAAAACTTACAAATGAGACTCAAAAATATCAGTTTAACCTATGGTTTGCGAATTTTTAAGGCGCTTTCCGAAGAACCTCGCGTAAGAATTATCCACTTATTGATGCTCAACAAAGAATTGAGCATTTCGGACTTGGAGCACATTCTTGATTTTACCCAAACCAAAACGAGTCGCCATCTCATTTACCTCAAAAACGCAGGATTACTCGGAAGTCGACGTGTAGATCAATGGATGTTTTATTATATCCTCGAAGAATATCTTGAAATCATTCAGCAGATTTTCAAGTTTATCCAAAAGGATCCCAGTCTCCTCAAGGATCAGGAAACTTATGAAATTCTAAAATCCAACCGAGAACTGGCCATCAACAAGATCCAATACAACCAATATCGACGCTGAATTCATTTTGAAAACGTACCAACACCTCTTCTTCGATCTCGACCATACCCTCTGGGACTATGATCGAAATGTCACCGAGTCCCTTGCTGAACTCTATCAGATTTACAGTCTTCAAGACCTGGGAATCCCCACTTTTGAAAAATTCTTCGAGTCCTTCCATACGGTCAATTTTCAGCTTTGGGACTGGTATAATGTAGGGAAAATAGACAAACACAACCTTCGAAAAGAGCGATTCCCGCGCATATTTGCACATGCTGGTGGGAATTTTGAAGAAATTCCAGCAGCGTTTGAGGAAGATTTTATGCATCGAACTTCTTCCAAACCCCACGTATTCCCCTACTCCAAAGAAATTCTGACTTACCTCAAAACAAAATATCGAATCCATGTCATCACGAATGGATTCAATGAATCTCAGGCAAAAAAAATGAAATCGGCCGACTTAGATGGCTATTTTGAGCTTGTGGTCACTTCCGAAACTACCGGCTTTAAAAAGCCTGATCCGAGAATCTTCCATTACACCATGGACCAACTTCAGACTACGCCCGATGCCTGCCTGATGATCGGAGACAATCCCTCCTCAGATATCTTAGGTGCTCAGCGAGCCGAAATAGATCAGGTTTTTTTCAACCCTGAAGGAAAAACTATCGATTTGAAACCCACATATGAGATTCGTCATCTCAAAGAACTTGAGCAGCTTTTGTAAGCAAAATCACTACTCAAAACATCAGGAAAACCTATCTTTGGCCTCTTCGAAATCACATAAACTCCAAATATCATGTTAAAGGGATTTTTCAACGTTCCTGCTCCTGTCAATGAGCCGGTAAAAGCATATGCTCCGGGCAGCCCCGAGCGGAAAGAACTTCAGGCCATGTTGTCTGAATTAAGATCAAAACAAATCGATGTGCCTATGTACATCGGCAGTGAGGAGGTCAGAACTGGTAAAACCCGTCCGATGTCTCCGCCACATGATCACCAACACATTTTAGGTCATTTCCACGAAGGTGATGCCTCTCATGTGGAGCAGGCGATCAATGCTGCCTTGGGTGCCAAGGAAGCTTGGGAAAATCTGGAATGGGAACAGCGCGCAGCCATTTTCCTGAAGGCAGCTGATCTGATTGCTGGTCCTTACCGAGCAAAAATCAATGCAGCCACCATGCTGGGGCAATCTAAAAACGCCATGCAGGCCGAAATAGACTCAGCGTGCGAGTTTATTGACTTCCTCCGATTCAATGTGAAGTACATGACGGAGATCTATGCACAACAGCCTCCTGTTTCGGGAGCAGGAGTTTGGAATAGAGTAGAGCAACGGCCTTTGGAAGGTTTCGTGTTTGCCCTGACTCCGTTCAACTTCACTGCCATTGCCGGTAACCTACCAACTTCCGCCGCCATGATGGGCAATACCATCGTATGGAAGCCTGCTTACACTCAGATTTATTCCGCTCAAGTGCTGATGGAAGTTTTCAAAGAAGCCGGTGTGCCCGACGGAGTGATCAATCTAATCTACGTGGATGGACCGACTGCGGGCGATATCATTTTTAAGCATCCGGATTTTGCAGGAATCCACTTCACGGGATCTACTGGGGTTTTCCAACACGTCTGGAAAACAATTGGGGAAAACATCAAACTCTACAAGTCCTATCCAAGAATCGTCGGTGAGACAGGCGGAAAAGACTTCGTTCTAGCACACAAATCCGCTGACGCAAAAGCAGTAGCTGTAGGATTAGTTCGTGGGGCATTTGAATACCAAGGCCAAAAATGCTCTGCAGCATCCCGAGCTTACATCCCGTCCAACCTTTGGGAGGATGTGAAAAAATACATGCTTGCAGATCTGGCAGATATCAAAATGGGCGGGACTGAGGACTTCACTAATTTCGTCAATGCGGTGATTGATGAGAAGTCTTTTGACAAAATCGCCAAGTACATTGACAATGCCAAGGCAACTCCAGGTGTCGAAATCATCGCTGGAGGCAACTATGATAAGTCCAAAGGCTATTTCATCGAACCAACGGTGATTCTAACGCAAGACCCGTTGTACATCACGATGTGCGAAGAGATCTTCGGCCCTGTGCTGACGATCTATGTGTACCATGAAGAGCACTTCGAAACCGTTCTTGAATTGGTCGATCAGACTTCTCCGTACGCACTCACAGGTGCTGTATTTTCTCAAGACCGCTATGCGATCGAATTGGCTACGCAAAAGCTTAGAAACGCAGCAGGTAACTTCTACATCAACGACAAGCCAACCGGTGCCGTGGTAGGTCAGCAGCCATTTGGCGGCGCAAGAGCCTCCGGCACGAATGACAAAGCCGGTTCGATGATCAACTTGCTTCGTTGGGTATCTCCACGAACCATCAAGGAAACCTTTGTATCACCGAAGGATTATAGATATCCTTTTTTAGGACAAGACTAAGAAATCCTCCAATTCAATTTTCAATAGCCTCGGTCTCGATAACTGTCGGGATCGGGGCTTTTTTGTTTCCCACAGATAAGCACAGATTAAAAACACAGATTTTCACAGAAATTCTACCGAGGTTTTTCATCTGTGCGCATCTGTGACCATTTCCGCGAAGATCTGCGGAAAAAAAAACGGCTAAGTCTCCCCTGCCGCTCGTTTGACCTTTGAGGTTTTCAAAAACCTCGAAGGTCTAGATTGAAAATCTCTGTCTACATTGTTATTTTGGTTGTTAAAAAATTGCCTTTCAACAATTTATAAATATTCATTTTTATGACTGATCCCTTTTCCCCAGGAGAATTTTTCCATATTTACACTAGAACAAACGGAGCGGAATTACTTTTTAGAACTGAAGAAAACTACACCTATTTCCTTCAAAAATATCAAGATCATTGCTCTTCCTATTTTTCAACCTTGGCCTACTGTTTACTACCTAATCATTTTCACTTTTTGATTCGAGTAAAAGAAAATACCGAACCAGAAGCTGCTTTAAGTGCTTTTTCCAACTTTTTGAATGGTTACGCCAAAGCATACAACAAGCTTTATGATCGACATGGGGGATTATTTCAACGGAAATTCAAAAGAAAGCGAGTAGATCAGGAAAGTTATTTATCCCAAGTAATCATTTACATCCATAGGAATCCTCAAAAACACGGGATTGTTGAGGACTTTAAAAATTGGAAATTTTCATCCTACAATGGCCTGATATCTCTAAAAACCACAAAACTGGATAGAGATTTCATCCTGGATTGGTTTGGTGGACTTGAACAATTTAAAAAAGTTCATGAATTAGAACAGGGTGCTGACTTACCCGAAGAGATGTCTTTAGAATAGAAAACTTTGTAAAAAATCTTTAAAGTTTTCAAAAACCTCGAAGATCTAGTTTTCCTTGAAACCTTCGAAGTCTTGAAGACTTAAATGATGTAATCTAGAATAAAACCTTCGAGGTCTTGAAGACCTCAAAGGTTAAGTATACATCGCTCCATTCACATGAAGCACCTGTCCAGAGATGTAGGTGCTCATGTCTGAGCCTAGGAATACGCACACATCGGCGATTTCTTCCGGCTTGCCTCCACGCTTCATCGGGATTGCATCTCTCCAGCCTTGTACGGTCTTTTCATCCAACACTTCAGTCATCTCTGTTTCGATAAATCCAGGAGCGACCGCGTTGCAGCGGATATTTCTAGAACCCAATTCCAGGGCTACTGATTTGGTGAAGCCGATGATTCCTGCTTTGGAAGCCGCATAGTTTGCCTGACCGGCGTTTCCTTTGGCACCGACCACAGAGGTCATGTTGATGATGGAGCCAGATTTGGCCTTCATCATGGTACGGGTTGCGGCTTTTACAGTGTTGAAGCAGGATTTGAGGTTGACGTTCATGATTTCATCCCAAGATTCCTCGGTCATCCGCATCAGCAGGTTGTCGCGTGTGATTCCGGCATTGTTGACCAAGATGTCCAAAGCCCCAAAGTCAGCCACAACTCCATTGACCAATTCGTCAGCAGCTTTGAAGTCGGAGGCATCTGAGCGGTAGCCCTTTGCTTTCACACCAAAAGCAGCGAGTTCGGCCTCAAGTGCTTGGCCTTTTTCAACGCTCGAGAGGTAGGTGAACGCGACATTTGCTCCTTCCTGTGCAAATCTGATGGCGATTGCCCGTCCGATCCCTTTAGAGGCGCCGGTAACCAAGGCCGTTTTTCCTGAAAGTAATCCCATGAAGATCAAAATTAAGTTTGGCCAAAATAAATACCCATTGTAAATCAATAGATTAGACTTTTTAGGGTAAATATTGTGGTATAGGTTTTAAATAAGAATTCAAAAATGAGTGATTTTGATGTCAAATTAAAACTAACCAAAAAAAAAGCGGGTGAAAGATTCAACCCGCTTTTTAAACTACCAACGCAAACATGAATTTATCTTTCCCTCATCAGATTCAATAAAAAATCACCACTACCGGATAACGGTTGAAACCTGAATGAACTGTTTTTACTTTTTGATTCCTTACCATGATTCAAGATAAATCCTACCTTATGCAGTAAGGGAAAATCCTTTGAGAAGTTACCTGGATTAACTCCAGAGTTTGATCCAAAATACCATTCAAAGGCTAATTTTTGGAGGCTACCAAAAACAGCCGGATTAGAGCTTTCTTTTGAATAATCCTGCTTAAGGATACTCATTGATCTACCTTTCAAAATCTCATTGATTTTGAAGCCCAAATTCACATGCAAACTGAATTTAACTATGTTTTCATTTTGGATTTCCAAAATCCTTTCTTTTGAAAGTCCTAGATAGGATGCACTCAATAATGCTAATTCAAGCTCTTTCATTCCCCTCGCATTAAGATGTTAAGCAACCTTTCTTTATTCAACCTGTAATCCAAATAAGCTTCTCCAGGTTGATTGGTAATTATTCCCTTATCAAAGATTTTTTCTGAGAATCGATCAAATTCAGGGTTTGAAAAGAAGTCCTTCACTTTATTTGAAGCTAGGAACAATAGATTAACCCACAAGTAATTTTGGATTTGGACTGCTCCTTTCAGGACTATTTCACAAGATTCACGAATCTTCTTTTCATAGGAGTCTGGATAGGTTGAAAGAGCCTTTGCAAAGGCATCTTCAAATGAAATTACCCTAAAGACCGGATCTGATTGTAAATCAAAAAGCTTCTGAATGGAAGAAATAAGATTTCCAAAATCAGGGAAATCCACTATTTCCACGAGTTTTTCACGCTTGACAAAATCTAGTTTTTTATCATACCCATTCCTTTTGATGAACTCCATTTGAATAAAATCCAGAGGATTATTACTCATGATTTTTTTCAAAAGTGAAAAGTCAGTTGGTTCAAAAAATACTTTCTGCCATTCAGTTTGAAACACATTTCTGTGATTGGAAAGGCTTTCAAGAGAAGAAATCATTTGATTGAATTTTTGAAAATCCAACCCTAATTCAAGCCTGTCAATTTTCTCTGATTCCAGGATTAATGAGATTTCTTTTAGGCTTTTGAAATCTCTGATTTTCTCATCTGAAATCACCTTTTTGGTGAAAGAGTTGCCATTGATCATTTTTACTGTTTGCATGGTTTGATTTGTTTGGTTTGTGATTGTTTATTGAATTATTGAACTTTTGATATCTGCCTTTATATGTAGGTAGTTGTATTTTGCAGAAAGAGTATATTCCTTATCCTTAAAAAACACTCTTAAAGTGGCCTTTGAAAACAAATACTTACCGATCCTTATATCTGTGTTTCCAGAAATAGAATCTTTATAGGAATATTCTTTAAGTAAAGTATTACCTATATAACCACCATTCAATGAATTTTTTTGAATGGATAATTGAACCATTCCTGAAGAATGGTAAACACCATTTTCAGTATTGAAAGCCCCTGAATAATATAAATAGGCTTTTACACTACCTCTCTCTGTAATATTGTTAAGTGTTAAATCCATTTTATATTGATCTTAATTCTTTACCGAACTTATTATCTATGTAATTTTTCAAAAAGGCGTTGAATCTTGTTCTGTAGACTAAAAATTCCTCTCCTAATGACTGATTTGAGTATCTATCAAAATACCTCCTAAAGCTTGAAGGATCATATTCTTCATCAGTTATTCCATAAAACGATAAAACAATTCTTATACTCGATGCCCTTGAAAACTCTGGAAAACAAGCTAATAAACCGACATGCATAACCAGATCATTCCTGCAAATCTGATCCAGGAATAAGCCTATTTGAATCATTTTTTCTTCAGAAAGCCCATATTTTGAATAATATGAGGGGAGCTTAATTTTGAGGTATTCACCTTGAAAATCTGTCTTATTTGATGCAAACCTTTCAAGAGAACTCATTAAAAATCTTTTGAAAAATCCTAGTTGTAAGTCTCTAGAATCAATCTTCGAAAAATCAACCGTGTCTTTATCAACTTTCTGATTTGGGAATTTTACCAAAATCCATTTTTTGGTCATTGGCAAAACTGGAATCTTAACAATTGAAACAACCATATTTCTTTTTTTGGGTAAGTACACCAGATACCCCCTCAAGAAATAAGACTGAACATTTTCCAGTGCAAAAAATAAAATGAAAACAGTTTTAATAAACTGATTTACAGAGCCTAAAAATCAGATTTCAAATAAACCCCATTAATTCCAAAGGTTGTTCACACTTCGTTTTCCCGACCGCATTATCGGATGGCAATCGCCAGTTTCAAAAAAAAGTGATATGTGAATGAAGAATTTGCATTCAAAATTCACATATCACTTGAATTAAATTTTGATTGAATCAAAAGGTTGCATCCTTCTCAACCTCATCAAACATCTGAAGATCCTTCCTGATCTGGAAAGTTGAAATAGTAGGTTTGTTTGCTGTGGCCACTGTGGCTTCAGCAATAGTTTTCAAATACATTTCTGTTTTTCTCAGATCAACTAATGCACTGGAAATTGTGGGCTGTCCCATTTCTATAGATGCTGATCTGGATATGCTTGAAGGACTAATAGGCCCTCCAAGTTCAAATCTTCTTCCACCTCCAAGGTAATTTAATTCTGAGGCCAAGTTTCTTAGCATTGGATCTTGGTACACCCCTTTTGACATAATTATTTCTCCCCCCTCCATTTCATAACCTAGATTTCCTGAAACAGAGAATGGAATCCCTCCATCTCTGTGACTTGGACCAAATACCGGTCCTCCATCGGCAAAGGTTCCTGATTCACCTATTTGAGTAGCGTTTATTTTTTTGATTGCTGAAGCTCCCCTTGCAGCTGCTATTGCTGCTTGGGCAATTCCTAAAGCCCAGCCCAACGGCCCCCAATTCGCAGTACTTGAGAAAATACCTGAAACCTCCTTAATGGTATTTATTCCCACTTCAGCACTTTGAGCCGCTTTCATAACAGCCAAACTCTTTTTACTCGTTTTAGCGGAATCGGCCAAAAGTGAAGCAAGACCTGCCGCAACTCCTGCTGCTGCAGATAACCCCTCATTTCTTATTTGCCTCCTCTTCTCTTCTTCTTCTTGGGTTATTTGAGTTTTACCAATCTCATGATCATGATTAAGCCTCAAAAGCTCCATGAAGATATTTTGATACTCTGAGCTGCTTTGCTCGTTATTCTCCATCAAAAGAGCCAATCTATCCTTAAGGGCCTTTTCTTGAACCTCATAAAGTTTTTGATTCCTTTGCTCTTGGTTTAATTGGCCAGTCAAAAACAATTGTTCAATCATCATTTCTTCAGCTTCTGCCATAGTTACCAGGCTTTGCATCCGAATATTAAATTGCTCTTTCTGTTGGGATTTATATCCTTCTAAAAGATCTGAATCTAATTTCTTCCTATCCTCGCTTGCTTTAATCTCCAGATCGATTGATTTTTTGATGAAATCCTCCATCGCTTTCTGCTCATCTTCTAGAGCCTTTAATACATCTTTATGCTCTTTCATTGACTCATTGTGAGCGGCTTTTTCGCCATCTCTTTGAGTTTTTAAAGCTGCATTTAGTTTAGATCTGGCAGTTGTCCTTTGCTCAGACATTTGAGTTTCAAGATTGATCCTTTGGGCTTCTAAATCAGCTAATTCTTGCTGCTGCTCATATGAGGTATCATTTGCCTTATTTTCAAGGTTCATCTTCTCAATTTTAAGATCAAGTAGCCCTACCTCCAATTGATATCGTTCCTCAGATAATGCCATCGCTTTTTGAGCTGCTTCTGCACGTTCCTTTTCAGATTTGGATTGATCTTCAGCAATTTCAGATTGTAGCTTATAATCCCTGGCAATTTCTGCTGATCGCTTGGTAACTTTTATTTGTTGTTCGGCTATTTTTTGATGCAGTTCGGCAAGTTTTCCGCCAGCCTCAATACCTTCAGTAAATGAATTTTTGAATCCTTCCCCAGCATTTACCGCCGCATCTTTCAGCCTCGCAAATCCTTCAAAAAGGCCAGTTTTACCCGAAATAATATCTGATATGGTTCTGAAAACTTCACCGCCTAAAACCTGAAGAACACCCTTTAACCTCTCAAAAACCTGAACCACTGGCATAGTTACCCTCCTCAATGCGTTCATTCCTTCGACTGTTCCGGTTAGGTACTGAACAAAAGAGGCCAAAAGACCTAATATCAATCCAATAGGAAAGGCTTTCATTGCGAGGTTTAATGCCTTTTGGGCCAAAGTAGTCCCCTTAATCATTGAAGACATGCCTTGAAAATTTTTAGCAATTCCAGGTAATTCCCTTGAAAATGGGATCATATCTCCAAAAGCGGAGTTTAAAAAGCTTTGTGCATTTGCTGTATCAAAGGCCTCCTTTTTTACATCCTTCAGCCTACCTGCAACTTTCTTGTAATCCTCAGTTGCTTTGACATACTCTTCAGATCCAACCTCTAGTTTCTTGATTTCCCTGGCTAATTTTGCACTTTGTCCGGTCAGGTCATTTATTGTTTTACCTGCCTCTTGTCCATTGGAAAGCTTGATTTTTATTTCTGCTGTACTTGCCATTTTCCTTTTTGATTTTCTCAAAAAGTACCACTGAACAAAAAGAATAATTAGGACAATAGATTCAGGGAAAAATCAGAGTTATTCCAGGTCAAACCTTCTCTGAAATTTTTTGATTTCCTGGAGATCGGAAAGAATTTTTAGCCATAAATAAATAATAAAACTATCAATAGTTTTTTTTGTCACGTTTGTCACTTTATTAAAATCTATTCCTAATTGGATTCTGAAAGGTTTTTAAGGTGAAATTTCTGTGACAACCAATTCCATACATTGTCACAGAAAAACTCATCTTCTTTTTAAATTGTGACAAATGTGATTTAGTAAATATTAATTGTCACAACTTAATTTTTTTAAAAAACCCTTCAATTACTTAAATAAACCTTTTTTTTAATTAAATGACAAATGTGACAAACGTGACCAAATACAGAATCAAAACAAATTTTCTTTATTTTGATCTGTACATTCTTTTAAATCTTCATCAATTTCTTCAGGCGATAACCAATCACTAATGTGAAAGGTAAACACCCTTTCACTGTTTTCTGATTTCTGATATTTAACCTTATCTGTCATTTCTCCTGAAAATGGATCAACTTCAAACCCTATTGGAAAACTATATCTAACCGTTTTCTTACTAATGAACATCCCCCTTTTACTCTCTAAATAGTCGGTTACTTTCTTTGAATCTGGCAAGTATTTGAAGAGACCTGAATTTTTGATTTCATTCATCAATTGTTTTGTTGAATATTGAATTTGATCAACTCTAAATGTGAAGAATTTATCCCTGATAAATTCTTCAAAAATTGATTCAGTCCGATCCTTTGTATTCTTAATGATCTGATAATATTGCTCAGTTTTAATGTAATCATCATTAAACCAAATACGGGATTCATCCGGGTGAAAAATCTTCCTATTCGATATATAGTCTAACCAAGCTGGTATTTCAGAAATTAACTTATCTTTTAATTTATTATCTTCTTTTTCTAATGGTGGAACCTTTATTACAAACCACCTATTTTCTCCCTCCTCAATTTTAATTACGGTGTCTGCAAAATTTGAGCAAATAATAAGCTTACCATACCAGTCGACTTCTTTGGTATCTATTCCTTTTGCTTCTAATTGAATGGTTGATGAAGTAACCATTTGTTTTAGTTTTTCCTTCTCTTTTTTAATATCAGCGGCTATTTCCCCTTCATCTAACCCAATGATATATTTCCAAGCGTAATGGAGATTAAATTGATTTCCTAGCCTATCAATGGACATGACTGTTGCGTTTTCTCCATAAATCTCCTTAAGCCATTCTAAAAAGGTGGTTTTACCTGTCTTGTATTCCTTTGAAACCAGAATTGGGACTGGAAGCTTTCTAGTTGGAAACCTAAACTGGATTGTCAAATAGTCTAAGATTACAGAAAAAGGATCACCCAAAAAATTTTCCTCCTCATATTCTTCTTTTAGGTGATTCCACACCAGATTTGACTTACCCCTAAATAAATGCTTTAAAAAAGCAATGGTATTTGGGAAAAGACCTGGCCTTAATTCATGCTCTAAAGGATTCATTATGTTAAAAATGGTTCCAGAGTGTACCCTTTGGTAGGTTCCCGGTAGCCATGCCGGAAAGACATTCATTTTGTCATATTTTGGAATATCAGAAATGAAGTTTTTATGACTTTTATAATCTTCTCTAATTTCAGTTTTAGACCACTTTTCTAATGTACTTTGATTCCTTCCTTTATCATCTTTCCATTTAACAAATTTCCAATAATTGACTCCTATTCTGACATATTTTTCTGCGTCTTGGTGTCCAATCTTTTTAAGTCCCTGTTCTTGTTTTTCATAAATGAAACCGTTAAAAATAAATTGTCTATCCTCAATCCATGGTTGATATTTGGAATAAAAATTCTCGTCAGAATCCAAGCCAAATGCCTTTAACAAGTTTCTTGAAAATTGATTTTCTGTTATATCAATACATGTGAAAAATTGGTGACCTAATCTAAACTCTAATAAATCCCTAAAAATTTCTTTTTTATCAAACGGATTATTTATCAAAAGATCATCAAGCCCTTTGCTATTTTCTGAAATAAGCTTAGTGTTAAGAGAACTAAAAAACACCTTTTGAACCTGCTTTTCTTCAACCAGGTTTGAAAGATCTTCTCGAAATCTTTTGACAGCGTTAAAAAAATTCTTTGGTCTTAAGGTCAATTCCTTTTCCTTTTCCCACTTAATAGTAAACGTGTCCGCATCAGTTAAGAAGACAACATTTTGAACCCTGCATTTTATCAGGATCTTAATAATATCCTCATGAATAGATCTACCATCAATTCCACCTCCAGTAAAGCCATAAATTGAAGGAATCCCCAAGAATTCAACCTCTTCAAATCCTTCAATATTACTCTTGTCAAATCCGGCCTTGAATGCTTTGAATTCACCTTCAACAACAACTAATGTTTTTATTTGTCCGCCATCAAGATATTTTCTTAAAACTCCAGGAGTAATAAATGGGTAATTTCTACTCTTAGCAGGAGCTCTATATTTATTTTCCTTTTTTACGCCATCCGAAAATGTAACATTAGGCTTTTCAAGTCTTATCCTGGAATAATGTTTTCCCCATTTATTACCCTCTGAATCTTCATCAGCTTTTCCAAAATTATAAGCTGATCCATTTAGGTTTGGATAGTTTATTTTTATTCCCTCATGATGAGGCTCAAAATAAATGAAGGTTCTTGAATATTCATTTCCATCTGGAAAAGGTGTAGTAATAGAATAATCACTTTTCCCCTTTAATCCCAATTCTAAATGAACCCTATTTGTAAAATAGGTATTAGTATCTTCCTTTAGAGACTCTTTTTCGATCGTGAAACTCTCTTTTTGCATAGTCGTTCCCATTTTCAGCTGATACTATTATTTCTTAGTAAGATCCTCTTTCACTAAATCCCTGACATATTCAGAAAGGGATTTCCCTAGGAATCTGCTCCGGATGATCATTTCGGATTTGAGTTGACCGGATACTCTTAAAAAGAGTACTTCTTCTTTTGTCAATCGGCGTTCTGCCTTTACATTTCTTTCCATGTTTGATTTGGTTTGCTGTGGTTCGTTTGGTCTAATGTCTATATGGTTAGACCGGATTTTTAAGACAGGTTTTTGGAAAGTCAAAAGGGATTTTTGGAAAAAGCCCAAAGGGAAAATCCTTTGGGCCTTGTTACTCAATTGGGTGAATTAAACAACAAATACTTTTGTGTTTGACCTAAGTAAGGCATTAATTACCAGGTCTTTCAAGGTGTGGTGATAGCCATTAAATCCACCTTGGTTTGGATTCAGAAACAGGAATCCTCTTTCCTCTTTGATCACATGGTAAACTTCAATGCCTCCAGGGCCTGAATTCTTGCACCTAATCCGGCTCCAGTCCTGATCCTCGCTAAGAAACTCTTCCCCATAAAGGGTGAGTGTAAGTGTGATTTCTTGCATAACCTTAGTTCAGATAGGTGTAATTCAGCTCTTTGAAAATGTTTGCAAGATTAGGAGTCAGAGCCTTTCTCAAACTGAGTAGAAAAAAACAGGAATCTGAAAGATGTGGCTCCAAACCCCCTTCTGATCCATGAACCAACAGCTCTTGCATGGCTTTTTCAAGTGATTCCTGAAAACACTGTAATAGGTTGGGATCATTTTTAGGGATCTCAATTGAGACTTTTCCTAATGGATGTTTTTGATCATCCTGATTAAATGCCAGAGACTTTTTGAGCCATTTGAGAAAGTAAATGACCTCGGCTTGCTCTCTTAGTATCGGCTTGAAATCTTCCTGGCACAAATAGAAATCAATGGCTGATTCAATTGCATCTGAATAGACCTGAAGGTCATCTTTAGTACCAATGGAGATAAAGGCACTGAGTTTGTTTTTTTGAATGGTAATGCTCATTTTCGTTTGAGTTTTGGATTGTGGATAGATTTGAAACTGTGTCTCTGAGATTTTCTCAGATCGAATAAGCCCGGCCCCCACCGGGCTTATTTTTTTAGCTGCTCCTTTAGAAGGAGACTGTGTTCGTATAAATCAAAAACGGTTTCTGTGTAATTTTTAAGAATCCGCTGCTTTTGCTCTTGATCATTTTCAAGGTTATAGACTATGGCACAGCCATTCAGAATTGATTCCAAATGATAAATTTTCAAGAGAAGCTTCACATCTACATTTGGACAAGTCTCTATGAAGAATTTTCTGAGGTCAAGAAATCGATTGTTGATTTCATTTTCCAGTTCATTCATTCTGCTCATAAATCCTAGCTGCTAAAGTCCCCTTGGAAATACCTCTGAACTGCCTCTCTATGGATGTACTGTTTTCCATTGATTTCCCTTTTGAGAGAATCCGGCATTTTGTCTCTGATCCTAGCAAAAGTGTTGTAGGCTCGAATTGATACCTGCTCCATGAATTTTTTATTGGTGATCCATTCCACTAGGTCATCACTTTGTTTTTGTGGTCTCATGGAAAGGATTTGATCCAACTTTTGCTCTATCCCCTGGAGAGCTTCTGGATCGATGGCAATGAGTGTTTTTTGTGTCATGCTGTGATTTGAAATTGATTTGATTCAAATATCATTTTCTTAACGTTATCATGCAAACATTTTTTCCAAAAAATGTTAATTGAATCAATTCGGTATTAAATATTTTGATCTCCTTTTGAAAAACTACTAGAAATTACATCTAAAAAAGGCTCTTTAATCCACAGATCGACCATGAACGGATAAATCCTATCTGAAGCTAATTCATTGATTTGGTTCAGGAAAATATGGCTCTCTGGGCTTTGTTTTTTCAAATCTTCAAAAATTTCAGGCTTTAATTCGCCTAGCATGAAGGAAAAAGCGACTAGGTTTCCTGCTGTAAGGCTTGCCTGAATAGCCCACGGATTTCCCTGTAGCACCTTAAAAAGGTCAGATCTCAAATGACTAGAGTAAAAATCGTAAAGGGTGATTTTTGCATTTTGAAAATCTGGATTTGTTTGTGAAACCTGGTCAAGTGAAAAAGTCTGATTTCTTGCTTCGATTATTGATTTAAAATTTACCAAAAGCCTTTCATCATTTTTCCTAATAGCCTCCCAATCTTCTGTGATCAAGTCATATCCAAAATTTAACCTTTCCAAATATTCAAATGTGGGGCTTTTTAGATTTTTAATTTTCCTGTCATAAGTGACTGTTAAATACAAAGGCCAAAATTGAGATTCTACAAATTCAGATTGATAGGGCTTAACGATTTGCCTGTTTTCGTAAATCTTAACTGTAAGCTTTTTTGGCTTTGCCATCTTGAGGATTCTTTCAGGTCTAAAGGTAGAAAGATTTTAAAAACTTGGAATCCTGCCTTTGGTAAGCTCGAATAAGTCAAAGAAAGCCGAATTATATCGCTCTTGGGTTTGGGTATTGGTATGACCTAGCATCACCTTTTTGGTAAATCGGTCAAGATCCCTGGAGATCAAAGTTTGGAATGTTACCCTTCCCAGCTTTACCCCTGGATTAAAATCTTCTCCCATTCCTATTTGATCTGTCAACTTCTTCAGGGTATAAATGAATTTTTGATGCGGCTCCGGCCCAAAGGTTTCAGTCACTTGAGGAAATAATTTTCCGGATTTGGAAGGGTGATATTTTTCAAAGATTTCCATCTGGATACCTGGAAAAATTTGGTTTTTAAAATCAACCCCAGTTTTTGACCTACTCCCGATAATTAAAATTTTGCTCGGATCATTGGAATCAATCCTAACATCTTCAAAACTCAATGCCATTAATTCCTTAAGATACCTGGAAGAAAAACACATGAATACCACTAAGTCACGTACTAATTCCAGCCTCGGATCATGGCCTAAGTTTAATGCTATAAATTTCTGCAGCTCTGATTGGGTAAAGCCTCTATTCTCTTTGACCTTGCCTTTTTTGACCATGACCCTTTTGAATAGTCTATCATATCCAACAGGATCTTCTTTATGATTTTCGGCATACCACTTTATAAATATTGCCTTGATTTTGTCCAGGTAAATTCCCCCGGTACTTCCTTTTAGTTTCTCATGATTGCCAAGAAAATAGGCGAAATCTTCAACAAACTTCCGATCAAAATGATAAAACCTGCAATCGGGTTTGAACTCCTCCAGACGCTTTAAAGCACATTCATATTGAATCCGGCTCGACTTACTTATCCCTGTTTTAGGATTCTTTTCAAAGTAGTCCAAAACTCTCTCTGATCTAAAATCCTTGAATTCCCCTCCCTTGGTATGATTTTTCAAATACCACTCTTTCACATCAAGGGGCTTCAGCAATCTGGGGCCATGATCCACGATATAATTCTCCAAAATATTGAACACCTGGGAAATCTTCAGGTTGATTTTCCTTGCATGTGGATTGGCTTTGTTAACCCAATTTCCCCGTACATTTTGAAAATGATCCAGAGGGATCTTTGGAAGGTCGGGAATGATATAGGCTCTCAATCTGACCTTTCTCAAAACGAGGTATATTGCATACTCTCCCCTTTTGTTTGGGTTGGTTTTCCGGTTGTATTGCGGATCAATTTCAACAGAGACATAAAGTAATGCCATTGGGTAAAGATTAGGGTAAAAAAAGAAGGTTTTTAATGGATTTCAATGAAATCTATTTTTTTATAAGCGGCCTAAAAATCAATTTTTTAAGCTTTTTTGAAGCAATATAAAAACATTGAAGATTTTGTTTGGCCAAAATTAGAAAAAAAGCCCGGACTTTGGCTTTTTGAAAGATCTTCAGGAGCTTTTTCCCTGAAAAACAGGAGGATAAACCTGTAAAATCCCGAATCTCAGAAACCCATTTGGCTTTTATCAGATTTACAAAATTTTCATCTAATCGCTACAAATAATTCATCAGCAAGGCGTTTTGGATTCCATTTACTCATCCAAATCGGATTTTTTTCTGAACCCAAAAGACCTATTTTTGCACAGTTTCATTTGTAATCAAACCCATTTTAAATATGTCTTCGACAAAATTTGACTTGATCGTGCTGGGAAGCGGACCGGGAGGATACGTGGCGGCTATTCGCGCTTCTCAACTCGGATTGAAAACTGCGATCGTGGAAGCCGCGGAACTAGGCGGTATCTGCCTCAATTGGGGCTGTATCCCGACCAAAGCCCTGCTAAAAAGCGCTCAGGTTTTTGAATACATCAGCCATGCCAAGGATTACGGAATCTCTGTTCAGGGTGCCGAGGCGGACTTTGCCGGAATGGTGAAAAGAAGCCGTGGCGTAGCAGATGGAATGAGCAAAGGCGTGCAGTTTTTGATGAAGAAAAACAAGATCGAGATCATTGCGGGATGGGGTAAAATCCAGCCGGGTAAAAAAGTCGAAGTCACTGACGCAGATGGCAAAAAGTCAGTGATCGCAGCAGACAATATCATCATTGCCACAGGAGCAAGATCCCGAGAACTGCCTTCGATGAAAATCGACGACAAGAAAATCATCGGCTACCGCAAGGCGATGACTTTGGAAACGCAACCAAAGAAAATGGTGGTTGTAGGTTCCGGAGCGATCGGAGTGGAGTTTGCCTACTTCTATAATTCCATCGGAACGGAAGTGACCATCGTCGAATTCATGGACAGAATCGTCCCTGTGGAAGACGAAGAAGTATCCAAGGCCTTGGAAAAAATCTACAAGAAGTCAGGCATGAAGATCATGACTTCCTCGGAAGTGACCGGTGTAGACACCTCAGGCGAAGGTTGCAAAGTGACTGTAAAAACTGCCAAGGGCGAGGAAATCCTTGAATGCGATGTGGTTCTTTCTGCCGCAGGTGTGGTGTCTAACCTAGAAAATATTGGTTTGGAAGATGTCGGAATCCTAGTGGACAAAGGCAAAATCCAAGTCAACGAATACTATCAAACTAATATGCCTGGGTACTATGCCATCGGCGATGTGGTTCCTGGACCGTCTTTGGCGCACGTAGCTTCTGCCGAGGGCATCATCTGTGTGGAGAAAATCGCAGGACATCATCCTGAAGCTTTGGATTACGGCAATATCCCGGGCTGTACCTATTGCTCTCCTGAAATCGCTTCTGTGGGCATGACCGAAGCGAAGGCAAAAGCTGCAGGATACGAAGTACGAATCGGAAAATTCCCATTCTCAGCTTCCGGAAAAGCTTCTGCGGCAGGCGCAAAAGACGGTTTTGTGAAATTGGTATTTGACAAGAAATATGGTGAGCTCCTCGGTGCACACATGATCGGTGCCAACGTGACCGAAATGATCGCTGAGATCGTGGCTATCCGCAAACTGGAAACTACCGGCCACGAATTGATCAAGACCGTACACCCTCACCCAACCATGTCCGAAGCGATCATGGAAGCCGCAGCCGCTGCTTACGATGAGGTGATTCACTTGTAAAAATTCCTTTTGGAAATAAATCAGGCACCGGGTCCAAACATTTGGCCCGGTGTTTTACTTTTAAAAAAGTAACTCCACAACCCACCGACTTTTGCAGGAAGAAGAAATCATAGCAGGCCTACGGGCTCGAGACCGCAAAACCACCGAGTATTTGTATGAAAAGTACTCCCGTGCACTTTTCGCAGTGATCAGTCGAATCATTACTGACCAAGACATTGCAGAGGAAGTTTTTCACGATGCATTTATCAAAATCACCCGAAAAATCGATTCCTACGAAGAGTCAAAAGGCCGTCTCTACACGTGGATGGCCAATATTTGCCGAAATTCTGCCATCGATAAGCTCCGCTCCAAAGAAATTTCGCAAACCACTAAGACCAACACCATCGATGACTTCGTATTTGGTCTCGAGAGTCAATCGGGAACCATGGAACAGGTAGAGGCGATAGGTGTGCGAGAGTTGATGAATCAGCTCAACGAGGATCAGCGATTCATTATTGAGTATATTTATTTCCAGGGTTACACCCATTCGGAGCTTTCGGAGGAGTTTGACATTCCTCTGGGCACAGTCAAGTCCCGAGTCAGGGCAGCCTTACAAGTATTAAAAAAGAACTTAGAACGAATCTAGCGTGAACATCCAAGAATATATCGAATCAGGCAAACTGGAACTCTTCCTACTCGGAGAGTTGACCGAGCGTGAGCGAGAGGAAGTGATCGCCATGGCCAAAGCCTATCCGGAAATCCAAGAGGAACTCGATGCGCTGGAGCAGTCTATGTTTGCCTTTGATGAACTGACCGGAAAAGCTCCCTCAGCTCAGGTTAAGGAGAAAATCTTCGCTTCTCTCGAGGAAGAGTTTAAAAAGGAGGAAACCCCTAAAACATCTCCAGTTGTATCAAACCCTGCCCCCGTGGAAACCAACGTGGTCAAACTCACCCCTTGGAAACCCTTTGCGGTTGCCGCGTCTTTGGTGGCCATTCTGGCGAGTGCGGCGGCGATCTACTTCGCAGGCAAATTCTACGAAACCGATCAGAAATTCACCGCACTGCTCCTAGATCAGCAGGTGATGGCGGATAACCTGAACCAAGTCAAACTCGAATACGAGAAAACCGACTCCCGATTGGATCGCTTGGTAGCCGGGGATTTCCGAAGAGTCGAGATGATTGGAGAGACCCTCCCCATGCAGAAGGATGCCAAAGTAGATGTCTTTTGGGATCAACAAGCTCAGGAAGTCTTCGTATCAGTGAATAATCTGAATTCTCTTTCAGCTGAATTCGATTACCAGCTTTGGGCTATTGGAAAAGACGGTCCTGTCGGCATTGGCCTCGTGAATCCGGGAGAAAAATTCACCTTGCAACAAATGCAAGCCGTGGCAGAAGCGGGTGCATTTGCGATTACCATCGAGCCAAAAGGTGGTTCAAAAGCTCCGACATTAGAAAAGCTGGTCGTACTTGGAGAAGTAGCTTAATCTATTTCGAAATGAAATCTATAGCCCACTTTGCAAAAGTGGGCTTTTTTAATGCCTTTTGTTGAACTTACCTTTTCAGAAAGCAAACTCACCCATACCTATGGAACTCCAACTCTCTACCCCTGCCCTGCTTTTTTCGGCTATCACTTTACTCATGCTGGCTTTTACCAACCGATTTTTGGCGATTGCCACTCTCATTCGAGGACTGCACAAAAACTACCTTAAAGATCCCGATCAGGAGATCATCGTGGAGCAGATTCACAACCTCCGACGTCGCCTGACGCTCATCAAAAACATGCAGCTTTTCGGAGTATTCAGCTTTTTACTCTGCGTGATTTGTATGTATTTGCTGTTCCAAGGCTATACTTCCGCCGCCAATTGGGTATTTGTGATCAGCATGCTTTCCTTGCTGATATCCCTCGGAATTTCTTTGGTCGAAATCCAGATTTCAACCAAAGCACTCAATTTGGAACTCTCCGATATGGAAGAGATTTTCGAAAAACAGAAAAGTAGCCTGGACATTTTCTTTAAAAAAGACGACAAGTAACCACCATGCTGATTGATTTAAGAAGTGATACCCTGACCCGGCCAACTCCGGGGATGAAAGAAGCCATGTTTACCGCACCTGTAGGTGATGACGTGTTTGGAGAAGATCCGACTGTCAATGCCTTGGAGGAAAAAATTGCCAAGCTTTTCGAAATGGAAGCCGCACTTTTCTGCCCCTCCGGCACCATGACCAATCAGATTGCGATCCGCCTACATACCGGACCGCAGCGGGAAGTCATCTGTCATCAGTATTCGCACATATACCTTTATGAAGGTGGAGGCATCATGGCCAATTCACTGGCCTCTGTAAAGCTATTGACAGGAGATTTGGGGAAAATCACCGCTACTCAAATCGCCGAATCCATCAATCCGGACGATGTGCATGCCCCGGAAACAACCTTGGTTTCCTTGGAAAACACCATGAACAAAGGTGGAGGGAGCATTTACACATTGGACGAAATCAAACCGATCCATACGATTTGCAGGGAAAAGGGGATCAAACTTCATCTGGATGGAGCCAGATTATTCAACGCTTTGGTAGAAACGGGCGAAAGCCCAGCCGAATGGGGAGCGCATTTCGATACGATCTCGATCTGCCTGAGCAAAGGTTTGGGTTGCCCGATTGGATCAGTTCTTCTCGGATCAAAAGCCGACATCAAGCGCGCCAGAAAAGTCCGAAAAGTATTCGGTGGAGGCATGCGACAGGCTGGATTTCTTGCAGCTGCTGGCATTTATGCCTTGGATCATCAGGTGGAGCGATTGAAAGAAGATCATGCAAGAGCCCGAACTTTGGGTGAAATGCTCAGCAAACTGCCTGTGGTGTCGGAGATTTTCCCGGTAGCCACCAATATTGTAATTGCACGATTGGAAGGCACCACTCCGGAGGAATTCATGAAAAAGCTTTCAGATCAACATATCAAGTCGGTCAAATTTGGAAAGGACTTGGTTCGCTTTGTGACTCACTTGGATTTTGGAGACGAGCACTTGGAGGAGTTTGGGAAAAGGATTGGGAAAATTTAAGATCCAAGATTTAAGACACGAGACGTTAGATTTGTCCCAGCCTCTTAAATTCTTTTTTGTCTTGTATCTTATGTCTATTGTCTTGAAACTAAAAAAATGAACCCCACGCCCCTAGCCGAACGCATGCGCCCCACCCGACTGGAAGACCTGATCGGTCAGGAGCATTTGTCTGCGCCTTCTTCCTTTTTATACAAAGCCATCAAATCGGGAAATGTGCCTTCGCTCATCCTTTGGGGGCCTCCTGGTGTAGGCAAAACAACCATTGCCAATATCATCGCCAATGAGATCAAGGTACCTTTTTACACCCTGAGTGCGATAAGTTCGGGCGTGAAAGACATCCGTGAAGTCATTGATAAAGCCAAATTTCAGCGGGGCACTGTCTTATTCATTGATGAAATTCACCGCTTCAACAAATCACAACAGGATGCGCTTTTGGGAGCGGTGGAAAAAGGAATCATCCGACTAATCGGTGCTACCACAGAAAATCCCTCTTTCGAAGTCAACTCGGCTTTACTTTCCCGCTGTCAGGTATTTACACTGAATCCATTGGGAAAAGCAGAAATGGAGGCCATGATGAAGCAGGCTTTAGAGAAAGATTTGGATCTGAAAAAGATCCAGGTCGAACTACAGGAAACCGATGCGTTGCTTCGAATTTCAGGTGGAGACGGAAGAAAACTCCTCAATCTCCTCGAAATCGTCATCGAAGGAATTAATGAAAATCCCTGTGTGATCACGGATGAAAAAGTGATGCAAATCGCTCAACAAAAAGTCGCACTTTACGACAAATCCGGCGAGCAGCACTACGACATCATCTCTGCTTTTATCAAATCCATCCGAGGCTCAGATCCCAATGCTGCCGTGTATTGGCTGGCGCGAATGATCGAAGGTGGAGAAGATGTGAAGTTTATCGCCCGAAGGCTGGTGATTTTGGCTTCGGAAGACATCGGCAATGCCAACCCGAATGCCTTGCTTTTGGCGACCAACTGCTTTGAAGCAGTGAAAATCATCGGTTATCCTGAGTCTCGGATTATCCTTTCCCAGTGCGTGACTTATTTGGCGAGTTCGCCGAAAAGCAATGCGTCCTATTTGGCCATCAATCAGGCCCAGGCTTTGGTCAAAGAAACGGGGAACCTATCCGTACCACTTCACCTCCGGAATGCCCCCACCAAGCTGATGAAAGACCTCAACTATGGCAAAGCCTACAAGTATTCCCATGACTTTCCAGGCAACTTTGTCGAACAAGAGTTTTTACCCGATGAAATCAGAGGAACCAAACTTTACGAACCCGGAGAAAATGCCCGGGAAAATGAGCTGAGAAAGTATTTGTCTGGAAAGTGGAAGGGGAAATATGGGTATTGAAAAGTAGCTTTTACAAAATCTACGATTTGAATAACTCCTGTTTGTTATGGATCAATAGATCTGAAAGACGTTCCTTTATCTTAGGGTCTTCAGTCATCCAAGAGAGGCAAGAATTGATTTTGTCAAACATTTCGACTTGCAAACTCACTGCATTGATGAGCTTGATAAACATGTTGACCAGAAATTTTTGATTGATGCTATTGACCAAAATGCCGATTTTTTTCTTTTCAGAAATCCCAGATCTGAGTTTACGGATGCGTTCTACAAATGACACCACATCCACTCGATAAGCAATAGCTGCACTGCCCGTAAAATCATAGATCGCAGGATACTTTGGATCAAAATCCGCTCGTGCATAGAGTTCCTCCAGCATGTCGAACATGTCATTTGCATAAACTTTCTCCCGAAAGCTAATTACAATAAAACCCAACTGTTGGTCTATTGCTATTCTGTATTTTGCTCCAGCCATGGCTACTCCCTTCTGTATAAATCAGACCAATAGACTTTACTCACCTAATTTACCTTATACTAAGAGGATTTGACAGGTGATCCATAAACCTTAATGAAATCTTAAGAATCTCCTACCAGATGTTTTCCGAACCCTCAAACAGTCTGATGCTCAGCATAAATTCATGGGTAGGATTTGGAAGCAAGTAGCTCTTGAGGGTTGGCCACTCGTACACGTAGCCGAAGCGCATTTTCCCCATCAACATTCCAAGTTGCGCACTGTTAGCATAGTCCACTCGATGACCTGCACCTACCCAAAATTTTTCATAAAACATGAATTTCATGTTGAATTCCAGATTATCGGGCAAGTTGTTCTGACTTCGCCACATCGTGTTGAAAATGACAGAAAGCTGATCCGAAATCGCATTTCGATATCCCGCTTGGGCGATACTTACCATCGGCTTTTTGCTGATAAACATATCTCCCTTACTGAAGCTACCTTGGTTGACATTGTGCATTCCGTAAGAGAAATAGTAGTTAGGATGGGTCAAAGACAAACCCAAATTGAAGTCTACAATGCTCAGATTGGCAAAGCCTCCGATGTATTGACCCACTGTGGGATCATTTGCCTGTTCGGTAGTCAGGTTGTTACCATCCAGTCTGATTTGGTTGAAATTTACTCCAGCACCCAGTCGGACTCCTGCCAGCTCACTGACTCGCACTCGGGTGGAATAGCTCAGGATAAGTTCCGTCTCCCTAAATGCACCATATTCATCACTGAGCAGGTTAACACCGATTGCGTTTTTCCCTAAATCTCCATAGCCCCCCAAATCAGCAAAATCAAGTTCAGCAGAGACAAAGTAAGTCTTGGGTGCTCCCTCCCAGCCTGCCCATTGGTTTCTCACAAAGCCTTTGACCATCGAACCCTCATAAGCCGTGAGCCCGGGGTTGTAATAGCCCTGTAGGTGGCTAAACTGGGAAATGTATTTTCTAGACTGAGCCGATGCTCCCAGACTAATGAACAAGGTAAAACAAACAATTGCTAGATTTTTCATCGCTATTTCGGTTGAGGTACCAAGACAGAATCAGCTGTCTTGGTACTTTCCTTTTCTTAAATTTCTTAATTCCTGATCAATTACTTTCTGAACACATTGAGCAAGCCTCTTCTGGTCTCACCGGTTTCTCTGAGTTCCAATACCCAATAGTAAGTACCTACAGGTAGTTCTTTGCCATTGAACGTGCCATCCCAACGAACATCCGGATTTTCAGTGTAGAACACCCGCTCACCGCTTCGCTCGAATACCTGTACTCTGGCACCGCTGAAGAAGCGAATCTCAGGAACACCCCAAGTATCATTAAATCCATCCCCATCTGGGGTAAAGGTATTTTCTACCACAATGGACTGAATCTCAGGACGGGTTCTGACAATGGTAAACATCTTGTCCAAGGTATTGCCATCTCGGTCAGTCACTCTCACCACTATGGTAAACTCTGTCTTACCCTCCGCCCGATCTGCACTACTCCAGAAAAGAACATTGTCTTTGATCTCGAAATACTTATTGTCATACCCATCTCCAAGTAAGGTGACCAAATGGATATTGTCTATAGGATCTGTGATTTGGAAGGCACCTACTTCTAGGAAGAAGGTATCCACGCTGCCGTTGAAGGTACTGTTGGATAAGTTTACGTCCGTTGGTGCCGGTTTAGGAGCTACCGTAATAGTTACCGTGATCAGCACCTCATCCGGATTTTCGATTCCACTAGGAAGATTGAAGGTTCCTTTGATCGTATAAGTCCCTCTTTTGAACGTATTCAAACCAAACGTATTCCAAGTCACCCCAACTTCAAACAGTTGACCGTCAGTAGTGAGCACCGTTACTTTCGAAGGAAGAATAGGGTCTTTACCCCACTGGGTTTGAACCACACCAAGCTCAGTTACCGCTAGGATTCTTGCCGCAACGATTTCCAAGCTACCATCAGTGAAGGCCAATACGTAGTTGGTATTTTGCTTCAAAGTACCCTGGGTAATCGCATAAACTCCCGGCACTTCTCCTGCATTTCGACTCAAGGTTCCAGAAAGTACTTCAGATTCGGTATCTGTTCCTTTCAATCCAGACACTTGATAGGTGAAACCAGGATCTGCTTTGCCAAAGACCTTGGTTTTATTATCCGCTGTGACACGAAGAACTGCAGGAACAATCTCCAATTTACCCGACACTAATGTGATTGCATAGTTCTGGTCTTCAACTCCGCTTAGGGTAATCGGATAGGTTCCCACGTTCGAACTTGACGTTGCCATGGTGGCAATGCTCGGTTCGGTAGTCACTTTCGTGTCACCGTTCACCAAACCGCTGTAGGTGAAGGTCAAGGTTGGATTGGCCTCCCCGTAGATCTTCTGCTTATTATCAGCCGTGATGGTCAAGGCCTTCTGCCCTATCGTCAGCGTACCGTTGATGAGCGTGATCACGTAGTTCTGATCTTCACCTCCGCTTAGGGTAATCGGATAGGTTCCCACGTTCGAACTTGCAGTTGCCGTGGTGGCAATGCTTGGTTCGGTAGTCACTTTCGTGTCACCGTTCACCAAACCGCTGTAGGTGAAGGTCAAAGTTGGATTGGCGTCACCGTAGGTCTTCTGCTTATTATCAGCCGTGATGGTCAAGGCCTTCTGCCCTATCGTCAGCGTACCGTTGATGAGCGTGATCGCATAGTTCTGGTCT
>JAGXQZ010000029.1 GCA_018336015.1 Algoriphagus sp. | reverse complement strand
AGAGTAATTAGTATAAAGCTTTTTATATTTATGTAGCGTCTCATTTTTACTTCCCTCCTTTCTAGAGCAGAAATCTTACATAAATATATAATGACTTATATTAAGTCCTTGTAAATGGCATTGATGTGTAAGTGAAGTGCTATTCAAAATGCTATTTTTTGAAAAAATGAAACGCTTTTTTATAAGGTTGAAGTAGTTTTTGATCTATGTAATATGCATAAAATTGCATTTATTATAATTGATAATAAAATACAACATTATGTAAATAAAGTGCTTATGATCTGTAAACCGGCTTGAAATTTGAAAAGGAAATGATGCTTTTTAAATTTAAAAAGCATCATCCTACTTAATTGGAAAACAAGCGATTATATGCTTTTTTGATGTGATTTTGCCATATTTTTTGTAGGTCTATGTATTAAAAATGTATTTTATATAGGGTTTTTTATAGATCCTCTTTACAGGTAGACGAAATAGAGATAATGAAAATAAATTGATTTCTATTTGTAGATAGAATTCTCTAATCTATTTCTATCTCTAGTCAGAGTGATGGGCCTTTATAATAAAAATTGTGTGCTATTTTAATTTCTAAAATGGTAACTGTACTTCAAGAATAAGAACGATCCCTACCTGCTGGGAATTTAGATTTCACTGTTGTATTTATTTGAGGGCAATTGTTATGCATACCTGACTTTGACCTGAGGGGTATTCAAGCGTATTAAATTGGTAGAAAGTAGGTAATGCTTTTACGATTAGGAAAGACCTGCGTGGAGATTAGTAGCGCATTTCCGGTAAAGTGAGGGATTCGAACCGTTAGCCTGTCCAAAAGATTCTTGGGAATCTTCCCGCTAGCTAGCGGGACGCTCTAGTCCCGAAGAATTTCGGGAAGCTAATCAACCATTCGATGTATCGTTTACTTTTTTTCTTTTTGATTTCTAATTCCCTCTTCAATGCGGCAGTGCGGTCATTTAGTGATTCTATGTATTTGAAATCCCAATAAGGCGCGCCAGATCTTGTAGAAGGAGTAGCTCCTGCATTGTGGTGTTTTAATCTAGATTCAAGATTATCTGTAGAACCGATATAATACCTGTTTGTCTTGGTGCTAAAGAGGATGTAGACGAAATACATAACTGACAAAAATCTTAAAAAGAAAAAGGCAAGCTAATAGCCTGCCTTCGTGGAGGATAACGGATTCGAACCGATGACCTTCCCGCTAGCTAGCGGGACGCTCTAGTCCCGAAGAATTTCGGGATGCTAATCAACCATTCGATGTATCGTCTACTTTTTTTCTTTTTGATTTCTAATTCCCTTTTCAAAGCGGCAGTCCGGTCAGTTAGCGATTCCATATATTTCAGCTTCCAATGAGGTGCACCGGATTTTGTAGAAGGTGTTGACCCTGCATTATGGTGCTTCAATCGCGATTCAATATTATCTGTAGAACCGATATAATACCTGTTTGTCTTGGTGCTAAAGAGGATGTAGACGAAATACATAACTGACAAAAATCTTAAAAAGAAAAAGGCAAGCTAATAGCCTGCCTTCGTGGAGGATAACGGATTCGAACCGATGACCTCTACACTGCCAGTGTAGCGCTCTAGCCAACTGAGCTAATCCCCCATTTATATTTTTGAATTCGAACCGTTGACCTTCCCGATTGCCATCGGGACGCTCTAGTCCCGAAGAATTTCAGGAAGCTAATCCCCCAATTCGAGGTGCAAATATAGACTGAGATTGGTTTGAACCAAATAATTTCTTTAATCCTGAGAATAATTTATCCTCGTCAATATACTTCTGCCCAAGGTAACCTCGTCTGTAAATTCCAATTCACCTCCTACTGGAATGCCGCGGGCAATTGTACTGACTTTCACCTTGGAGTCCTTAAGTCTTTTACTTAAATAAAAAGAGGTGGTATCTCCCTCCATCGTAGCTGAAAGGGCCAAAATAACTTCTCGGATTTCCCCCTCAGTAATTCTCGAAAGCAAGCTTTCAATTTTAAGTTCCTCTGGACCGATTCCTTGAATGGGAGAGATCACTCCTCCCAATACGTGATAAAGTCCTTGATATTGATTGGTGTTTTCAATGGCCAATACGTCCCTAATATCTTCGACCACACAGACTAAAGAACGGTCTCTCCGGTGGCTTTGACAAATACTGCATTCTTCATGGTCGGAAATATTGTGACATGTTTTACAGTAATTGATCTCCTCACGCATCCTTGTCAATGCCAAGGCTAGCGCCTCTGTCACGGCTCCATTCTGTTTGAGCAGATGTAAGGCAAGTCTCAGAGCTGTCTTTTTGCCAATACCAGGAAGACGAGAAATCTCTGTGACAGCATCTTCGATTAATTTGGAGGGGAAATTCAAGTTGGGGGAAAATTAAACTATGGCAGCTTGTATACCGGCGTTCAAGATAGCCTCACACATGGGCTTCAATTCTTCGCGGGAACCTTTCTTCACTGAACATTTGCCTTTGTAGTGAATGATCAGTGTACATTGCTCTGCTTGTTCATGAGTATGCTTACACACTTTTATCAACACTTGGATCACGTGCTCAAAGGTATTCACATCATCATTGAACACGATCAGATCGAGTGCATCCTGATCGATCAATTCTTCAAGGAGAAGTTCGATCTCTTCTAGTTCCGGAAGAGGCATGCTGAATTGGTTCATTTGGCAAAATTAAGAATAATGGGCAACTTAGCGAGTGTCAGATCCTTGCTTTATGAATCCCCAAGTTGTACTCTTGGTCATTTCGGCCTATTTTCTTTTACTTTTTTTGATTTCTTGGTTTACCTCACGCAAAGTTACCGCAGACACTTTCTTTACAGGTGACAGGCAGTCTCCCTGGTTTTTGGTTGCCTTTGGCATGATAGGCGCGTCTCTGTCAGGCGTGACCTTTATCTCGGTTCCCGGAGAAGTCGGAAATAGTAACTTTTTTTACTTTCAGGTTGTATTGGGATATACCTTGGGTTATTTCACCATTGCCAAGGTGCTTTTACCCCTTTATTACAGGCTCAACTTAGTTTCTATTTATTCCTACTTGGAGGATAGATTTGGGTTTTGGTCCTACAAAACGGGTTCTTTTTTCTTTATCCTGTCACGCGCTTTAGGTTCTTCTCTACGGATGTATTTGGTGGCAAGTGTACTGCAATTGATCCTTTTTGATTCTTTGGGTATTCCATTTTGGGTTTCTGTCCTGATCACCGTTGGTCTGATTTGGCTATATACCCACCGTGGAGGGATCAAAACTGTCGTGTGGACAGACACGCTGCAAACTGCCTTTATGCTTGCCTCGGTGGTCATTACGATCATACTCATCGGAAAAGACCTTGAGATCAAAAGCCTTGGAGACTATATTTCAGCAGTGGCTCAGGATGATCGATCTAGGATTTTTAACTGGGACTGGAAGGCCGGCACCAATTTTTTCAAGCAGTTTATTTCAGGAGCATTCATCACCATAGTCATGACAGGTCTCGACCAAGATATGATGCAGAAAAATTTGACTTGCCGCACCTTGGGAGATGCTCAGAAAAACATGTTTTGGTTTACCATCATTTTGGTGGTCGTAAATATCCTCTTTCTATCGCTTGGTGTGATGCTATATCTCTACGCAGAGACAAAAGGTATAGCCATGCCGGCCAAATCAGACCAACTTTTTCCATTGTTAGCCACCCAGCACTTTTCTTCTTTTACAGGGATTGTGTTTGTATTGGGGATCATCGCGGCTGCGTATTCTAGTGCAGATTCCACATTGACCGCTTTGACGACCTCCTTTTGTTACGATTTTCTCCAGATCGAACGCAACTACGCTCCTGAAAAGCGGGTGTCAATTCGTAAAAAAGTCCACATCGCGTTTACAGGCTTGATGTTTTTCTTAATCCTGGCCTTTTATTGGCTCAACGACCAAAGTGTGATCAATTCGGTGTTTATCATTGCCGGATACACGTATGGGCCTTTGCTGGGGCTATATTCTTTTGGGCTTTTTACTAAATTTCAAGTCAAGGACAACTGGGTGCCCTATCTGGCAGTGGCTGCTCCCTTGCTTACTTTCATGGTCAGCTCAAATTCAGAAAAATGGCTTTGGGGGTACAAATTCGGCTTTGAGGCTTTGATTTTAAATGGAGCCCTGATGTTTTTGGGATTGTATCTGGTTAGGAAAAAATCTTAGATACCCAGCTCTTTCTCAGGATTCCAAAAGACCTTTTCAAAGTCGACCACTTGGTCGTTTTCCACTTTTACTCCATCCGATTCTAACAGTTCCTGCATGAGAGTGGGTGTGCTAAAATGATGCCTTCCTGTCAACAATCCCTGTCTATTGACTACACGCTGTGCCGGTACATCAGGCAAACCATGGGATGCACTCATGGCATATCCCACCATTCGAGCGCCACTTTTCAGGCCTAGGTAGTGGGCGATGGCACCATAGCTTGTTACCCTTCCTTTTGGGATCTCGCGGACTACTTGGTAGACCAAATCAAAGTAATTAGGCTTGTCGTAATTCATGTCTCCAGTCGATGAGGGCTTGGTTTAGCGCTTTCTTTACTTGAATTTCGGTGGGTTTTTCTCCTGTTTTGATCGGGAACTGGAACCTCACCAAAATGGTATCCGCTTTCCTTTCCAGAATATTCAACTGAGCTCCTTCTTTGATCACAACTTCAGGGTATTTTTCCAGCACTTCCTCCAATTTTTCCTCCAATTGATTCAGATATATTTCCGTAGTGGAGGATATCTCCGTGTCAAATATGACCTGATGGGTATTGTTTTTTGAAAAATTCACCACATCTGTGGTCAAGGCCATCGAGTTGGGGATTAGAATGATCTCCCCTGAGTCATTTTTTAAGACCAAATTGATCAAAGTAATGTCTCTGATAAACCCAATGTGCCTTCCCACTTGGATTTTATCCCCAATCTCCAGCTGATCCGAAAACATCATAATCAAGCCATTGACAATATTGGTAATGTAATCTTTGGTGAGTAGGGCAATGGCCGCGGCCACGATAGTTATACTCGTCAAAAACTCCAAAGGACGGATCCCAAATGCCAGCATTAACGAAATTAGTACGGCAAGCATATTGAGAAGAGTCGCTATCCTGTCAATTCCGATCACAAAATTCGGCTGAACTTTAGTCTCCTCACGCTGCTGCAAGTAAATACTCAGGGTGATAAATCTTCCTAGGGAGAAAATCAGATTGGCACTCAACAGGAAAATCAAGGCCCGGATGATGTGTGTTAAAATTTCGTATTGCTCGAGAAAAGGCCTCAAAAAGGTGTCCCCTGCATAAAAAATTTCAAGAATAATCAGAAGAACTAGTTTGAATGCAAAGTTTCTTCGGCGGACATTTTCCTTGATGCGGATACTGCTTTTGAGGTGATTCATCGTTCAATCGAAAAATTAAGGCTAATTTTAGCAAATATAGGACGGATTAGAAGGACTGATGAGCAGAAATATAATCGTAACCGGAGCGGCAGGTGCCCTTGGCAGTGCTGTGGTAGAAAAATTCAAGCGTGAAGGCTATCACGTGATCGCTTTGGTGAGGCCTGACGCCAATGAAGTGTCCGAAGAAGCAGACGACACCTATGAAATAGATGTGACTGATGAGAAAGCAGTCACTGAATTCGTCAGAGAGTACCAAGTTCAATATGGAGAATTGGATGCTATTGCCATGATTGTGGGTGGATTTGCGATGGGGACACTTGAGACTACTACCCAAAAGGATCTAATGGCAATGTTTCAGCTCAATTTTTTTAGCGCATTTTCGATGGTCAGTGGCTTTCTTCCATTGTTCAAAAAACAGCAAAGCGGAACTTTCTTATTTGTAGGAGCTCGGCCAGCTTTACAACTACATGATGCTACGCAAACAGTTGCCTACTCATTGAGTAAAAAATTGGTCATTTCGCTTTCAGAAATAGTCGCTGAAGAAGTGAAGGGAACAGATATCAGGACTCATGTGTTTGTCCCAAGCATTATGGACACACCCGCCAATCGAGCAGCTATGCCGGAGGCCGATGCAAGTAAGTGGGTCAATCCTGCGGATATTGCCGAGGCCATGCACTATGCAGTAAATACACCAGCGTTACGACAGATGACATTCAAACTTTACGGAGGAGTTTAAGTATGTATAAGAAATTGATTTTATCAGCCCTTTTGGCATTTATGTTCTGTTTGTCGGGCTTTTCCCAATCGGAAGAAAAAGCTGTGGAGGATGTCATCCGAAGCCTTTTTGAAGGCATGAAATCAAAAAATGCAGAGCAGGTAGCGGGTGCATTTTATCAAGAAGGACTCATGCAGACCGTCCAAGTAAAGCCAGAAGGTAGCACAGTAGGCAGCAATTCGGTGGCAGATTTTGTCAAAAGAATTGCATCTACGCCTGCTGAGACGACCTTGGATGAGCGTATTTTGGATTATCAAATCAAAGTAGACGGTACCATGGCATCAGCTTGGACTCCCTATCGATTCTATGTCAATGGCAATTTCAGCCACTGTGGAGTCAATTCCTTCCAGTTGGTCAAAATGGCTGATGGTTGGAAAATCGTTTACATCATCGATACCCGAAGAAAAGAACCTTGTGAAGAGTAAATTTTATGAACGAATTCAAAGCGAAAGTCTATCAAACTGCCATCGATCAGCTAAAACAAAAAGAAACCCTTTTGGCTGAGGAGCGAAAAAATATCATCGAGAGTATTCTTGAGGAGGAAAAAAACAGTGCCGGAGACAAATATGAAACCAGCCGTGAAACGATGACCCAAGATCTCAACTCACTCGAAAAGCAAATCAAGCAGAGTAAATTGGACCTGGAAGAATTGTACCGATTAAATACCATCAAAGACACGCCGCCGACCGTGCAGGAAGGCGCATTGGTAAAATTGGGTACCGAATGGTTCCTTCTCGCTGTTAGCATCGGTCAGATCAAGGTAGATGATGCAAAAGTGTTTTTACTCAGCAAAAACTCCCCATTGGGAGAACTCCTGATTGGAAAGAAGAAAAAAGAACAAATCAATTTCCGAGGTAAAATGCAGGTGATCGAAGAACTGGCCTAAATACCATTCGCTCTCAATACAAAACGCTCATCGTTTCCATAGACCATTTTGGAAGGATGAGCGTTTTTATTTTTTGTCAATCCTGTATTTTTTGATCCCAAGGTTCTTTTTGACTTTCGAAAAATATTCTTTGGGTAAAATTGTCAAAAGAGCAATTTTTAAGACTATTCAGTGAAAAATATCTAAAAAAATCTCAATTGATTGAATTTTCTTTTGGCCGATCGGTTTTTTCGCTGTAAGATTGTCAAGTCAATTCACCGACCTATGGTAATCGCAGCTCAATTGTATGGTTTTTCTGGTCCTTCCCGCATGACGGGCGAGGCAGCTGCTTTTTTGATGACATCTACAGGCATGATGACCACGATGATTACGGGGTGACCCGTCGTGATCATTGAGTACCCGCCCCTGAGGCCTTTTTTGGCCAGATATTAGTTTCCAGCAATCTATTCTTACTATGAAAATTATCAAGTTTGGAGGTTCTTCCGTAGCGAACCCCGAAAACATCAAAAAGGTCTTTGCTATTCTCCAAGACAAGCTTAAAAGTCATGAAATAGCGGTCGTTTTTTCCGCATTTGGAGGAGTTACGGAGAGCTTGCTTACCATTGCAAGACTTGCCCGTGAAGGCGATCAGGCCTACAGAGACCTGCTTCAAACCCTTGAGGAAAAGCACTTGGACATCGTCCGTCAGCTCATTGCCGTCCAAAATCAATCCACCGTCATGACCTATGTCAAGGTGAGATTCAAAGAGTTGGAGGACCTTTTCCACGGCATTTTTCTGATCAAAGAAAATTCGGCTCGGACTCTTGACTATGTGGCCAGCTTTGGAGAGCGCCTTTCTGCGTTCATTTTAGCTGAAGCCATGGCGGGAAAAGGCATCAAAACGCAGTTTGTAGATGCGCGTGATGTCATCCGTACCAATGATCGCTTTGGTCAGGCCCGTGTAGATTATGAGATTACTAATGCTCAGATTAAGGAGTATTTCGCCAAAAACGACGGGGTAAAAGTCATTACAGGATTTATCGCTTCTACTGCAAAGGGAGAGACCACCACGTTGGGTCGTTCTGGATCTGATTACACCGCAGCCATTTTTGCAGGAGCTTTGGAAGCTACCGATCTGGAAATCTGGACTGACGTTTCCGGGGTATTGACCTCGGATCCCAAGCTGGTGTATACCGCTTTTACCATTCCACAGCTGAGTTACAACGAGGCCATGGAGCTTTCGCACTTTGGTGCCAAAGTGATTTTCCCAGCTACGATGCAGCCGGCGATGAAGAAAAACATCCCGATCTACATCAAAAACACCTTTGAGCCGGAAAATCCTGGGACACTGATCAACGGGGAAGTCAGCCATGGAGCCCTGATCAAAGGGATCAGCTCAATGTCCAACATTTCCATTGTGACTGTTCAGGGTGCAGGATTGATCGAAGGTGGCGCGACCGTAAGCCGGGTTTTCAAAGCCTTGGCAGAAGCCAAAGTCAACATCGTGTTGATCTCTCAAGCTTCCTCCGAACACAGCATTTGCTTGGCGATCAAAACTCAGGAGTCCTACATGGCTAAGGAATCGATCGAGCGTGAGTTTTTTTATGAAATCAAATCCGGTGAAATGGATCAGGTTTCCCTACTACATGGCCTGGCAACTGTCGCAGTCGTGGGTGAAAATATGAAACAAAACCCGGGAGCTTCAGGCCGCATGTTCCGCGCTTTGGGGCAAAACAACATTAACGTGGCAGCCATTGCTCAGGGTAGCTCAGAATTGAATATTTCTGCGGTAATTCCTCAGCCCGATTTGCAAAAAGCGCTTAACGCGCTTCACGAGGCATTTTTCCTTTCTGAAAACAAGGTGCTTCACGTCTTTTTGGTGGGCACAGGATTGATCGGAAAGGCCCTGATGAAAATGATCGCGCATCAGCAGCACAAGCTTTTGAATGACAACGAGCTCGATGTGCAGATTCACGGCATGGCCAATAGCCGATACATGGCCTTTCACGAAGATGGCTTTGACCTGAAGCATCCTCATGAACTCAGTGAGGCCGACGAGCCGATGGATATGGACAAGTTTATCACCAAGATGGAAGAGATGAACTTCTCCAACTCGGTCTTTGTGGACTGTACCGCCAGTCAGGTGGTGGCAGATACCTATGCCCGTATTTTGGAGGCCAAAGTCGCTATCGTAACACCAAATAAGAAGGCCAATTCGTCTTCCATGGATAATTACCGATCGCTGAAGCGAATTGCTAAACGCCGAGGGGTAAAATTCCTCTACGAAACCAACGTGGCCGCGGGTCTTCCTGTCATCAATACCCTGCAGGATTTGATGCTTTCCGGAGACAAGGTGATCCGTATCGAAGCCGTGCTCAGTGGCTCGATGAATTTTATTTTCTCCGAACTTGAAAACGGAGCGCCTTTCTCCGAAGTGGTCAAAGTCGCCAAAGAAAAAGGCTACACCGAACCAGATCCTCGTGATGACTTGAGTGGAATGGATGTGGCCAGAAAAATCTTGATTCTCGGCCGTGAAGCAGAGCAGGAACTCGAATTTGACCATATCACTATCCAGAGCATGGTGCCGGCTGATTGTCAGCACACCCAATCGGTGGATGAGTTTTTTGAAAAGCTCAAAGGGCACGATGCTGACTTTGCGAAGCTTCTTGCTGATGCCAAAGCCAAGGGAGAAAAACTGCGCTTTATGGCGACCCTCGAAGAAGGAAAAGCCAAAGTAGGCTTGAAGTCCCTGCCTGAATCTCATCCTTTCTCCAGTTTGAAAGGCAGTGACAATATGATCCTGCTGACCACGGATCGCTACCATGACCGTCCAATGATCATCCGCGGACCGGGTGCAGGGGCAGATGTGACCGCTGCCGGAGTGTTTGCTGACGTGATTCGAATCGGTAACTATACCCGAGAGTAATGAATTCGGTTAGAGCTTTTGCGCCGGCTACGGTCGCCAATGTGTCTTGTGGATTCGATATTCTTGGATTTGCAATCGATGCTATGGGCGATGTGGTGGAGGTGAGGGAGAAAAAAGAACCCGGCTTGCAGGTTGTTTCCATTACCGGTGATGGAGGAAGGTTGCCTTTTGAGGCCGAGAAAAATACCTGTGCGGTAGCTATTCAGGCCATGCTTGATGAGTTAGGTCATCAAGTTGGAATGGAAATTTACCTCGAAAAAGGTCTTCCGCTAGGTTCCGGAATGGGTTCGAGTGCAGCTAGTGCCGTCGCTGCACTTGTCGCTTCCAATCGCCTTTTGGGCGAGCCTTTTGAGAAAAAACAACTGCTGCCCTTTGCGATGGTGGCTGAGAAAGTCGCCTGCGGTGCCGGACATGCGGATAATGTTGCCCCGAGTTTGCTGGGTGGATTTGTCCTGATTCGGGATTACCATCCCCTCGATGTGATCAAGCTTCATGTACCGGAGGGCTTGCATTGTACGCTTTTGCATCCGCATTTTGAGTTAAAGACTTCTGATTCCAGATCGGTTTTGCGCGATAGCGTCTCTTTGAAGCATTCCACCATCCAATCCGGAAATGTGGCCGGATTGATCGCAGGGCTGTTTCAGGAGGATTTCGAACTAATTGGTAGATCCCTTCGGGATGTGATTGCGGAGCCTTATCGGGCTACTTTGATACCCGGATTTTATGAAGTGAAAGAAGCAGTGAAAGCTGCCGGAGCACTGGGAATGGGGATTTCGGGTTCAGGCCCGACGCTTTTCGCCTTATCCAAAGGAGAAAAAACCGTCCAATCCATCATCGACGCAGCCCAGCAAGTGTACGACTCCATCGGTCTCGGTGTGGACGCCTACCACTCTGCGATCAATACCAAAGGGGCTTTTGTCCTCGAATAACTAGAATTGTCAACAGTCAACGGTCAACAGTCGACTGCAAAATTGTGAGACTGTTGGCGGAAAAGGAATAATCGAATGCAGTACTACAGCACCAACAATCCTGATCATAAAGTTTCCCTTTCCGAAGCGGTCATCAAAGGACTTGCACCGGACAATGGCCTCTACATGCCCGAGCGGATTCCTGTTTTGTCAGAGGAACTCATCGAGAAGATGTCGGAAATGAGTTTCCGGGAAATCGGATATGCCGTGATCGGGGCCTTGTTTTCGGAGGATTTGAGTGAAAAGCAGATCCACGAACTCGTCGATCATACCTTGACTTTTGATGCACCAATTGTGAAGGTGGAGGAGGATGTCTACAGTCTGGAACTGTTTCACGGGCCGACTTTGGCCTTCAAAGACTTTGGGGCGAGGTTTTGTTCGAAGTTGATGAGCATGCTGGTAGGAGAGCAAAGCCAAAAAGTTCGTGTATTGGTCGCTACTTCCGGAGATACGGGAAGTGCCGTTGCCAATGGCTTTTTGGGCGTTCAAGGGGTGGAGGTGATTATCCTTTTTCCGAAGGGAAAAGTCAGTCCACTTCAGGAAAAGCAGTTTACGACCTTGGGCCAAAACATTACCGCTTTGGAAGTAGATGGTGTATTTGATGACTGTCAGACGCTGGTGAAGCAGGCCTTTTTGGATCAGGAGCTAAACCGAAAGTTGCTCTTGACCTCCGCCAATTCAATTAACATTGCCCGTTGGATTCCACAGTGTCTGTACTACTTCTATGCCTATTCCCGATTGCCAAAGAAGGGTAAAAAGGTCGTTTTTGCAGTGCCAAGCGGGAATTTTGGAAACATCGGAGCGGGAATTTTGGCACAGCGGATGGGCTTGCCGATCGATCACTTTGTGGCTGCCACCAACGTCAACAGAGTGGTTCCGGACTACCTGAATGGTGCAGCTTTTCAGGCTCAAACTTCGATTCCTACGGTTTCCAATTCCATGGATGTGGGAAATCCAAGCAATTTTCCAAGACTTCAGGCCCTGTATGGAGGCGATGAGGAGCTGTTTCGGGAACATGTCAAAGGCTATTTCTACTCGGATGAGCAAACCGTCGAGGCAATTCAAGTTGTGCAGCCGTTGGGCTATACCCTCGATCCGCATGGGGCAGTGGGGTATTTGGGTTTGAAAGACTTTATGGCTGAAAATCCAGGTTATGCTGGAGTATTTCTGGAGACCGCCAATCCGGGTAAATTCAGGGATGTCGTCGAGGAAGCTTTGGGAGAAAAATTGATTTTACCGGAGCGATTAGCTGCTTTTCTGCAAGGAGAAAAACAGGTGATCCCGATGGGAAAAAGCTTTGAAGAGTTTAAGGGGTTTTTGGAGAGGTTGGATTGAGAATGTAAAAAGTCTTATTCCCAATCCCTTCTGCCCTAAGTTTTTCCTCCTCCACCGCTTTCTTCAAATCCCTGCTTGCCGTAGCTGTAGAGATGGTCTTAAACACTTCCATGTAATCTTTTCGGGTGAAAGGGCTTTTACCCAAAGATAAAAAGTAAGTCATTCGATCTTCCGGATGGATGGTTTTTCCTTTGAAGCGAAGCAAATCTTCCAATGCTGCATCGAGAATTCGAAGCATGTACTCGATGAAAGCCGTGGGTTTCCCCATTTTGTCACTCAACGCTAGAGCCTCGTAATACTCCGATTGTGTTTTGTGGATCAATGTTTCAAATGGCAGAGATTCGAAGACAGGATACTTTTCCTTTAGAATTACGGTCTGCCAAAGCCTTCCCATCCGACCATTTCCATCCAAAAAAGGATGAATGAATTCCATTTCGTAGTGAAAAACACAACTTTTAATCAAGACAAGTTCTTGGTCATCCTTTAAGTATTTAAAAAGATCTTTCATCAAACCGGGGACATTTCCAGCAGGAGGGGCGAGATGTGCCACTTGTGAGCCTTTGACTACTCCCACACCACGAGTTCGATAGTTCCCTGGATTTTCGATCAATCCGTTCATTAAAGTGGCGTGAGCAGAGAGGAAGGATTTTTCAGAAGTAGATTTCAGCGAATCCAAATTTTCATAAAGAGAAACTGTATTGAGCACTTCCAAAATGTCTTTTTGCGGCCCAATCACCCGTTTATCCTCCAAAAGTGCTGTAATCTGGTCCTCGCTTAGGGTATTTCCTTCGATTTGAAGAGAAGAGTGGATCGTTTTAATCTGATTCTGTTTCCTGAGTTGGGGAGAAGGTTTGCTCAGAAAAAGTGCATTTGCCTCGCCTATCTTCTCCGAAATGGAGCTTATCCATTTCAAAATCTCAGGAGTGATATCATAGGGAGGCTTCATTGATAGTATCATTTGATACTATCAAAGGTATATTCATTTTGGAAAATCAAACAATCTCTTTCTGGACCTTTTTAAAGGTAGAAGTCCTTTCACTATTTTCAAGACCTGACTCAAACCTAATCTAACCATGCGTCAATCCATCCCTTACTTCAGTTTCCTGCTTTTGGCAGGATTTGCCTGCTCACAGCCTAAAGAGGTCGTCCAGACTGTTGAAGCTGATTCCACCGCTTCGAAATTTACACATGCTCCGCTGGTCGAGCACATCTACACAGCGGATCCTTCTGCTCATGTTTTTGGAGGCAAAATCTACATCTATCCATCCCACGATATCGAAACCGAAGTAGCTCAAGATGACATGGGGTCACACTTTGACATGAAGGATTACCATGTGTTTTCCATGGAAAGTCCCGGAGAAACCGTCACTGATCATGGTGTCGCGCTTAAGCTGGAGGATGTGCCATGGGCAGGTCGGCAGCTTTGGGCGCCGGATGCGGCCGAGAAAGATGGAAAATACTACCTCTACTTCCCTGCAAAAGACAAACAGGACATCTTCAAAATCGGAGTGGCTGTTTCTGATCGGCCGGAAGGTCCCTTCAAAGCCGAACCGGAACCCATCAAAGGCACTTTCAGCATGGATCCCTCCGCATTTCAGGACGGGGCGGAGTATTACCTGCTGTGGGGAGGCATTTGGGGCGGACAGCTTCAGTGGTATGAGGACCAGAAATTAGTAGCCGGAAGAAAAGGTCCAACTGACGGGATTCCTGCTCCGGAGGAAAAAGCCCTGATGCCCTACATCGCCAAGCTCGGAGTCACGATGACCGAATTGGCAGAAAAGCCCCGTGAACTCCTCATCCTAGACGAAAACGGTGAGCCCATCAAAGCAGGGGATAATGCCCGACGATTCTTTGAGGCGGCTTGGATGCACAAGTACAACGGGAAGTATTATCTGTCTTACTCCACGGGCGACACGCATTTTATTGCCTACGCGATTGGTGACAATCCTTATGGGCCATTTACCTATCAGGGCAATGTACTAGAGCTGGTAGAAGGCTGGACCAATCACCATTCGATTGTAGAGTTTCAGGGGAAATGGTACCTCTTTTACCACGATACCCAACTCTCAGGTCAAACGCCACTCCGCAACATCAAAATGACCGAACTAACGCATCTTCCTGATGGGAAAATCCAGACCATCAAGCCAATGAAGTAATCTAAAGCCGGTGTGAAGCCGGCTTTTTTGATTTAGGAGAGTGGAAAAATCTGAAGATGACTTTCCGAGAATAGGTTAGGGAGAAATCAGTTTACGAATCTGAAGATTAAGCCCGACTACGTTTTGCTGAGCTTCTTCCAGCGAAAGTCCTGTCGGGATTCCCGGGCGAAGGTGTCCCGTTGCACTTAGCCAAGCCAGTTTTTGGATTTCTTGGCGCTGCTCGATGAGGGCGAGTACTTGCATTCCTTTGGGAAAAGGAGAAAGCAGTTCTTCAATGGTTTTGGCATGATTTACATTTTCTCCAAGGCCAGTAAGAAGAGTTTTTGCCATCAAAAAGTGCCCTGATTCATCGGGATGGATTCCGTCCTTTGCGAAAGCAAAATCCGGGTTTATACTTCGCTTTTCCTCCAATTCTCTTCGCATAGGCCAGTGGAGGTCAATTACGTTCCAGTGTTGGGTGTAGCGTAAGCTGACCAGCCAATCTGAGTAGATGTCCAGTACATTGGCATAGGCGGCCCCTTTTCGCTCATCGTAGATCGGAGGGGTGACGTGGATGATTTCTGCACCGGAGGATTCTACGGTCTGATGCATCCAAGCCATTCCTTTTTTAAATGCATCAAATCGCTTCTCATCAAAAGCCAAGTAAATCCCATCGTTCATCCCGTAATTGGCAATCACCAAATCCGGCTCGAGTTGTTTCAAAATCCGATCCAGCCGTTCCCGGAGGTCAGGTCTGGGAAACTCCCCGTTTGCATGACCTGCCTCTGAAAGCCCGGAGACCGTTTCGCTGGGGAGGCCTACATTGATGATTTCCAGATTTTTCTCGGGGTACTTCAAGGAAAGATAAGCGTTGAGGTAAGAAACAAACTTCCCATTGTAGGTAATGCTGTTGCCGAGAAAAACGATTCTTTTGGTGCTCTCAGGGATGGAATAGGTTTGGGTGAACCCCGCTTGCTGGAAAACAAAGAAGATCAGGAGTAAGCCAAGGACTTTGTTCATGGTCGTAAGGTATTTCCTCTAAGATAAGTCCAAAAATTCAGTTGGATGGGTAATGTATTGCTATCGTGTTTTCCAAAAGTTGAGATTACCTAACATCACAACATCAAATTTCAAGTAGGGTAGTTTTGGAACGATTTATTTTTGGAGGCAGTTTGCCAAGAATAAGTCCTTGAATGACAGTCTACACTCGCTTGGACTTTTGCTTTCCATCCAATTCCACATGGTGAATTTCAATAAAACCATCTTTCTAAAAATCTCTATAGCGGCAGTGCTTCTTCTTGGTATCTTGGGAGTGATTGCTTCTCGGTTTCCAACAAAACCCTACAAAGGCCAAGCAGAAATCTCGGTTGAAACCATAGAACCAGTAAAGTCTGACTCAGTGGAAGCCGATACCCCATTAAGGGATAGTCTGGAGCAGTTTGGGAAAACTTTCCTGGATGTACCCTACGTGTATGGAGGCACGAGTTCCAAAGGCTTCGACTGCTCGGGTTTCGTTTATTATGTCTATCAAGAATTTGGAATCAAAGTCCCTAGGACTTCCGCTCAGTTTGCTGATTTTGGCAAAGAAGTTCCAATCGAAACCGTGAAAAAGGGAGATATTCTAGTTTTTTTTAGTCCAACTCGTAATGCCATCGGACATATCGGGATCGTGACTGATCCAAAAGGAATGGAAAGCGAGTTTATTCACGCCTCCTCGAGTAAGGAAATGAAAGTGATGATTTCCAGTCTCAAGCAGCCCAGTTACACCCGTAGGTTCGTCAAGGCGGTGCGAGTTATATAAGCTTAAAAATTTGAATTCGAAAGTGCAGACTCAGGCTCCACTTTTATTTTCTCCGCTCGATAGAATAGCTTACCAGGTCGCCAAGGGAGGTTTTGTAAACCGAGTCAGGAAACTCCTTCAAAATAGCCAAGGCTTCTTGGTAGAACCCGTTCATTTTTTCCTTGGCATACTCTAACCCTCCGCTTTTCTTTACAAAGTCGATTACTTCGTTGACCGCTTTTTTGTCTTCAGAGCGGTTACGAATGAGGTAAATGATTTTTCGCTTGGTCAGCCAATCTGCATTTCGAAGGGCATAGATCAAGGGAAGAGTCATTTTTTTCTCCTTAATATCTATTCCCACAGGTTTACCAATTTCATCATCTCCGAAGTCAAAAAGGTCATCTTTGATTTGGAATGCAATGCCTACTTTTTCTCCAAAAAGTCGCATTTTTTCAATTGTGGCTTGGTCACTTCCCACACTGCATGCTCCTACCGAACAGCAAGATGCGATCAAACTTGCTGTTTTTTGGCGGATAATTTCATAATAGATGTCCTCATCCACGTCGAGTTTTCGGGCTTTGTAGCTTTGTAAGAGCTCTCCTTCTGACATTTCTTTGACAGCATTGGATACGATCCGCAGCAGATCAAAATCCCCATATTCTACGCTTAAAAGCAAGCCTCGGGAGAGCAAATAGTCCCCAACCAAGACAGCAATTTTATTTTTCCAGAGTGCATTCACCGAAAAAAATCCCCTGCGGTAGTTGGCATCATCCACGACATCGTCGTGTACAAGGGATGCAGTATGGAGTAGCTCGATCAGGGCAGCGCCACGGTGCGTGGATTCATTGATTTTACCGCAAACCCCCGCCGTCAAAAAAACAAACATCGGCCGCATCTGCTTGCCTTTGCGCTTGACGATGTAATTGGTGATGTGGTCGAGGAGCTTGACCTTACTTTTCATAAAGTCCCGAAACTTATGTTCAAACTGAGCCATTTCGGACTCAATGGGGACTTGTATTTGTTTTAGGTCTAGTTTCATCAGGGTATGGTGCCGTAAAAATAATACGCTTTCCGGCACAGACAAGGGTTTATTTGACCACAGCATGTGAAACGCACTCAATTGAAAATCGTTCAGGCATTTTTTGTAATTTGTTAAGGGAGGGTTAATTCCTCCATTCACCTTAACACTCACACTATGAAGAAATTTCAAATCGAAATCAAATGGAGTATCCTCTTCATTTTATCCGGATTGATCTGGATGGTTTTGGAGAAAAGCCTCGGTTGGCATGATGAGCTGCTGGATCAGCACGCAACCTACACGATGTTTTATGCACCTATTGCCATTGCCTTGTACGTCCTGGCGCTGAGAGACAAGAAGAAAACTGATTACCAGGGAAAAATGACTTACCTCCAAGGCTTGATTTCAGGGCTGCTACTTACGCTGGTGGTGGTGATTTTGACTCCATTGAGTCAGTACATTTCGCATGAGTACATTTCACCCGAATACTTTCCAAATATCAGAAAGCTCTCGGTAGAAAAAGGTCAAATGACCCAAGAGGAAGCCGAAATGCACTTTTCTCTCATGAGTTATATTCAGCAGTCTTTGATCTTTGCTGCCTTTATGGGAGTATTGACTTCTGCAATTGTGGCGATTTTCACCAGATCAAAGCAATGACCTTCAAGACCATCCCTTCAATGAACCCTTGGGATGGTCTTTTTACTTATCTTTGAGGCCTTTTATCAACCCTGACACCACTTGGAGGAGAACTATATCAAACATCGGTACGCTCCCATTTTGCCTAAAAAGGACGAATGGCCTGTGGTAAAATTGGCCCGGGAACGTAAAGAATTTATAAAAAGAGTTGCAGAGCTGGCAGAGTCCAAAATTTTGCTCCTGAATGGGAAAAACCCTGATATTCTTAAGGAAGAACTCGAAACTACCCTCTATCGGGAAAAACTGCGGATCAAGCAAAATCCTTGGGCTGTGGACCCGGATGATGAAGGTGAATTTTGGGGTGAGGTGAAATCATCCCTTCTCCAAATCAACACTGATTCGGGATTGACCAAAGCCAAGCGATTGGAAGCCTATCAACAGGTGTTGAGTAAAATTACCTCTCGATATGCCGAAGAGATTGCGTCCAATTTCAAGGCTTCCCATTACAAGTTTACCCGAAGCATGGTCACTTTTGGCTTTGGCCGACTGTTGAATGCCGCACGTGTAAAGGGGTTCAAATCTATATTCAGTAACCAATACACGCTTCAGGATAAAATTCAGATTACCGGTCAGACCGATCAAATCCGGGATTTGGCTACCAAAGGCACCATTGTGATGGTTCCTACTCACTTTTCCAATTTGGACAGTATTCTGATCGGATGGATCATTTCGGTGTTGGGTATGCCTCCGTTTATCTATGGCGCTGGTCTCAATCTTTTTAATATATCCATCTTCGCCTACTTCATGAACGCCCTAGGAGCGTACAAGGTGGACCGAAGAAAGAAAAACGCGCTCTATCTTGAGACCTTGAAGACTTACTCCAAAGAGGCGATTCAATTCGGTTGCCATTCGCTTTTTTTTCCGGGAGGAACACGCTCCCGAAGTGGCATGATTGAGTCTAGGCTTAAACTCGGGCTTCTCAGTACTGCTATAGAAGCACAACGTGCCAACTACCAAAGCGGAATTCAGGATATCTCAGGTAAAGTCTTTATCGTCCCTGTGACAATCAATTACCACTTTGTCCTGGAGGCTCCGAGTTTGATTCAAGACTATTTGAGTATCACAGGACAAGAGCGCTACTACAAGGAGAACGACGAGTTTTCCACTTCTTATAAAATCTCCAAGTTTCTGTTGAAGTTCTTTACCAAGGGTTCGGACATCTCGGTTTCTATAGGTCGAGCAATGGATGTCCTTGGGAATTATGTGGATCAGGATGGAAATAGCTTAGATAAATGGGGTAGGACAATTGATACCCGAGATTACTTTGTCTCAGGAGGAAAAGTGACCGTTGATGCGCAGCGGGAAGAAGAATATACCCATATGCTGGGTAAACGGATTGTCGAGGAATTTCATAAGATCAACCGAGTATTTAGCTCACATCTGGTGGCTTTTGTAGCGTTTGAACTGATTAAAGCTAAAAACAGGAAGTTGGATATTTTCGACCTGATTCGATTGCCGGATGAGGACTTGACTCTGAATTATGAGGAATTTAAATCAGGTTGTCAGCTGGTTTTGGATAGAATTACGGAGCTCAAGGCCCAAGGTAAAATAGACATGGCTCCGCATCTAAAGAGAGATATGGATTCAGTCATCGCGCACGGACTGGACAACGTGGGGATGTATCATGCCAAGCGACCTTTGCTCAAGGATCAAAAAGGCAATATTGTCACGGAAGACATGAGCTTGCTTTATTTTTACCACAACAGACTACATGGATATGGCCTCGAAAAACTCTTCTAAACCCAAGCTGATCGGTGTAGTCGGAGTAGGGAGCTTCGGTACAGCGGTAGCCAATATGCTGGCTGAAAAAAATGAAGTCCTCGTCTATGCCCGAAAGCAAGAGGTGATTGACGAAATCAATACTGACCATACTGCTTATGGTAGAGAATTAGCTCCTTCTATTCGGGCTACCTTTTCCCCCGAGGAGCTGTGTCAATCCTGTGAAATACTGTTTTTCATGGTTCCTTCTTCCGCTTTTGTGGAGGTGACCCAGACGTTTGCGCCATTTTTACATCCATACCACTTGGTAGTTCATGGCACAAAAGGCCTGGCGCTAAATCTGCCAAGCGGGGAAACCTTGGAAACTGTCAAAAAAATACAGCGAAACCAAATCATGACCATGAGCGAAGTGATCGTTCAGGAAACTGTAGCCGTGCGGGTAGGATGTTTGGCGGGTCCAAATATTTCCAAAGAACTCAGTCTTGGCCAACCGGCCGCAACAGTGATTGCCAGTAAGTATAATGAGGTGATTTTGGAAGGGCAACGACTGCTTCGATCCGAGCGATTCCAGGTCTATGGAAATTCAGATATCATTGGAGTCGAGCTTAGCGGAGTCTTGAAAAATATCATTGCCATCGCTGCAGGAGCATTGGCGGGATTGGGGTTAGGTGAAAATGCCAAAGGTCTCCTGATTTCCCGAGGGATGGTAGAGATGGTGCACCTAAGCAAGGCACTGGGAGGAAGTGTGCAGTCGGTCATTGGCTTGGCTGGTATTGGAGATTTGGTGACTACTTGCAATTCGGTGGATTCGCGAAACTTTACCGTGGGCTATCGCTTGGCGAAAGGGGAATCACTGGATCAGATTTTGGAATCAATGGAAGAAGTGGCCGAAGGGGTGAATACCATCCGAATTATTGATGCATTTATCAAAACGGTGGGGATTCGTGCGCCAATTACGGAAAATCTCCATCGGGTTCTTTTCGAAGATCTTTCTATTGAAGAAGCGCTTCAATTTCTGATGAAGTATCCCTTCAGTGTGGATGTGGACTTTGTGTAAGATTTTAGCGTATTTTCAGCTATGCAAATCCGGTACCTGACTAAGGAAGCGAGTAACAAGATTCGTGAAGAGGAGTTTTTGGCACTTACGCCTGCCGAACGATTGGTAGCTTTTTTGGAACTCAGCAGGAGAATTAACCGACTCTTTCCTTCAAAGGAGACCTTTGAAGAGCGCACTAAAGGGAATTTTATCGTTGAAAAGAAAAAAGAGGGATAAACCCTCTTTTCAGTTTGCCGGTAAAAGCTTGATCAGTAGCCCGGTGCCTTCTGTAACTGCGTAGATGTAGCCGTCCGGACTCTGCGCCACTTGCCTTACACGTCCAATTCCCTGCAGTAATTTTTCCTCACCGGATGCCTTTGCTCCGTTCATTTCAACTCTTGCGATGTGGGTGGCAGCAAGGGCTGCAACCAAAATATTGCCTTTCCAAGCTGGATATTTATCGGAAGTCACCATTGTCATCCCGCAGGTTGCGATGGAAGGTGTCCAGTATTTTACCGGTTGCTCCATGCCGTCCTTTTCAGTAATGTTGGTGATAAGAGTGCCATCGTAGTTGATTCCGTAGGTGATCACTGGCCATCCGTAGTTTTTCCCTTTTTCCAACACATTCAATTCATCTCCACCTCTTGGGCCATGTTCTACTTCCCAAAGACGGTTGTTGGCTTTGTCAAAATACAAGCCTTGGGGATTGCGATTGCCATAGGTCCAAATGGATGGAATGGCTCCTGATGTGTTTATAAATGGATTGTCTGTTGGAATCCTTCCGTCATCATGAATCCGGTGGATCTTGCCATGGGAGTTTTTGAGATCTTGCGCATTGTTTTGGCTGCCACGCTCTCCGTTGCTGAAGTAGAGGAACTTTTGGTTGTCGAATACGATCCGGCTTCCGTAGTGAGTGCCGCCGTTCCATACGGGAGTGGTCACGATGAGCTCCTCAAAATTAGCCACTGAGTTTCCGTTTAATTTAAATCTTCCGATGGTGGTTGCCCCGCCGCTGTTGACAGGCTTAGCATAGGCGATGTAAATCCAGCCGTTTTGGGCATAGTCAGGATGTACAGTGATGTCCAAGAGTCCGGCCTGACCATTCGTGTAGAAAGATGGGAGTCCGGTGACTTTTTGTCCGGTGTATTTGTCTTCTTTGAAAATCAGGATTTCTCCCCGTTTCTCTGTTACCAGCATTCTGCCTTCACCAATCCAAGTCATTCCCCAAGGGTTTTGGAAGCCTTTATGAAGGGTGTCCACTTTGATGGTCATTTTGGCTGTCTTGGTGGTAAACTTCAAATCCGGTAAAGGATCCGGATCGGATACTTGGTCAGAAGGAGTACAAGCAGTGACTGTGGAAAAAAGAGCTAAAATCAAAAAGCCCAGAAAATTGCCAAATAAAATCTTCATTGGAATCGGTTTTTATGATGAGGATATAACGGCATGTTGGATCGAGTGGTTTGACGAACCGTTTGAAAATCAAGCCTCCCTGAAAAGTATTATAACAGAAAAGAATGAAAAAAGGCCTTTTGGAGATCCCAAAAGGCCTTTTTTAGGGCATTAAGACTAATTATTGAATCGGAAGCAATTTTACCAATAGGCCTGTGGCTTCTGTGATCGCGTAGATGTAACCATCCGGACTTTCAGCTACCTGACGCACTCGGCCGATTCCCAAAAGCAATTTTTCTTCAGCGATGTGCTTATTGTCCTTCAATACCACTCTCGCAATGTGCTGCTTGGCCAAAGCGGCTACCAAGATGTTTCCTTTCCATCCTGGATATTTGTCTGAATTCACTACCGTAACTCCGCATGTGGCAATGGAAGGTACCCAATAGTGAACTGGCTGTTCCATTCCAGGTTTTTCAGTAAACTGTGTCAATTGGGTTCCATCATAGTTAATACCATAAGAGATCACTGGCCAACCGTAATTTTTTCCCTTTTCGATGATGTTGAGCTCGTCACCGCCTTTTGGACCGTGTTCAACTTCCCAAAGCGTGTTGGTTGCTTTATCGAAGAATAAACCTTGCGGATTTCGGTTTCCGTAGCTCCAGATAGATGCTACTGCGCCTACAGAATCTACAAATGGGTTGTCTGTAGGAATGGTGCCGTCATCTTTGATTCGATGTACTTTTCCATGAGCGTTAGTCAAATCCTGAGCATTCATCGGGATGTTTCCTTTATCTCCGTTGGAGAAATACAGGAAGCCTTCGTTGTCAAATACAATTCGGCTACCAAAGTGACGTCCACCTTTCCAGGATGGCCCGGCCACGATCAGTTCTTCCTGATTTACCGCATTATTTCCTTCCAGCTTGAATCGCATGATGGTGGTTGCAGCTGTGCTATCCTCAAAATGCTTGGCATAGGCAATGTAGATCCAGCCGTTTTCAGCATGCTTTGGATGGGCAGCAATGTCCAGCAAACCCGCTTGGTTTACATTGTGGACAGGTGGAAGACCTTGGACTTTTTCTCCAGTAAATTTATCATCCTTGAAAATCAGGATTTCGCCCTTACGCTCAGTGATTAGCATTCTGCCATCGCTCAGCCAGGTCATTCCCCATGGATTTTCAAGTTCATTGTAGAGGGTGTCTACTTTAATGACCATTTTTTCGGTCTCTGTGGTAAACTCCTGTTCAGTTCCCTGTTCGGCTTCTTTTGGGCCGCAAGCCGTCCAAATGGAGAGCGTTCCGGCTACCAATGCTATGGAAAGAAAATGTTTGTTTGAAGACATAGTTTTCGAATTAAGTGGATCGAATTTAAACCTATTCTTGAAAAATCAGAATTAAGTTTTGAATGGTGGTCTCAGGAGGTGACCAAGGTCTCCATGGGGTTCATCATTCGTTCAACTTGCTCGACTAGTTCCACAGAACCAATGATGAGAGGAGTTCTTTGGTGCAGGTTTTTTGGTTGGATGTCTAAAATGCGCTGCTTCCCTTCGCTTGCTTTTCCACCTGCCTGCTCGATAATAAATGCCAAGGCGTTTGCTTCATACATCAATCTGAGCTTTCCCGAAGGATTTTTCAAAGTGGAGGGATAAAGGTAGATGCCCCCTTTGAGCAGGTTACGGTGAAAATCCGCTACCAGACTACCGATGTAGCGAGACTGCATTTTCATTTCTTTGCAAGATTGGACAAAATCAGCTATACCTTTCTCCCATTCCAGCTGTAGTCCCTCATTGATCGAGTAGATTGTTCCAGATTTTGGAGCTTGAATATCCGGATGGGATAGGAAGAACTCGCCGAGGCTGTTTTCGTAAGTGAAGCCATTCACGCCAAAGCCAGTCGTGTAGACAAGCATGGTCGAAGAGCCATATAGCACATATCCCGCGGCCACCTGTTCGCTGCCGGGCTGCATGATGTCCTCGAGGAGGATGGGGCTGCCGATAGGAGACTTTCTACGGTAGATGGAGAAAATCGTACCGATGCTGATATTCACATCGATATTCGAGCTGCCGTCAAGAGGATCAATAGCCACCACATATTTACCCGAGTTGTTTTGAAGGTCTACGACCGCATCTTCCTCTTCGGAGACTATGGCGCAGACTTCTCCTCCTTTGCTGAGTGCGCGCATAAATCGGATGTTGGCGATCACATCGAGTTTTTGCTGTTCTTCGCCTTGTACATTGGTCTGTCCAAAAGCACCTCCGATATTGGCAAGGCCAGCGCGGTTGGTCTCACGATTGACTATCTTCGCTGCCAAGGCAATGTCACGGAGCAATTGGGAAAGCTCTCCCGAAGCAAAAGGGAAGTCACTTTGCTTAAGTTTGATGAATCGATCGAGCGTGATGCCGACCGAATACGCCAGATGGGATTGATCGGGCTGGAAGGTGGAAGTTTTCATTCTTTGAAAAGTTCAAAATTTGGGTTTATACAGTTGAAATTAGGCAATATTCTTTATGTCAAAAACTTGGATTTATAAATTTGGCGGCGCATCGGTCAAAGATACGGCTGCATTGAAAAACTTGGCAGAAATTCTCCGTAATCGATTGCGAAATAATTTGATCATTGTGGTTTCGGCAATGGGTAAAACTACCAATGCGCTAGAAGGCATCCTCACCAACAAGTTGAAAGGACTTGATTTTTCTGAGAATAGTGCAATTTTAAAATCCTTCCACCGAGAGATCTGTGAGGAACTGTTTCCTGAGGGTCACGCTGTTTTTGCCCAAGTTGATAACCTATTCGCTCTTTTGGAGAATCAACTGGAAAAACCCCTTTCCCGAGACAACTACGATGAATACTACGATCAAGTGGTTTGTTTTGGGGAGCTCATTTCGTCTAAAATCGTAGCGGAGTACCTCTGTTACCAAAATTTGATCGTACTGTGGCAGGATGCCCGAGAGGTGATCCATACGGATTCTGACTTTCGCTTTGCCAAAATCAATTGGGATAAAACCCGCAAAGCCTGTCAGTCCACTTGGAAGCCCATGCTGGAAAATTTCCCGATTTTGACACAGGGTTTTATCGGCAAGGATCCAAAAGGGAAGACAACAACGCTAGGAAGAGAAGGTTCTGATTTTACTGCAGCGATCTTGGGAACGAGTTTGGATGCAGGTTCAGTCACCATTTGGAAGGATGTGCCCGGGGTCCTTAATGCCGATCCTAAGCTTTTTCCAAACACCCAAAAATTTGAAGAGCTTGGCTACCGTGAGGCTGCTGAGATGACCTATTTTGGAGCTTCTGTCATTCACCCCAAGACAATCAAGCCCTTAGCAAATGCAGGGATACCACTTTTTGTCAAGTCTTTTTTGAATCCGGATGCCTCGGGTACCAAAATCCACGAGCATTCCGCTCCACATGAAGTTCCTACGATTGTGCTTAAGAAAGAACAGATTTTGGTGAGTTTCAAAGTCACCGATTTCACATTTATAGAGGAAAAGCATATCCACCGAATCTATGAGCAGCTGCAAGCGCTGAAGCTGCGGGTAAATATGCTGCAGCTTTCGGCGATTTCAGTTTCGATTGTGATCGATGCACAGCTTTTTAAGCTGGAGCAACTGTTGGATCAACTTAAAGGGGAATTTGAAATCCGATACAACGAAGGCTTGGAACTGCTGACCATTCTGAAGCAAAAATCGGAGGAAATTCCCTCTCTTTTGGATGGGTATCAAGTCCTTTTGGAGCAGTCCACCCGAAATACTTTTCAGGCCGTTCGCAGAAAAGTCTAAGCCAAAAAGCTTTGCCTAGCTGAAGTTTTCTAACTTCAAAGAGTTAACCTAACCTTAAACCCACCTATCGATGAACTCAAGACGTGATTTTCTCCAAAAAGCAGGGCTTTCCACCCTGGCGATTAGTTTGCCTTTTGCGGATCCGCTTTCAGCCATGAATTTTGAAAAAGAAGAGAAAGTCCTCCGAGTCGCCATCATGGGATTGGGGAGCTATGGCACCCGGGTAGCCGAAGCGATGAAGGACTCCAAGCGTGCCAAACTCGTCGGAGTCATCAGTGGTACCCCTTCCAAAATCGAAACTTGGAAGCAGAAGTATGGCATCCCTGCCAAAAATTGCTATACCTACGATAATTACCACCAAATCAAGGACAATCCGGATATCGATGCGGTCTATGTGATTACGCCCAATTCATTGCATAAGCCGCATTCCATTGGAGTGGCAAAAGCTGGAAAGCACGTCATCTGCGAAAAACCCATGGCACTCAATGCCGAAGAAGGTCGGGAAATGATAGCTGCCTGCAAAGCTGCAGGAGTGCACCTGATGGTAGGGTATCGGATGCACTTCGAAGCAAAAACAGTAGAAATTGTCAAAAGACAACGAGCCGGTGAATTTGGGAAAACACTCTTTTTCCAAGGATTGAGTGGGTTTATGATCGGTGATCCTACCCAGTGGCGACTCAATCGGGAGCTTGCAGGAGGCGGTTCCATGATGGATATCGGCGTGTACTCGATCAACGGAGCCCGATACATGCTGGGCGAGGAACCGATCTGGGTAGAGGCACAGGAAGTGAAGACCGATCCGGTGAAGTTTAAGCAGGGAGTAGATGAGACGATCACGTTTCAGATGGGTTTCCCTTCGGGAGCGGTTGCTTCGTGCCTGTCTACCTATTCGATGAATAATCTGGATAAGTTTTTCCTTAATGGGACGAAAGGTTTTGCTGAGATGCAGCCTTCTACCGGATATGGTCCTATCCAAGCCAAAACCAATAAAGGGCCGATCGAGGCGGAACACATTACTCATCAGACCACCCAAATGGACGAGATGGCAGCCATTATTTTGGATGGCAAAAAGCCATTGATTCCTGTAGATGGTGAGGAAGGATTGAAAGACTTGGTGATTGTAGATGCGATCTACGAGGCGGTGCGGACCGGTGCAAGGATTAGCCTCATTTGACAGAGAATCTTTCCTAAGAAAGCTTCAATTGCATAAATACCAAAGTCAGCCATTTCCCAAACTTGAAAGAAACCTCAGGCATGCGGGCAGTTTCACGAAACCCCAGTCGTTCGTGGAATCGATAGCTCCCTAAATTTTCGGAATCCATGCCGGCGATCATCATGTGATAGCCTTGTTCTTTTGCGATTTCGATCAACTTTCGCATCATTTCTGAGCCCAAGCCTTTGCCTTGGGCTTTTTCATTCAGGTAGATGGAGTGTTCAAGCGTTTTGCTGTAGCCGGGTTTTGCCCTGAATTTGCCATAAGTGGCATAGGCCAAGACCTCACCTTGTATTTCTCCCACCAGTACCGGAAATCCCTCCCTTATTTTTTCAGAAAAAATACTTTCTACCTCTTCTAATGATTTGGGATGATAGTCGTAATTGTGAGAGGTGTGAAGGATCGAATCATTGATGATCTCGCGGACGGCAGGAGCATCAGCTGGTTGGAAGGGTCGAATCAGAAAGTCCATTATTGAAAGCGATTCAGTGTTTTTTCGATTCCAGGAAGGTAGGCTGTACCAAACAGATTCAGGTGAACGAGCAGCGGATAGAGATTGTATATCCCGATTCGGGCTTCAAATCCGGGTTCCAAGGGAAGGATCGATTCATAGGCCTCGTAAAATTTTGCATCAAATCCTCCAAAAAGACGGGAAAAAGCCAGATCCATTTCCCGATGACCGAAATAAATGGCAGGATCGATCAGACAAGGTCTGCCTTCAGGTCCGCATAGGATGTTTCCGGTCCATAAGTCTCCATGAAGCAAGGAAGGTTTCTCCCTTGGGAAAAGTGATTCCAGTTTGGGATATAGGGCTTGAAATTTTTTCAGAAAATCCAAGGGGATTAATCTGTCGAAATAAGCTTTTCCCAAAAGAGGCTCAAGCCGATACTCTATAAAAAAGTCCAGCCAATCTGGTAAGAGATGATTCTTTTGAGGGAGTGATGCAATAAAATTGTCGTACTCCAATCCAAATTGAGCATGATGGTTTAGATGAAGATGGGCTAGACCCAGGCCGAGGTCTTCCCAATACTCCGGATGGGGCCGACCACTTGGAATGAATTCAGAAACTAAGTAATTGTAATCTTCAATCCGGCCTGCCCCATAGACGATAGGAACTTTTAGGAAGGTGGATTTGGAAAGAGTAGAAAGCCCTTCTGCTTCTTTTTTTAGGATATCTAACTCGTGATCAAAGTTGAGTTTAAGGAAAAATGCACCATCCGAAGTGTCCAATCTAACACCTTGGTTATGATTCCCTGCGGCAATCAGACTGGCTGCATGGAGCTGTGTCAGAGGCCCGAGTGTTTCAAAAAGTATTTGTTCGTAAAGCTGCTGCTGATCAAGCATAGAGTTGATGACTGACCTTGATTTGATCCAAGAATCCTTCAATCGCTTCGTCTAGGATTTCGTAAATCTCATCAAAACCTTCCTCTCCTCCATAGTAGGGGTCAGGCACTGGCAGTCCTTGCCATTCAGGGATAAAATTCCGCATCAGGTAGATTTCTTTATCAGCAAAATTATATCTGACTTTCAGATTATTGAGGTTTCGGAGATTGTTGTCATCCATAGCAATAATGTAGTCGAAATCTCTGAAATCCGTTCGATTGACTTGTCTTCCTCTATGATGAATGGGAAGTCCGTTTTTGATGGCGCATTTGATGGTTCGTTCGTCAGGAAGCTCTCCTATATGGAAATCTGAAGTGCCTGCACTGTCAGATTTAAACTTCTGCTCCAATCCTAAGGTCTTGATCTTGTGATTAAAAATGGCCTCGGCCAGAGGGGATCGACAAATGTTACCTAAACAAACGAATAGAACCTTAATCATACGCTACTACTAAAACGAGGCTACTTAAAATGTTAAACTAGGGCAATGAATCTACCTATTTTTGACTTGAAATAATGGAGGTTAAATTCAATTTTTTGCAAAATTTTTTTCAGGCTCTAAATCAAACCAATAATTAAATAAAAATCAAAAATCTTGAGGATTGGCTACTTTTGAGAAATGAAATTTCTCTACTTCATCTTCTTTGAATTGGTGACCAGGCTTCTGCCCATCCTGGGCTGGGTTTCTCCAAAAGTCAGCCATTTTTTGAAGGGAAGAGTCGGAATTATTACCCAACTCCAAGAGTACAGGAGTAAAAACCCGGGAGAATTGATCTGGTTTCATGTGGCCTCCCTCGGTGAATACGAGCAAGCAAGACCGGTGATTTCCATGTTAAAGTCCCATCAGCCTGATACCAAGGTTGTCTTGAGTTTTTTTAGCCCCTCCGGCTATGACAATACCGTCAAGCGACCCAATCCTGATCTCGACTACATTACCTACCTGCCCCTTGATCGAAAAAGCTGGATGGAGAAATTTGTCTCTGTTATGAAGCCGGATCAAGTGTTTTTTGTCAAATATGACCTTTGGTACCACCTGATTTCATCGCTCAAGAACAAAGGGATTCCGAGTTACCTGATTGCAGCTTCCTTTCGCCCTAATCAGATTTACTTCTCCTGGTATGGAGGATTTTTCCGCAAAATGCTTTATGACTTGGATTGGATTTTTACCCAAAACCGGCAAAGTCTTGATCTACTCAGGCAACACGGAATCCAACGCGTCAGCTTGGCAGGAGACACGAGATTTGACCGTGTTGCGGCCACTGCTTCTTCTCCCAAGCCATTGGAGAATATCAGATCCTGGATTGGAGATAGGCCAGTCGTCGTGGTGGGTAGCGCATGGGAAGAGGACATGAGTCTGCTGATCCCTTTGATCAATTCCGGAAAAAATTACTGCTGGATCATTGCCCCGCATGACCTTGACCCAGAACCCATGGATCGCTGGTCGAAGCAGATTGTACAAGCCTCTAAAAAATACTCAGGCTGGACTTCGGCTGATTCCAACTCTGTTTTGTTTATTGACAATATCGGGATGCTATCCTCTCTATATCAGTTTGCAAGGATTGCCTACGTCGGAGGAGCTTTTGGAAAAGGCTTGCATAATATCCTCGAGCCACTGGGATTTTCAGTTCCTGTGATATTTGGTAAGGTGAAAAGAGAAAGTAAATTTCCGGAAGCTACTCAGGCTCAACAGGAGGGATGTGGGTTTTCCGTGGAAAATGAGCAACAGCTTTTCCTTGTTTTTTCTGAATTGGAAAAAGAAGAGACCTACCGAAGAGCAGCCAGTTCTGCTAAAAACTGGGTTAATTCCAATCTCGGTTCTGCTGGCCGAATTGTCACCTATATTCATTCAACCAAAAAGAGCTTATGAAAGGAAGAGTGATCAAATCCACCGGCAGCTGGTATGCAGTCAGGACAGAAGACCGAATTATTTCAGCGCGTCTGAAGGGGAAATTTAAACAGGAGGACTTAAAACTCACGAATCCCATCGCAGTAGGGGATTGGGTGGAGATGGAAAAAGAATCGGGCCAGGATACCGCAGTGATCCAGGATATTTTGCCTCGCGACAATTACGTGATCCGTAAGTCCACCCGAAAGCAACACTTTTCACACATCATCGCCAGTAATTTGGATCAGGCGATTTTGGTCATAACAATGAAAAAGCCAAGAACCTCCTTAGGTTTCATTGATCGATTTTTGGTCAGTGTAGAGAGTTATGGTATTCCAGCCCTGCTTGTAGTCAATAAAATGGATCAGCTTGAGGGGGAAGATGAAGCAGAATGGCTTCGAGATATACATGAGATTTATGAACCCCTAGGCTATCCCGTTTTGGAAGTTTCGGCACTTAAGGATCAGGACATCAGAGATAAATTTTTGCCACATATTCGGGGAAAATCAAGTCTAATCTCCGGCCACTCAGGGGTCGGTAAAAGCACCTTGCTCAATGCACTCATTCCTGGAGCAGGCCAGAATACCAAAGAAATATCAGGATACAGCGCCAAAGGAGTTCACACGACGACCTTTGCGGAGCTGTTTTTTTTGCCCGAAGGAGGAGATTTGATTGACACTCCGGGGATCAAAGAGTTTGGGATCTTGGATGTGGAGGAGTTTGAGCTTTCTCATTATTTTCCTGAAATGCGGCAGTATTTGGGTCAATGCAAATACAACAACTGCACGCATGTGAATGAACCCGGCTGTGTAGTGCTTCAAAAGCTGGACGAAGGATACATTCATCCTTACCGATACCAGAGTTATCTCAATATTCTACACGAGGAAGACAGTCACCGATGACCGGTTTGCTTAGCCCGTCATTTTGGTCTAATTTTCCTTTTTCAAAATCAAACATGAGCGAGGTACTTAATCATAAGCAGGTAGGCCAAAAAATCACCCGCATGGCCTTTGAAATTTACGAGCGCAACCTTCACTCTTCGGGTGTGGTATTCGCAGGAATCACAGGTATGGGGACCTCTCTTGCCAGCCTTCTGGCTTCTGAGTTGAGAAAGATATCTCCGTTGCAAGTTGAAGAAGTTGCTGTGATTTTGGATAAAAAGGCAGTATCCAATTCGGAGGTAAAACTTTCACAGGCTCTCCAAGTCAGTGGGAAGACCATTATACTGGTGGATGATGTACTCAATACAGGCAAGACGCTCGTCTATGCGATGAAGCCATTTTTAGATCAGGAGATCTACAAAATGGAGATTGCGGTATTGGTCAACCGAAGCCATGGTCTGTTTCCTGTCAGACCTGATTACACCGGATACGAATTGGCGACCACGCTCAATGAACACATTCGGGTGGATTTTTCCGAAAACGAATATTCAGTTCATCTCGACTAACCATGTCTGTACACTCCTCCGCTTCTGTGAAGCGAATTACAACCCATACGCTCCAGGAGATGAAGCACCGCGGTGAAAAAATCTCCATGCTGACAGCCTATGATTATTCGATGGCAAAAATCGTTGATGCTGCCGGAATGGATATTATCCTCGTTGGTGATTCAGCTTCCAATGTCATGGCAGGACATGAGACCACGCTGCCGATTACACTGGACCAGATGATTTACCATGCCTCAGCAGTAGTGCGAGCTGTGAAGCGATCCTTTATTGTGGTGGATATTCCATTTGGTAGCTACCAGGGTAATAGTTCTGAAGCATTGAGATCAGCAATCCGAATCATGAAAGAATCCGGAGCACATGCCGTCAAGGTGGAGGGAGGATCCGAGATTAAGGAATCTGTTGTCAGAATTTTGAGCGCAGGGGTACCTGTGATGGGACATTTGGGATTGACTCCACAGTCCATATATAAATTTGGGACCTACACTGTGCGGGCGAAAGAGGAGGCAGAGGCCAATAAATTAGTGGAAGATGCCAAAATGCTGGAGGCATGTGGGTGCTTTGCGATCGTGTTGGAGAAAATCCCAGCCACTTTAGCCAAGAAGGTATCGGAGGCGGTAAATATTCCTGTGATCGGAATTGGAGCAGGTCCTGATGTAGATGGACAAGTGTTGGTCATGCATGATATGCTTGGGATTACCCAGGAGTTCAAACCCAGATTTTTGAGGCAATATGCTGATCTGCAGTCGGTGATGATGACTGCCTTTGAAAGCTATATCAAGGATGTGAAATCCAAAGACTTTCCCAGTCTTTCGGAAAGTTATTGATCTAAAAATCCACTTTATTTCAAAAAGCACCCCGAAAGAGGTGCTTTTTGCATTTAAATACGACAAATGGCGTATTTCCTAGCGATTGTGCTCGAGCTAGTTTTGATCAAAAATCTTTTTATCATGAAAAAAATCAGCACAACCACTCAATCGCTATTTCTTGCGCTCCTCATCCTATTGGGCACAAGAACACTGGCCTACGCTCAAGAGCCCCAATGGAAGCTCACCCTTGAAAAAGGGGTAGAATGGACCAAGTACACTCCCAATAAGATCTTGCTCGTAGGCAGTTCGGATTGGGGACTCCACGGCGTAGATGCCTCTACGGGTAAATTACTCTGGTCTAACGAAGATCTCTACAATTCTGCCAAGGCGCTCAAAGGTCCTGATGGAAAAAAATTGGGCTACACTGCCGACCTGATCCAGGTTTTGGAAGATCCAACTGACCCCAAGATCTCTGATTTTGCTCTGGTGAAATACACGGATAACATTATGGTTAAAAACTTCGTCGTGATCAACATCAGAACAGGTGAGGTGGTGATCAGTCCAAAACTTGCCGGAATGCCCGTGGTCAAAGTTATTGGTCCAGAAATGGCCACATTCAATTATGATGGTTCCGGTTACCTACCTGAATTGAAAGCAATTTTGATTACAGCGAGCTTTGTGGATATGTATCAAGCTGGCAAACCTTATGTACAAATTTCCAAATTTATCAGCCTAGAGACGGGTAAAGTTGCTTGGGAAAGCGACCAATATTCTTCGATCTTTTTACCGGTAGTGACAGACGACAATAACCTGCTTTTCATTGGTGAGAAGACCTCCGCAAAAATAAATGCCAAGACAGGTGCCCCGATTTGGACTTTCGAAGTAGCGGATAAGAAGAACAACTTCGAAGCTTTTGACGCCAATATCCGATTGACTGAGGGGTATTTTTATCAGAAAAAGGGAAATCAAGGCGTAGTTTCAGCAGTGGAATTGGGTTCGGGAAAAGTGCTTTGGGAAAAACCATTAGCCACCAAAGACGCGCCGATCTTAAAAGCTGAAAATTTTGGAGTGATTGTAGCCGATGAGAAAAACTTCACCTTAATGGAGGCTGCAAACGGAAATACTAAATGGACAGCCAAAAAGCTATCAGGCATTGTGGTTGACCTGGGAAAAGATCGCGGGATTGCTGTAGGTGAAAAGGATAAATACTTAACTGTGCTTGATAAGAACTCGGGTGAGGAAAAGTGGTCTCAGAAGATTAAAGGAATTCAAATTGATCAAATGACCGGTGCAGGGATCATGTATCGGGATGAAGAGGGTAGTATCGGCCTGATCGATTTTGAAGGAAACCTAAAATGGGGAAGCAAGGATATGATCAAAGGCCCTGGAGTTTTGAGAGCCAAGCCTTCGTTGGATCAGGAATTTTTCTACGCCGATGAAAAAGTTTATGCGGTCAATTTGGTGACAGGTGAAAAGAAAGTGATTGTCAATAAGGTGGAATTTGGAGAAAAAGAAACTCCTGATTTCTTGGAGTATACAGGATCAAACTTTGTACTCTCTTCCAGCCAAAATATGATGGGATTTGACGAAAGCGGTAGGGTACTTTTCCAACAGCATTGGGCTTCTCCAAAAATTTCCTTGGCAGGTCGGATCGCTCTCCGCACCATGCAGGTTGCGATGGTGGCCATGGCAGCGGCCAATGCTTATGCTGAAGGAGCTACAACCGGACCGATGGGTTACCAAAGTTCGATCAGTAGGCAGTATGGAATTCAACGGGAATTTTTTGAGGACATGTCCGGGGCATTTGGTCAGGCGGCCAATCAGCGCTTCAAGGCCACCATTTCGAGGGGGGTATATAATTTCATCTTAACAGATGTGGGAGAAGGAGTAGGTCTGGTAAAAGTGGACAAAATCAGCGGTAAAGAAGTCGGGAAAATTGTCCTCAATGACAAAGAGCCTGTCTACGATTCAGATCCTGAAAACGGGATGATTTTCTACAAGCCAACCAAGAAAGAGGTGTACGGATATACCTTTTAATGACGTACTAAAACAAAATCCCGGGTCATTGTGATAGGCCCGGGATTTTTTTGGTTAAACAGTTACCTTTTCAGTCTCAGCCAACTTGGCTTTTACTCTGAGGATAAAGTCGCTCAGTACATTCATATAATTGATAAAGGCGTCGTAGGGAGTGTCATAAGGACTGAAATATTCATGGACCGATCCATCGGAAAAGAATTTGGTACACATGTAATAGAAATGATCCGAAGTCTGTAAGTATTCCCAGTCTCGTTTGATCTCTACATCATCGATTTTTTTAACCATTCGCTCCAATTCGAATAAGCGATCAAAAGCTTCATCCTGCATGTCGTTTCCTAACCAAGCGGTAAGGTCTCGCTCTTCATCCGCCCAAGAGATAGGAGTGGATACGTGGATTTTGCTGACAGCCGCAGCTCCTTTGGCCACTTCTGAAGGGGTGGAGAAAGAAAAATTTGAGCCTTTTAGTATGGCTTCGGGAAGGTGCCTCATGAATTCGAAAATTCCGGTTTCGGCCCATTGATGCTCACCGAATGTTTCATAATCCATAAATAAATTGACCACCTGTTCTTCTTTTGGGATAGCATTGAGCCAAGCCACAAACTTGTCTGTTGTCAAAGGGAAATCAGCCCAAGTCTTGTTGCTAAATCGGAAAGCGATATCATCCGAAAGTCTGAAGTTTTTCAACAAGACTTTAAGATCCGGATTGATGGCATTTGAATAGACGTAATTGGGGCTTTTCCATCCAAGTACGTGCTTTGCACCTTCGGTCAGTATAGCATCATAGCCGAGATCTGCGACCATCGCGCCAATTTGATCAGAATAGATCAGCTCTGTATTTCGGAAGACTTTAGGAGTATATCCGTTGAAAAGGTCTTTAATTTTGTCCTGGTGTTTCTTGACTAATTCAGAAAACTCTTCTTTACTCTTCAGTGCCGCCAGAGAGTGAGAATAGGTCTCATTGAGTAGTTCCACATGACCTGTTGCTACCAGCTGTTGAAAGCTTTGAAGTACATCCGGAGCGTAAGCTTCGAACTGGTCCAGGCAGGTACCGGAAATTGAAAATGCAACTTTGAATTTTCCTTCATATTTATGGATGAGTTCCAAAAGAAGGGCATTCATCGGGAGGTAGCATTTTTGGGCTACTTTTCGGACTACATTTCTATTGAGGTAGTCATCCCAATAGTAATGATCCTCACCTATATCAAAAAACCTGTAGGGCTTGATTCGAAATGGCTGATGTACTTGAAAATAAAAACAGACGGTTCTCATGATCGTTGAGCTAAAGTTTTTTCGTAAACGGTTACCAGTTTGGCAGCGACGTGCTCCCATTTTAATTTTTTGAGTTCTTCTCCCCCCAATTCCTTAAACATCTTGGAGATACTCTGATAGTGCAGCAGGGCAAAAATTGCATCGGCCATCGCATCCACATCCCAAAAGTCCACTTTGATGGCATTTTTCAACACTTCTGCTACACCGGATTGCTTAGAGATGATGACAGGAGTATTGTGGCGAACGGCCTCCAAAGGTGCGATACCAAAAGGCTCGGATACAGAAGGCATCACATATACATCACTGATGGCATACATGTGGTCTACATCATCGCCTTTTAGAAATCCTGTAAAATGAAATTTAGTCCCCATTCGGAGTTCTGCCACGCGATCGATCATCCTGTTGAGTAAGTCACCTGATCCTGCCATGACAAACCTTACATTCGGATCGCGATCAATGACCTTTTTGGCAGCTTCGACAAAGTATTCCGGACCTTTTTGAAAAGTGATTCTTCCCAGGAAAGTGACTATTTTCTCAGGTACTTTTTTCTGATAGGCAGACTTAATGATGCTGGCATCCAGTACGGCATTATGTAGCACGGTTACCTTTTCTGCGGGAACTCCATACTTACGAACGCAGATATTTTTGGTCAATTGGCTCACTGCTACGATGTGGTCAGCAGCATGCATGCCCGCACGCTCGATTTCATAGACAGGTCGGTTGACGGATTCTCCAGACCGGTCATATTCGGTAGCATGTACGTGTACGACAAGAGGCTTGCCACTGATCTCTTTGGCTGCGATACCAGCAGGATAAGCCAACCAATCGTGAGCATGAATGATATCAAAGTCACTTCGATCTCGTGCAATCTGTGCCCCTACGAGAGCATAGCGAGATACCTCCTCCATGAGGTTTTTACCATACTTTCCGCTGAATTCAAACTTGTTGGAAAAGATACTCTCATCCACATCCGTGCGGTGGTGCATGGCATAGTCTGTGTATTTTTTGAATTCTTCCTGCCCCAGATAAGGAACCAAAAAGCTGTTTACCTCAAGATAAGTGAGGTTTTTCCATATTTTCTTGAACTTACGCTCTCTGTAATCGATCGTGACGTCACTGGCATTGACAAAATCGGCAAGGGGTTCTTCATCGCCCCAAAGTTTTGGAACGACAAAGATGACTTCCTGATTGTGGTGATTCATCCCCTGAACGAGTCCATAGCACGCTGTACCTAACCCCCCGGAAATATGAGGTGGAAACTCCCATCCAAACATTAATACTCTCATAAAAGTCAGTTAGATTCTTTTGACTAAGTCCATCATTCTTAACAATTCAGCTATGCTCCACGCTTGGGAAACCGAACCTTTGGGTCGGTGAGGTGCATCTCCATCATAAATTTCTGCTACGGTGCCGATTCCGTATTGGGTCATTACTCCATCAAAGCCCTTGATGATTTTCTCCACAAAGTTTTTGGCCGCTTTACCGTGTAGCTTGAGGTAACCTTCGACGAAGTGACCGAGCAACCAAGCCCAAACTGTACCATTGTGATAAGCATGGTCCCGACTGATTTGGTTACCATAGTAATATCCTTTGTATCCCGGGTCATCAGGAGAAAGCGATCTCAAGCCTCTTGGTGTGAGAAGTTTTGATTTGACAATTTCCAGCACTTTGTCACACTTTTCCTCACTTAGAATAGTATGTGGCAAAGAGGTAGCAAAGATCATGTTTGGCCGGATAGACCAATCTTTTTCTTCTCCATCCACCACATCGGCCAGATAGCCATAATCCCAAGACCAAAACTCGCGGTCAAAGGAATCTTTCACTTTCGAAGCTAAGGTGGCATATTCTTCATCTCCGGTGAGTTCATGGTAAAAGCAAAGTGCATTATACCAAAGGGCTTGGATTTCTACCGGACATCCGATTCTTGGAGTCACAGGACCATCTGAAGTGATGGCGTCCATCCAGGTGAGTGCTACTCCCTCTTGGCCACCCCAAATCAGACCCGAGTCCATCATGTGGATATTGAATTCGGTGCCGGTCTTGTAGCCTTCGATGATTCCACTCAGCTTGCCTAGGTAGCGGTCTTGAACTGTTTTTTTATCTCCTGTGTAAAGAATATACTGCTGAAGTGACCAAAAAAACCACAACGGTGCATCCATTGACGTCATATTGGTAAAGTCTCCACTTCCGATATTGGGAAAAAGAGGTCCTTTTAGATCTCTTGACATGGTGTCCATGATCTCCAGAAAGGTCTCAGAATCCCCTGCAGAAAGGGTCAAACCCGGAGAAGCAATAAATGTGTCTCTTCCCCACCAACCAAACCAAGGATAGCCTGCTATCACACGGACGTCCCCGTCTCTCCGTCGGATAAATTGTCCGGCTGAGTTTCTGAGACAGTTTTCAAAGTTATTTCTGGGGATTCTTCTTGCAATTTCTTTTTGAAAGGCATTCTGACGGGTGTCAGGGTCTGCCTCTGTCAATCCAGCTGAAAATATGACAGATTCTCCTTTTTCGATGTCAAATTCAAAACAACCAGGTACGAACAAGTCTTCCTGATAATCATAGCCCCGCTCGCGTTCCTGAATATATTCGATATTGTAATACCAGTCGGGCTTGGAAAGAAACTCACAGGGCTTTGAAAGCTGCATGTAAAGCGGATCATATTGAGGGTAAAGTCTGAATTTTACCCCGTGGTCCACCTCTTCAAATTCTTTATTGATCTGGTCATTGGCTTTCATCAGATGATGATAGCCACGAAATGCCAAAAATGGCTGTATTCTGATTTTAGTTGGGGAGTGTGCTTCCAGCAAGGTATACCTGATCATCACCCGATCACGGTTGGTGTCTAGGATGAGTTCTTTTTGCAGGACAACGCCGCCTACTCGATAGGTCAATTTTGGAATGGGTTCGGAATCAAAATCCTCCAGGTACTTGTGTCCGCGTGGGGAATAATTTCCGGGGAATTTGGAAATACCCAAGTTAAAGCTGGCACCGCGTTGAATCACCGTCTCATGCACTGTCGAAAGCAATACATGGTTTTGTGAATCGATCTGGGGCTGTGGTACCACCAGCAGGCCATGGTATTTTCGGGTATTACACCCAATAATGGTCGTGCTAGTGTAAGTTCCCGAACGGTTGGTTCGAATGATTTCCCGATCTAGGGAATAATTCAGGTTGATTAATTGGGATTTATCAAAATGGATATAACTCATAGTTCAAAATTGAAGGAGATTAAAAATAGAGTTTTGATTGGATAAGAAAAATTAAAGGGCAAAAAATAAAGGTTATGTTTCCATAACCTCATGTGACTTACTTTTTATCAGGAATGAACTGCCTCTTTTTGCACTTCTTCAAAGGTCTTGAGAGACTCCTCGAACTTAGATAGGTAATTCTGAATTTGCCTGATGTTGACAGGCTTTACCACCGGAAATTTCGGTGAGGATTTAAACAAAGTAAACATGACAGTGTGGTTTAGTTTGGTCCTTTAGTTCAAATGGTATGCCAAGTTGAATCTGCTAATAACAAGAAAACCCCTCGCAAGGAGGGGTTTTGGGTGAAAGACCGGACTCGAACCGGCGACCTCTGGTGCCACAAACCAGCGCTCTAACCAACTGAGCTACAATCACCATTTAATTTCCATCGAGGGCGTTTCCTCAATTGGTCTGCAAAAGTAAGGACTCAGTCCATTTGGTGCAAGAATCTCATTACTTATTTATGGAAAAAGTTAGCCTTTCTCCTTTTTTGCTTTCGTCAAACTGACCTTCTTGGTACGCTAAGTGTCCAGATATGATCGTGTGCGTTACCTTTGACTGGAATGAATGTCCCTCAAAGGGTGACCAACCACATTTGGCCAAGATATTTTCCTTGGTCACTGTCCAGGGTGAATTGAGATCTACCAATACCAAATCTGCAAAGTAGCCCTCACGGATAAATCCCCGATCCTTTATTCTGAAAAGGCGAGCCACATTGTGAGACATTTTTTGAGCGATGGTTTCCAATGATATTTTTCCTTGATGGTAAAAGTCCAGCATCGCTACCAAGCTATGTTGAATCAGAGGTCCTCCCGATGGAGCTTTGAGGTAAGACTGTGCTTTTTCTTCCAAAGTATGAGGGGCATGATCGGTGGCAATCACATCAATTCGGTCATCCAACATCGCCTGAAAGATTTGATCCCGGTCATTGGCCGTTTTCACCGCGGGATTCCACTTGATCAAATTCCCTTTGGTATCATAATCCTCCTCTGCAAACCACATGTGGTGGATACAGGCTTCTGCTGTGATTTTTTTCTCTTCCAAAGGAATGGTGTTATCAAAGAGTTCTAGTTCCTTGGCAGTGCTGATATGTAAAATGTGGAGACGGGTCCCGTACTTTTTGGCCATCGCAACTGCACGACTGGATGCATCATAACAAGCTTCTTGTGATCGGATTTTAGGATGAAATTTGACAGGAATATCATCTCCATAGGTTTTTTTGTACTCCTCAAGGTTGGTTTTGATAATGTGGTCGTTTTCAGAGTGTATGGCTAAAAGACCTTTGTATTCTTTAAAAATTCCTTCAAGTGACTCGATATTGTCCACCACCATATTGCCGGTGGATGATCCTTGGAACACTTTCAACCCGCAAACATTTTCCAAATCCAGTTTCAGGATTTCATCCAGATTGTCATTGGTGCCTCCCAAAAAGAACGAATAGTTGGCAAGGGACACCTCTTTTGCTCTCGCATATTTTGCTTCCAAAAGCTCAATACTGACTGCCTGGGGCACTGTATTTGGCATTTCCATGTAGGAAGTGGTGCCGCCAGCCACACCAGCTTTGGCTTCGGTGTAGATTTCTCCTTTGTGAGTGAGGCCCGGCTCTCGGAAATGTACCTGATCATCAATTACACCTGGAAAAAGATGTTTTCCTCGTGCATCCAGGTGGATATCAGCTGACTCATGGCTTAGGTCTGGGCCGATTTTGGAAATGCGTCCTTCTCGGACCAACACATCTCCCCGAGTAATCCGGCCTTCATTGACTATATTTGCCCCGGTGATCAGGATACTTTTCATCATGTATTCTTTTTTCTAGTAAAGAGTTCATTTCAAAATTAACAATCATGAGCAATGAAACCGTAGGGTTCGATGCATTTAAGCTAAACAAACAATTGCTCGAAGCAGTAGCAGAATCTGGCTACACAACCCCAACACCCATTCAGCAGAAAGCCATTCCATTGGCTCTCGCGGGACACGATGTATTGGGGATTGCTCAGACAGGGACAGGAAAAACCGCTGCTTACGTCCTGCCAGTCCTAATGAAGGTGAAATATGCCCAAGGAAAGCATCCCCGTGCTTTGATCCTCGCACCAACTCGTGAACTGGTCATGCAGATCGAAGAAGTAGCTCGAGAGCTGGGCAGATATACAGACCTTCGGATCGTTTCCTTATATGGGGGCCTTGGCCCAAAGACTCAAATCGAACTGATCGATGCAGGAGTGGATATTTTGATTTCTACTCCGGGTAGATTTATGGATATCTACCGAAAAGGAAATATTTATCCCAAAGATCTGAAAACAATGGTTTTGGATGAGGCGGATAAAATGATGGATATGGGATTCATGCCTCAGATTCGCGCCATTTTGGAGGTCATTCCAAACAAAAGGCAGAATCTTCTTTTCTCTGCCACTTTTTCAGGAAGGATAGATCACCTGGCAGCTGAATTCTTGGAGTTTCCGGAGAGAGTAGAAGTAGCGCCTTCCGCAACTACTGCTGAGACTATCGCACAGGTAAAGTACACGGTACCCAATATCAAGACCAAGATCAACCTACTGGCCCACCTTTTACAAAATGAGGAGATCAGCCGTGCGATGATTTTTACCCGAAGTCGAAAAAATGCCGAGTCGGTGTATTCTTTCTTGGAGCGAAAAAACTTTGGAGAAATCCGGGTCATCCATGCCAACAAAGGGCAAAACACCCGAATCAATTCCATGGAGGACTTCAAAGCTGGAGACGTCCGAATCTTGGTGGCAACAGACGTGGCATCACGAGGATTGGATGTGACTTTGGTTTCCCATGTAATCAACTTTGATGTGCCACTGATCTATGAGGATTATGTCCATCGAATCGGGCGAACTGGCCGTGCAGAAAATGAAGGAAAGGCCATCACCTTTATCAATCCGGCAGAAACTTACCATTTTGAAAAAATCGAGGAACTGATCCGAATGAAGGTGGAGGAGCTACCAATACCTGATGAAGTGGATGTGCCTGCTACACCTTTTGAAGAAAAGCAGTCTTACGAGCGAGAATTGGATAAATTAAGGCAGCGTGACAATCCGGATTACAAAGGAGCATTTCATGAGAAAAAAGCCCAACCCAAGAAAAACATCGGCAAGGGTGAAAAGGTAAAAGCGAAAAAGCATAGCAAAAAACCGAACCGAAATCAGCTGAAGACTAAAAATCAGAAGAATAGGGGGAAATGAAAAAAAGGCCTTGAAAATCAAATTTCAAGGCCTTTTCCTTTTTTCTTACCTGTCTGTTCTGGTATTGGATCCATCCACAGGAGTTCGTTGCTCTCTGTTTGCCAAATCCCAAGCAGTATGGAAGATCAGTTGCGCTCTTTTGGTCATCAGCGGAAACTCGATCTTGTCTACCGTGTCGGTCACCTGATGGTAGTCGTCATGCACTCCGTTGAAGAAGAAGATCACGGGAATATTGAACTTCGCAAAGTTGTAATGGTCTGAGCGATAGTAAAATCTGTTGGGATCGTCTTCCGCATCATAGCGGTAGTCCAAGATCAGATTGGTGTAGGTGATGTTATTGTATTCGTTGATTTTCTTCAGGTGAGAAGAAAGCATTTCTGAGCCGATCACATACACATAGTCCTTGTTTTCGGCTTTTTGGTATTCGTAATCAATACGGCCCACCATGTCGATGTTGATGTTGTTTACCGTGTTGGCGATCGGGAACACTGGATTTTCGGCATAATACTCTGATCCCAAAAGTCCCTTTTCCTCACCGGTCACGTTCAGGAACAAGATGCTTCTTCTCGGCTTATTGCCTTCTTTGGCGGCTGTTGCAAATGCTTCAGCAATCTCCATGACGGATACAGTGCCCGATCCATCATCATCAGCTCCATTAAATGCATCTCCTTCGCCGTTTACACCGACGTGGTCATAGTGAGAAGAGATTACCAATACCTCTTCTTTCTTGTCAGTACCTTCCAAGAAGCCCATCACGTTGACTGCTTCTACCGGTGTTTTGGTTTTTACGATTTGGTAAGTCGCTTTCTGAGATGCAATGCTGGTTGGGTTGGTTTTCGCAGCTTCCTTTAAAGTCTCTACAGGAGTACCAAAAAGCTGAGCCATTTTATCTGAGCTGACCATAAAAATCGGTCTCTGCTTGATCTCCTGGTCAAAGCCTATTCGTCCTCTTCCGGCTAGTGACTTGTATCGATTTGCGATTCGGTCAAAGTTGGCTTGTCCTTCCATGGTCACGATCACGATTCCGGCTGCACCTGCATCCATCACTTTAGTCACCAAGTCATTGCTTCGCACGCCGACAGCCCAAAGACCCACAAGCTTACCCTTTACATCCACTTTGGCCAGGTTTTCATCGGTCACCAAACCTAGGAATACCAAATCAGCTTTGGCAGCTTTGGCCATATTTCCGTCACCGGTGAAGACAAAGTCAGTGTTTTCTACCAACTTGGTTTTTCCTATCTGAAGCGTCACTTTGCTGAAATTGGTGCTTACTAAGGGTACATTTTGAAAATAGCTTCCGCTCACAGGACCAGTCAGTCCTAGACCTTTGTAGAAATCTGCCAGGTATTGAGCAGCTATTTTTCCTTCTGGAGAACCTGTGTCCCTGCCTTTCATTTCGTCAGAGGCCAGGTAAGTGAGGTGTTTGGTTAAGTCTTCTACCGTGATGGTATTGGCGTATTTGACTTGGGTGGGATTTTGAGCCATTGCGGGCATCATCATTCCCATCAACAAGGCGCCGCTTAAAAGGAGTCCTTTGTTCATATTTTTCAGTTTAGGGCTCTAAACTAGCCAAATTTTTAACCCTCAAAAAAACCGCCTGTCAATTCTGGTGTTAAGGAGGTAAATAATTGAATGAGCCCAAAGACTTTTCCTTCAGGAAATCTTACCTTTGCGCACGTAAAATCAGGTGGATTCCAAACCCAAATAGATCATACTTCTAAGCGTTCTTTATGCAGATCAATCTTTCTAATGCTGTCAAATTTGAGAGCAGACACAATGGCCCGACAGAGGCGGAAATCACGGAGATGTTGGAGAAAATCGGCGCCTCTTCCTTGGAGGAATTAATCAATCAAACCGTTCCCACCTCTATTCAATTGGAGCGCCCGCTTAACCTTCCGGCTGCTCAGTTAGAGTCAGAGTTTTTGAAAAATTTCAAAAAGCTTGCCTCCAAAAATAAGGTATTCAAGTCCTACATTGGGATGGGATACTATGACACGATCGTTCCTGGCGTAGTGCTGAGAAATGTACTCGAAAATCCGGGATGGTATACAGCCTATACCCCTTATCAGGCTGAAATTGCACAGGGTCGTTTGGAAGCGTTGATCAATTTCCAGACTGTGGTGATGGAATTGACCGGGATGGAGTTGGCCAATGCATCTTTGCTCGATGAAGGTACCGCAGCTGCTGAAGCAATGACTATGCTGCACGCAGTGAAGCCTAGAGAGAAAAAGAATGCCAACAAGTATTTTGTAGACGAAAAGGTATTTCCTCAGACTAAAGCCTTGCTTGTCACCCGTGCGGAGCCTATTGGAATTGAACTGGTTTTTGGGCCGCTTTCTGCCTTGGATTTGACTGATCCTGAGCTTTATGGGGTGATGTTCCAGTATCCGAATGCGGACGGTGAAGTAGCTGACTATTCAGCCATTGTTGCCGCAGCAAAGGATAATAAAGTTTTGACTGCTTTTGCTTCAGATCTATTGGCTTTGACCCTATTGACCCCTCCGGGAGAAATGGGTGCTGACGTAGTGGTAGGATCTGCCCAGCGTTTTGGAGTACCGATGGGCTATGGTGGACCGCACTCGGCGTTTTTTGCAACGAAAGACGAATTTAAGCGTCAAATCCCAGGTAGAATCATTGGTGTGTCTATCGACCGAGCTGGAAACAAAGCCTACCGAATGGCGCTTCAGACCCGAGAGCAACACATCAAGCGTGAAAAGGCAACCTCCAATATTTGTACTGCCCAGGTGCTTTTGGCTGTGATGTCCAGCTTCTATGCGGTCTATCACGGTCCAAAGGGTTTGAAAAATATTGCTCTGAGAACTCACGGCCTTGCCAAACTTACAGCTAATGCTTTGACCCAAATGGGTCTTGAAGTTTCTTCTAAAACTTATTTTGACACAATCAAAGTAAGTGTAGATGGTGGGTTGCAAAAGAAAGTTCAAGCATCTGCACTTGCGGCTGAGATGAACTTCAGATATGAAGAGGGTGCCATTTTTGTCTCTTTTGATGAGGCAAAGACTGTGGAAGATGCAGCAGAAGTGATTACCGTATTTGCGAAAGCAACCGGAAAAACAACTCCTGACGTTCATGCTTTGGCGGATGACCTAAATCTAGAGTTGCCTGAAGCATTGCTGAGAAAGTCAGAATATCTGACGCATCCGGTCTTTAACAATTACCACAGCGAGCATGAAATGCTCCGCTACATCAAACGTCTCGAGGCAAAAGATCTTTCATTGGTTCACTCCATGATCTCTTTGGGTTCTTGTACGATGAAGCTTAACGCGACTGCTGAGATGATTCCGGTGACTTGGCCTGAATTTGGTCAATTGCACCCTTTTGCTCCTATCGATCAGACAGAAGGGTATCAGGAGCTTTTCACTAACCTGAGAACATGGTTGACTGAGATTACAGGTTTTGCCGATACCTCTCTTCAGCCAAACTCTGGTGCTCAGGGTGAGTATGCCGGTCTAATGGTGATCAGAGCTTATCACATGAACCGTGGCGAAGGTCATAGAAATGTAGCTTTGATTCCAACCTCAGCGCACGGTACCAACCCTGCATCTGCAGTAATGGCAGGCATGAAAGTGGTCTTGGTGAAGTGTGATGAAAAAGGAAATATTGATGTAGAAGACTTGAAAGCAAGAGCTGCAGAACATGCGGATGATTTGTCTTGCTTGATGGTAACTTATCCTTCTACGCACGGGGTGTTTGAAGAAGCCATTCAAGAAATTTGTGCTACGATCCATCAATATGGAGGCCAAGTGTATATGGATGGGGCAAATATGAACGCTCAGGTAGGTTTGACCTCCCCGGGAAGAATTGGTGCCGACGTTTGTCACTTGAACTTGCACAAGACTTTCTGTATTCCTCACGGAGGCGGTGGACCTGGTATGGGGCCAATTTGCGTGGCTAGTCATTTGGCACCTTTCCTACCTGGAAATCCTGTAGTGAAAACAGGCGGGGAGCATGCAGTTTCTTCCATTTCATCTGCCCCTTACGGAAGCGCCAGCATTCTTCCGATTTCTTATGCTTATATCTCTATGATGGGTGGGGATGGATTGACAAATGCAACCAAAATGGCGATTTTGAACGCCAACTACATCAAAGAAAGACTTAACGGCCATTATTCTATCCTTTACACCGGATCTCAAGGCCGTGCCGCGCACGAAATGATCTTGGATTGCCGTGCATTCAAAGAAGTAGGAGTAGAGGTAGAAGATATTGCAAAACGATTGATGGACTATGGTTATCACGCGCCAACAGTATCTTTCCCTGTGGCTGGCACTTTGATGATCGAGCCTACCGAATCTGAAACTAAAGCTGAATTGGATAAGTTTTGCGATGCGATGATTTCGATCCGTGCTGAGATCAAGGAAATCGAAGAAGGAAAAGCTGATAAAGTGGAAAATGTTTTGAAAAATGCACCACATACCGCCACCATGGTTTTGACGGGTGACTGGAATCTGCCTTACTCAAGAGAGAAAGCAGTATTCCCTATTGCCTATGTGAAAGAAGGTAAATTCTGGCCAAGTGTAAGAAGAATTGATTCTGCTTTTGGTGACAGAAACTTGGTATGTAGCTGTATTCCTGTTGAAGAATATGCAAAAGAAAACGAGATGGCTTAAGTCATCTCGAACTTGATCAAAAAAGGGCTTCCAGAAATGGAAGCCCTTTTTTAGTTTATAGCTTTTTGGGTTGGATCACACATGGACGTGTCGCTCGGCATGGTAGGATGATCTTACCAAAGGTCCCGATTCCACATATTTCAGCCCTCTTTTCAGTCCTTCTTCTTTGTAGTGAGCGAAAAGATCCGGATGAATAAATTCAGCTACTTCAATGTGCATTTTGGTTGGTTGGAGGTATTGGCCTAATGTCAGGATGTCACAGCCATGCGCTGCTAAGTCGTCCATTGCTTTATAGACTTCGTCTTTGGACTCTCCAAGGCCAAGCATAATTCCAGTTTTGGTGCGTTTGCCATATGCTTTGGTCAGTTTGATTTGTTCCAAAGATCGCTCATACTTAGCCTGAGGCCTTACCATTCTGTAAAGTCTACCAACGGTTTCCATGTTGTGAGATACCACTTCTTGTCCCCCCTCTATCATTCGATAGAGCGCATCCCAGTTGCTTTTCACATCAGGGATTAGGGTTTCTATGGTGGTGGAAGGTGACATTTCTTTGGTAAGCACTACAGTCTGATACCAAATCTCAGCACCTCGGTCTTTCAGTTCATCCCGGTTTACCGAGGTGATTACAGCATGTTTGACCCCCATCAATTTGATAGCTTCAGCCACGCGTCTTGGTTCGTCAGTATCGTATTCATTGGGTCGTCCTGTTGCAACTGCGCAAAAGGAGCAAGATCGGGTACAGACATTTCCCAGAATCATAAAAGTAGCTGTTCCAGCACCCCAGCATTCGCCCATATTCGGGCAATTGCCACTTTCGCAGATGGTATGAAGTTTATGCTCGTCTACTAACTTTCTGACTTTTGCATATTCTTTCCCTACGGGAAGTTTGACGCGGAGCCAATCAGGTTTTTTGCGCTTGGTGGCTTCCTCGGATATAACAGGTAATTCGATCATCTTAGAGAGATAGAGATTTGGCACAAAGGTAATCCAGACCTATTCAAAACCCAATTGGCTTATTTTCTAAATCCGTAGAAAAAGGTGAAATAAGCAGACTGGAATAATTGGGCATTTTCAGTGGTTGGAATGAGTGGAATTTCCTTGTTGTAACCTTCCACCATGTAGCCAAGTTCCAATCCGGTCACGCTACTTTTGAATACCCCAAATTCAAAGTGAAGTGCAGCTTTAGCCATAGCCCCAAAGGCCATTTGCGATTGACCTATTCCTTGAAAAAGTCTTCCAGTACCAAGTATATTGAATCTGCTTTGATGTTTTTCAGGATCATATTGTTCAACCACGGTTTCTACACGGTTAAGTGCATATTCAATAAAATAGGGAGCAATCAACCCAAGTGTAGGCCCTGCAGCGGCTAAGGCTGAAACTTGCACTCCTTGATTTGGTGCTTTTTTAAACAGTATAATTTCTCTGCCATAATGAGGGCGAATGGCATAGAGGTAATTTGACTTTCCAAAAATGTAACTGTTACCAAGGACCGTATTATATCGTGCTTCTTTTTGATTTTTCACATTGGAAAGTTCTATTCCCCAAAAAGAAAATTGAGAGTCGTCAATTCGAGTACCTAATTTGAAGGCAATGCCTCCAATCAGGCCTCCATTAGTATTCTTGTTTAAACCAAACAAGTACTCTTTGTCATATTCATAATTCCCAATGTCATCCCGCTGAGAAAATGCAGCATGGCATGTGAAAAATAAAAGAAACAGAAAGGTGAAATTCAGCTTGCTCATTCGAATTGGTCGAAAATATTGCCCTATTTTTGATTACAAAGTATTTAACTGCATTTTAAAAGTAAGAGTTTATGCCCACTATAAAAAGTTCGTATTTAGGCAATTTAAGAACAGAAGCCATGCATATTCAGTCTGGTAATTTGATCATAACTGATGCACCGGTTGATAATAACGGAAAAGGGGAAGCCTTTTCTCCAACAGATTTGGTTTGTGCAGCTCTCGGGTCATGTATGGTGACGATCATGGGGATTATTGCTGACCGGGAAGGAGTGTCTTTGGACGGGCTTTCTTGGGAAATAACTAAAATTATGCAATCCAGTCCTCGCAAGATCCAGGAAGTAGTGGTGAATTTTACGTGGACAAATCCAGCTCAGGACACGGCTTTTCTTCAAAAAATTAAAAACGCAGCCCGAACTTGTCCTGTAGCACTAAGTTTGGATCCGGCTATCACACAGACTGTCAACTTTGATTTTTGAGCCTTCTCATGTGAGGGAAAAGAGTAAAGAGTTAAACTGTATAAACCCAAATAGACATGTGTTACCTTTTTGAAAGCTTCGCTGGATGGAAAAAATACTGTGAAGTGCATAAAAAATCCTTGGTTCAGTCAGTCATTGAGTATGAAGTAGAGCAAAAAAATTCCTCAGAGGAAAGAATTTGGGATGGACTTGGTCATGCATATCAGGTGATGAAGGATGCCGTGAAGGCGGGTTTAGAAGAAGATATGACTTCTAGGTCTGGAATGATAAATAATGGAGCAAAAAAGGTTTACAATAACCCTCTTACAGTCCTTTCTCCAGAATTTCAAAAATTGATTTCGAGGGCTTTAGCAGCAAAAGAGGTGAATTCTTGTATGGGAAGAGTGGTGGCAGCACCTACTGCTGGGGCCTCTGGTATCCTCCCTGGTACCATGGTGACACTTCAAGAAATTCATCACTTGGAGGATTCAGTCATTTTGGAAGGACTTCTGGTAGGAGCTGGAATTGCGTTGATTATTGAAGAAAAGGCAAGTTTGGCTGGTGCGGTAGGAGGATGTCAGGCAGAGACAGGTTCAGCTGCTGCGATGGCTTCCGGTGCAATAGTATATGCACTTGGAGGAAATGTGGATCAAGTGTTTAATGCAGTAGCAATTACTATTCAATGCATGCTGGGATTGGTTTGTGATCCTGTGGCTGGCTTGGTAGAAGTCCCTTGTGTGGTAAGAAATGCAAGTGCAGCTGCCATAGCTTTTAGCTCTGCACAGATTGCACTTTCCAATGTGAGTGCTGTAATACCTGTAGATGAGTGTATCGAGGCCATGGGAGAAATTGGAGCATCAATGGAAAGTCGATATAAGGAAACTGCAATGGGGGGACTAGCCGCAACTATCACGGGGCAAGAGATTTCAAACCGCGTTTTGATTCAGGATATCGAAATTTTACCAGACGAAAAATTACCCGAGTAAGTCCTTTATGAAAGGAAAGGATAGAATCCAGTCTATTGAAAAACTAAAAAACACTGCCCAGACAATGCCACTTATTAACATGTAAGAGAATATTTTTCGCTTCTTCGTCCCAAAGGAAACTAAGATTAATGTGCCTCCGATTGGAGTAAGTAGGATTGGTGTGAGGAAAGCAATTCCCAATTCACCATACTTACTCCATATAGATACGATTTTGCGGTTTTTTTTTGAAAATATTTTGCCAGACTTACCAAATTTTGATTGGTAGATTTTTTTAAGTTTTGTTCCTAGAAAAGTAAATACCGTGACACTGGACATCATTCCTAGAACTGTGACAATAATGATTTCTAATGGGGTATATCCTGCTGCAAAACCTAAAACTGGCCCCGCAATAAATTTGAAAAGGGTTAAAATGTAGATTCCAAAAAAGGTGATAAAGGAATCAGTCATATCAGAAAATATAAATAAATGAAATAGGAAAATAGAAGAACCGTCCCTTCAAGCTTTGAAACCCTCATTTTCGTTCTCATTAGCGGAAATAAAAGAATCGAAATCCCTATCATCCATAGGTAATCAGCTTTGATGAACTCTTCTGATACCCCAATTGGCTTGATCAAAGCAGTTATCCCAATGATGGAAAGTATATTCATGATGTTACTGCCTAGAATATTGCCTAAAGCCAAATCCGTTCTTTTTGATAATGCGGCAATAATTGAAGTGATCAGTTCAGGCAAACTGGTTCCAATTGCAATAATCGTTATCCCAATTATTCGTTCCGACACTCCAAATTGCTTTGAAATTAAAACTGCATTATTTACGAGCATCTCAGACCCAAAATAGAGACCAATTATTCCAAAAAGAAAAAGTAGTATGGATATTGGTAAATTGTACTTTTTGATTTCTTCCAGATTTTCTTCGATCAGTTCATTTTCTGGTTGTGGACTTTTCCCTAGATTTCTGAACAGATAAACATTTAGAAGGATAAATCCGCAAATTAAAATCACCCCCTCCCAAAATGTGATAATTTGATCTGTACTAATGAAAAAAAAGAGGAAGGTTACAATTAACATTAAGAGGTAATCAAACCTCAAATGAGTTTTACTTATTGCAATGGGGTAAAATAATCCGCTTAAACCCAATACGAGAGCAATGTTTGCAATATTTGAACCTACTACATTTCCAATGGAAATATCACTGTTGCCTTTAATCGCTGCGTTAATACTTACAAGTAATTCCGGTGCAGATGTTCCAAATGCGACTACCGTGAGTCCAATCAAGCCAGAGCTTAGGCCAAGTTTTAAGGCAATTGAAGATGCTCCATCAACAAGTAATTTTCCACCGAGCAATAATATAAGCAGGCCAAGGGCCAATAAGAAGTAAGGGAACATGGAGTTTATAATTTTTCTCCAAAGGCTAGATCACCTGCATCTCCTAGGCCGGGTAGTATGTATGATTGAGAATTTAGTCTTTCATCAAGGGCTCCTAACCAGATCTTATGTGGTGTTTTTAGAGTATTTGTTATGTATTCAACACCCTCTGGCGCACCAAACGCAGAAGCGATATGGATGAATTTGGGTAGGCCGTGATTTAAAAGAGTATCGATAGACTTGATAATTGATTTACCTGTAGCTAACATGGGATCCGCAATAATTATTTCCTTGCCTGTGAGGTCAGGACTGGCATGATAACCAAGATTAATTGAAATTTCGTCTCCTTTTTCTTCTCTATAAGCCCCAATAAACCCACTTTCAGCCTTATCAAAAAAGTTTAAAAAGCCTTGGTAAAAGGGTAATGAAGCCCTAAGTACTGAAATAATTACGGGTTGTTGTTTAGGTACTTCCACCTTGGTAATTGCTAAAGGAGTTTCAAGTTCGATGATATCGTATTCCATTGATTTTGAAATCTCATAAGCGAGGATTTCTCCAAGGCGCTCAAGGTTTTTTCTAAACCTCATTCGATCCTTTTGGATTTGGATACTTCGCAATTCAGCAATAAACTGATTAGCAATGCTTGGCTGTTTCGAAAGGATGTACATATCTTAAAATTAAAAGAAAAACCCGGCAAAGCCGGGTTTTCAAAATTCATTATTTGATTTCAAAGCTTGCCCTTCGTGCTAGTTGCCGAGCATCTTGAGATGATTTATCTACAGATGTATCTTCCCCATAACCTTTGAAAGTAAGCCTAGAAGCATCAATACCTGATTCAATCAATAAGTTGTAGACAGCCTTAGCCCTTTTTTCTGAAAGTTTGATATTATAGTCTTCTGGGCCTAATTCATCTGCATAGCCTTTGATTTCCACCTTTGATCCCGGATTTCTTTTTAGAAAATTGGAAATGTAGTTAGCAGCACTAATAGAATAAGGAAGTGGGGTATGGCTGTCAAATGAATAAAACACATTCACATATCCATCATTAATTGCTTTTTTAAGATAATCCACCTCCGAAATCTCCTGTACTACTGGACAACCTGCTGTAGAAGTTGGACCTGGCACGAAAGGACATTTATCCAAATGGTCAGGAGTGCCGTCTTGGTCAGAATCTTGTGTAACACCTTGTGAATTTACTCTAGATCCAGCAGGTGTATTAGGCTCTTTATCCAAATAATCAGCTACCCCGTCACCGTCGGAATCTTTGAGCATTTCTTTAACTCCAGTTACAGCTTCTTCCAACTCCAGCTTGGTTGCATATTTATCGGATGCAATGTACCAGTCAGCGTGCTGCTGGGCTTTTCCCAGGTAGAAATTCAAGCCTATAGTACCAGTCCACCAGGTTCCCGTAGCATGTATAAATGGAATTTCGGGGTCAAAAGGTCGGCCATTTTGATTAAATTCATTTCCGTCGAATGTTAATCGTTGACGACCATTTACCGTAGTAGAAATACTTCCACTTAGACTAATCTTGTCACTTAAATGATACAAGGCTCTTAACTTTCCTGTAAAACTATACACATAGTCAGGATCAAAATCATTTATCAATCTGGATTCTTGCTTCAAACTTCCAAATCCAAAACCAGTTTCAGAAAGAATGGTGAATTTTTTGGCAAATGATTCAAAATTCATAACCCTACCCCAGTTGATTACGCCATTTACTGTAAAGTTTTGGTAGTTGGTTGAAAACTCTTTCGTTCCTTTAGCTTCATTAAATTGACCAATCCCAAGACCTACACTCAGTCCATATTTCTCATTAAACATTTTTCTGACACCAAATTCAGCATGACCAATATTCAATGTTGGTGAAAAATAACCAGGGGTAAGAGGCCCCATTGGTTTATTGAATCCTCCTGCGACTTCAACAGACCATTTGTTGAATTCATTCTGGGCAAGTATTGGGGTTATTACTGCAAAGAATAGAATAAGTGAGAAGTACTTTTTCATGGTAGTCGAAAGTATTTGAGTTAAATGATATCCCAAAGGTAAAGAATCAATTTGGTGTAGCACAAAAAAGCCCATCCTATTTGGATGGGCTTCGATAAACTTTGAAGAGAAGATTATTTCACTTCGAAACTTGCCCTTCTTGCCATTTGTCTTGCATCAGCTGAAGATTTATCAACTGAAGTGTCTTCGCCATACCCTTTGAAGGTAAGTCTTGAAGAATCAATTCCAGATGCAACCAATAAGTCGTAAACAGCTTTTGCTCTTCTTTCAGATAATTTAATGTTATAATCTTCAGGGCCTAATTCGTCCGCATAACCTTTAATTTCAACTTTTACTCCAGGATTTCTTTTCAAGAAATTTGAAACGTAGTTGGCGGCACTTACAGAGTATCCGAGTGGTTTGTCACTATCAAAAGCATAATAAACGTTCACGTAACCATCGTTGATTGCTTTCTTTAAATAATCCACTTCTTGCCTTTCAACTTCTGCTGGAGGACAACCATTTGAAGATGCAGGTCCAGGTTGGAATGGACATTTATCAGTATGGTCTGGGGTGCCATCACCATCTGAGTCAAGTGTTGTACCAGAAGAACTTACTCTTGCTCCTGCTGGGGTATTTGGTTCTTTGTCAAGGTAATCAGGAACACCGTCACCGTCAGAATCCTTAAGCATGTCCTTTATGCCATTAATTTGGCTTGCCAATTCTTCTTTGGTAGCGTATTTATCTGCAGCAATATACCAATCAGCATGCTGAGCTTGTTTTCCTAGATAAATGTTCAACCCCAATGTACCTGTCCACCAAGTACCGTTAGCACCATAGAATCCATTTGAAATGTCAGGTCTTATCGCTGTTGCGCCGTCGAAAGTAACGGTTTGTCTTCCGTTTAAGATGGTAGAAATATCACCAACCAATGCAACTTTTTCACTTAGTTTAATCTGTGGTGTGATGCCGAAGATTAAAGTATAAACCTTATCATCGAAATCATTGAATCTGTTTTCTTCAGGATTTACAAGGCCTATTCCTGCTCCACCGTGCATCAACAAATTGAATTTTCTTGAGAATGACTCAAAATTCATAATTCTGCCAATGTTGGCGACACCTTGAAGGTTTAATCTATTGTACTTGGTGTCGAAACTTGGGCTATTACCTTCTACTTCTTTGAAGGATCCGAAACCATAATCCAGTTTCGCTCCAAACTTTTCATTAAACATGTATCTGACTCCAAAGTCAACGTGTCCAATGTTTAGTGTTGGAGAAAGGTAACCTCCAGTCAATGGAGCCATCGGTTTGTTGAATCCAGCGGTGGCTTCGATTGACCATTTGTTGAATTCCTGGGCATTGGAAACTAGTGCCAATGTGCCAGCCATAAGGGTTGAGAGTATAAATTTTTTCATGACAAAAAATTTTTGTTCAGGATTTAAGTGATTGATAGATGTAATTACAAATTTATAAACTTTTAATTTACTGCAAATCTAGGCCTTTTATTTAATTGGCAACTCAATATCTTAAATTATACCGAGATATCGAAATTCTAGGATTCATATCGAACATATATAATGCCAAATACTGATCTGCTCTTCGAAATTCTTCACATCCAATCAACTTCAGGAGATGAAAGTGATATGACGGATTACCTTCTCAGGTACATTCAGATACGGATGCAAACCTGGAAGGTTTTACCAAAAGTATATTCTGGAGATAATTTTCATGATTGTATCCTTTTGAAATTTGGTAATCCAAGAACTGCAGTTTTTGCGCATATTGATACAATTGGTTTTATGGTTAGGTATGAAAATCAATTAGTGGAGATAGGAGGTCCCGAGATTATTGAAGGTGCTAAGCTGTTTGGGTTTGATAGGTTTGGAGAAATTTACTGCACATTAAAAGGTGATGAGAATGGTTTATTTCACGATTTCCCAAGAAAAATTGAAAGAGGTACTCGATTATCTTTTGCTCAAGATATTAGGATTGATAAAGATTTCATCCAAGCCGCCTATTTGGATAACAGGCTTGGGGTTTATAATGCTTTAAAGCTTTGTGAAGAAATTGAGGATGGGTGGGTGATTTTTTCAACTTATGAAGAACATGGAGGCGGAAGTATGCCTTTTCTGATTGATTTCATTCAAAAAACTTCACCAATTAAACAAGCGTTAATTTCCGACATAACTTGGATTACGGAAGGTGTGGTACACCATGAGGGTGTGGTAATTTCAATAAGAGACAAGTTTGTTCCAAGGAAAAATTTTTTAGATAAAATAATCAATCTAGCTGAGCTAAGTGGAATTCCTTTCCAATTAGAGGTAGAAGCGTTTGGTGGAAGTGATGGGAGGGAAATTCAGCATTCCCCGTACGCAATTGATTGGTGCTTTATCGGAGCCGCGGAAGATCATGTTCATACTCCTCACGAAAAGGTTTCCTTGAAAGATCTCGAATCGATGGTTTCGATGTATAAATACCTTTTGGAACGTTTGTAGGTTGTACTTATGAAAAAAATCAAATTGAAAGAGAAGGATTTTGAAATCTATCTTTCTGATAGTCAGATTAACTCAAGGATTACTGAAATTGGGTTGAAAATCAAAGAGGATTTCGATGGAGAAGAAGTAATCCTATTGGGGATTCTTAACGGTTCATTTGTCTTTATGGCAGACTTAGTAAGGAAAATCAATTTGTCTGTTCATTGTGAATTTTTAAGGATTTCGTCCTACCAAGGCACATCAACTACCGAAAAGGTAAAAACTGTGATGGGGCTCACTACTGACATTTTCAATAAAAATGTGATTGTGGTAGAGGATATTGTGGATACTGGAATTAGTATGAATTTCCTTCTTTCTGAGCTCTCAAAGAAAAATCCTAAACGCCTAGCCATTGCAACTTTACTATTCAAAAAAGATGCATTCAGGTTTAATTATCCTTTGGATTATGTGGGTTTTGAAATTCCCAATAAATTTGTCGTCGGCTACGGCCTAGACTATGATGGTTTAGGAAGAAATTTTCCTGACATCTATCAACTCAGTACTACTAAATAATTGACGCTACAGATAATGCTTAATATCGTTCTTTTCGGCCCTCCAGGCGCAGGTAAGGGTACTCAAAGTGAAAATATCATTGCAAAATATGGTTTGACTCATCTATCTACAGGAGATCTTTTTAGAAAGCACCTTGGTGAAGGGACTGCATTGGGAAAACTAGCTAAGGGTTATATGGATCAAGGGCATCTTGTCCCAGACGAGGTCGTAATCAAAATGGTGGAGGATAAAATCAGCTCTACAAAAGAGACAAAAGGATTTATTTTCGATGGATTCCCTCGTACCACAGCTCAGGCTAATGCGTTGGATGAAATGCTTTCAGGATTAGAAATGAAAATTTCAGGAATGATCGCACTAGACGTGCCTCAGGATATTTTGAAAGAAAGGATCAAAGAAAGGGGGAAGACCTCTGGAAGGGTAGACGACCAAGATGAAGAAAAAATCAATACCCGGATCAAAGTTTACCTTGCAGAGACACTCCCTGTTGCAGAATATTATGAAAAGCAAGGTAAATTTCAGAATATCAATGGTGTAGGCAAGATTGATGAGATTTTTGGGCAGATCTCCAAAGTAATCGATAGCTATTGATTCCCATTGATTTCGTAATTTTGATATTCCAAGACTTGGCTAGGCTCTCGGGCTTAGCCTTTTTGTTTCTTTGACCATGGCTGATTCAAACTTTATCGATTATGTGAAATTTTGCTCCCGATCTGGGGCAGGAGGCGCAGGTTCGGTGCATTTCCGAAGGGAAAAACATGTGCCTAAAGGTGGTCCCGACGGAGGTGACGGGGGGCGAGGCGGTCATATTATTCTCCGAGGAAATTCGCAGCTCTGGACACTGCTTCATCTTAAGTATAAGAAGCACGTGATTGCTGATTCTGGTAAAGGAGGTGAAGGTGGTAAGAGGACAGGGGCAGATGGGAGAGATGTCATATTGGAAGTTCCTCTAGGCACTGTGGCTAAAGACGCAGAAACCGGTGAGAAGAGATTTGAAATTACCCAAGATGGGCAAGAAGTAGTACTCACCAGAGGTGGTAGAGGAGGTCTGGGAAATGATCATTTTAAAACTGCCACCAATCAGGCACCGCACTTTGCTCAACCAGGCGAGCCAGGAATTGAGGAATGGATTATTCTCGAGCTAAAACTTTTGGCTGATGTAGGGTTGGTTGGATTTCCCAATGCAGGTAAATCAACTTTACTTTCCTCAATTTCTGCCGCAAGACCTGAAATAGGGGATTATCCTTTTACCACGTTGGTGCCTAATCTAGGTGTGGTCAGCTACAGAGATGATAAGTCTTTTGTGATGGCAGATATACCAGGAATTATTGAAGGAGCGGCGGAAGGGAAAGGGTTGGGGATTAGATTTTTGAGACATATCGAAAGAAATTCAATCCTTCTATTCTTAATTCCTGCTGATGCCCCGGATTTGAAGGACCAATACCGTATACTTTTGGGTGAGCTCGGAAAATATAACCCTGAGCTGCTTGATAAAAAAAGAATCCTTGCTATTTCCAAATCTGATATGTTGGACGAAGACCTTATCAATGAAATGGAACAAGAAATTCCAAAAGATATTCCTTACGTGTTCATTTCTTCGGTAAGTCAATACAACCTTGAAAAACTTAAGGATTTGATTTGGCAGGCAATCCATTCTTAAAATGTCACTTTGTCAGCATTAAAGTCTTGGCAAAGTCATTGCTAAATGCCATCTATTCAACCAGTAAAAGAACTATGGAAAATAAAGACCAACTAGATCAGGAAATAAACCATGCTACCGAAGAGAAGGCCTCCCCAGAAGCTCATTTGAATGAACAAACTACGCCTTTGGAAGAAAGTCAGGAAGCCAAGCTGGAAGCTGAAATTGCCGAACTGAAGGAGAAGTACCTCAGGCTGTATTCTGATTTTGAGAACTTCAGAAAGCGCACGGCAAAAGAGCGGATTGAACTGATCAAAACTGCTTCTGAAGAAGTATTGAAGGATCTGATTCCTGTAGTAGATGATTTTGAAAGATCAATTAAAGCTTCTGACAATGAGTCGGATTCAGCCAAAATAAAGGAAGGAAATCAACTCATCTATCATAAATTGGTCAGAGTTCTTGATTCAAAAGGATTGAAAGCGATGGAAGATTTAGTAGGTAAGCCCTTCAATCCTGATACCCAGGAAGCGATTACTCAGATTCCTGCACCAAACGAGGAGATGAAAGGTGCAGTGATTGACGTAGTAGAAAAGGGTTATACCCTTGGGGATAAAGTAGTAAGATTCGCTAAGGTGGTCACCGGAGCTTAAAATAACATGGCAAAAAGAGATTATTACGAAGTACTCGGCGTATCCAAATCAGCAAGTGCAGACGAAATAAAAAAAGCGTACCGCAAACTTGCCATTCAATATCACCCGGATAAAAATCCGGATAATCCTGAAGCTGAGGACAAATTTAAAGAAGCGGCAGAGGCCTATGAGGTCCTTAGCAATCCTGAAAAAAAGGCCAGGTATGACCAATATGGTCATCAAGGACTAGGAGGTAATGGTGGCTTCGGTGGAGGAGGGATGAATATGGAAGATATCTTCTCACAGTTTGGAGATATTTTTGGAGGCGGCGGATTTGGATCTTTCTTTGGTGGCGGTGGCGGCCGAAGAACTAAGAAAGGAACTAACCTGAGAGTAAAGCTGAAGCTAAACCTGCAGGAAATCGCCAATGGTGTCGAAAAGAAAATCAAGGTAAAAAGACACGTAGTTGCCCCAGGAGTTACTTTCAAAAATTGTTCAGCCTGCCAAGGTTCTGGTCAAGTCAAAAAGGTAGTAAATACCATGCTGGGTCAGATGGTTTCTGCCAGCACTTGTACAGTTTGTGGTGGTGCTGGACAGATTGTTGATAAAAAGCCTGCAGATGCCGATTCTCGAGGACTCGTTATTAAGGAGGAAGTAATTTCCATCAACATCCCTGGTGGTGTGGGTGAGGGAATGCAACTCAGCATGTCGGGTAAAGGAAATGAAATCCCAGGTGGAATTCCGGGAGATCTCCTTATAGTAATAGAAGAAGCTGAAGAGGGGGTTTTCCAAAGAGAAGGAAATAATGTCATTTATGATTTACACATATCTTTCATTCAAGCTGCCTTGGGAGATTCTGTTGAAGTCCCAACGATCGACGGAAAGGTGAAGATCAAGATTGATCCTGGAACTCAAAGCGGGAAAATGCTAAGACTTAAAGGCAAAGGAATCAAAGACATCAATGGATACAGCAGAGGAGACCAATTGATCATGGTGAATGTCTGGACTCCTACCCAACTGTCTAGAGAGGAACGTGCCATCTTGGAAGGGTTGAAAAATTCGGAAAATTTTAAACCTGATCCAGGAAAGCAGGATAAATCCTTTTTCGATAAGATGAAGGAGTTCTTCTAATTTATCACAAGCCAGATTTGATTCTGGCTTTTTTTTTATTTTTAAAAAACCTTTTGAGGTTCGACCCGTAACTCTACCGTATGCTGAAAAAATTGTGTCTGAGTCTATTTTTATCCATTGGGTTGGGTTACCCTTCCGAGGCGCAATTTGTAAAAGAGTATAAAATTGATGGCAGAACCGATGTTGACCTTGTCCAACTCGAATTTACCTCCTATAAAAGTACGACACAGCTAAAGCGGATTAAATCACAAGACTTACTTTATATTCATGGACATCTGGCAAAATCCAATATCCTGCCTGATTTCAAATATTCCTTTCAAAAGAATTCAGTAAAGGCTTCGCTCATCCATAAAAATATAGAGTCCGATAATCTTGGTAAGACAATTACCTCCAAGCTCTTTTTTTCAGAGTCGGACTTTGAGCACTCTTGGGACTTAGGATTGGTATCCAACTACCTGTATGACCTAGATTTCAACTTAGGAATGGGGAAAGCAGACTTTGACTTATCCCAACTGCCCATTTCGAATTTTAAGGTTAAAAGTGCAAGCGCAGATGTGACCATAAGGTATGGATCGGAGTCCCCCAACCAAGTCCAAATGGATACTCTTCTGGTAACTTTAAATATGGGTTCTGTTGAGCTCCAAAATGCCAATTTTACTAACTCAAAAAAGATTATTCTCGAAGTCAATTATGGAAATATTGACCTCAATTTTAGTGAAGGAATGCCGGCTGGCTGTCAAGTCATTGCAGCAGTAGGAGGAGGTACTATTTTTTTGAAACTTCCTCCTGATACCAATCCTGTTAAAATCAAGATGAAGACTACCCCGATGTGTCGTACTTCTCTACCTAAGTACCTTAAAGCTTTAGATAGAGAAACATTTGTTACCAAAGGATATAATTCTTCTGATCCCCAACTTTTGGAACTGGTCTTGGATGTAGGAGTAGGTTCAGTTACCGTAGAATAAGAGCTATGCTCAGCATATCAAATCTCAATAAATCATACGAACATCACCGTGCCCTCACCGAAGTAAGTTTATTGGTGCCAGAAGGTGTAATTTTTGGACTGTTAGGTCCCAATGGTGCAGGAAAGACAACTCTAATCCGAATCATCAACCAAATAATTGAGCAAGACAGCGGAACAGTAGAGATTGATGGCAAAATCCTTTCACCGAATGATATCCGAAAAATTGGCTATTTACCCGAGGAACGAGGACTCTATAAAAAGATGACCGTGTGGGATCAATTAATCTATTTCTCCAGACTTAAAGGATTGCAGTCCATAGAGTCTAAGCAAAAAGTGAAAAACTGGCTTGAAAAGCTTGAAATTGGCAGCTGGAGAGACAAAAAAATCGAAGATTTATCCAAAGGAATGGCTCAGAAGGTTCAGTTTATTTCAACTGTAATCCATGAACCCAAACTACTGATTTTGGATGAACCTTTTTCCGGTTTTGACCCGGTCAATGCTGAGATTATTAAAAATGAAATCCTTGAATTGAAGGCCAAGGGAACAACCGTGATTCTCAGCACTCACCGAATGGAATCGGTGGAGTTACTCTGCGATCACGTGGCCATGATTCATATGTCAAGAAAAATACTTGATGGAACCATCCGAGAAGTTAAGAATAGTTTTAGACCCCAAGAATTTTCAGTTTCTCTGACCAACCTTTCACGGGATTTGCCGCAGGAATGGAAAATATTAAATGAAAACTACGGTGTCTTTAATTTCTCCATACCTCTGCAAGGCCGATCACCCAATCAGCTGCTCAAAGAATTGATGGAGTATGGAGACGTCGTGGAATTTTTGGAAAGAGTGCCTACTATGGAAGAGATTTTTATTCACCAAGTAAAAGCCGCAAGCTATGAATAAGATTTTCTTGGTCATCCAAAGGGAATATTTGGCAAGGGTAAAAAAGAAGTCCTTTTTGATTGCCACCCTTCTGACCCCACTTATTTTCCCGGCAATCATGGGAATTTTTGTTTGGATAGCACTTTCGGAAAAAGAAAATCAATCACTTAGAATCATCGAAGTAATCGATGAGACGGATTTATTTTTCATGGAAAGTTCCGAGCAATACGCTTTTACCTCCTCAGTAAAGGATCCGGAAGAAGCCAAAAAAATGGTTCAGGAGGGCGAGCGTTATGGATTTTTATACATCCCCAAGATGGAAATATCCAATCCAAGAGGGATTCAATTTTTTGGGATAGAGAACCCGAGCATGAGTTTGATGAGCTACCTTGAATCTTCATTCAAACGGAAAATAGAAGATCAACGGCTTTACGAAAAAGGGATTGACCCATCTGTATTAAAGGAAATCCGTACCCAAGTAGCAATCCAATCGGTCACTTTGGGAGAATCGGGTGAGGAAAAAATAAATGACGCTACGGTCAATTATGCAATTGGATTTTTAGCCGGTATTCTGATTTACATTTTCATTTTTGTCTACGGAAATCAGATTATGCAAGGCGTAATTGAAGAGAAATCCAGTCGGATTGTAGAAATTTTGGTCTCTTCCTTGAAGCCCTTTCAGTTGATGATGGGCAAAATCGTGGGAATAGGCGCGGTGGGATTGACGCAGTTTCTGATTTGGGTGGTTTTGATCGGAACGCTGACTACTCTGGTGACGGGAGTCTTAGGCATGCAGATGCCTCAGCAGCAGGCGATGGAACTTGCCAGTCCGGAGATGACCCAAGTCACACCTGACAGCAGTGAACTTGCAGGTATTCTGATGGTCATCCAGGGGATTGATTTTGTGGCAATCGTGGTCAGTTTTATCATTTATTTTCTGGGAGGTTACCTATTGTATGGAGCCTTGTTTGCGGCTGTGGGTTCTGCAGTCGATGCGCCTTCGGATGCGCAGCAGTTTATGTTTCCCATTACTATTCCGCTGATTGTGGCCTACATGGGCTTGTTTGTTTTTGTGCTTCAAGAACCTAATTCCACTACTTCTTTTTGGCTTTCTGTCATTCCATTGACATCTCCCATTGCGATGATGGGACGTATCAGTTATGGAGTTCCATTTTGGGAATTGACCTTGTCCATAGGTTTATTGATTCTTGGATTTCTGTTTACCACTTGGTTGGCAGGTAAAATTTACAGAATCGGAATTTTGATGCATGGCACCAAACCGACCTATAAAATCCTGTGGAAATGGATCAGATCCAGCCAATGATTGGATAGAACATTTTGGATTTAAAAAGTAGATTTTTCGGCGACATTTTTTTTCCAAAGCTATTTGGTCTAATTTTCTTAGGTCTGAATAAATGTATCGCTCTTCAAAACATCTATTCGGTATACTAAATCTTATTAGTCTGGAGTTACTTACTCAGTAAGCACACCCCTTCGCGGATGAAAAATAGGTTTCAGGATCTGACCTCGATCGACTTTTATCAAAACAAAAAACAGGTCAAATGGCTGGTTTTTTTGGTGTCCATTCTGATTGGTTCGGGGTCGATTTGGTACACCAATCTATTGGTGGATGAACTAAGAGAGAGGGAAAGGCGACAGATTCATCTTTTGTCCTCAGCCCTGGAGTACGCTGCTACCACCTCTGAAAATCTCACGTTTATCAATCAGGAAATTATCCAGCAAAATTATTCCATCCCCATCATCATGGTGGATGCATCCGGAGAGCCGATTGAATTTCGAAATATCAAGTTTAAAAAGAATGCCAATCAGGGGGATTCTGCTAAAACTCTGGATCGGGAACTGCTCGAGATGCAGGAGGAATACGAACCCATCTACCTTCAGGAAGCCGATATTCGGGTTTTTTATCGCAATTCTGAGCTACTCACCAATCTTCGCTATTATCCCTACATCCAGCTTGCTGTGATTTTACTTTTTGGAGCTTTGGCCTATGCACTTTTCAATCAAAGTAAAATTGCCGAGCAAAACCGCGTTTGGGCTGGGTTGACCAAAGAGACAGCCCATCAACTCGGGACGCCAATCGCTTCCCTGATGGCCTGGATTGATTACTTGAGAAATTCTCCCGTGTGGGAAGAAAACAAGGAAATCATCCAGGAGATGGACAAAGATGTGGTCAAGCTCCGCATGGTGACCGAACGATTTAGCAGTATCGGGAGTAAACCTGTCATCCAGCCTGAAAATCTGTACCAAGTCATCGAAGAAACCATCACCTACTTGCGACCAAGAATTTCAACCAAGGTGGATATGTTTATCAATTCAGATTCCAAGGATTTGGATGCCATGATGAACAAGCCGCTCTTTGAATGGGTGGTCGAAAATATCTGCAAAAATGCAGTCGATGCCATGAAGGGGAAAGGCACGATTACCATCGACATCCTTCAGGACAGCGACAAATATGTGATCGTAGATATCACCGATACTGGGAAAGGAATCGAGAAAAAGAACTTTCGAAAAGTATTCAACCCCGGTTTTTCCACCCGTCAGCGGGGTTGGGGCTTGGGCTTGACATTAGCCAAACGCATCGTAGAAGGCTACCACGGGGGGAAGATTTTTGTCAAAAACTCTGAAGTTGGCAAAGGCACCACCTTCCGGATTATGCTATTGGGCAATCTCGAGGATGCTTCGCAGTTTATTACCGAGGGGATTTTGGAATATTAGCGAATTTACAAAGGCAGAATTACGATTTACGACGGGAAACTGGACTTCAACCTTTTACCCACAAGTTTGAGCCTTTGAAAATCAGGGTTGAGGTTCGGTTTGATATCGTAAATCGTAATTCAAAAATCGTAAATCCATTTTCCTTACCTTTGCCCCCTGAATTTTACTACCCATGAGTTTGACCGAGGAAATCAAAAAGCGGAGAACGTTTGCCATTATTGCCCACCCGGATGCGGGAAAGACCACGTTGACTGAAAAGTTGCTCCTTTTTGGTGGTGCGATCCAGACCGCGGGTGCCGTCAAGTCCAACAAAATCGATACCGCCACCAAATCCGACTGGATGGAAATCGAAAAACAACGGGGTATTTCCGTGGCGACTTCGGTCATGGGTTTTGAATACAAGAATGTCAAAATCAACCTCCTCGATACACCGGGTCACCAGGACTTTGCCGAGGATACGTACCGTACCTTAACTGCAGTGGACTCGGTCATCATGGTCATCGATTGTGTGAAAGGGGTCGAGATCCAGACCGAAAAGCTCATGGAAGTCTGCCGCATGCGCAATACCCCGGTGATCTGCTTTATCAATAAGCTGGATCGGGAAGGCCGGGATCCTTATGATCTCTTGGATGAGGTAGAAACCAAGCTTAACATTAAAGTTCGTCCGCTTTCCTGGCCGATTGGGATGGGGAAAGGCTTCAAAGGGGTTTATAACCTTTATGAGAAGAAACTAAACTTGTTTACTCCCTCCCAGCGCAAACTCAGCGACGATCGGCAGGTATTTGAAAATTTGGATGACCCGCAGTTGGATGCCTTGATCGGTCCGGGAAATGCCAAACAACTCCGTGAAGATGTGGATCTGATCGAGGGTGTATATCCTGATTTTGATGTGAATGACTACTTGGAAGGGAAAATAGCACCTGTCTTTTTCGGTTCAGCAGTAAATAACTTCGGGGTCAATGAAATGCTCGACACCTTCATCAAAATCGCCCCCACTCCAAAGAGTCGGGATACCGATATGCGTGAAGTCAAGCCTGAGGAATCCAAATTTTCCGGCTTTGTCTTTAAGATCCACGCCAACATGGATCCGAATCACCGAAACCGCATTGCCTTCTTACGAATCTGCTCGGGTAAATTTGAGCGAAATAAGCCTTACAATCATGTCCGTGGTCCGAAGCCTTTGCGCTTTTCCAACGTGACCCAGTTTATGGCCCAGGACAAGGAAATCATCGATGAGGCTTTTCCGGGGGATATCGTAGGTCTTTACGATACCGGGAATCTAAAAATCGGAGATACCCTGACTGAGGGTGAAAACATGGTCTTCACCGGGATACCGAGTTTTTCTCCAGAGATCTTCCGAGAGGTGGTCAACAAGGACGCGATGAAGACCAAGCAATTGGAAAAAGGCCTGAAGCAATTGATGGAGGAGGGTGTGGCACAGCTGTTCACCTTCGAAATGGGACAGCGGAAAGTAGTCGGTACAGTGGGTCAACTTCAGTTTGAAGTGATCCAATTCCGATTGAAAAACGAATACAACGCCACCGTGGAGTTTCACCCGATGAACCTGTACAAGGCCTGCTGGATCAGCTGTACCGACAAAAAGCAACTGGATGAATTTGTCCGGTCCAAGAATCGCTACATTGCCCGGGACAAGGACGATAAGCTGGTCTTTATGGCGGAGTCCAAGTCTTGGCTACAAATGGTTCAAGACAACTACCCCGAGATCGAGTTTCACTTTACTTCGGAGTTTTAAAAGGAAACCCCTCCAGATTTAATCTTTTGGAGGGTTTTTTCAAAAAAACACCTCCGCAAACTCAAATCTCTTCCCATCAAACAAACCTTTATCACTCAATTTCAAATCCGGAATCACCAGCAAGGCCATAAAGCTCAGGGTCATGAAGGGGGAATTCAGGCTAGAACCCATTTCCTTGGCCATCCGGTCGATTCGGGTATAGGCTTCTGCCACCTGATAGCCGTCTTCCGGTGACATGATCCCTCCTACAGGTAGCGCGAGCACTTTCTCTTTTTTTTCCGAAACTGCCGAAATCCCGCCTTTTGCTTTGATCAGGAGATTCACCGCTCTGCAGATAGAGACGTCATCGATTCCCACGGCAATGATATTATGAGAATCATGTCCGACTGAAGAAGCAATGGCTCCGGTTTTTAATCCAAAGTTTTTGATAAAAGCTACCGCAGGAGGAGCGTCCTGATAGCGGTTGACCACGGTGATTTTCAGAATGTCTTTTTCTGAATTGGATTCCGCAAAGCCATCCCGGATCAAAATTTCCCCCTCGATCCCAGGCGTAATCAGTTGCCCGTCGAGAGCTTCGATTAACCTTACTTTTGTGCCGGAGGCGTAGAGTTGAAAATCTTCCGGTTTTTTCAGCGAGGTATTGAAATTATTGATCACCTCATTGTTGACTCGGGGAATCAGCGTCTTTCCGTTTTCGGCTACTTTTTGTCCTTTGATATAGGTGGTAAGGACCTCAAACTGTTCCAGATCTTTTACCAAAATAAAATCAGCAGGATCCCCTTCCCGGACTTGACCTACCGGTAAGGAATAGTGAGCAATGGGATTGAGGCAGGCTGCTCTCAGCACGTCAAACACGTCTTTTCCCTTGGCAATTGCTCGGGCGGCGAGTTCATTGATATGACTGATGGCCAGATTGTCGGGATGCTTGTCGTCGGAGCAAAACATGATCATCTCCGGATACTCATCAATCAAATCAATAAGGGCTTCAAAGTTTTTGGCGGCCGAACCTTCCCGAATGGAGATTTTCATCCCGAGCTTGATTTTGCCCAAGGCTTCGGCATAGGTAAAGCATTCGTGATCCGTGCTTGGCCCTGCGGATACATATTTTTCTGCCAGTTCCTCCATCAGGCCGGGCGCGTGTCCATCGATCGGTTTGGTATATTTCTGAGCAATCCGGATTTTTTCCATGACTATAGGATCCAGATTGACAGTTCCCGGCCAGTTCATCATTTCGGCCAAGTAAAGAATCTCGGGTCGAGCCATCAGATTTTCGATATCGGCAGCATTGATTTCTCCTCCGGCGGTTTCAAAAGGAGTGGCCGGTACGCAGGAAGGCGCGCCGAAAAAAAAGTGGAAAGGCACCTGTTTGCCGTTTTCGATCATGTATTCTACGCCTTGCATGCCGCAGACATTGGCGATCTCGTGGGGGTCTGAGATCGTGGCGACCGTTCCTTGCACCACCGCAAGGCGGGCAAATTCCGAAGGAACCAGCATGGAAGACTCCACGTGAACGTGGGCATCGATAAATCCCGGCATTAAAAAAGGGAGCTCTTTATCGGGTTGGATTTCTTGGATTTGAGCGATTCTTCCTTCCACTACAGTCACTTTGGCGGGGTAAATCTTTTTGCTAGGGATGTCTACTAAGTTGGCTAGTATATTCATGGGTGGATTGATAAAAATCAGTGAATTTCAAGACTATTTACTCCCAGTGTAGGGAGGCTTTCGGGATGGTTTAAGATTAAAACTACTATATTTGCCGAAAATTAAGAGGTAAACCAAGACAGGTTTTTTGATGGGTAAAATTGTCATTGCGATAGACGGGTACTCGGGATGTGGTAAAAGTTCAACGGCAAAAGCAGTGGCCAAGGATTTAGGTTTTACCTACATTGACTCGGGAGCGATGTACAGGGCAGCGACCCTTCATTTTTTGAACAATTTTCTTTCCCCTTCTAATCCCCACGAGGTGGAAAAAGCACTGAATTCCATGGAGATTTCGTTTCAAATTAATCCGGATACCCAAAAACAAGAAACCTATCTCAACGGACTAAATGTAGAGGATGAAATCCGAACCATGCGCGTATCGGAACGTGTAAGTGAAGTGGCTACAATTAAAGAAATCCGAAAAGAATTGGTTGCTCAGCAGCAACGATTGGGCAGGAAAAAGGGAGTAGTTATGGATGGGAGAGATATAGGTTCGGTAGTTTTTCCACAGGCTGAGTTGAAGATTTTTATGACAGCTGATCTTGAGACCAGAGCTTATAGGAGGCAGCAAGAACTGCTAGAAAAGGGTGAAATGATTGATTTGGAAGAAATCAAGACGAACCTGGCAGAGCGAGACAGGGTTGATTCCTCACGATCGGAAAGTCCACTTACCAAAATGCCCGACGCAGTAGAAATAGATACGAGTAATCTGACTTTCACTGAGCAAGTCGCACAGATTGTAGCTCTAGCCAAGGAAGTCATCGAAAAAGAAAAGGATTATGCAGGTAACCATTGATAAAAATTCGGGCTACTGTTTCGGAGTCGAGTTTGCCATCAAAATGGCCGAGGATGAAATGGAACACAGCGATCTGCTGTATTGCCTTGGGGACATTGTCCATAACGATATGGAGGTGAAGCGTCTAAGAGAAAAGGGGCTTGTCGTAATAGACCGAGACCAGCTCCATGAGCTTACCAATTGCAAAGTGCTGATTAGAGCACATGGTGAACCGCCGGAAACTTATAAAACTGCGATCGAAAACAACATTGAGCTAATAGATGCATCCTGTCCAGTGGTATTGAAACTCCAGCACCGCGTCAAAAATGCATTTGACAAAATGGAAAAAGAAAACGGGCAGATAGTCATTTATGGCAAAAAGGGTCATGCTGAGGTAATTGGGCTTACAGGTCAGACCTTGGAAAAAGCCATCGTAGTCATGGAAGATTCGGATTTGGATAAAATAGATTACAACAAGCCGGTGACTCTTTTTAGCCAAACTACCAAAAGTACAAAAGGCTTCTACGAGTTGTCTCAAAAAATCGAGGATCGGATCAAGCTAGCCAAAGGGGACTTTACCGAATTGGACTTTAATGCGAACGACTCGATTTGCAGGCAAGTATCCAACAGAGAGCCTCAATTGCAGCGTTTTGCTCAGGAAAATGATGTAGTCTTGTTTGTGTCTGGCAAGAAAAGCTCAAATGGAAAAGCACTCTATCAAGTCTGTCTAAATGAAAATTCCAGAAGTTATTTCATTGAAAACGAAACAGAGGTGGATCCTGAGTGGTTTCATGCCACAGACAAGGTGGGAATCTGTGGGGCTACATCTACCCCGATGTGGCTGATGGAGCAGGTAAAAGCACATGTGGAAATTATGGAGGAAAAGTTCCTTCAAGCCTAATTCCCAATTGATTTTCACCGCCTGTCCGATTAATCAAAAGTTCGAACAATAAATGTGACCAAAGCTCCATATCAAAAGGTTTTTCTTTAGATTTGGGGCGTTTTTCAAAAGCTCATAGTTCAAAAACAGATATGTCTAAAATAGTGAAGCTTAAGAAAGGTTTCGACCTGAAGCTTGTTGGAAAAGCTCCTTTGGAGGTAGCCAACTTTGCACCGGCGGCGACCTTCGCCATTAAGCCAACGGACTTCCTTGGGATGCAGCGTCCTAAAGTCCTTGTGAACGAAGGAGATACGGTGAAAGCCGGTACTCCCATCCTGATTGACAAAGCATTGGATCAGGTTATTTATGCAGCGCCGGTATCCGGGGAAATCGTAGAAATCAAGCGAGGTGAGAAAAGAAAGCTCCTTGAAATCAAGATTCTTGCTGATCAAACGGTCACCCACGAAAATTTTGGAAAAATTGACCTAAACCTAGATCGAGATGCACTTGCTGCTAAGCTTGCATCTACAGGTGTATGGCCAAATATCATCCAAAGACCATTTGGTATTGTAGCGAATCCTTCAGATTCTCCAAAAGCTATTTTCGTTTCTGCTTTTGATACGCACCCTTTGGCTCCCGACTTTGGGTTTGCTTTAAAGGGTGAGGAGAAGTACTTCCAAGCTGGTATTGATGCATTGGCAAAACTGACCAAGGGAAAAGTTCATCTTAATGTAGATGGATCAAAGGCAGTACCTGCTGTCTTCTCCGGTGTGAAAAATGCACAAATCAATCAGTTTTCTGGTCCACATCCTGCCGGTAATGTGGGAACTCAGATTCATCATTTAGATCCTATCAACAAAGGTGATATTGCTTGGACAGTAAGTCCTTTTGGAGTAGTGCAAATCGGTAAGGCAGTTTTGGAAGGTGTCTATGACTCCTCTAAAATGATTGCTTTGACGGGTTCAGAACTTACAAAAACGGGTTATGTAAAAACTTATGTTGGGGCAAATGTTTCCTCCTTTGTCAAAGGAAATCTAAACTCTGGACACGTTCGTGTGATTTCAGGTAATGTTCTGACAGGAGAAAAAATTAACCCGGATGGGTTTTTGGGATTCTATCAAAATCAAATCACCGTTATTCCTGAAGGTGATTACGAAGAGTTTTTAGGCTGGTTGAAGCCAAGTACATCAAAGTTAAGTTTCCATAAGGCAATTGGTATGCTTTCTTTCCTCAATAAAGGAGAGTTCAAAGTAGATACCAACACGCATGGTGAAGAACGTCCTTTTGTAGTAACAGGTGTATTTGAAAAAGTGATGCCTATGGACATTCTTCCTACCTATCTGTTCAAAGCCATCGTAGCAGAAGATTTTGATGAGATGGAAGAACTTGGTCTTTACGAATTGGTGGAAGAAGACGTCGCCCTTTGCGAATTTGTTGATCCTTCAAAGAATGAATTGCAGGAGTTGGTAAGACACGGGATAGAACTATTAATGTACAGTTAAGATATGAAGTTATTACAAAATCTCTTCGATGGTATCAAGCCAAACTTTGAAAAGGGTGGCAAGTGGGAAAAGTTTCATACACTGTATGAAGGCCATAGAACGATCGCTTTTGCTCCTGATTTGATTACCAAATCGAAAGGTGCACAAATCAAAGATGCAACAGATTTGAAGCGGGTGATGATCACTGTAGTTATTGCAATGATTCCTGCTTTGTTGTTTGGTATACTAAACATTGGTCATCAGCACTTCATTGCATCTGGCGAAGAAGCGACTTTGATTGACAAAGCTGTTTTTGGTGCGCTTTCTGTTCTTCCAATTCTGATTGTATCCTATGCAGTGGGTCTTGCTACAGAATTTACCTTTTGCGTGATTCGAAATCACCCTGTTTCTGAAGGCTATCTGGTATCAGGAATGTTGATTGCGTTGGTTATGCCTCCATACATTCCATTGTGGCAGGTTGCTTTGGCAACAATTTTCGCCGTTGTCATAGGTAAAGAAGTATTTGGGGGTACGGGGATGAATATCCTCAACGTGGCCATGACTGCCCGTGCATTCCTTTATTTCGCTTATCCTGCTCAGATTTCAGGAGATCAAGTTTGGACTTACCTCGGTGAAAAAACTGCTGTCGATGGATTCTCCGGTGCAACTGCGCTTGGCGTTGCTTACAATGCAAGTGTTGAAGGTACACCTGTAGTGGACGCCTTAGCTTCGCACAATTCTTCTTTAGGAGCAGATTTCAGTTTCTTTAATATGTTCATGGGTTGGATTCCGGGTTCTATCGGAGAAACATCCACCCTTATGGCACTTGTAGGTGCTGTGATATTAGTAGCTACAGGTGTGGCTAGTTGGAAAATTATTGTAGGTGGTTTCGGTGGGGCTTATGCAATGGGCCTTGTGATGAATGCTCTTGCAGTAAATGAGTACATGGCTATGCCCGCTCAGTACCATTTGGTAATGGGAGGTCTAGCATTTGGAGTTGTCTTCATGGCAACTGATCCTGTGTCTGCTGCCCAGACTGAGACAGGTAAATGGATATATGGTATTTTGATTGGTGTGCTTACTGTGATCATTAGAGTAACCAATCCCGCCTATCCAGAAGGTATCATGCTTGCCGTTCTTTTTATGAACGTGATGGCTCCACTTATTGATTATTATGTAGTAAAAGCTAACAAAACAAGGAGGTTACAACGTGCAACAGTCTAATACCTATATTATCGTCTTCTCGGTCGTTTTGACGATAATTCTTGGATTACTTCTTTCTGGAACTTCACAAGTGTTGGGTCCTTTGCAGCAAGAAGCCATAGCTTTAGATAAGAAAAAGCAAATTTTGGGTGCTGTAATCAGTGCAAGTGAAATTGAAGCAATGACACCTCAGCAGGTTAATGATTTCTATGCAAATAGAATTTCAGCTACTGTTGTTGATTTAAGTGGCAAGGAAATTTCTGGAATCGAGGCTGAAAAAGTTGAGATTGCCAAAGATTACAAAAGACCGGCTGATCAAAGACAATATCCTGTGTTTATGTTCCATGCTGAAGGTAACCCAGAGGCTGTGGAATCTTATATTTTTCCTCTTTATGGAGCTGGACTTTGGGATGCTATTTGGGGCTACATCGCTTTGGAAACAGACATGAACACCATTGGTGGAATTACCTTGGCACATGCTAGCGAAACTCCGGGACTAGGTGCAAGAATTACAGAAGGAGAGGTACAATCTCGTTATGTAGGCAAAAAAATCTTTGATGAATCAGGTGCATTGGTCGCTGTACAGATGCAAAAGGGTGAGGGAAAAGATTATTCTGCTGATGCTCATAAAGTGGATGGGATGTCTGGTGCTACTATTACTGGTAATGGTGTAAACAACATGCTGAAGGCTTATTTAGGTCATTACGAAGCCTACATCAAATCCAAATCTTCCAATCAAGCCGTAGCCGGTTTATAATTTATTTTCAACTCAAAGCATAAGAAATATGAGTACTGAAACCTTAGAAAAAGCGATTGAAAATAAGCCGGCAGAACCGCTGTTTTCCAAACGCAGGAAAAAGCTGGTTACTGACCCTCTTATCGATGATAATCCAATTACAATCCAGGTATTGGGTATTTGTTCGGCACTGGCTGTGACTACCCAAATGAAGCCTACTTTGGTTATGGCTATCTCGGTAATTTTCGTTGTTGCGATGTCTAATTTTGTGATATCCCTCATGAGAAATACTATTCCAAGCCGTGTTCGAATCATCGTTCAATTGGCTGTCGTAGCTACATTGGTAACTTTGGTCTCCGAAGTATTGAAGGCCTTCGCATACGATATGTATAAAGAGCTTTCCGTTTTCATTGGCTTGATTATTACAAACTGTATTGTAATGGGTCGTTTGGAAGCTTTTGCTCTTGGAAACAAACCTTACGATTCTGTACTTGATGGCCTAGGTTCTGCTCTTGGATATTCCTGGATTATCTTGACCGTTGCGTTCTTCCGTGAATTGTGGGGTTCTGGTTCTGTATTTGGTATTCCGGTGTTTGATTACGTTTCCAGTCTTTTTGGTCCTGATTTTAAATTAGCTACCAATGGTCTTATGGTAACTCCCGTAGGCGCCTTTATTATCTTAGGTCTAATTGTTTGGGTACAGCGTACCAAAACAGGATATGTAGAACATTAATAACTACCCGAAAAATGGAATTAATCAGTCTTGGTATTCGGTCGATTTTTATCGACAATATGATTTTCGCCTACTTTCTTGGAATGTGTTCTTTTCTTGCCGTTTCAAAGAAAGTGAGTACAGCACTTGGATTAGGTGCCGCTGTAGTATTCGTACTTGCTGTAACCACACCCGTCAATTGGTTATTGAATGAATACGTTCTTAAGGAAGGTGCTCTGACATGGGCTAGTGCAGAACTCGCCTCTATAGATCTCTCTTTCCTTAGATTTATCATGTTCATTGCCATCATTGCGGCAATGGTTCAGCTGGTGGAAATGGTTGTAGAAAAGTTCGCTCCTGCCTTGTATGGTCAGTTGGGCATTTTCTTGCCTTTGATTGCAGTAAACTGTGCAATTTTGGGTGGATCACTCTTCATGGCACAGCGGGATTACACCTTAGCAGAATCTGCAGTATATGGATTTGGTTCGGGTGTAGGTTTTATGTTAGCGATTGTAGCATTAGCTGCAATTCGTGAGCGATTGAAATACTCCCACGTTCCAAGTGGTTTAAAAGGATTGGGCATTACTATGTTACTAACCGGTTTGATGGGTATCGCCTTCATGTCCTTTATGGGTATTGATTTGTAATTTGTGTTTTAACAAATAATTAGGATGGCCTTGGAGATTAATCTTCAAGGCCTTTTTCTATTTGTGGTAATTGTACTATTCCTATTCTTATTTATCTTACTTTTTAATAACCCAAAACCTCAAACGCATGAAGAATCTCTTTGTAATTCTCTTATTTAGTTCGCTTTCATTTTCATCCTATGCCCAAAAAGGAAAGTGGGTAGAGCTTTTCAATGGCAAAGATTTAGAAGGTTGGAAAGTTTCTGAAAATCCTTCCTCTTTCTCAGTGGTAGATAAAACAATTAAAGTAGATGGACCAAGAGCACATGCTTTTTATGATGGACCTGTAGGTAATCATGATTTCAAAAATTTTGAACTTAAGGTGGAGGTGAAAACCATGCCCAAGGCTAATTCTGGAATTTTTATTCATACAGCTTATCAAGAGACTGGATGGCCAAACAAAGGCTATGAGGTTCAGGTAAATCAAACTCACGGTGACTGGAGAAAATCCGGTAGTCTTTATTCCTTTAATGATGTTCGCGATGTTTATGTGAATGACGGAGAATGGTATACTTACCATATCATTGTCAATGGCGATCAGGCTACTGTCAAAATCAATGATAAGGTGGTAATGGAATATGATGAATCAGAGGATTCAAAACGACCTGCTAATGCAGGTGATAAAAAATTTGACAAAGGCACTATAGCTCTTCAAGCGCATGATCCAGAAAGTGTAATATTCTACAGAAGTGTAAAAATTAAAATTTTGGATTGATCAGAGTAGGCTCCTAACCTAAATGCCTATTCCTTTGAATAGGCATTTTTTAATTTCTTACATGTTGTAAAATTATATGCGTTACACTTACCATCGGATTTTATCTTATTTCCTTCGTGGGCTTCTTGTCCTTGTGCCTCTGGCTGTCACAGGATATGTCATTTATGCCATATTTATTTTTTTGGATGGGTTAATTCCAGTTCCATTTCCAGGAATTGGGATTTTGATGGTTTTGGGTCTGATTACTTTTGTAGGTTATTTGGCTAGCTTGTTCTTTACCAAGCCATTTTTTGAATGGTTTGAGCGAGGAGTCTTTAAAATTCCTTTTGTAAATCTCCTATATACGAGTATCAAGGATTTGATGGGAGCTTTTGTTGGAGAAAAGAAGAAATTCAGTTCTCCTGTACTCGTTCAAATCAGTGATTCCATGTTTCGATTGGGTTTTATTACGCAAGAAAGTATGGCAATCATCGGTGAACCTGATCTTGTTGCTGTCTATTTCCCTCATAGTTATAATGTCTCAGGAAATGTGTTTTTGGTAAAAAAGGAAAAGATAAAGCCACTTACAGGAGTGAAAAGTTCAGAAGTTATGAAGTTTATGGTTTCTGGTGGAGTCTCACCCTTGGATCATTAATTCGAAATTTTATTGTTTTGTTAAATTCCAAACTGACCAAAGTGGTGTTCAAAATGTTTGGAGTGGAATATTTCCCATTCATCATAGGTCAACTTTCCGAATCTAGGATGAGTCGTAGTCAGGCTTTTATCTTCATTAAAAGTCCGGTGATATTCAGAAATACTCTTTAAAAGTTGTTCTATTGCTGAATCCAAATTTGGATACTTTAGATCCATCAGCTGATCTGGAAGCCCGGGTGCTTTTATCCCTTTGGGAAAAAGCATATCGGAATTGATTAAAGCGTTTTTTTGAGCAAGTTGCTTCTCATTAGGCTCAAAGTCAGGAATGGTTACTCTTCCATAAGAAAGTTTTATTGTAAGAATCAGATGTTCGATCATGTGTTGAGCAGTCATGATTCCAAATTCTGGCTGGGTATTGGAAAGTAGTTTTCCGAGTCTGTTTTTAATGAATTCTGTTTGCATGAAATAAAGGTTTTTAGATAAAAAAAGCGCTTGATACCATCAAACGCCTTTTCTCCATTTTACGAACTCTAGAAAATTAAATTAACTGCCGCACATTTCGCATCCTTCAGGATTGTCAAGGGAACATGCGATTGCATCTTGTTTTTGGTTTTTTGCACTATCCAATTCTGCTGCTTTTTCAACTTTTGGCTCAAGAGCAGACTTGTCAAGTGTAAATTTGATGGCTGCAGTAGCTGCCTGAGATCTCAAGTAATACATGCCTGTCTTCAATCCTTTTTTCCAAGCATAAAAATGCATGGAGGTAAGCTTTCCAAAGTTTGGATCCTGCATGAATATGTTCATGCTTTGAGACTGGCAGATGTAAGCACCTCTGTCAGCCGCCATATCAATGATTACTTTTTGTGAGATTTCCCAAACGGTTTTGTAAAGATCCTTGATGTTTTGAGGAATACCAGGCACATTTTGTACGGAACCATTGGTAGAGATCAACCGATTTCTCATGGTGTCATTCCACATGCCTAAGTCAATCAGGTCTTTCATCAAGTGCTTATTTACCATGATGAATTCACCTGAAAGGGTTCTTCTGGTGTAGAGGTTTGAGGTGTATGGCTCAAAGCACTCATTGTTACCTAGAATTTGTGAGGTAGAAGCTGTCGGCATAGGAGCCACCAAAAGGGAGTTTCTCATGCCATACTTTTTGATTTTCTCTTTCAACTGATCCCAATTCCATCTGCCTGACTTTGGAGTAACCCCCCACATATCAAATTGGAGAATTCCTTTGGATGCTGGGCTGCCCTCATAGGTTTCATACGTTCCTTGAGTTTTGGCTAATTCCATGGAAGTCTCAGCAGCGGCATAGTAGATGGTCTCAAAGATATCCTCATTCAAACCTCTTGCTTCTGGAGAATCAAACGGCATTCTCAGCATAATGAAAGCATCAGCCAAACCTTGAACGCCCAATCCAATAGGTCTGTGTCTGAAATTTGACCTTCGTGCCTCTTCCACTGGATAGTAATTGATGTCGATCACCTTGTTTAGGTTTTTGGTAGCGACCTTCGTGATTTCATAAAGTTTATTATGATCGAAGAATAGTTTTCCATCAGGGCCTTCAGTTACATATTTTGGTAGAGCAATAGAAGCCAAGTTACATACTGCTACTTCATCTGGAGCTGTGTATTCGATGATCTCAGTACATAGATTGGACGACTTGATGGTGCCCAAATTCTTTTGGTTGGATTTACCGTTAGCGGCATCTTTGTACAGCATGTATGGAGTTCCTGTTTCGATTTGAGATTCTAAGACCTCAAACCAAAGCTCCTGTGCTTTGATTGTTTCTCTGGCTCTGCCTTCGCGCTCGTATTTTTCATACAATCTTTCGAATTCTTCTCCATGGCAATCGGAAAGACCTGGAGCCTCGTTAGGACAAAAAAGTGACCATTCTTCGTTTTTCTCTACTCGCTTCATAAACAAGTCAGGAATCCAAAGCGCATAGAATAAGTCTCTGGCACGCATTTCTTCTTTACCGTGATTTCGCTTCAATTCGAGGAAATCTTTAATATCTGCATGCCAAGGCTCAAGGTAAATCGCGAAGCTTCCTTTTCTCTTTCCACCGCCTTGATCCACGTATCGAGCTGTCATATCAAAGTTTCTGAGCATCGGTACGATACCGTTAGAAACCCCATTGGTTCCTTTGATGTAACTGCCTTTGGCTCTTACATGATGAATAGAAAGACCAATTCCACCTGCCGACTGAGAAATTTTTGCGCACTGCTTTAAGGTATCATAGATTCCATCTATGCTATCATCCTTCATCGTGAGAAGGAAGCAAGAAGAAAGCTGCGGTTTTGGCGTTCCGGCATTGAAGAGGGTAGGAGTGGCATGTGTAAACCACTTTTCTGAAAGCAGATTATATGTCTCGATCGCAGAATCGATATCTTCTTTATGGATGCCTACGGCTACTCGCATCAGCATGTGCTGAGGTCTTTCCACCACTTTGCCGTCCAAACGAATTAAGTAACTTTTTTCGAGAGTCTTGTATCCAAAATAGTCATAGCCAAAGTCTCTCTTGTAATCGATCGCCTCATCGAGTTTAGCTGCATATTTTTTGATAATTCCGTATACCTCGGTATCAATCAATTGAGCATTTTCGCCTGTCTTTGGGTTGACATAGGTATAGAGTCTTTTCATGGTATTGGAAAAAGACTGACTGGTAGTTTTGTGCAGGTTTGAAATCGCAATTCTTGCAGCTAAAATTGCGTAATCGGGATGCCTTACCGTCAAGGAAGCGCAGACCTCTGCAGCCAGATTATCCAACTCTGAAGTCGTCACGCCGTCATATAGGCCGTCGATGACCTTTTTGGCTACTTCAATGGGCTGGATGAATTTTGGGTCTAGCTCATAGCAAAGGTTTTCTATCCTTGCAGTGATCTTGTCGAATCGTACTGATTCTCTTCTTCCGTCTCTTTTGATTACTAACATATACAGGCGATTTTAGGATGATTGGTGGTAGAAAAGTGGATATTAAAAGTCCTCCTCAATGGAGAATCGTGCAGCGCTTTCAGCAGGTTCGGTAGATTTCATCACTCCGGCTTTTTGATAATCACCCACTCGCTTCTCAAAGAAGTTGGTTTTACCCTGAAGTGAGATCATGTCCATAAAATCAAATGGATTGGTGCTGTTCCATACTTTCTCACAGCCTAATTCCATCAATAGACGGTCAGCCACAAATTCGATGTATTGGCACATCAAATCGGAGTTCATACCAATCAATCTCACTGGAAGTGCATCTGTGACGAACTCTTTTTCGATGGCAACAGCGTCCATGATGATTTCCCGTACAGTCTCTTTCGGGAGTTGATTGATGACATGCTTGGTATAAAGGTGGCATGCAAAGTCACAATGAAGACCTTCGTCTCGCGAGATCAATTCATTGGAGAAAGTGAGTCCTGGCATCAAGCCTCTTTTCTTCAACCAGAAAATAGAACAAAAGGAACCAGAGAAGAAGATACCTTCCACTGCTGCAAAAGCGATCAATCTTTCCTGAAAGTTTCCGTTGTCAATCCAGCGAAGTGCCCACTCAGCCTTCTTTTTTACGCAATCGATATGCTCAATAGCATTTAGTAATCGATCTCTTTCTACAGCATCTTTAATGTAGGTGTCAATAAGAAGGGAATAGGTTTCTGAATGGATATTTTCCATGGCAATTTGAAACCCGTAGAAAAATTTGGCTTCCGTATATTGCACTTCTGCTACAAAGTGCTCCGCCAAATTTTCATTAACTATACCGTCGGAGGCTGCAAAAAACGCCAATACATGAGATATAAAATGTCTCTCCCCATCATTGAGATTTTTCCAGTCTGTTAAGTCCTGACTCAAATCGATCTCCTCTGCTGTCCAAAAACTCGCCTCAGCTTTTTTATAGTATTGCCATATATCGGCATGCTGAATCGGGAATAGGACAAATCTGTTTTTGTTCTCCTGCAAAATAGGCTCTTGCTGCATCGTTCTCTTAGTATTTGGTTAACTCAAGTGGAATGGTTTTGGGCCGTTATACTTGTCTTCTGAAGGGCTGGTGAAAGCAAAAGCTGCCTTTTCAGAACAGCTTTCAACAAATATGTAAAGCAAAATCATAAAAAAAAACTTTCACCAGACCTAATTTAGGCCAAAATTGACCTAAGGTCGAAAAAATGATAAAATATTTAAAATCAATTATATAAGATATCATAATGTAACCTATACATCAATTAAAATAGCCATTTTAGCCCTTTTTAATAATTTTCAACAATTTGAAAAAAGTTTTCCACATCAATCTCAGGCATAAAAATTGACCAAGAGTCATAATCCGTTGATAATTTGTTAATTTTTTTAACAGCTGAATCCCAATAGATTGGCTCAATTTTTCCACTGAAGTAAATTCTACAGTTGTCAATCTTAGGATAAAAACGTAAGGAATTTTATGCACAGAATTTGGCTGTATTTATAGCGTAGTTATTTCAAAAGATCAGCCACGCGAAGGAAGTCTGACTTATCAATTTTTATGAAAAGTGATTATTTGGGAATTCCAGTTTAGCAACCCGTTCAAGGAGTTAAAACCTATGGTCTTTGAACAAAATCTTATTTTTCGCTCTACAATTCTAGCCCAATCCCTTTAAATTGAACAGGATATCTAGGATCAAGTGGTTGAAATTTGGGGAAAGTTTTTTTGTTCAATTTTCCTTCTCTATATTTGCACTCCGATTTCGATAAATCAATTCTCATGTACGCAATTGTTAACATCGCAGGAAAGCAGTTCAAAGTAACAAAAGATCAGTACGTCTATGCCCCTAAATTGGCAGGCGAAGCTGGCGCTTCCGTCGAATTTGATCAGGTCCTCTTGGCAGAAGCCAATGGCACTGTATCTGTAGGTGCTCCCGTTATTGCTGGAGCCAAGGTGTCCGGGAAAATCCTGGATCATGTAAAAGGTGACAAAGTGATTGTCTTCAAAAAGAAGCGTAGAAAAGGCTACAAAAAGAAGAATGGTCACAGACAAGACTTCACCAAAGTATTGATCGAAAATATTTCACTCTAAGATTTTCCCTGAGGAAATCATAAACGAATAAAACCATGGCACACAAAAAAGGTGTAGGTAGTTCCAAAAACGGTCGTGAGTCACATTCCAAAAGATTGGGTGTGAAAAAATTTGGCGGTGAAGCGGTAATCGCTGGTAACATCATTGTAAGACAAAGAGGTACTAAGCATCATGCAGGCCTAAATGTTGGTGTTGGTAAGGATCATACCTTGTTCGCATTGACTGATGGTGTAGTTGCTTTCAAGACCAAAGCTGACGGTAGATCTTACGTTCACATCGTTCCATCTCAGGCTTAAGTACTACTCACTCAAAGTATCAAAACCTCTTCTTTGGAAGGGGTTTTTTTTTGCCTTTACCTTACTTTTCTTCGCCCTTTATCAATATTTGAATTAAATATTTGATTCAATCAGCTAATTTTTAATTTGAAACCCAATCAACAAGACCTTACATGAATACAAATTTAAAAACAGCCTGGTCTGGCCTACTGCTTATTTTACTGCTGCTTGGCAATTCGTTGTCTGCCCAGCAGATTCCTGAACCCAAAGTCTATGATGCTGTTCAGTGGCGACTGATCGGTCCTTTTCGAGGAGGTCGGGCAGATGCTGTATCAGGCGTCAAAGGCAGTGATAAGACCTACTATTTCGCTTCCACAGGTGGAGGTATCTGGAAAACAACCAATGCGGGACAAACCTGGAAATCTGTCTCCGACGGCTTCTTTGGGGGCTCAATGGGGGCGGTAGCTGTATCAGAGAGCGATACTTCAATAGTCTATGCAGGTGGTGGTGAAAAAACCGTTCGAGGCAATGTTTCTTTCGGTTACGGAATTTGGAAAAGCGCAGATGCAGGAAAGACCTGGTCCCGAGCGGGTCTTGACAAAAGTCGCTTCGTCTCTCGTCTTCGCATTCATCCATCCAATCCCAATGTGGTCTATGCTGCAGTCCTAGGCGATATTTTCAAGCCTGATGCTACCCGTGGCGTTTACAAGACTACCGACGGCGGGGCTACTTGGCAAAAAGTTCTGTTCGTAAATGACGTTTCCGGTGCGGTAGATCTGATTTTGGATCCGAATAATCCCGATGTGATCTATGCGACCACTTGGGAATTGAAACGCACTCCTTATAGCTTGGAAAGCGGTGGTCCCGGTTCCAAGATGTTTAAATCCATTGATGGGGGTAAAACTTGGGATGAACTTTCGGCTAAAGCTACTTTCCCCAAAGGAGTGCTCGGTATCATGGGAATTACCGTTTCTCCGAAAAACTCCAACCGACTTTACGCCATTATTGAGAATGACAACGGTGGTGTATTTACCTCCAAAGATGCAGGCCAAACCTGGGAACGGGTAAATGAAGACCGAAACCTGCGTCAGCGTGCGTGGTACTATTCCCGAATCTATGCAGATACCCAAGACGAGGAGACCCTTTATGTGCTCAACGTGGATTACCATAAGTCCACAGATGGTGGAAAGACCTTCAAAAACTTCGAAGCTCCTCACGGAGATCACCATGATCTCTGGATCGATCCAACCAACAATCAGCGAATGATCATTGCAGATGACGGGGGAGCGCAAGTTTCCGAAGACGGTGGGGCGACTTGGTCCACTTATATGAATCAGCCAACCTCTCAGTTTTATCGAGTGACTACGGATAATAGCTTCCCTTATCGAATCTATGGTGCGCAGCAAGACAATTCTACCGTTAGAATCCGTCACCGAAATGATGGTGGAGCGATTACTGAAGCCGATTGGGAGCCTACAGCAGGTGGTGAATCGGGCTGGATTGCTCCTGATCCTTTGGATAACGACATCGTGTATGGCGGTTCCTATGGAGGTCTCTTGACCCGAGAAAATCACCGCAATGGAACTTCCCGCACGGTCAACGTATGGCCTGACAACCCAATGGGCCATGGCGCTGAGGGTATGAAGTACCGATTCCAATGGAACTTCCCGATTTTCTTTTCCCCACATAATCCAAAGCTACTCTACACGACCAGTAATCAGTTTCACCGCTCGACCAATGAAGGCCAAAGCTGGGAGGTCTTTTCTCCTGACCTGACCCGAAATGACAAGAGCAAACTCGGTCCATCAGGAGGCCCGATCACCAAAGACAATACTTCGGTAGAATACTATGCGACCATCTTTACAGCAGCTGAGTCTCCTGTAAAGCAAGGAATCATTTGGGCGGGTTCGGATGACGGATTGGTGCATGTGACTTTGGATAATGGAAAAACCTGGCAAAATGTGACTCCGAAAGACATGCCGGAGTGGCTGCAAATCAATTCGATCGAGGCCAGTCCATTCGAAGCTGGGGAGGCATATTTTGCGGCAACCGGTTATAAGAGCGGTAACTATGCACCTTACCTATACAAAACGAAGGATTATGGAAAAACCTGGACCAAGATCGTTTCAGGTATCGATGCCGAGCATTTTACCCGAGTGGTAAGAGCTGATCCTGTGAAAAAAGGAATGCTCTATGCCGGTACCGAGACGGGTATGTATTATTCCAAAGACGATGGGGCTAGCTGGCATTCACTTCAGTTGAATCTGCCGATCGTACCAATCACTGATCTGACCATCAAGGAAAATAACCTCATCGCAGCCACTCAAGGCCGTTCGTTCTGGATCATTGATGATCTGACTGTACTCCATCAGGCTGAGCCAGGAATTGCAAACAAGGCCTTCCATCTCTACAAGCCACAGGATTCATACCGAATCGATGGCGTCAAGCGAAACAGCCTGACCAATGGTTCCAACCGTCCGGGTGGCGTTCTAGTCTATTATTTCCTGAAGGAAAAGCCGAAACAGGAATTGAAAATCGAATTCTTCAATGAGAAAAATGAACGCATCCGCTGGTTCTCTACCAAAGGGGTGAATGGAGATACTTTGAAAGTCAAAGAAGGTGCGGGTGAATTCAATTGGAACCTGAGAGCGGAAAATGCCGAAGGCTTCGACGGACTCATCATGTGGGCAGCCAACCTACGTGGACCTAAAGTAGTTCCGGGAAGCTACAAAGTGAAAATGACGGTGGATGGCCAAGCGCAAGAACAAAGCTTCAAGGTATTGGCAGATCCTCGCTATGAATCCACTCAGGCAGAATTGGAAGAACAATACAATTTCCTTTTGGCTGTGCGGGATAAAATCACCGAAACCCATCAGACCATCAAGCTGATTCGGGCGTATCGATCCGAGTTGGATTCACTTTCTACCAAACCTGACAATCTGGAAGCCATCAAAGCTGAAATGCAGGAAATTGAGGAGACGCTCTATCAGACCAAAAATCGAAGTGGTCAGGATCCGCTGAACTTTCCGATTCGTCTCAATAACAAACTGGCTCATTTGAGCAGTGTGGTGGGCAATGGAGATTTCAAGCCAACGGATCAGTCCGAAGCGGTAAGAAAAGAGCTGACCGAGCAAATCGATGTGCAGCTGGCTCGATTCCGAAAACTGGAACGGGAGCAGATATCCCGACTGCTCAATATTGAGGAAATGAAAACCAAATTGGAAATCAAGAAGTAATGCAAAAGGCCTTCAGAAAACTCTGGAGGCCTTTTTTTGATAATCAGACCTGGCAGGTTTTCGAAACCTGCCAGGTCTTTGTTTTTAAAACAACCTAAACCCCTTAATCTGCTCCAAAAACATCCCCGCACTTGAGGGTGAGAGAATTAGAATAAATGCAATCCCAAATATTGCGCCGTACAAATGGGCGTCGTGATTGATCCCGTCACTGTCCTGCTTTCCTTTGACATAGGAATAGATCAAAAACAAGCCTCCGAGGATAAACCCGGGAAGACAGATGATCCCAAACAGGCAAATGTCCGATAAAGGCATGATCACAATACTGGCAAATACCGTCGCTGATGTCCCCCCTGATGCACCCAAAGCTCGGTAATAGCTGGATTTTTGGTACTTGAGATACGTGGGAATGTCAGAGATGATGATCCCTAAGAGGTAAAAGGCCACAAAAAGATATCCGCCTAAGCCTTGACCAAACTGATAGCGCAGGAACATTTCCACCACTCCCCCAAAGAAGTAAAAGGTAAACATGTTGAACAGCAGGTGGATGTAGTCCTTGTGGATAAATCCCGAGAGGACGAATCGATCCCATTGGTTGCGGTGCTTGATCCGGTAGGGGATAAACATCCATCTGTCTAACAGATCAGGCCGGTTGAATCCGAGGATGCTGGTAATCGCCGTGATCCCAATGATCGCGGTGGTCAAAGTCAATTCCATGGCTTATTTTTCCCGGTGAATCAGGTCTTGGGTGATGGCGTACAGGGCCTGATAGTATTCCTCCTTTTGGAAGTGCAGGCCTTCAAATTGGCTGAAGCCTGCCTCAAAGTAGGATTGCATCTTGGCTTCGGTCAGACTGCGGATGCCGAGTTTTTCGTAAATCGCTTTTACCGCATTTACCTTTTCGACTTTGTCAAATTCCTTCAGCGAAAGCCAATGATTCAGTGATGCCAAATCTTCTCCTTGGGCGAGTTCCAAGGCTTTGATCAAGAGGAAGGTCTTCTTATTTGAAATGATGTCTCCGCCTACTTGCTTGCCAAACTTGGCCTGATCGGCATAGACGTCGAGCAGGTCGTCTTTCAGCTGAAAACCGACTCCGATATTCACCCCAAACTCATAGAGCTTTTGTGCATCTTCTTTTTCAGCTCCCGCCAAAATGGCTCCTAGCTGTAGTGCAAAACCCAAGAGAACAGCGGTCTTTAGTCGGATCATATTGATATAATCCGCCTCATGCACAGTTTCGTAGGCTTCAAAGTTCATGTCAAACTGTTGTCCTTCGCAGACTTCCGCTGCCGTCTTATTGAACAGTCGAATCACTTCCGGAAGTAGTTTCGGATCTGTACCCAAGAGCAAATCATAGGCTCTCACGAGCATCACATCTCCGGAAAGAATGGCGATGTTGGCATTCCACTTTTCATGAACTGTAGCCTTTCCTCTTCGCAGGGGAGCATTGTCCATGATGTCGTCATGCATCAGGGTAAAATTGTGAAAGACCTCCACTGCAGCGGCTTGAGACAGAATTTCCTCCGGATTTTTTCCATAAATCCCATACGCCAAAAGCGAAAGCAGCGGACGAATCCGCTTGCCTCCCAAGCTCATGATGTAGGTGATCGGTTCGTAAAGTTCGGTGGGTGATTCTCCGAAAGAGTGGGTAGTGATGTGTTGTTCCAGCTTAGTTAAAAGCGCGTGGGCGAGACTTTTTTCTGTCATTTTCTGCAAATTCCAAATCGATGGTTCGACGGTCGATATCGGTGTTAACTACTCTGACCAGTACTTTGTCACCCAAAGTGATCATTTTTTTACTTCTCGTCCCAATCAGGCGCATGTTTCTTTCGTCAAATTCATAGTAATCGTCGTCCATATCCTGCACCCGAATCATGCCTTCGCACTTGGTTTCAGTGATCTCGACGAAGACTCCCCACTCGGTCACGCCACTGACGATGCCCTCGTAATCCTTCTGCTCGGCAAGGGACATGTACTCGACCTGCTTGTATTTGATGGAGGCGCGCTCAGCATCCGCGGCTCGCTTTTCACGCTCGGAAGAATGAACACATTTCTGCTCCCAGGATTCTGCTTCAGGAGATTTGCCTCCCTCTAGGTAATGCTCTAGCAAGCGATGCACCATCATATCGGGGTATCGGCGGATAGGAGAGGTGAAGTGGGTATAATGAGGGAAAGCCAATCCAAAGTGACCTTTCGGTTCTGTGGTGTACTTGGCCTTGGCCATGCTTCGGATGGCGAGTTGCTCGAGGACATTTTGCTCGGGTTTGCCCTGAATCTCGTCCATCAGTTTATTAAGCGCAGCAGAGATTTTCTGCACGTTGGTCACATCCATCTGATGTCCAAATCGCTTCGCAAAGCCAGAGAAAGTCTCCAAGCGATCCAAATCCGGGCTGTCGTGGGTTCGATAGACAAAGGTGTCGGCTCCCTGATTTTTGCGGAAAATGAATTCAGCTACATACTTATTAGCCAAAAGCATAAACTCCTCGATGAGCTTGTGGATGTCTTTTCGCTCTTTGACAAATAGTCCAAGAGGAGTTCCTTTTTCATCCAGCTTAAACTTCACCTCGACGGTCTCAAAGTTGACTGCGCCTTTGTCAAATCGCTGCTTTCGGATTTTTTTAGCCAACTCATTGAGCAAGGTCAACTCTTGGAAATAGTCTCCTGATTGGGTATCGATGCATTCCTGAGCTTCCTCATAGGCATAGCGTCGGTTGGAGTGAATGATAGTCCGGCCGATCCAGTGATTAATCACTTTGGCATTTCGGTCCATTTCAAACACGCATGCAAAAGTCAACTTGTCCTCGTTGGGACGAAGGGAGCAGAGTCCGTTGCTGAGTCGCTCGGGTAGCATGGGGATAGTGCGGTCCACGAGGTAAACGGAAGTGGCCCGGTTAAATGCTTCCTTCTCCAAAGCCGTTTTAGGCTTCACATAATGCGTCACATCGGCGATATGCACGCCGATTTCCAGATTGCCATTTTCAAGTTCCCGATAGGAAATCGCATCGTCAAAGTCCTTGGCATCGACCGGGTCAATGGTGAAAGTAAGGACATCTCTAAAGTCCTTTCGGGCTTTGATTTCCTTGGCAGAGATCTTTTCGGGAATGGCATTCGCTTCTTCGTCGGCCTCTTTGGGATATTCGAAAGGCAATCCAAATTCTGCCATGATGGAGTGGATTTCCACTTCGTGCAAACCGGCCTTGCCGAGGACACGAATGACTTTTCCCGTAGGATTTTTGTCATCTTCTCTCCATTCGGTCAGCTTGACAATGACTTTTTCATTGTGCTCGGCACCCATCAAGTCACCGCGGTGAACAAAGATGTCCTTGTGCATTTTTTTGAAATCGGGGACTACAAATGCAAATCGTGGGGAGATTTCCACCCGACCTACAAATTCGTCACGGTCACGTTCCAAAATTTCCAGCACGCGGCCTTCGGTGCGTCCGGTTTTTCCTTTTACCGGAAAAACCATCACACGGACTTTGTCCCCATTGAGGGCCTGCTTGAGATCGGCTTCTTTGATCAAAATATCACCTTCTGCCGCTTTCGGATCGTCAGGTATGATAAAGGCAAAGCGTGGATTGACAAAATCCACCGTACCGGTGATGAAGTCTGGATCCTTGGTGGAGGAAAAGTAATTTCTTGCATTTCGGGAGACCTTTCCGGCATCTACCAGTTGGTAAAGCACCGGTTCAACTCCGCCTTTGTTGAGTGCATCCCGGATATCGAGCTGCTTGATGATTTGCTTGGCGTTGTATTCTTGGCCAAAATTGGCATCTAAAAATTGGAGGATTCGTCGGGCCAGTGAAGCGGAATCATTTCCGCTGGAATAGCCCCCTTTATTTTTTTTGGAATGTTTTCTGTCTGATTTTCTTCCCATGAGGGGTGTATTTTTTCTTAAGGTAAAAAGAATTGGATGCTCAACGGCATCAATCCTTGTGATCTTTTTTTGAATCTTCTGCGGGCACAATCTCGATTTCCAGTTCGTCGAGTTGAGGATGCATGGCCATGTAGATTCGTGCGGTCACTTCCACATCTCGTTGGCAGTATTTTTTGATTTTTTCGAGGTCTTTTTCTTTGAAAAAAGCAGCATTGACCTCGCTGCCGTCGATGGATTCCTTGGAGGTAGGAATCCCGAAAACACCCGCCAAGAGCTCTAATCGCGTGTAATATTTGTAATCACCAAAACGCCAAAGCTCCATGGTATCCAAATGCCTCACTTCCCAAGGCTTTTTCCCGGCGATGTGAAGCGGTTCGGGAAGGGCGATCCCATTGATCAGCATGCGTCGGCAGAGGTAGGGAAAGTCAAATTCCTTGCCGTTGTGCGCGCAGAGGATCCATTTTTTCTTCTCTAACAAGGCTTTAAACTCCAGTAAAAGTTCCCTTTCTTCCTCATGCGCAAAAACCTTGGAACGGAAATAGAGCTTTTTCTCTTTCTTTTTGGTCTGAAAAAAGCCCACACCCACACAGATGACCTGCCCAAATTCGGCATGGATTCCCGCTCGGTCAAAATAGAGGGAACCTGGCTCCGGATTGGGGTTTTCGGTTCGGATCAATTTTTCTTTCTTGAGCCATTCGGGCTGAAGCCGTGGATCGAGGTCCTCAAAGTGTTCGGTTTGCGAAGCAGTCTCAATGTCCAAAAAAAGAATGTCGCTCAGGTGGTCTAAAAAATCTGCCATAGTGAGAAAAGGTTAACTGTGAAGGATGCCCTCCAATCCCAATTCCGGGATCATCCGGAGGTTGACAGGGTCAAAACTGCCCGGAGTAAAGATAAACTTTTTGTCAAAAATCTGATCCAGGATGTAATAGCTGACCCAGAATTCATTCGTTAAGGCAAAGACCGCCGGATCGATGGGTTCCACTTTGGCAACGGACTCGGATCCAAGTTCCTCGATCATGTGCCGAAGGGTGGAAGTTTGTCTTTTTTCCCCGTCCAAAATTCCGTAGCCTTTGGAGGTAACCATCACAGTGCTCAGTTCGATGAGGTTGAGATTGATGAGGTAGACGGCCCATTCGGTACCGGTTGGTTTTTCTTCTTTGGCGATGGCTAGTTTTACTCCTGTGACGGGTGAGAAGTCGATGTCTTTTTTCATTTTACTTCAATCAAATTCATTTCAAAAAGATCAACTAAGTTTTTTTTGACCTTGTTTTTTGCTTCAGTTTCATCTACTGACTTTCCCAGTTCCAGATGAAGAGAGGTCACAGCTTTGTCATCAATGCCGCAGGGAATGATGTGTCCAAAGTAGGAGAGGTCTGCATTGAGATTAAACGCAAAGCCATGCATAGTCACCCATCGGCTGGATTTTACCCCCATGGCGCAGATTTTACGTGGATTTTTTTGCTCCACATGATCAAGCCACACTCCGGTCAGTCCATCGATTCTTCCTGCCTCAATTCCATAATCTGCCAAAGTCAAAATGATGGCTTCCTCCAATAACCGGAGGTACTTGTGGATGTCGGTGAAGAAATTATCCAGGTCTAAAATCGGATACCCGACCAATTGTCCCGGTCCGTGGTAGGTGATATCACCGCCCCGGTTGATCTTGTAATACGACGCATGGTGCTGCACCAGTCCAGAATCATCCAAAAGCAGATTTTCTGGTTTTCCGCTTTTTCCTAGAGTATAAACATGGGGATGCTCCACAAACAGCAGGTAGTTGGGCGTAATCACTTGCTCCTCGGGAGGGAGATTTCGGTTCTTGATTTTTTGGGCAACGATCTCGGCGAAAATTTTCTCCTGATAATCCCAAGCCTCCTGATAGTCCATGCGGCCTAAGTCTCGGAATTCTACCGTTTTGTTGATATTTTCGTTCATGGGGCTTCCTTCTGGAATTCTTTTTCAACAGCCCTTTTTGCTGTATCGTTCTTCGATTTTTCAAAATTAACCAATAAATCCCATGGCAGAACACAATGACACCGGAAGACTGGCCGAGCAGCTTGCTGCTGACTGGCTGGTTAGCAAAGGCTATGAATTGCTGGACACTAACTATAGGCATGGACATGCCGAGATTGATTTGATCATGAAGTACAAAGGGCTTCTGATTTTTATTGAAGTCAAATTCCGTTCAGGCACGGGGTTTGGCTTCGCAGAGGAGTTTGTCGACTCGACCAAGAAAAAGCTACTGGTTAAGGCTGCCGATCATTACATTCATGAAAAAGACTGGCACAAAGACATCCGTTTTGACATCGTAGGCGTTTACAAAGACCGAAGTGGAAACTTCAATTTTCGACAGTTTGAGGATGCGTTTTATTGAAGGCTTTCGACTTTTTGTCAAGTTATTTGCAGTAAAAGACCGAAGACCGATGAGGGAAAATCGAAGTATGCCAGTATTCAAGATTAAATTGATTTCGAACTTTAAATAAAGTTCTGTTAGTAAAGAGTATGTTCCATAATTATTCAATCACCCAATAAAACTCATTTACCCTATGAAAAATTTATTTCTCCTTCTCGTCTTTACTTTATTTTCGGTTGTGGCATTTGCTCAGGATGATGAAAAAGACGAAAAAATCATGGCTGACTCAGAAGATGCCAAGGCTGCATTTATCAAAGATGACTCTGGCATGGCTGACTTCTTTGCGGATTCCTTTGGTTACATTATCCTTCCCAACGTCGGCAAAGGGGCCTGGGGAGTAGGAGCCGCGGCTGGAAATGGAGTTGTTTTTGAAAATGGAAAGCACATCGGCTTTGCCCGGATGACTCAACTTACTATTGGATTCCAGGCCGGAGGGCAGGCGTATTCTGAGGTGGTCTTTTTCGAGACCAAGGAAGCTTTTGAGCGTTTTAAAGAAGGAAAAGTAGAAATGTCAGCTCAAGTATCTGCGGTAGCAGCTGCTTCAGGTGCTTCGGCCAATGCCAAGTATAACGAGGGCGTGTTGGTCTTCACACGAACCAAAAAAGGGTTGATGTATGAAGCGTCGGTAGGAGGGCAGCAGTTTAAGTTTCGAGCCAAGTAATCAATCCCGTCGGTAGACTAGATTGCCTTCTTTGTCCCATTCCGCCCGGATATATGGGCGGAAATTTTTGGTGTAGGGTGCTTCTTGGTATTGGATCTCCCGCTTGCGGATGGCCTTGGTGTTTTTGGTGTCCCAATACTCTGTCCAAAGGCCTACCTTTTCTCTGTATTTGTATTCGCCAGTGACGGCGACTTGTTGATTCTCGTAGAAATGGAAATAATTGCCCTCTTCTAGTCCATATTGAATCGGGATAATTTTTTCTACAGACTTCGAGGTTTCATTGAAATAGGTGATTTTGGATTCCCTTGGCCAGCCTTCGCTGAAATGGGCTTTGTCCTGTAGCACACTTCGATCATCAAAAACCATCCAGGTCTTGTGCTTCATTCCGTAATAAAACATGCCGCTTTCCACGACCGTTTCGTTAACCATTCGCTCGTAAGGGCCGTGAAGGAGGTATCCTTGCCCGGGAGTGAATCCTTCTGTTCGTATTGCTTTTTCTTTGGTGTCAAACCAATACACATCCCGGATATAGGGGTTGGGCTGTCGGTCCGCATCCGTGTAGTTGAAAAATTCCAGATACTCCTGCCCACGGATGGTTCGACGGGTGTAGCCTTTCATGGTTTTGACGCCGAACCAGATGTTTTTCCTTGCATTTTTCTTCTTCTCTTTTTTTTCCTCCTTTTCTTTATCCTCATCAAAAAGTAAAAGTGGGGCTACTGTAGGAAGAAGCGCTGAACTGACAACACCTGAAGAATCCGCATCCGCTTTTTTCTCTGCAGCATTCTTTTGGGCAAAAGTGACTTTGCTCACCATCAGGAAAAGGAAGAGAAAAACAGAAAGGTGCTTCATAATCGATGAAGAAACGGCAGGATCAGCCAACTATTTTGTTCAAAAATAACATTCTGTTTGATTTTAACTTGAATTTTCTCATCCCCAACTTCCATTAGAAAAATGTGTAACACCTATCAGGTTTTTCTCCATTGGTTTACTTAATCCCCTATTTCATGATCTATTCCATAGGATTGTTTAGAATTTATAATCTTCTGGCTATTTTTGAGGAATTTGTAAAAAAATCAATCAAAAAATGAATTCTATTCTATCAGATCGCATCCTGAATATGGAAGAGTCGGCGACTCTCGCTATGGCAAAAAAAGCGAGAGAGCTCAAGGCTCAGGGTATTGACATCATCAGTCTCAGCTTGGGGGAGCCGGATTTCAAGACTCCTAAACACATCCAGCAGGCTGCCAAAGATGCGATCGATGAAGGAAAATATTTTGCTTATCCACCAGTGGCAGGGTATCAGGATCTCAGAGAGGCGATCGCTAAAAAGCTCAGAGAAGAAAACAATATTTCTGAAGCTAAAGCCGAACACATCGTGGTGTCTGTGGGGGCCAAGCATTCGATCGCCAATACCTTCATGTGTATCATCAATGAAGGTGATGAGGTGGTAATCTTTTCTCCATATTGGGTGAGCTATGCAGAAATTATCAAGCTTTGTGGAGGTGTACCTGTCTTGATCGAGGGTACGTTGGAAAACAACTTCAAAGCGACAGCAGCACAGTTGGAGGCAGCGATTACGCCAAAAACCAAAGCGGTGATCTATTCTTCTCCTTGTAACCCAACGGGTTCAGTTTTCTCTCAGCAAGAGTTGGAAGCTATCGCGGCAGTAGTGATGAAGCATCCAAACATGGTAGTGATTGCGGATGAGATCTATGAGTTGATCAACTTCACAGGAAAAAACTTCAGCATCGCTTCCCTTCCGGGTATGTTTGAAAGAACGGTGACGGTCAATGGTTTCTCCAAAGGCTATGCCATGACAGGCTGGAGAGTGGGTTACATCTGTGCTCCTTTGGAAATCTCCAAAGCCGTAGAAAAAATGCAGGGACAGTTTACTTCAGGTAATACCGGTATAGCCCAGCGTGCAGCATTGGCAGGTATCGCCGGAGATCAGACCCCTTCTCAGGAGATGGCTGAGCAATATTTGAAGCGTAGAGATTTGGTGTTGGGACTGTTGAGAGATATTCCGGGCATCAAAACTCACGTGCCCGAAGGAGCCTTTTATTTCTTCCCGGATGTGACTGCTTTCTTTGGAAAGTCTGCCCATGGACACAGCGTGGCCAATGCAGATGATCTTTGTCTCTATCTGTTGGCAGTCGCTAACGTGTCGCTGGTGACTGGTTCTGCCTTTGGGGCACCCAACTGCGTTCGTATTTCTTACGCAGCATCCGAAGCTGAATTGATTGAAGCAATGAAGCGAATCAAAAAGGCGCTGGGCGATCTAGCCTAATTCGATTGAAAACCTATTCAAATTGCCCCGGCGAAAGTTGGGGCAATTTTTTTGCCTTGACATAAAGCCCTAATTTTGACGAAATCTTTTCTCATGGCCGAAGTACTCGTCATCACTCCCGTAAAAAACTCCATCGAAACGACCCTTGACACGGCCAAAGCAATCGCATCTTCTACGGTCAAGGTTCATCATATCATTTTTAATGACTTCAGTTCGGAGGTGACCAAAGCGATTTTGGAGGAGAAAAAAGCAGAAATCGGCTACGAATTGATCCATATTGAGGATCTGACGGATCATCCTTCTCCTAATTACAAATTGGTGCTTCAGCTTTCACAGAAGCGAGCTCTAGAAGAAAGACTTCCGCTTTTGGTGATCGAATCTGATGTGGTAGTGAAGCCGGATACCATCGAAAAGCTGCTTCAAGCGCTTAATGCTAAATCTAAATTAGGCTTGATCGGATCTGTGACAGTAGATGAAAGTGGCGTGGTCAATTTCCCTTACCTCAAGTTTAAAGGAGTGAAAGAACCGGTGATTGATACGCAGCGGAGTTTGAGTTTTTGCTGTACGTTATTTTCTCCTGAGTTTTTGAAAAGCTTTGACTTCACAGGCTTGGATGAGGCCAAAGATTGGTATGATACCTTCATTTCAAAGAAAGCAATCGAGCTTGGTTTCAAAAATACGGTATTGATGAATGCTCCCGTTTGGCATCGTCCGCATGCAAGTCGGCCTTGGAAGCAGCTCAAGTACACCAATCCGCTGAAATATTACTTTCTGAAATATTGGAAAGGGCTGGATAAAATCTGATTTACTCTAGGTTCCAACTTTCATCCTTTGGATCTCAAAAGACTGGTACGATGCTGCAAGCTGCAAGACTATACATACTCTATTACAAGCTAGGGCCCGTGTTGCCTTTGGAGCGTCTTTATGAGCCATTGTTCTGTGGGAATGGGATGGGAAAAATGAGCTTCCCACATTCTAAAGATGATGCAGGAATAAGTATTTCTGAAAAAAATGAGTTTTACAGTGAGTTGACGGGTATTTATTGGGCTTGGCAAAATGCCAGTCAAGATATCACGGGCTTTTGTCATTACAGGAGGTATTTTACGTGCCGACCTGAGCCCTGGTACCATAAGCTGAAGTACTTTGTGACTCATCCTTTCAAAGTTCAAGCCGGTCCCAATCCCTTGATTTATGTAAAAAATGCCAGTAAATACACTGATTGGATACTTAGTCAGAAGGAGGCCGAACTCATTTTGGAGGAAAATGATGTGATTTTGCCTAGGGCTAGAGTTTTCAGGTATTCTTTAAAGACACACTATCACAAGTACCATTCTCCCACAGACTTAGTACTGATCGAGCAAATTCTCTCGGAACGCTATCCTGAATATGTGTCCACTTGGCATAGCGTATTAAATGGAAATTTGCTCTATGCCAATAATATGTTTGTGCTCAAATCTGCCCTTTACCAAGAGTTTATGGCTTGGTGGTTTGATATCCTGTTTCGATTCGAGAGTATGGTGGATTTAGAATCCTACACGGGCTATCAAAGAAGGATTTTGGGGTTTCTGGGAGAGCGGCTGCTTACCTTGTGGGTCATACACAATGGGCTAAAGATCAAGGAGCTTCAGCTTCTGTACTTTAAGGAATTCAAATTTACGGATACACCGTAAGGAAAAATTTTTCCTTACTTGCAAAAATCAAATTCCCAATAGTTTACAGAGGTAAGCACCAATTCTTTTCATTTCGATTTTGACAGTTTTTACCCATTCTTTTTCATTGATCTTGAATCGGATTTTCCGATGATTCCCAAGATGTCTTACGTATCCTTCTGTCAAAATAACTCCACGAAACTGATGCTTGTGGTAGTACTCATTGCTCAGATCGATTTCATCAGGCCAGTTGGCATAAGGCATTATCAGTTCGTAGTCTTCGGTTCTACGCAGTCCAGGATTGAATGTAAATCCATGAAAACCGCCTTGAAAACCTGTCTTTAGGTACTTAAAAGAGACTCCATCGCTGGTATCATGGATTTCCGATTCCAAAGGGTGATTATTTGTGTCATTTTGCTCTCGCAGCCACACATTGATGACTTTTTTTTTCTCCAGTAAAACGGAAAATGATTTTTCAATAAAGCCAGATTTGTAAAATTCCCAGTCATCTTCACAATGAAAAATATAGGCTGTCCTCACCTGGCTATAGGCTCTGTCGATGCTACGAAGCTGTCCCAACTGAGGATTGTTGTATAAAGCAGTGAATTTGATTTCAGGAAATTTATTTAGGACAAGAGTTAGTTTTTCGATGTCTGGGCTGTCCTCTATGATGATATATTCTTCGATCGGGTAGGTATTGTATTTCAAAAAACTGCGAAGTGTCTGCTCCAATAAATCGAAGCGCTTACAGCTGGTGAGGACGAAAGTTACTTTATGGAAAGGTGCTGACATTTTTGCGCTCGATTTTAATAATTGAATTTTGCAGGATTAGATGAGGTCATAACCTCTTCTTTCTAATAAACTTATCATAAATCCACCCGATTGCCCCGCTGGGAGCAGGTTTGAAAACATCTTCGGAATTGGATAAATTTTTGAAATATTTTTTCTTTATAAATTCCTTTTCAGCTAAGTAGTGCTTTCCAAACTTATTGTCAATATTATATTGACTCAGGCGTTTTTTCAGCAATTCAAATCGAGAAAGTATAAATTCAAGATTGAGGCATTTGTAATGCAGTAGCTTGATATCATCTTTTCGATAATACGTGAGTGTTCCCGTTGGATAACACTTATGGCAACCAGTCTTGTAGTTTATTTCCTCGATCAAATTGGGATTAAAAATGATGCACTTGCCGAGCAGTCTATTATCTTTTATGCCTGAGGTGACTTCGAGAAGGCTACTTTTTGGATAGTCTTGAGCATACATGTCAAAGCCGTGAGGCTTGATAATACTTATGCCTTGCGCTTTTAGCTCATCGAGTTTTGCGAGTAAATCAGGATGATAAAGTATTTCATCTACATCACAGACTATCACCCAATCGGCCTTGCCCCTGCTTTCTTTCCAGATATTATTTTTTATTTCCAGGTAAAGGTCATCGCGAATCTCCCCATTGGACGAGTAGCTTCTGACTTCTGCATTTTTATACCCGCGGATAATTGCCGCAGAGTTGTCGTCAGATTCATTATCCATGATGACTATCTTTTCACAGATCGGAGAATAATAGTCAAGAACATAGGGTAGCAGTTTTTCCTCGTTCCAACAAATGGAATAATAGTGAATGATACTCATGAAAAGTGACAAATTGATTTGACGGCAAAATTAGAATAATTAATCGGGCGCTCTCGATAATTGGGAAAAATCGAAATCTGTGCCAGCTAACCTGCTTCTTCCCAAATGCAGTTCAATGTTGATGAAAGGGAGTATTCCAATTGCAGGTCCTTTGTTGGAGATGGCAAAAAGTAAATAAGTGCATCTTTTTTTGGGTTAGCCGATCTGGATGTTGTTAGCATAATCAAACTTGTTTTTTGTAATTCAAATTAAAAATACTCCGTTTTACACCAAGAAATAAGTTTTGAACTTCACCTTTTAAGACAATTATTTTTTCTTTTTTAAAGAAAAGTGCAAACAAAAATTTGATTAATTAAACTTGAATCGTATTTTCGAAACGGTGATTAACAACTTTTCTCAAGTTTGCTTTTTCTAAAAATGCGATTCCATGGAATCCATTTTTCGAACTCCTTCCTTTGAAAGGGCTTTGGCTAACCCCAAAGCCCTTTTTTATTTACATTTGGTCACCGTTCAATAAACTTTGGTATGCACCACTATTTGCTGTTTGCGTGGATCTTATTTTTTGCCCTATCCAAAGAGAGCCAAGCCCAGTCCAAATTGGATTCTGCCTTTATCGATTACGATGAAGAGGTGATGGTGACTCGATTTTACTTTTCCAAAAAATTCACCGATTTCAAAATTCCACAAAAAGAGGTCAGGTATCGACCAAACTCAGGTTTAAATACCGGGATTGGATTCACTTACCAGCGTTTTACTTTGAATGTGGCCGTTCCCCTATCTTTTCTTAACCCCAATCGGGAAAGGGATTTTCCCGGATTTCTGGACCTTCAAGGACACTTTTACCCTGTGAATTGGATGGTGGATTTCTTTGGGCAGTTTTATAGTGGGTATAAAATCCCGGATTGGCAGGGGAGCGGCAGGTCATATCTTAGACCGGATATTGGGTTGTTGAAAGTAGGGGCTCATGTCAATTACATCTTTTTTGGAGACCGGATTTCCATCAATGCGGCCATGCATCAATCAGAGATTCAAAAGAAATCGGCAATTTCTCCATTGGTTGGGTTTGAGGTTTATCGGGCAAGGGTATCCGGAGATTCTTTGATTATTCCGCAAGAGTTGACTCCTGATTTTAATTATTCACGGGCTGATTTTTTGCATCTGGGACCTAATGTTGGTGTCTTAGGAACCCTTGTTTTTGGCAAAGGATTTTTCGCAACCGGGGCACTTTCAGGAAATATAGGTGCGGGTCATTCCTGGCTAGAAGGAGGCAATGGAATAAGAGAAAGCGATTGGAGCATTCTCTTGGGGTACCATTTTAGAGGCTACATCGGGTACAATGGTTCGAAGTTTGGATTTAATCTCAACTACGTTTACAAAAATCTCAATCTGAATCCTGTCAGAGAGCTAGAGCAGTCTGCTGACACAGGCAATTATCGACTCAACTTTGTTTATAAAATTCGCCCAGGAAAAAAGTTTGCCAAGACCTTTGACAGATTCAATCCGACTAGAATTCTTTGAAATTGGTCGGGAGGCGAAAGAAGAATTTTTAGCTTTGAATTCTAATCAATTCCCTTTTCTATGAACGATCCATTTGGTATTCATCAAAGTCTCAAAAATCTTGGCATCAATCCGACTAACCTTGGTTCTTCGACCGGGTTGACATGGTTGGATTCAGGTGAAAGCTATTTTTCTTCAGATTCTCCAGTGGATGGTCAAGTCATCGCAAAAGTTCAAGAGGCATCCGAAGACACCTATGAAGCGATAATTGCTCAGGCATCGGTAGCTTTTGAGAAATGGAGACTAGTGCCTGCTCCGCATCGGGGCGAGATCGTGAGAGAAATTGGCAATGCACTCCGTGAAGTCAAAGCCGATCTAGGCAAACTCGTCTCCTACGAGATGGGTAAATCCTATCAGGAAGGATTAGGCGAAGTGCAAGAGATGATCGATATATGTGATTTTGCTGTGGGGCTCTCTAGGCAACTTTATGGATTGACCATGCATTCGGAGAGGCCTGGACACCGGATGTACGAGCAGTGGCATCCGTTGGGGATTGTAGGGATCATATCTGCATTCAATTTTCCTGTCGCTGTATGGTCTTGGAATGCAGCGTTAGCTTGGGTCTGCGGAGATGTCTGTCTCTGGAAACCTTCGGAAAAGGCACCGCTTTCTGGAATCGCTTGCCAGCATATTGTTGCCAAGATTTTTGAGAAGCATGGATTCCCTGAGGGTATTTCCAATTTGATCATAGGTGATTATAAAATCGGTGAGCTGATATCTCATGACTCGAGAGTTCCTTTGGTATCTGCTACCGGATCTACTCGGATGGGTAAATTGGTGGGAAAAGCTGTAGGTGAACGATTGGGGAGATCCTTGCTTGAATTGGGAGGAAACAATGCGATCATCATCACCGAAAATGCCGACTTGGATATGGCAATCCGCGGAGCGCTTTTCGGAGCAGTGGGTACAGCAGGGCAGCGATGCACTACGACCCGCCGCCTCATCATTCATTCCAATGTATATGAGGAGGTAAAGAGTAGGCTGGCTACTGCCTATTCCAAACTGATTATTGGTAACCCTTTGGACGAAAAAAATCATGTAGGCCCGCTCATTGATCAGGATGCGGTAAAAAATTACCTCTCAGCAATTGAAAGAGTGAAGGCAGAAGGAGGAAAACCTGTAGTTGAGGGTGGAGTCCTCTCAGGTGATGGTTTTGAGTCGGGATGCTATGTGAAGCCTGCCATCTATGAAGCCGAAAATCACTTCGAAATCGTGCAGCATGAGACATTTGCACCGATTCTTTATTTGATCAAATACCACACCTTGGCAGAAGCCATTTCCATACAGAATGGTGTGCCTCAAGGCCTTTCTTCAGCGATCATGACCACCAACATGCGTGAAGCTGAGGCTTTCTTGTCAGTAGCCGGTTCGGATTGCGGTATTGCCAATGTCAATATTGGAACTTCAGGCGCTGAAATTGGGGGAGCATTTGGAGGAGAAAAGGAAACCGGTGGTGGGAGAGAATCAGGTTCTGATGCTTGGAAAGCCTACATGCGCCGACAGACCAATACCATCAATTATTCCACTGCATTGCCTTTGGCTCAAGGGATCAAGTTTGATATCTAGACTTCCTACTGCCCTGTGATAATTACTTCACAGGGCTTTTTTTTGACTTTTTGGGCTTTCATCTGAAAGGAATTTCTTTAATTCCTCCAGTCGATTCTTTTCTTCCTCAGAAATTTTAGGGTAACTCAAATCCAGGTCTTCCAATGCTTTGATCATGGCCGAGGCCACTGCTAAGCGGGCATAGATTTTATTGTCCGCGGGGATGACGTACCAAGGCGCTTCCTTGGTGGCCGTTTTGCGGATCATTTCCTCATACACCTGCATGTATTCATTCCAGTATCCTCTCTCCTTAATATCATCATAGCTAAGTTTCCAGTTTTTGGAGGGTTCGTTGATGCGTTCCAGAAATCTGGCTTTTTGCTCCTCTTCTGATAGGTTGAGAAAAATTTTGATCACTTTGGTACCGTTTCTACTGAGGTGTTTTTCAAAATTTCGGATGTCTTCCATGCGTTCATCCCAGATTTTTTTGGTAATCAATTTGGAAGGAAGTCGTTGTTTATGAAGCAGATGGTTGTGAACTCTGACTACCAGGACCTCTTCGTAGTAGGATCTGTTGAAAATTCCGATGCGGCCTCTTTCAGGTAGTTTTTTGATACATCTCCAAAGGAAATCATGATCCAATTCTTCATTGCTTGGGGCTTTGAAGGATGAGACTTGGCAACCTTGAGGGTTGATACCTGACATCACATGCTTGATGGCACCATCTTTTCCAGCGGCATCCATTGCCTGAAAAATTACCAGAAGAGACCAATTATCCTGGGCATAAAGTACCTCCTGCAAATGAGAAAGCATTTCAATTCCTTTTTCAAGGGCCTCTTTCATGATTGGTTTATCACTTGGGCCAAATGGAATTGTAGGATGGGTAGAATAATCTGAAAGTTTAAAATTTTCACCCTTTTCAATTTTGTAGGGTTTGGAGATTTTACCTCCGTGCTTGATGAAATCTAGCTTTTTCAGATTGGGGGTTTTTGGGTTATTTTTTTTCTTCATTTTCTAATGAATATTCCATCAAGTTCATTCATTCCAAAGGGGCCCTGCTGAATGATGAAGCGATGGGTTGTAGAAGGTAAAAAATTAAGCGTTAAAGTCAATTCATACCCTAGTCCAAATGAATTAAATAGTAGCTTTAAGTACATAAACAGGTGATCAAGAATTATGAAAAAAATATTGGTAGCTACTGGTGGGGGCGATTGTCCAGGCCTCAATGCGGTAATTAGAGGGATTGTGAAAAGAGCTTCACAGGAACAAGATTGGGAGGTTTGGGGGAGTTTTGAGGCTTTGAACGGCTTGATGGAAGAGCCTACCAGGTTAATCCGATTGGATGATAAAACGGTGGCAGGGATTCATGTATTGGGAGGTACCATTTTGGGAACAACTAATAAAGGTAACCCCATGAGCTATCCGGAGAAGCAGCCTGATGGAACTGTCAAAAAAATCAACCGGATACCTTGGCTTGTAGATCGGTTAAAATCTTTTGGTTTTGATGCGGTAATCAATATAGGCGGGGATGGCTCTCAAGCCA
>JAGXQZ010000028.1 GCA_018336015.1 Algoriphagus sp. | reverse complement strand
ATGATCTAAACTATAAATCATAAACTCCTCTCCTCAGGTTATTTCTTTTTCGCCTTACATCACTTCAAAGAACTTGTCTTTCTCATTCGAAAGATTGTCGGAACCGTTATTCCGAAAGCGAGTGCAAAGATCGGATTTTGTTTTTTCTTTCCAAAAATCCGAGAGAAAATTTTCTCCTTTTTTTCTTCGCTTTTAACTCTTTTTTCAATTTCCTTCAGGCCTTATTCCTGAATGGGAGTGCAAACATAGAAGAGGCAAATGGATTACGCAAGCCTTTCTCAAACAAAAAAATCAAACTTTTTCTGATTCCGTTTTTACTGTTTAAAAATCAGGACTTTCCTTTTTTAAAAAGAGGAACAGTACTGCAGGGTTCTCCAAACATTAAGCTTCTGGCTTCACGTTGAAGCAATGAAACCAAACGACCATAAGCAAAAAGTGGAATCGGAAATTTAGAACAGCCCTTGATCACAACTGGTCGATCTTTAAAATCACTAGGATTGATGGCGCTTAATGTAATTTCTGCAATGTGTTGCTCCAGCATAATTAGGTCCCCAACAACATATCCCCTAGAAACTCCCTCCAAATAAGTACAAACTAGCATATATGCCCAAGTCGGAACAATAGCATCTGCGGTACAAGTTACTGCTACCCATTTATCAGAATAAAGAGACCAATTCAATTCTTTTAGAGCTTGTCGAAAATCTTTCTCTCGTAAAATCAACTCTTGAAAAAGAAATCCCTTCAAATCAAAAATCATCCTCTCCTCTTGAGGATAAAACTCCTCCATGTTTATTGACAGAATAGGACTGGAGGCCACTCGATTTACAATTTCGCTCATAAGTTCAATAAAGGGTTCTTTTTGGATTGAAGTGCTTTGAATTCTTTCAAATAATTCGGCACGAAATAGGCGATATCTTCAAAGTCGCCTAACACGAATTTCTGAAATGCCAATTTGCCCAAATGGTTAGCCGACAGTCCAGCATTTTCTAAGAAAACGGCATTCTCATGATTGATCACACTCTTCACCTTCTCTACAGCATCTCCACTAAAATATACCTTATATGACCTTAGGTAAGATGAATAGGCATCATCATCCAAAATAACCGATTCTATCGGACTGAGCTCGGTGAGATTTTGACCAAAAGCCTGACTGTAAACCTCCATTCGGCGTGCGTCTAAGACCGCTATTCCTATCTCATCTTTCTGGTAATCTCTCGAAGATGCAATTGCTTGCAACGTATTGATTCCAATGATAGGCTTTTCCAAAGCATACGCTAAACCTTTGGCTGTAGAAACTCCAATCCGTAAACCCGTGTAAGATCCCGGACCTTCTGAAACAGCAAGGGCGTCAAGCTGAGCATATTCCAAGTCCGCCTCCAAAAGCACAGAATCAATCATGCCCATCAACTTTTCGGAATGAGCACCAGATTCATTTAACTCTTTCAACGAAATCAACGCTCCATCCTGATGCACCGCAACAGAACAAATGGAGGTAGATGTCTCTATAGAAAGAATAACAGGCATACTTATTTCACTGAAGCGGTCAATGTTTTGCTGATTTTGACAGGATTGTTCAAATAGCTTTTTGCAAGCTCCACCGCAGGATCATCATATAACCCTGCCTCAATCATTCCTTCTTGAAAGTAATACCTCGAAATAATCTCTTCTCTTAGGATCTTCCTTACCTCCTTTTTGTGGGTGTCCAAATCATTTTCTTTGCTATGATTCACCTTTGATTTGATAGCCTCAAGCTGTGATTTGATTTCTTCGTAGTAAGGCTCTTTTGAAACATACTTTTCCAAATCCTGAACAGACTTCTCGGTATAGGTCGTGTAGTCATAATCCTTTCCTACCAAAAACTTTTTAAAAGCTTCATATTCTTGATCAGAAACTTCAAAAGACTTAGGATTACTAATGGTTTTATTTCTGTAGAAAAAGTCAGTAGCAAAATCAAAGACATGATTTCCCGTCACGAGGGTATATGAAATCGGTGCGTAGGTAACCTCAGCAACTTTTTCATCAGGCTCGATACCTGCTCCATCCAAAACGGTCCTTCCATTGGCTGTCTTGAATGCCTTTCTAAGTGAATCGGGCACGGTAGTGACTGACCCGTTTTCTCTGAACTGCGCATAATCGATGGCTTGGATACAACGCCCACTTGGGATATAGTATTTGGCAGTGGTTATTTTTGCCTGAGCATTGTAAGTAAGTGGGATGGTCGTTTGAACTAGGCCTTTTCCAAAGGACTTCCTGCCAACCAAAACAGCACGATCATAATCCTGAAGTGCACCCGCTACAATTTCGGCAGCGGAAGCACTTCGCTCATTAATCAATACCACCAATGGAATTTCCTTATCTATAGGAGTCTTCGTGGTTTTGTAGGCATAATTTACATTTTGAAGCTTACCAATCGTCTTTACTACTTCCCTTCCTTTTGGAATAAAAAGATTGACAATCTCCACCGCTTCATTGAGCAATCCTCCCGGATTGTCCCTTAAATCCAAAATCAACCGGTCAGCTCCTTGTGCCTTTAAGGCCACCAAGGCATTCCTGACTTCAGATGAGGCATTAGTAGTAAAATCAGCCAGCTTGATGTATCCTGTTTTATCATCCAGTTTTCCGTAAAAAGGCACATTCTTGAGACTTATCTTCTTCCTAACCAATGAAAATTGAAGCGTATCCAAGTTCCTTTTTACAGTCACCTTTACGGAAGTATTGGCAGGACCTTTGAGCAATTCAGAAACTTCAGATGTGGATTTTTTTGAAACATCCAGGGAATCTATCTTCAGAATGAAATCTGCAATTTTCAATCCTGCATTTTGGGCGGGGAAACCTGTGTATGGCATCAGGATCACATTTCCGCCTCCTCGGTTTCCAATCAAGGCCCCGACTCCTGCATATTCTCCTGTGGTAAGCATTCGAAAATCATCCGATTCCTCTTCAGGAATAAATTCAGTATACGGATCAAGCTCTTCCAACATGGCATTGATCCCGACAGTCACCAATTCATCGGGATTAATTTCGTCTACATAATACGAGTCCAACTCCCGAATGAGGGTTGCGAAAATGTCAATGTTTTTCGCTATTGCAAAAAGCTTGTCGTTCTTGAACTGAAATGCAAAAACTCCCAAAAAGAGAGCTAGCGTGACCGGGATAAAAATGACCGGCTTTTTAAATTTTTGAATCATCATTGGAGTGATTTTGGGATAATTCCTTTTGAAGTCTATCCAGTGCCAACTTCATTTTGGGCTCAATTTCGGAAAAACTCATTTCTGGGTTTCCAACAAATATAAAGCCCAAAAAAATTCCTTTTTTAGAAAGAAGCTGCTTATTCAATCTGTAAGTTTCTTTCAATCTTCTTTTGATAAAATTCCTTCCAGAAGCTTTTTTGATCTTCTTTTTTGAAACTGAAAACAATACTTGGTTTGGCAGATCTTCAAGCTCCTGTTTTACTAAAAAAACCACTTTGAAAGGGTACAAAAAAAAAGAGGAACCTTCGTTAAAAAGTTCCTTGATAAGCTTTTCGGCATGAAGCCGTTCAGATTTTGGAAGTTTGAAATTCATCGCAAGGACTTTATTCGTATGTGAACATACGAAATGCCATCCAAAGAATTACTTCTTCAATGTCTTTTCGTCAGACACAGTTAACTTATGTCTACCTTTTGCTCTTCTGGCTCTCAAAACTCTTCTACCATTAGCAGTAGCCATTCTTTCTCTGAAACCATGCTTGTTTTTTCTTTTTCTGCGAGAAGGCTGGAATGTTCTTTTCATGATCGAATATCTTTATCTATTTGCTCCCTTGACTGTCCTGATTGAGTTTGGCCTCAAAAAGGACTGCAAAGATATGCACCATTTCTTTAAATACAAATCAGAGATCTACATTTGTTGTGAGCATCAAGCAAAAAGCCATGATCCAATTTAAAATCTCGTGTTCGAATCCTGTAAGTCAGTTTTTGGAGATCGAACTTACCTTCGAAAATTCCTCAAAAGGAGAAGTTATCCTCCAGTTGCCGGCCTGGAGAGCAGGTAGGTATCAGCTTGCTAATTACGCCCAGAATATCCGGAAATTTTCGGTAATGGATGATAAAGGAAATCATGTCCCTTTCAAAAAAACCACGAAAGATCGTTGGACCTTAGCTCAATCTCCTGATCAAATTATCCTTATTTCCTATGAATATTGGGCTGGAAAAATGGATGCCGGAAGTGCATGGACAGACGATCAGCAGGTTTATGCTAACTTGGTGAATTGCTGCTTTGAAGTGTTGGGACAACGTGAACAGGAAATCGAAGTTTACTTAAACCTTCCAGAATACCCCGAACAGCTAAGCACGTTAATTCCTTGCGGGACTTCAAGGTGGAAAGCCCATAGCTATCAAATGCTGGCTGATTCAACCATTTTGGCTGCTAAGAGTATCACGCACTGGACGTATCAGGTTGAATCTACACTATTTCACATTTGGATTCACGGAGAGGTTCATTTTGAAAAGGAGCTTTTCCTCAACCGATTTGAAGCTTTCTCAAAGAGACTGATTGTGGACTTCGGGGAATTTCCTGAAGAAGAATATCATTTTATTTTCCAACTTTTGTCTTACCCTCATTACCATGGGGTAGAACACCGTCGAGGTACCGTCATCACATTTGGCCCCGCCGAATCATTGACAGATCCCCATCAAATGGAGGAGCTTTTGGGGGTCAGTTGCCACGAGCTGTACCATGCCTGGAACGTCTGCCGCATCCGACCAAAAGAATTATTGCCCTATGATTTTTCAAAAGAAACTTATACCCAAGCGGGTCTGATTTTAGAAGGAGTCACCACCTACATGGGGGATCTCTATTTGCTGAAATCAGGGGTCTATGATCTACCTGCCTACCTTAGACATCTGGAAAAAATCATAGCCCGGGAGGCCAGTCACTTTGGATGGAAAAATTACACCATCGCAGCGTCTTCTTTTGACCTTTGGATTGATGGGTATATTTCGGGTATTCCAGACAGAAAGGTCAACATCTACAGCAGAGGCGCCCTTTTGGCGATGTGCCTTGACTTAATGCTAATTCGACATGGGAGCTCGCTTTCAGAGGTTATGAAGCAAGCTTGGATAAGCTTCGGCAAACCGTTTATAGGTTATCAATGGGAAGATTTTGAACAACTGATCGTGGAAAAATTCCCTGAAAAAGCCGAACCTCTGAACTTCTTATCCAATCATGTTTTTGGTTACCAAGACCTATTCCCTCTGCTTAAGTCCTTACTACATGAAATCGGTTTGGAGCTTGTTGAACGTATTGGTAATGACCGATTTCTTCACCATTGGGGAATCAGAAAAACTGACGATGGTGTAATTACTCAAATTCATCCAGGTGCAACCGCCCATAACTTGGTCATGAGGAATGATAAAATTCTCGACTGGGTTGAAGATAACAGTGGACTTCACCTGAATCTGGACCGATTGGGAAGAACTGTTCGAGTACTTATTCCTTTGGTAAGCCGCACGTTTTTCCCTGAAATGAAATTGGAATTGGACCACCTTACACCAGCTCTTGAGAGATGGATGAAATAATAAAGCCTTCCAAGTTGGAAGGCTTTTACTCATCACTAAGAATCTAAAATTATTGGAAATCAGCATCTGAAAGCTGCTGATTGAAACTCACTGATTTCATCTTGGTCTCAAGCGCAACAGGCAGCATTGGATTTTTGATGGTCAGCATCATCGGAAATTTTACTCCATCCACTTCCTGATAGTCGGAGTACATGATATCACCGGTGGCAGCGCTGCTGGTCTTCAATTTTAATCCTGAATTGACCGAATAGAATTCATTGGTGACCATCCCATTTGGAGCTGTGATTTCCAATTTGTGAACCTGCTCACCGTCCATATCTTCTGTTCCAATGAAAGCAAGCTTGAATCCCAAAGCCTCATAATGTACTTCAGGAAAAACATAGGTCTGAACCTTCAGCATGGAAGCCATTTCATCGGGTAGCTCCTGAACTTGACCCATCGCCATCATCTGGCCTTTTCCTCCGCTGAACAATGTTTTCTGGACCACATTTCCTCCTAAAGAAGTTGATTGCATCAATCGGGCATTTTCCGCATCAGCCACTGTTTTGATTTCAATGATCTGCCCTTGAAAATTTGCCTCGCCTGTCAAACTCGCATTTTTGATTCCCTGAACCTTTTCCAAGCCTCCCACAGCTTTAATGTAGTTAGAAATGACTGTTGCTGGATCATTGAGTGAGGCAAAATCAGGTTTCTTGGCAGGTATTTCCTCAAAAACTCTTGCATTGGAAACTCCTGTAAAAACAAGTAGTAGAGCTAGGGGTAAAAGTAGTTTTTTCATGATTGAATAAATTAAGTAGAAAGTAAAAAGGCTGCCTCCGAATAAGAAGCAGCCAGAGTTTAAAATCAATTTACATCTGCATCAGTCACGGGGCTGTTAAGTTCCAACGTGGTCACTTTTGCTTCAAGAGGTACAGGAATCATTGGGGACTTCAATGTCCAGGCCATTGGGATTAAGACTCCTTCTTTAGCTTGGTAGTTTGAGTAATAAGTATCACCTGAAGCGGGATTTTCATATTTGATCTTCAAACCAGAATCTTGAGCATAGTAATTTGTCAATTTTGCACCGCTTCCATCCGAGATTATCACTTTATATGCAGGTGTACCATCGACATCTTTTAATCCATCAAACGTCACTGTGTATCCTTTTTCTTTGTACACGGCCTCAGGGAAAAGATAGGAGTTCAACTTAGCTTCTGCCAATTGTGCGTCGGTTAGTGGTACATTTTGCCCCTGCATAGACATCGAACCTTTACCGTCTACCAAGCTGGTTTTCTGCATCACATTTCCAGCTATGGAAAGCTTCTGAGCATATCTTCCATTTTCAGAATCATACACAAAAGCGATGGTCAGGGCATTGCCCATGATATTGGCATCCATGGAAATTTTAGCCGTTTTGATGGCCGCCACTTTTTGAGCTCCGCCGATAGCTGTAAGGTAGTTATCCAGGACTTTCTCGGCAGTCATCGTTGCATCAGCTACAAGCTGCTTGGCAGGTTCGCCCATGTTATTGTATTCGATTACCTCACCAAACTTGGCTAGCTTTTCTTTGATCTCAGCACCGTTACCCACAGTGGTAATAATAAATTTATCCGGATCGATCAGACGCTTTGCTGTGGCATTGATGTCTGCTACAGTTAGCGCATTGAGCTTCTGAAGGTAAGTGGCGTAATAATCCTTGGGCAGCTTATAGCGATCGATATTCAACGCAAAGTTTGCGACAGTAGCAGGCTGCTCAAGAGATCTCCCGAAACTTCCGGAGAGTTCTGCCTTTGCTTTTGCCAATTCCTCCTCAGTCACTCCATTTTCTACCAGATTTTTGATCTCATAAATAAACTCATACACTGCCGAATCGGTCACTTCCGTTCTTACAGAAGCATTGGCAGAAATCGTAGCTACTAGCTTATCCGCACCGATGGAAGAATAAGCGCCATAGGTGTAACCTTTGTCTTCACGAAGATTCATGAACAATCTGGAAGCAGAACCTCCACCTAGGATTTGGTTCAAAAGACGACTCGAGATGTAATCCGGATCCCCGATTTTCATCTGAACCGGCTGAGTTACATTTATTACGGATTGTACGGAAGAGCTTCTGTCTACCAAAGCCACAGCCTGCTTGGCGGCTCTGACAGGCATTGGGTAAGTGAACTTAGGCACTTCTCCTTTTTGCCAAGCCCCAAAATATTGAGTAACCACTTTTTGAGCTTCAGCTTTGTCCATATCCCCTACAATCGCTAAGTAGGCGATGTTTGGCTTGAAATAGGTTTTGTAGTAAGCCTGTACATCAGCCACGGTAATGTTGTTGGTCGTCTGCTCAGTCTGAGACTCTCCATACGGATGGTTTTTACCATAAAGCACAGCTCTGGAAAGTCGGGAAGAAATGGCATTCGGGTTATCCTTACTCTGCGCCAAGTTGGTCAATGACTGCTTTTTCAACTTGTCCAATTCTTCCTGTGGGAAAACCGGATTGAAAAGCACGTCTGCCATTAATTCGAGCACTTTGCCCTGATGCTTTTTGAGCGAAGAAGCAAAAATGGAGGTCGATGAAGCACTCAAGCTAGCTCCGATAAAATCCACTTCCTGATCCAATTGATCTTTGGTGCGATTCTTTGTGCCTCCCATCATCATTTCACCCACAAAACCAGACAAACCGGCTTTGTCACCTTCCAAAATCGGATCACGCTCCAATACCAAGGTGAACGATACTCTAGGAAGCTTGGTGTTTTTCACCACAAAGACTTTCAGTCCATTGGGTAAAGTGAATGTTTCAGCTTCATTTATTTTGATTTCCGGTGCTGGTCCTGCAGCAGGCAATTTGCTTCGGTCTACCTGAGCAAAGCCGCTCACAGCTACCAAAAGCATCAATACAACTACTATTGCTATTTTTTTCATGTCAGTTTTTTTTGATAGGTCAAACAATTATTCAGTAGCTGGCTGAGCGGATTTAGGTAAATAGTAAAGTACAACCCTACCGTTGAGATTCATGTATTCTTTGGCGACACGCTGAATATCCGCTTTGGTCACTTTTGCATACGCATCCATCACTTGGTTGATGTAGTTGGTGTTGCCATAAATCACCTTTGCCTCAGCCAGATTTTCTGCAATACCCTCCACCGTAGAGTTTCCACTCACGATGTTGTTTTCCATAATATTTTTGAGCTTGGCAAATTCCTCATCACTGATACCCTGATCCTGAACCTGCTTGATCAAGCGATCCACTTCTGATTCCAAATCCTTTGGCTCCACACCCATATTGGTAATGCCATACATTAGAAAGACTCCTCCGTCTTCAAGCTCCAATGGAATTGCAGCCACAACGAGGGCTTTTTGTTGCTTGTCTACCAACTCTTTGGTCATCAAGGAAGAATTACCTCCTGTCAGGTAAGTAGAAAGCATGGAAAGCGCATAGCTGTCCGGATGATTTCTTGGAGGCAGGTTATAGGCCTGAATCACCGCAGGGATCTGAATGTTGTCATAAATGACATCACGGATTTCTGCTGTTTTCTTTGGCTCAACAACATTCGGACGATAAATGGGCTTGACTCCTTTTGGAATTTCTGAAAAATACTTCCTCACCAAAGATTCGGTAGTTGCATAATCGATATCACCGGCAATGGTCAACGTCGCATTATTTGGCACATAGAAGTCCTTGTAAAACTGCTGGAACTCCTCAATGGTCGCTGCGTTGAGGTGATCCATCGAACCGATCGGTGCCCACTGGTAAGGGTGTACTTGATAGGCTCTTTTTAATGTTTCCGGGAGGATGGTGCCATAAGGCTGGTTTTCGTACCGCTGACGTCTTTCTTCCTTCACCACTTCACGCTGAGTCTCTACTCCAGTGATATCCACTTTGGAATGCAGCATGCGCTCGCTTTCCATGTAAAGCGCCAGTTCCAACTCGTTGGAAGGCAACAATTCATAGTAGTAAGTGATATCGTTAGAAGTATAAGCATTGAGCGTTCCCCCTCTGCCTTGAATAATATTCATGTATTGTCCTCGCTCGATATTTTCAGAGCCTTCGAACATCAAGTGCTCAAAAAAGTGTGCAAAGCCTGTTCTTTCAGGGTTCTCATTTTTTGAACCCACATGATACAATACCGAAGTGACTACAATCGGAGTCGTATTGTCTTGGTGCATGATGACGTGCAAACCGTTTTCCAAGGTAAATTCCTTGAATTCGATCTTATTTTGGGCCCAAGAGGGTAGCGCGAGAACGCCGACCAAAAAGCCCAAGAGGGTAGTTTTTTTCATGATAAAAAGATTGGATAAGGTTTATAGTTGGAATATTACTGAATTAATTCACTTTTTGTTTAGAAGTAGGAAATCAAAATGAAATGATAGACGGAAAATTATCCTGTTTTTCGGAAAATCACAGGTTCAATTCCATCATTGCAGGAATCAGCGGACAAACGAAGAGGCTGCCTGTAAAAGCAGCCTCTTAGAATTAAGGATTCAATCTAGCGAGGATTTCTTTGGCCTCATGCCATTTTAATCTTGGACCAAACTGACTTACAATCCTTGAACTAGCCATGGAGGCCAATTTTCCGCTTGAAGCATAGCTGTGTCCATTAGTAATTCCATACAGAAATGCTCCGGCAAACATGTCGCCCGCACCATTACTGTCTATAGCTGTAGTCGGATAGGGTTCAATATCTATAAAGGTATCCCCGTCAAAAATCATCGCCCCATTTTTGCCTTGCGTAATCACAAAATGCTTGGCTACTTTTTTCATTTCTTCCCGTGCCTCCAATAAATTGTCCTTACCTGTAAAAAGCATGGCCTCTTCTTCATTGGCAAATAGCAGATCTACGCTCGCTCCGATTACTTCGTCAAAAGGCTCCCGGAAATACTTCACCATCGCCGGATCGGAAAAGGTCAAAGCCACTTTTACCCCATTTTCCTCAGCGACTTTCTTGGCATGCTTCATGGCAGTTTTGCCATTTTCGGAAGTTATCAGGTAACCTTCAATAAAGAGGTACTTGGAATCCTTGATCGCGGATTCGTTAAGGTCATTTACTGAAAAATTCTGAGTAATCCCCAGGAAAGTATTCATGGTTCGCTCAGAATCATCCGTCACCATCACCAAACATTTACCTGTAATCCCTTCCTGAAGATTTGATACTTTGAGTGCCGAATCCACTCCTGATTCCTGAAGATCGTTCAAGTAAAAGTGCCCCAACTCATCATTGGCTACTCGGAAGCAATAGTAAGATTTACCCCCAAACTGACTGACTGCCACCACCGAGTTTGCAGCAGATCCACCGGCCTGCTTTTTAGCCTCTGCGTGATTGATCACCTTCATCAGGTGATTTTGGCGGTCTTCATCCACCAGAGTCATTAGGCCTTTTTCGACCTGATTGTCAAGAAAAAACTGGTCTTTTACTTTAAACTCAATATCTACCAGGGCATTTCCGATGCCTGTTACGTCGTATTTTTTCATTTTTAAAACGTTGGAAAGTTGTAATGTTAAAAGGTTGTAAAGTTGGTCTCAATTCATTGTTCGGAGTTCGATAATCGACATTCTAAATAGGAAAACTCAATCTTGCATTCTTAAGATGGAGGTTCAGAAGAATCTCGTACTTCGTAATTCGTCAATCGAAAATCGGGTGTCTCTCGAATGGCTTTTCCCGATCAAACAGGTAGCGATACGTATGGTGTGTCTTATAAATCGTCGCCAACAGCTGCTCGCATACCCGCATCATTTTGGGATTGAAGTCGCCGATCCAGTTCATTTCGATAGTTTTATAGGGGAAGGATGACTTGCCGCTCATCTTGTCATAGCTGATGATCATGGCACTCTCTACACCCTTGGCTTGATGCTCAGGCACCACGCCAAAGACTAAACCGAGCATCTTATTGGGTGGAAAAAAGGTCTTGTACCACAGGAATTTTAACTTCCCGATCAAGTCCATTTTCCCATTCACATGCTTGAAGATCTGATTGATCTCCGGGATTTGGATGAAAAAGCCTACCGGTTCGCCTTTGTGAAAGGCAAAGTAGATCAATCGCGGATCGATGATCGGTTTCATCTTGCCAAACATCAATTGGGCCTCCTTCAAGGCGATCGACTTGCCCATGTGGCGAGCCCAAGCTTTGTTGTACACAGTCATGAAGTATTCCGGTGCTTTTTCCTGAAGTTCTTTTCCTTGAATGTATCGGAAGGTGTAATCCGGATTGGCCATGATAGCGTTAGCACGCTGGATCATTTTCTCGTCAAAGCCGAGATCCTGAACCGGCCTCATGTAAGTGTATTGCTTGAAATAGAGTTGGAAGCCGTATTCCTCGAAGAACTTCTGGTAGTAGGGGAAGTTCCAAGGCATGTTGTAATTCGGTTCGGAAAACCCATCCACCAATAATCCCCACCATTTGTCGCGTTCACCAAAATTGATCGGACCATCCATTGCCTCCATGCCTTCGCTCTGAAGCCAGGCTTTTGCGGTATCGAAAAGGAGAAAAGCCGCTTTCTGACTATCGATGCATTCGAAGAAACCCACACCTCCCGTAGGTTGCTTTTCCTTCATCTTGGGATTGACGAAAGCTGCGATTCTACCGATGGATTCTCCTTTATCGTCCTGAAGCAACCAGCGTTTGGCCTTTGCCCCATTTCGGAAAAGCTTGTTGGTCTCGGGGTGAAACAGTCCTTCGATGTCTGCATCAAGCGGTCGGATCCAGTTTTTCTCGTTTCGGTACAGCTTCACCGCCATCTCGATAAACTCTTTCTGATGGGCGGGAGTGGTGACTTCGATCAGCTTCATTCGGGGGATTTTAGATCGGCTAAATTAGGGGATCGGGGGGAAAGGGCAAACAAAATTACTTTCCTATTGAATAATCATGTTACAACATCCGGTCATGTAATTTAAAACCCACTTAATAAAAAAAAAAACCTCTCATCAACAAAGCAGAGTGTACTTCTATTAGTGTATTATATTCATATTAATCAAACTCTAAACATATAAAAAAAACTCTTATTTTCTTTTTCACTGGAATTTTAGTGTTTTCATCTTTCATCACGAATCCCTCTTCTGCTCAAATTGGGGTTTATTACAAGTTGCCGGATTATTGTGGAAGATACAATCTAGGATGTATTGCAATAGTTGATAAATGCCGTGAATGGGGCAACGACTACTGTGCTGCATTTGAACAAAAACCTTGCGATGAGGTGTGTGACCTTTCAATGGCCCCATAACTTCATTATTTTAAAATTCCAGAAAGGTCAAATTTATACTTCGCTTCCTTTCTGGAATTTTAAATTATTTTTATTAAATATTACAATTATCACCATGATGAATAAACCGCTTATTTTTTTCGCTACAATAATCACGATAATTGGGTGTCGTCCAATAGATGATAAAAATGGACTTATAACTTTAACACCCATTCCTATTCCGGAAGAAAAAACAATAAAACTAAGTAATTTTATAAAAGACATAGAATATTCAATACTTCCTGCTGAAGCTAAGGTTGCAAGAATTGACGAAGCTCAAAAATTTGAAAATTTTTACTTTTTAGCTGATTATGAGATCACAAGAGGGATTTCGATAATCGATCAGGACTTTGAGCTTGTCAGTAACATTCATAACTATGGAGAAGGCCCAGGTGAGTATTTGACTTTTCTTGATTTCACAATCAATAAAAATCAAAAAACAATAGACCTCCTTACTCTAAATAAACTTATTAGGTATGATTTTAATGGTAATTTTTTAGATGAACTTAAACTACCAGGAATTATTTCCCAAATTCAACATATCGAAGGAGATACATATTTACTTTATAAATCAAAAGGACTTCATGAAAATTTTAAAGGACCAGATGATATTTCCATTCTATGGACATGGAACTTACATTCAAATGAATTAAAAAGAGTACCTTCCTCATTAGAAAGGGTAAATATTCCCTTATTCACTGAAAGGAATAATTTGATCTCTCAAGGAAATAAGCTTCAATTTTCTACAAATTTTTTAGACACGATTTATATATATTCAAACAAAATTGAACTCGTGGAAAAACGATTTTTCAATTCAAATCGTCCTAACTTTCCATATTCCGAGTTAAAGAATTCTAGTCAATTGGAAGAAAAACTGAATGACCCTGAAATTCAAAAAACTTATTACTATCAACTTACAAATCTTTTAGAAAATGAAACTCATTTTGTAACAGCCATGATTTTTGACGGAAAATACACTAATCTGATTTACAATAAACAAAATAAAAAGAGCATTTTATTCTCAGAGATCAAAAATGATCTGGACGGAGGGCATAATTGGGTTATGCCGGTATTATTAGATGATGAAAACCTAATTTCAATAATGGAGGCATCGTACCTTGTGGACCATTTTGAAAAAGGAAGAATTCCAGAAAACAGTCCCTTTTTTCAGATGGCTAAAAACCTAACACCTAACTCTCCTTTGGTAATGATTAAATACCATTTGAAATAATCACCTCACTATATCTAGCAATTTTAACCCAACGCCTTATCCCTCCACCGTCGCATACAGATCAAACTCCGTCGCGTCAAAGACCTTGGCCTGAACAAAGTCTCCCACTCGGCAGTAAAACTTGGAGGCATCGATCAGAACTTCATTGTCCACCTCCACAGAGTCAAATTCAGTTCGGCCGACGAAATGGCCTCCTTCTTTTTTATCGATCAAAACTTTGAAAGTTTTGCCGATTTTCTCCTGATTGAGGTCGTAGCTGATTTGCTCCTGCACTTCCATCAGGTGATTGGCGCGGTCCTGCTTTTCCTCCTGAGAAAGTTTGTCTTCCATCGAGAAAGCATGGGTATTTTCCTCATGGGAATAGGTAAACACACCCAAGCGCTCAAACTTCATCCGCTCCACAAAGTCCACCATCTCCTGAAATTCCTTTTCTCCCTCACCCGGATGGCCGGCGATCAGGGTAGTTCGGATCGCAATCTCCGGAATCATCTCGCGAATGCTATGGATAAGTTCTTCCTGCTTCTCACGGGTGGTACCTCGACGCATGGCCTTAAGCACATCAGTCGAACCGTGCTGCAAAGGAATATCCAAGTACTTGCAGATATTCGGACGCTCTTTCATCACCTCGATCACATCCATCGGGAAACCCGTCGGGTAGGCATAGTGAAGTCGAATCCAGTCGATTCCCTCCACGTCGGAGAGGTTGCGAAGGAGTTCGGCGAGGTTTCTCTTTTTATAGATATCCAAACCGTAATAGGTCGAATCCTGCGCAATCAGCAATAATTCCTTGGTCCCGTTGGCTGCCTTATGCTGGGCTTCTTTCACCAATTCCTCAATAGGTCTGGAGATGTGTCCTCCGCGCATGAGCGGAATGGCACAGAAGGAACATGGCCTGTCGCAACCTTCTGAAATCTTCATGTAGGCGTAGTGGGCCGAGTGAGTCAACAGACGCTCACCCACCAACTCATGCTTGTAGTCTGCCTTAAATTTTTTCAAAATCGCAGGCAAATCACGCGTGCCAAAAAATGCATCCACCTGAGGGATTTCCTTTTCCAAATCGTCCTTGTAGCGTTGAGAAAGACAGCCGGTCACGTACACCTTGTCCACCAAACCCTGCTCCTTGGCATCTACATACTGGAGGATGGTATCGATCGACTCCTGCTTGGCATTGTCGATGAATCCGCAAGTGTTGATGATAATGATGTTGTTGTCATCGGAGTTGGACTCGTGGCTGGCGTTGATGCCGTTACCTCTGAGTTGAGTCAGGAGGACTTCGGAATCCACCAGGTTTTTGGAGCAACCCATGGTGATGATATTGACTTTGTCTTTCTTTAATGTTCTCGCTTTCACAGAATTCGCTTCGATTTGGGAGGGCAAAGGTAATTAAAAAAGGGTTGAAAAGGTTGTAAGGTTTAAAAGTTGTAATGTGGAATCACCTAACCTTACAACTTTTACACTTTGCAACTTTACCACCTCCCCGCTTAACACTTTGATAAAACAAGCTTAACGCAGGATGTCGTACTCGGGGAAAAGCTTTGTCTAATTTTGAATCGTACAGCAAATACTTTTTAACTCCTTGCATTTACTTTTTGCCTCGACGAAAGTCGGGGCACTATGCAAGGGAGTTTCGATTTCGGATTTTTAGAGTTCGGACGTCTGATTTAAACTACCGAAGTCCCAAAATTTAAATCAGCGTACATCTGCGTCTTTTTCTGCGTTCTTCTGCGGGAACCTCTAACCTAAAAATCTACAATCCCAAAAACCCTTTGCCGATTTCGGTGCTTCCTGTACCTTAGATTCCCAAATCGAATCGTATGGAATTCACTGCCCCAAATGCCCAAATACTGACTTTTGACAGAAAAAATTACTCCGACCAAACCCTCCTCAAACTCTACGAATCCTTGATTATGCCCCGTCGGATCGAGGAGAAAATGCTCATCCTCCTCCGTCAGGGCCGAATCAGCAAGTGGTTTAGTGGATGGGGACAGGAAGCCATCTCGATTGGCGCGGTGAATGCCTTGGCAGCTGACGAATTTATCCTTCCCATGCACCGAAACTTAGGGATTTTCACGGGTCGGGACATGCCCTTGGAGCGGTTGTTTGCACAGTTTCAGGGGAAAAAATCAGGCTTCACCAAAGGACGCGATCGCTCTTTTCACTTTGGAAGCATCGAGCACCACATCGTGGGAATGATCTCCCACCTCGGTCCTCAGCTAGCCATCGCAGATGGGATCGGTTTGGCACATAAACTTACCGAGGAAAAGAAAGTAACGCTGGTCTTCTCCGGAGACGGGGCAAGTTCAGAAGGTGACTTTCACGAAGGATTGAATGTGGCGGCAGTTTGGAAATTGCCGGTGATTTTTGTCGTCGAGCACAATGGGTATGGACTTTCCACCCCTAGCGAGGAGCAGTTTGCTTTCAAATACTTCACCGAAAAAGGACCCGGCTATGGAATGGAAGCAGTTCGTGTGCAGGGAAATAACGTCCTGGATGTCTATGACACCATTCTAAGACTAGCGGAAGATATCCGCGAAAATCCAAGACCTGTATTGGTCGAAGCCATCACCTTCCGCATGCGCGGCCACGAGGAAGCCTCCGGCACCAAGTACGTTCCCAAGCACCTGATGGAAGAATGGGCCCAACTCGATCCGGTCGACAATTACGAAGCCTATTTGGAATCCATTGGGGTTCTCGATGCGGCGACCAAAGAGAAATTGAATACAAAGGTCAAAAAAGCGATCAACGATGCCTTGGAGATCGCCTTTGCCGAGGAAGCCATCACGCCAAACTTGGAGGAAGAACTGGCAGATGTCTATGCACCATTTACCCAAATAGTCATCGCTCCGGAGGGCCCAAGTACCGAAAAGCGCTTCATCGATGCCATCAGCGATGGGCTCCGTCAATCCATGGAAAAATATCCTAACCTGATCCTCATGGGTCAGGACATCGGAGAATATGGAGGAGTTTTCAAAATTACCGATGGCTTCAAAGCCCAATTCGGAGGCGATCGAGTGCGCAATACCCCACTTTGCGAAAGCGCCATCATCGGCGCAGGCCTTGGCCTCTCGATCAAAGGCTACAAAGCCATGGTCGAGATGCAGTTTGCAGACTTTGTGAGCGTGGGTTTCAACCAAATCGTGAACAACCTCGCTAAAATTCATTACCGCTGGGGACAGCAAGCCGATGTCGTCATCCGCATGCCAACCGGTGCCGGTACGGCCGCAGGCCCTTTTCACTCCCAGTCCAACGAAGCCTGGTTTTTCCATACTCCGGGCCTAAAAATCGTCTATCCTTCCAATCCTCATGATGCGAAAGGCCTACTCAATGCGGCTTTGGAGGACCCCAACCCTTACCTCTATTTCGAACACAAATTGCTCTATCGCTCCATTTCCGGACCTGTGCCGGAGAGCTACTACACCGTGGAAGTGGGAAAAGCTGCTTTGGCCCAAGTGGGCACCCAAGTCTCAATTATCACCTATGGCATGGGCGTACATTGGGCGATTAAAGCAGTCGAGGAACTCGGGATTTCAGCAGACATTTTGGACTTGAGAACCCTCCTGCCTTGGGATCAGGAAGCGGTAGCTGCGACGGTGAAAAAGACCGGAAAGGTGATTTTCCTCCACGAAGACACCTTGACGGGAGGCATCGGCGCGGAGATCTGTGCATGGATTTCCGAGCATTGCTTCAAAGACCTCGACGCTCCGATCATGCGAGAAGGTAGTTTGGATACTCCTGTACCTTTTGCTCCGAATTTGGAAAAACAGTTTTTGCCGACAGAGCGGTTTAAGGGGAAGTTGAAGGAGTTGGTGGAGTTTTGAGAGTTGGGAGGTTAGGAAGCAGGGAGTTATTCAATTTTCAATGATCAAACTCAATGAACAATTAACAATGAATTACCTTGAAAATTGAGAATTGGTGATTGAAAATTGGACATTAAAAATTGGTCATTTTGTCTGTCGTAATTCAAAAATTCATAAATGCTTAAAATCAGACAGCTCGCTAAAGAAGAACTTAACAAAGTTCAATCCATCGCTCACCGAACTTGGCCATCCACGTTTGCCAATATTCTAAGCCCAGAGCAGATCGACTACATGCTCAACTGGATGTATGATCTCAAAATGCTGGAATCTCAACTGGAAAAGGGGCAGACCTTTTTGCTGGCTGAAGAAGATAAAAAAGAGCTCGGATTTGCGGGTTTTGAGCTGAATTATGCAGAAGGACAAAAAGCCAAGCTGCATAAAATCTACCTCTTGCCCGAAGCTCAGGGAAAAGGAGCCGGAAAGGCCTTAATCCTCGAAGTAGCCGACCGGGCAAGAAAAAATGGACAAAAAAGTCTTCTGCTCAACGTCAACAAGTACAACCAAAGGGCCATAGATTTTTACCTGAGAATGGGTTTTCAGGAGATTTACAAAGAAGTCATCGATATCGGAAACGGCTACGTGATGGATGATGTGGTGATGGAATTGAACCTTTGATGTCTTTCTCAACCTTTGAGGTTTTGAAAACCTCGAAGGTTTACTAGTGTGGTTAACCTGCTTTTCCGAAAGCTATATTTTTACTATAGCTATTTTTGAATGTTTGGAGCAAAGAAAAGTAGGGGGAATTGCCTCAATTTGAACTTCAAGAATAATTGAAAAAATCAATCATTTATTCAATAACTCCACACCTAGTTACAGCTGCCAAAAAAGCCCGAGAAATTCAACTCCCGGGCTTTTGTATTTTTACTTCAGCTCTACTTGCTCGATTTTACTGTTATCTCCCCGAATCTCCTGATACTTTTTCTTCATTTCTTTCAGCTTTTCAGGATTGGATTGAGCCAAGTTATTTTTTTGCCCCGGATCATCTTTTAGATTGTACAACTGATAATCCGAAGAATTACCCAATTCAATATTGACTTGATTTTGGACTGCTGGCCCATTGTAAGGCGGAATCATTGCCCAGTCTCCAGATCGCAAGGCCGTTCGACTGGTAGCCTCTAAAATGAAAGATTCTCTTCCCTTTTGACTTTTTCCCAAAAAGGTGTCTAATAGATTCTCGCTATCCGGTCCAGTATCAGAACTTCCTACCAACGCCGCCAAAGAATTTAACAGATCCATCTGAGTGACCAGGGCATCCGAAACGCCAGGCTGGATTTTTCCTTTCCAATACGTCACAAAAGGCACTTTGGTACCCGCCTCAAACAGGGAATACTTCCCACCTCGAAGTGGTCCGGCAGGGGTATGATTTCCTAATTTTTCCACCGCATCGTCATAATAACCATCATTCAAAACAGGACCATTGTCGCTGGAAAGGACGATGAGTGTATTTTCCAAAAGACCTTCTTTTTCTAGGGTGTTGTATAATTCCCCAATTACCCAATCCGCTTCGAGCAATGCATCTCCCCTAGGACCCATGCCTGATTTCCCTTCAAATCTCGGGTGCGGCGTACGTGGTACATGTGGCTGCTGCATCGGGAAAAACAGGAAAAACGGCTTGCCTGACTTGGATTTTTCTTCGATATAAGCTTTTCCTTTTTCGAGAAAATGATCGGCCATGTCCACATCGCTCCAAAGGGCACTTTTGCCTCCTTTCATGAATCCGATTCGGGGAATTCCATTGACAATACTGTTATTGTGTCCATGGTGCCATTTCATCGTGAGCAACTCTGGATTTTCCAAACCGGTAGGTTCACCATCGAAGTTATTTTCGTAATCCACCTGAATCGGGTCATTGGGATCGAGATTCACCACTCTACCATTTTCTATGTAGACTGTTGGTACCCGATCCTGAGTCGCTGCCAGGATATGGGAATGATCAAATCCCACATGGTTGGGATTTGGGGAGATTTCCCGGTTCCAATCCACTATACCTGTCCCCAAGCCCAAGTGCCACTTTCCGATCACGGCTGTTTCGTATCCCTTATTCTTTAGCATTTTTGGCAAGGTCATCTGTGCCGTATCGATGATTAAGGGTGCAGTGCCGGGAAGGATTTTGGCATTTTGATTTCTCCAGGGATAGGTTCCCGTCAAAAGTGCATAGCGACTGGGTGTGCAGGTAGCGGAGGAGGCGTAGCCATTGGTAAACCTCATCCCTCCATTAGCCAATACATCCATTTTGGGAGTCTGAAGGGTTCCGGCCTGGTAGGCGCTGACATCTCCATAGCCCAGGTCATCGAGGTAGATCAATACAATATTCGGATTTCTTTTAGCCGATTTTTGCTGGGCAGCTGTATGGAATACAAGAAGGAAGAAAAAACCAAAAGCAATCGGAAAGCTTTTACTGATCCATGAAAGCATAAATGCAGGGGATTATTTTGGGGAATTGAATTCTCTAAATTGATTCTTTAGAGCTCTAAATCCAATACCGTTTGCCAAAGTACCAAGCCGTTGGAAGCGGCGGTAGGAATTGCCTCCCATTCCCCATGTGGTTTCTCCAACCGAGACTTGATTTCCTCGGGAGAGAAATACCAAATCGCATGGACCATTTTTCGGACTTGATGATAAAGGAAACCCGTTCCGGTTACTTCAAAACAGTACGTCTTTTCAGGAGAAAATTCCATGGAAAATGCGGCCGTCTCAAAGACTTTCGCTTCCAAAATTTCTCTGGTAAAATCCAACTTATGGGCCGATATCTTGCAAAAGGCTTTGAAATCTTGCTTTCCTACAAATAAGGCTGCGTTTTCCTGCATTCGTTCCAGCGAGTTGAATTTGGAAACCGATGTCAAAAAAGGGGAAGCAAATGGATGGAAATTTTCGGAATCTGAAAAAAAGTAACGGTAGGTTTTCTCTTTGACCGAGTTGATCAGATTGAAGTCTCTGGAAATTGGCTGAACTGAATTGAGTCGAATTTCTCCATTCAAGTTCAGGTTCAAAGCTACCAAGATCGGTTCAAAATCCACCTCTTCCCGAAGGAAAATCTGAACAAATCCCTGCCGACAACTCACTCCTGAATCAGTCCGACTCGATCCGATCAACCGAAAATCTTCATGTCCAAGGACGTATCGGAACACTCGCTCCAATTTACCCTCTACCGTGGGTTGGCCTTTTTGCTTGGCCCAACCCTTGAATCGGGCACCGAAATACGAAATAGAAAAGAGGTAGGAGAAAGGACGAGAAAGCATTTGAGATAAGGAGATGATTTGGGCGGAGAATTTTATTTCCCTCTGATCTTGGGTAACTTGGAACAAACCCAAAAATACGCGCTATGAAAACATTTCTCAGCCTCCTGCTCCTTTTTATCGGTTTTTCAGCATTGTCCCAAACTGTACCAAGTAAAGACATCCAAATCAAACTGGCTGTCCTGGCAGCTCCGGAAGATCAGCGGGCCGGTGCCACGGTGTATGCCTTTGACGGCGCCTTGCTTCGAAAAGGCACCAATCAAACCGTTTGCTTAGGTGATGACCCCGGCCGAGAAGGTCTTTCGGTTTCCTGCTACCATAGCAGCGCACAGCCCTTTATGGAGCGAGGTTGGGCGCTTCGCAAAGAAGGCAAAACTGCGGATGAAATTTTCAAGATTCGGGAAGCGGAATCCAAAGCCGGGAAACTCAAACTCCCTGATCAGGGAAGCTTGCTCAATGCCTTGACTGCCGAGCATGCCGATGTCAACTGGACTACCGGTGAAGCCAAAAACACCTACACCCGCTCGGTCGTCTATATCCCATGGGCCACGGCCGAAAGCACCGGATTGCCACTGAAACCAGCTGGTCCCGGTTTACCTTGGATTATGGATCCGGGCACACATCGGGCGCATATTATGATTAATCCGGCGAGGGATTGAGTTATTCGTTAAATTTGAAAAAATTCGATTATGGAACTTTCATTAAAAGAGGTATTTGAGGCGTCCAAAGGTGTGCTGTCCGAAATAGTTGATCTTTCAGACCCTGACTTCAGATTAGAACAGGTTGAATTTAAAAAAGATGAAAAAATTTGGGATGTAGTTGTCTCATTTTTAGTCGCAAACAAAAATAAACCTGTTGGAATTACTCCAATAACTTTTTCTTTCCCGGTTGAGCGAGTTTACAAAAGGCTAAAAATCGATGAAAACAAAGAAGTGCTGGGGATTTACATGTTTTCAGAGGCAGGATGATTTTTGTGGATACGAATGCGCTGATCCTCTTAGTAGTCGGACTTATTGATAAGTCTCTAATTTCATCGCATAAACGTACTTCTATTTTTGAATCGATTGATTTTGAGAATTTGGCTTTTCTGATCGGTGACTTGGAGAAAGTGGTAACTACTCCGAATGTTTTGACAGAAGTGGATAATCTGCTGAATAATTTTCAAAGAGGCCATCGATGGGCCTATTACCAAGTACTAAGAGAATTGATAGCAAAGTCAACAGAGAAATTTCTTGAGTCTAAAAAAATGATGGACTCCAATGCTTTTTTTGAACTCGGACTAACAGATTCAGGAGTTCTGGAAATTTGCAAAGAGTGTGATTTTTTGATTACCGGAGATTCCAGACTTTCAGACTATGCCAATGCTTATGGTATAAAAGTGATAGACTTAAAAAAAATCAGAAATGAGCGATTAACTTCACTTTGATTCTGAGGAGATTGTCATCTCATGATTTTGAATCTACTTAGGGAAAAAATATTATTTAGGTTTCATTATGAAAAACTTCAATCAAATCAAATCCAAACTGGAAATCCACAAAAAGGAGCTTTTTGAAAAGTATCCGATCAAGGACTTGGCGATTTTTGGTTCCTATGCCCGCAATGAACAAAAAGAAGCGAGTGACCTGGATTTGATGGTAGAGTTTCATAGCCGTGTAGGTTCAGAGTTTATTGAATTGGCGGATGAACTGGAGGAAATCCTTGGAATCAAAGTCGATTTGGTCTCCAAAAAAGGAATCAAAGAGCGGTATTTTGAGCGGATTAAAGGGGATTTGATTTATGTCTAGGAGAGACATCGACTTGCTTCTCATGGACATGAAGGAGTCCGCAGAGAAAATTTTGAAATATACAGAAGGGCTTACCTATGACGATTTTTTAAGGGATGACAAAACAATCGACGCGGTAGTTAGAAACTTCGAAATTATTGGAGAAGCATCAATCCGGATTGAAGATGATTTCAAACTTGATCATCCGCAAATCGAATGGAAAAAACTACGGGGATTTCGAAATCGAATCGTTCATGAATATTTTGGAATCGATTACGAAATAGTTTGGTCTATCATTGAGAGCGACCTTGAAGAATTAATTTTTCAACTTGAAGAAATTTTAAAAAATGGCAAAGAAGAAAAATAGTAAAGCGGAATTCATAAAATATTTCGGGCCAGTCCTTGAAGCTCTAAGAGCTTTAGGGGGCTCTGCAAAACCAAGAGAAATATCTGAATGGATTGGTGACCATTATCAATTACCGGATGAGGTATTAAATGAAAAATATGAAAAGTCAGGTCAATTAAAATTTCCTAATCAGATCGCTTGGGCAAGACAATATTTGGTATGGGAAGGTTTACTTGATTCGTCAAAACATGGGATTTGGGCTTTAACCGAAACAGGATGGAAAACTAGCTTGGATGAAAAACAAGCGTATGATATTTTTTTGAAATGGGTTAAGATTTTTCAAGACTTAAGGCAGAACAAAGAATCAATTGATCAAGAGGAGAAAAATATAGAAAAAGTGATAGAAACTACTGAACCCGAGGAAGGACAATCAGTAGTAAAACCAACACTATTGGAAGTTTTACAAAGCATTTCACCAACAGGCTTTGAACATCTTTGTGGTCGACTACTAAAGGAATATGACTTTGAAAATATCGAAATAACCCAACGTTCCAATGATGGGGGAATTGATGGCTACGCAACCTTGAAACTAAATCCATTTGTCAGTTTGAGCGTTTTCTTTCAATGTAAAAGATTCCAAGGTACAGTACCGACTGAGAAGGTTCAGGCATTTATTGGCGTTATGGAAACCAATAAAAGAAGTGTAGAAAAAGGATTAATAATTACTACTGGGAATTTTGCTAAGGCGGCACACGAGATAGAAAAAGCTAACATTAAATTAGAACTTATTGATGGGGCAAAATTGGTGGAAATGTTTGAAAGAAAGGAACTGGGAGTAATTCCAAAAACCATTTACGACCCTGACATGAAGTTTTTCGAGAGATATAGAGAAATGAAGTAGGGCAAAAAAACCACCCCATCCCTGAGGTGGTTTCTTTGTTTACACAGCTAAATTCTTACCCCAAAACCATGGCTATCAGCCAATTTTGCAATTAACAAGATTAAAAGCATTTCATTGATTCCCTTAGCTTAATTGTTAATTAAATTTATTCACTCTTTCAAAAAGGTTAACTCAACAGCAGGATGGAACTTATCAGAATTGAAGACTCCAATTTCACCTCCGGTTATATAGAAACCCAAATCAATATCTTTACTGACACCTTGATCTGCCAATGCAAATTTGGATTTGGGTTCATTTTCCAATAAATCAAACACAATAAATAAGTCTTTCACTCCCACCGGTATAAGTACGGATCCATCTAAATTCACCTTCATCCATCCTGGTTTAGATACTTCTACCACTTTATTACCCTGCAATAATTCCGAGAAGTCTTTAATTGAATTTATCTTACCCTGGTAAATTTGAAAGCCTTTTTTGGGGACTAGTATCCGAATTGATACATCTACTTTTTCTTCCAAAACTTTAGACACATAAAACTTAATTTCATCCAAATAAAGCTGTTTCTTCTTCGGTATTTTGACTCTGATGGTGTATCGATAAAACTCTCCCTTGGAACCTCTCACTGTTACTATGGGATTTGATACCTCCCGTACCTTACCTGAAGCATTTCCAATTTTTAGCTCACTTAGGACAGTTGAGTTAATGGCAATCACCGGAAGTTCAAATTCCTTGGCTTTCAAAAAAATCGCGCCCACCTCCCAAATCCTCTTTACAGAAAGGAGAGTATCATTGATCCCATAGCCTGAAATGTTGATCAAGGAGTTCTCTGGGATTTCCTTTTTTAGGTATTCTAGTTTACCAGTCAAATCAGTAAACCCCATGAAACTCCCTCCCTCCACCTGTACCCTGAGATATGCAAGAGGCATGCGCTCATTTGAAGAATAGAAATAGGTAGTACTTTTCTCTTGCCCAAAAGACTGAACGAAGATCAAAAAAAACGGAACGATCAAATATTTATTTGCCGATTGTATAAGACACCAAAATGGGTTTTTCATAGTCAACTTCAGTTAAATCTAATAGCTCAATGACCTGCTCATCATACTCACCTGGCAATAGAACAGTATGAAATAAACCTTCGCGAACAGCTATTGGCTTTAAGAAAATCTCTTTTAAGTCAGAATCAATCGAAAAACGGAAGGCTTGTCCATTTTGAATTAATCCAAAATTTACATTGTCTATAGTTTCGTTGAAAAAATTAAACCCAATCGATTTTTCACCAATTAATAGATTATGAGGAGCAAAATAATAGGAGCCATTTTTTAAAACAGCCCAAAAATCCTCTGCATCCACAACCTCCGATGTTTTTTCTGGTATTTTCTTTACTCCAAAATCAATTTTGAATTTGACTGATAAGGAATCACTGAATATTTGAAACACACTATTGCTAAAAGGCTGCACCAAAAACGAATTCCCTGAAAAAAAAGAAATACTCTGTGCTAAAAATGCCTCTATATTTCCCGAAAATTGAGGTTTATAGTTTGAATTGGCTAATTCTGCATCAAAAAACCCGTATCCCTTATATACTTCACCTTCCAGTTCAGAATCTGAAACCAAAAAAACTCGATCCTCGGCAAGACCGCCTATTCCTCCCAAGAAATAATCTTTGGCTTTGTATTCCTGAAAAACAGAAAAGTCTGATTTTAAATAGTTGATAAGCTTTTGGTAAGACCGATCATAAACTAGAATCGAGTTTTCTCTTAATACAAAAAACTCAATTTTGGAATACTCACCTGGCCCTGTCCCTAATTTTAAAAGTTGCTTTTTAAATCTTCCCTCCCTGTCGAAAAGAAGAATGGAGGAATTTATTCCGTCTTCAAGTACTAATATATCAGAATCAGAAAACTCAACTTGCATCACTTTACCAAAAAGAATTGAATCGTAAACGTCCAATTGTGTAGTTGATTCAATTTTTATCCATTCTTCAATTTCACTTTCCATTATTTTGGAATTTGAGAAATTAAGAAGTTCTATGTTATCCGCATTTTTTTTTAAAGAGCAGGAAAATAAGAACGGCATTATTAATAAAAAGAATTTTGTCTTCATGGAGAAAGAAAAGTTGCCCCAAACGAACCCATTTGGGGCGAAATATTCAACATTTATTATAAACTAATGTCTGGGACATTTGGCTGGTCACAACGCAAGAGGCATCTATATCCTTCTTTGGGCTTACAACCTGAAACTAAAAACTGTTTCTTTTCATTCGGATAGGCCTTATCACAATCCCCAGGTTCAGCATTTACTTGTGTTGGCATCACTGAAAATGATAAGATCCCAGTCATCAAAATGGTAATAATTAAATAGACTTTCTTTTTCATTTTTTAAAACGATTTAAGTAAAACAATGATTAATAGGCCTTTAATGTGCACACCTAAAAATACCCACCCCAAATTTAAATTGTCAAGTGGAAACCTAAAGAAAACTTAATAAAATTTACAACTAATTGATAATCAGAAATAAAAATTAATTTTTGAAATTTATAGAATTTACTTATAACCCTGTAAATCAACCTATTATATAATTTTTTCTTATGTTACACATAAAAATTCACCAAAAAGTAAGCCTGAGGTGGCTACCTTAATTTACCGGGAAAAAAATCTAATCTTAAAATCTTGGCTGCCAGCCATCCAAAACCCGATTTAATCTGAATCTAAGCAGCTTGGATGATCGAAAGAATTTTTCCAATATGCTTACTTCAACCTAGTTTGAAAAAGCTCAGGCCTCTGATAGGTATTAAACACCTACATGACATAAACGGGTTTATCAATCATCGAATAAAAAAACCACCCCATTCCTGAGGTGGTTTCTTCCTACATAAGTAGAAAATCTTATCCCAAAATCTTCGCTGCCAGCCAGTCTCCTACTTCAGAAGTCTTGTAAGCTTTGCCGCCTTCTGCGATATCTTCTGTCACCACTCCTTCTGCCAATGAAAGATTCACCACATCACTGATCAGTTTGGCTTCTTCCGCCAGTCCAAAGGCATAATCAAACATCATCGAAGCTGAAAGCACCGTTCCCAACGGATTGGCGATGTCTTTACCTGCTGCCTGAGGATAGGAACCGTGGATGGGTTCGAAGAGCTTCACTTTGGAACCCAAGGATGCGGAAGGCATTAAGCCCATAGATCCTGAAATCACGGAGGCTTCATCGGTTAGAATGTCACCAAACAGGTTTTCTGTAATCAACACATCATAAGCCTTTGGCCATTGGATCAGTCGCATGGCCACAGCATCCACAAATTCATATTCTACTTTGACATCCGGATACTCGGGAGCTAATTCCTGCACAGTTTCTCTCCACAATCTAGATGTCGCCATTACGTTGGCTTTATCTACACAGGTCAGAAGCTTTCTTCTCTTTTGCGCAGCTTCAAAACCCATTCTCGCCAAACGAACGATTTCCTCTTTGCTGTACACATTGGTGTCAAAGGCTTTGGTGCCCTGCTCATTTCGACCTCTAGGCTCACCAAAGTAAACTCCGCCGGTCAATTCTCTGAAAAACACCAAATCCACTCCGTCCACTCGATCCAATTTCAAAGGAGACTTATGCACCAAAGAAGGAAAAGTAAAGGTCGGCCGAACGTTGGCAAATAGACCCAACTTTTGTCTCATTCTTAGCAATCCCTGCTCCGGACGGACTTTGGCCTTGGGATCATTGTCATATTTAGGATCACCGATCGCACCGAAAAGAACAGCATCCGAACCTGCGCAGATCTCATGCGTGGCATCCGGATAGGGATCACCCGTGGCATCAATGGCACAGGCGCCCACCAATCCTTCTTTGAAGGTGATGGTATGACCAAACTTTTGGCCAACAGCATTAACAACTTTCACAGCCTGAGCAATGACCTCAGGACCGATGCCGTCACCCGGCAATAACGCGATATGCATTTCCATAGGAAGTGGATTCTTTTTCTGAATTGGTAGTAAATGATTCGATGATGTTGAGCATTTTCTCCGTGGCCATCATCGCTGCCACGGTTTGGTCAGGGTCAAGCCCTTTGGTTTTGAAGATTTTTCCATAATCCCAAGTGATCACCGTCTCCACAAACGCATCTGTTTTCCCTCCCGGAGGAATGGAAACATGGTAATCGATCAGTTTGGGCAGTTCCTTTTTCAGGGATTTGTAGATTTTTTTCACAGCCCTCATAAACGAGTCATATTGACCGTCACCTGTGGCTGTGGCATCGTAAGATTTACCGTGCACATTCAATCGAAGTTGGACCGACGGCTTCAATCCTTTGGAATGAGTCATGTGGTAACCTTCGATGTTGATATGCTTGGAAATGGAGTTGTTTTGAAGCACATCAGAAATGATGTAAGGAAGATCTTCAGTAGTCACGCGCTCTTTTTTGTCCCCCAATTCAATGATGCGTTGGGTTACCCGAGCCAGTTCTTCCTTCTCCAGAGAAATTCCGAGTTCTTCCAAGTTTTTTAGAATGTTGGCTTTTCCAGAGGTTTTGCCCAAGGCATATTTTCGCTGACGGCCAAATCGCTCAGGGAGAAGATCGTTGAAATACAGGTTTTTCTTATTGTCTCCGTCAGCGTGAATCCCTGCAGTTTGGGTAAAGACATTTTCCCCAACCACTGGCTTGTTGGCAGGGATATGCTGCCCTGAAAACTGCTCCACGAGCTTGGAAACACGGAAAATCTTTTGTTCCTGAACTCCGATTTCAAGCGAAGTAAAATCTTTGATTACTGCTACCACTGATTCTAGAGGTGCATTTCCTGCACGTTCGCCTAGGCCGTTGACCGTGGTATGAAATCCCGCAGCACCGTGGGTGATGGCCTCAAGGACATTGGCCACGGAGAGGTCATAGTCGTTGTGAGCATGAAAATCAAAATGGGTTCCAGGAAACTTTGCTACGATTTGCTGAAAGAAGGCTTTTACTTCTTTGGGAGAAAGTAATCCTAGTGTGTCCGGAAGCATGATTCGCTTGACAGGCTGTTGAGTCAAAAACTCAATCAGACTCAGCGTGTACTCTTGAGAATTCCGCATGCCATTGGACCAGTCCTCCAAGTAGACATTGACCGATACGCCCAATTCCTGAGCATAGGCAATGCTTTTGGCAATATCTGCAAAATGCTGCTCGGGGGTCTTTTTGAGCTGGTGAACCAAATGATTCAAGGATCCTTTGGTCAGAAGATTGAGCACTTTGGCACCCGCCTCCACAATCCAATTGACTGAGACAGGCGTGTCCACAAAGCCCAAGACCTCCACGCGATCCAAGTATCCCTTTTGCGCAGCCCAAGCCGTAATCTTTTGTACACCCTCCAACTCCCCTTCTGATACGCGTGCAGAAGCCACCTCTATTCTGTCAACCTTGAGCTCTTCAAGAAGTAATTTGGCAATCTGGAGTTTTTCCGAAGGCAAAAAGGAAACGCCTGAGGTCTGTTCTCCATCCCTCAGGGTTGTATCCATAATTTCTATTCTTCTGTTTGCCTCCATGAGAGAAGTAATTATCTAGAAGCCGCAAAAGCGTCTATTTCCGATGACATATTCAACAAGTAGTCGATGTCATCGAAGCCATTTTGCATGTTGTCTTTTTTGTATTCGTTGATGTCAAAAGATTCAAATTCACCTGTAGAAAGGAGTTTGATCTTTTGCTCAGGCAGATTGACCTCTACCTCAGTAGATGGATCAGCTTGGATTGCTACAAAAAGTTTGTCAGCAAATTCTGCAGATACGGTCACCGGAAGGACACCAATGTTGAGGCAGTTATTTTTGAAGATATCTGCGAAAAAGCTGGATACTACGCAACGAAATCCATAATCATAGATCGCCCACACGGCATGCTCTCGGCTGGATCCTGAACCGAAGTTCTTTCCTGCCACCAAGATTTTACCGGAATAGGTAGGATCGTTGAGGACAAAATCCTTTTTGGGATTGCCCTCCACATCGTATCTCCAGTCACGGAAGAGATTGTCTCCAAAACCTTCCCGCTCGGTAGCCTTCAGGAATCGGGCTGGGATGATCTGGTCGGTGTCCACGTTTTCAGTAGGCAAAGGGACTGCTGTACTGCGTAGGACTGTAAATTTATCGTAAGCCATATTTTTGTTGATTAGTTATTTGTTACCAGTTAATAGTGGGTTACTAGTGTAGTAAAGGATCCTATCCAAATACTGCTAACTAGTAACCAATAACTCAATAACCAGTAAACTCAATTTCCGAATACTTCGCGAGGATCTGTGATACGTCCGGTGATTGCCACCGCTGCCACTGTCAATGGAGAAGCAAGCATGGTGCGTGCACCAGGACCTTGGCGACCTTCAAAGTTTCGGTTGGAAGTCGAAACCGCATACTTTCCTGAAGGAATCTTGTCATCATTCATGGCAAGACAGGCAGAACAGCCTGGCTGACGAAGTTCGAATCCAGCTTCTTCGAGGATTTTCACCAAGCCTTCTTCGTGAGCCATTTTCTCTACTTCACGGGATCCAGGTACAATCCAAGCGGTGATGTTGTCCGCTTTTTTATGTCCTTTCACAAACTGAGCTACAGATCGAATGTCTTCAATACGGCCATTGGTACATGAACCTACAAACACGTAGTCCACTTGCTTACCTTTGACTGGTTCACCAGGCTGGAAGCCCATGTAATCCAACGATTTGAGGTAAGAAGTTTTATTGGAACCTTCCATGCCTTCTGTAGTAGGGATATTACCGACAACCTTGATTCCCATGCCAGGATTGGTACCATAGGTAATCATCGGTTCGATATCGGCGGCTTCGAAAACCAGCTCTTGATCGAAAACCGCGCCTTCGTCGGTTTTCAAAGTTTTCCAGTAAGCAACTGCCTTGTCCCAATCTGCCCCTTTTGGAGCATATTGTTTTCCTTTCAAGTAGTTGAAAGTTGTCTCGTCCGGAGCGATCAACCCACCTCTGGCGCCCATTTCGATGGACATGTTACAGATAGTCATTCTTGCCTCCATAGAGAGGCTTTGGATCGCCGAACCGGCATATTCTACAAAGTAACCGGTAGCTCCTGCAGCAGAAATTTTAGAAATAATGTAAAGGATGATGTCTTTAGAGGTCACTCCAGCGCCCAGAGTTCCATTAACGGAAATCCTCATTTTCTTAGGCTTGGACTGCATGATACACTGCGTAGCGAGCACCATTTCTACTTCGGAAGTACCAATACCAAATGCGATCGCTCCAAAAGCACCATGGGTAGAGGTGTGAGAATCACCACAAACGATGGTCATTCCTGGTTGAGTCACACCGAGCTCAGGACCAATCACGTGAACGATTCCATGATGAGCTGATCCCAAATCATGAAGTTCGATCCCGTATTTTTTACAGTTTTCGCGGAGCTTTTCCACTTGCATACGGGAAAGCTTATCCTTGATCGTCTGATCCTGATCAATCGTAGGCACGTTATGGTCGGGAGTAGCGATGGTTCTGTGAGGATATTTTACCGTGATCCCCCTTTTTTCCAAATTAAGGAAAGCTACGGGAGAGGTCACTTCATGGATAAAATGCTTATCGATGAAGAATACATCCGGACCAGCTGGCACGGATTTGACCACGTGTGCATCCCAGATTTTATCAAATAATGTTGTCTTTTCCATAATTAAGCAGTCGCGTATTCTTTGACTGGTATTTTGTTGAGTGCATCGACAAAGGCCTGTGCAGAAGCCAAGACAATGTCTTGGTTGGATGCAAAGCCATAATAAGGTTTTTCGGATTTAATGAGTCGCATGTGGACTTTGGCCACATCATCACTTCCGTGGGTGATGGCTTGGATTAGGAATTCTTCCAAATCCACTTGAGGTTTGACTATGGTCTCGATCGCTTTCAAAACGGCATCCACTGGTCCAACACCTGTAGAAGAAGCCTCATGCGCATCGTTTCCGATTTTTAGTTTTACATGAGCATTGACCGAGCCGTTGGAAGAATAGCTGACATTTTCCAATTCGATGAAATTGGATTCTTCCATATACTTCCCGACTAGTTCCAAGAGGTCTTTTCGACCGATATCCCTTTTGGAATCAGCCAATACCAAGAATGCCTCGTAAACTTCTCTCAGTTCTTCCCCTTCGAGCTCTACGCCCAATGCATCCAAATGGTGCTTCAATGCTGCACGGCCGGATCTGGCTGTCAAGACGATGGAAGACTCCTCCACGCCTACCTCTTTCGGATCGATGATTTCGTAGTTTTCTCTATGCTTCAATACTCCATCCTGGTGAATTCCCGAAGAATGGGCAAATGCATTTCTTCCCACGATTGCTTTGTTGGGCTGCACGGGCATATTCATCAGTTTGGAAACCAATCGGCTAGTCTGATAGATTCGTGGAGTCACAATATCCGTGTAGACTGGAATTGATTTATGGCACTTTATCGCCATGACCACCTCTTCCATAGAGGTATTGCCTGCTCTTTCACCTATTCCGTTGATGGTCACTTCTACTTGACGGGCACCATGCTGCACACCTGCCACTGTATTTGCTGTAGCCATCCCAAGGTCATTGTGACAATGGGTAGCAATAATTGCCCGGTCGATGTTTGGCACATTGTTTTTGAGGCTGGCGATAATCGCCCCATATTGCTCTGGCAGGCAATATCCCGTCGTATCAGGAATATTTACTACCGTAGCTCCAGCTTTGATGACCTCTTCGATGATTTTACAGAGAAAATCTGGCTCTGATCTTCCGGCATCTTCTGCATAAAACTCCACATCATCCACAAACTGACGGGCAAACTTCACAGCCGCCACCCCACGCTTGATGATTTCATCGGGCGTGGAGCGGAGCTTATATTGAATATGATAAGGAGAAACCCCGATTCCGGTATGAATTCTGCCTTTTTTGGCATACTTGAGGGCAGCTGCAGCTACTTCTATATCTTTTTCTACTGCTCTGGAGAGCGCACAGATAATAGGATTGGAAACAGCCTTTGAAATCTCCTGAACGGAATTAAAATCTCCCGGACTGGAAATCGGAAATCCTGCTTCGATAATATCTACACCAAGAGCTTCTAGTGCCTTGGCTACTATGATCTTTTCTTGGGTATTGAGCTGGCAGCCAGGCACCTGCTCACCGTCACGAAGCGTTGTATCGAATATCCACAGCTTTTCACTCATACAAGTTAAGGGTTTGGGTTTCTTAATTATTTTCTGGTCTCAACTGGCGCACTACTGCACCTGCTTGCCACATTTCGGATTCTCTCAATTCTTTCAATTCAGCTTCCAGTTTTTCTCTGTAGTCCGGCTTGGAATTGGAATCGATAGACTTTTGAGCTTCCACACCTGTTTTCACAGAATTGTAAAGTGCTTCAAAAACCGGCTTGGTCGCGTCGCGGAAAGGCTTCCACCAATCCAATGCACCACGCTGAGCGGTGGTAGAACAGTTGGCATACATCCAGTCCATTCCATTTTCAGCCACAAGCGGCATCAAAGACTGAGTCAATTCTTCAACAGTTTCATTGAAAGCTTCTGAAGGTGTATGTCCATTGGATCTTAACACTTCGTACTGAGCAGCAAAAATACCTTGGATGGCTCCCATCAAGGTCCCTCTTTCGCCTGTCAAGTCGGAGGTAACTTCGCGGTAGAAGTCAGTTTCGAATAGGTATCCTGAACCTACGCCGATTCCCAAAGCTACCACGCGATCTTTCGCCTTTCCGGTTGCGTCTTGGTAGATCGCATAAGATGAGTTCAATCCACGTCCTTCTACAAACATTCTTCTCAAAGAAGTACCTGAACCTTTTGGTGCAACCAAGATCACATCCACATCGGCAGGAGGAATAATGCCTGTTTTCTCTTTGTATGTCACTCCGAAACCGTGAGAGAAATACAATGCTTTACCCGGCGTAAGGTGTTTTTTAACGGTAGGCCAAAGAGCAATCTGACCTGCATCGGAAAGCAAGAATTGAAGAATTGTGCCTTTTTCGCAAGCTTCTTCGATTTCAAAAAGCGTTTCACCGGGAACCCAGCCATCGGCAATGGCTTTATCCCAAGTCTTCGAGCCGCTACGCTGGCCCACGATCACGTTGAAGCCGTTGTCTTTCAAATTCAAAGCTTGACCCGGTCCTTGAACACCATAACCGATGACTGCGATTACCTCGTTTTTGAGGACTTCTCTTGCTTTTTCCAAAGGAAATTCTTCCCTGGTAACTACGTTTTCTTCAACGCTTCCGAATTTCAATTTCATATTGTTGGGTTTTTAAATTGTATAAACAGGTTTGAGATAATTATTTAATGAACGATTCAATGGTAAGCATTCGCTTGGCGACTGCCACACGCCCGGATCTTGCAAATTCAAGAAGTCCATAGCCTTTGAGGATTTCCAGCAGCTCTTGAGTTTGCTCTTTATGACCGGTAAGCTCGAGTACCACAAAGTCCGGTTCAGCGGCTATGATTTTGGCATTGTGCTGACGGATGATTTTTTCCAAGCCACCGTCCAAACGGGAAACAGGGATCTTATAGAGCGCAATTTCCTGATACACGACACCTTCATCTTCGTGATAAAATGCTTTGATTACGTCGATGATTTTTTCGATCTGATGGACAAGTTGGATGACCGTATCTTCATTGACCGTCACCTCTATAGTGATCCGGTGAATACCCGGAATCCGGCTTTCTGATGCAGTAAGTGCATCGATATTGATTCCTCTACGGGTGAAAATGATAGTGATCCGGTTAAGAATCCCGATGAAATTTTCGGTAATAACAAAAATGGTATATCTCTTCATAGGTTTGAATTAGCTTAGTCTGACCTCCTCCACAGAGCAACCTGTGGCGATCATAGGGAATACATTGTCTTCTTTTTCCACTACCACTTCGAGGAAATAGGGCCCATCATGGATGAGCATATCTTCGATCGCTTCTTGCAGATCACCTCTTTCCGAAACTTTTTGTGCTTTGATACCATAAGCTTCTGCAAGCATGATGAAATCAGGATTATCCAATTCTGTAAAAGAATAACGCTTATCAAAAAACATCTGCTGCCACTGACGCACCATACCGAGGTAGTTATTATTCAGCAGGACAATTTTCACAGGGGCTTTAGTCTGCTTGATGGTACCGAGTTCCTGAATGGTCATCTGAATACCTCCATCTCCTACCACACAGATTACCTGTCGAGAATAATCAAATAGCTGCGCTCCCAAAGCTGCTGGAAGTGCAAACCCCATTGTTCCCAATCCACCCGAAGTCACTTGAGTTCGAGGCTTTTTATAATTGAAATACCTCCATGCGATCATCTGATGCTGACCTACATCAGTCACCAAGACAGCGTCATCCGCCTTGTATTGATTGATCTGGTGAATCACTTCACCCATGGTAAGTCCTTCCTTGGTTGGTGTAATGTCATGCTGAACTACTGCCGCTCTTTCCTGCTCTTCCAATTCTCTGAACTTCGCCATCCAAGAGTCATGCTTTTTAGCCAGAATAGCCTCAGTCAGCATGGAAAGACTCTCTTTGCAATTGCCTTGTACAGCTACTGCAGTTTTGACATTTTTATTGATCTCAGAAGGATCCAATTCAAGATGAATCACCTTTGCCTGCTTAGCATAGCGCTTCAGATCCCCCGTCACACGATCATCAAAGCGCATACCCACTGCAATCAATACGTCGCACTGATTGGTGAGCAAGTTTGGGGCATAGTTTCCATGCATACCCAGTTTCCCCACGTAATTTGGGTGATCCTGAGATAGCGCTCCAGAACCCAAAAGGGTCGAAGCTGCAGGTATCCCTGATTTGTCCAAGAAAAACTTAAGTTCAGTTTCTGCATTGCCCAAAACTACCCCTTGTCCGAACAAAAGGTAGGGCCTTTCTGCCTGATTGATCAGTTCAGCGGCTTGTTGGATCGCTGTTTTTTCAATTGGATGATGTGTTTTGTAAGATCTAAAACCTTGACAAGGCACATAGTTAAATTCACCAAAATCTACCTGAGCATTTTTGGTTATGTCTATCAATACAGGCCCTGGTCGACCGGAACGAGCGATGTAAAAACCTTTTGCAATGGCAGGCGCAATATCCTCCACCCTCCTTACCTGAATATTCCATTTGGTGCCGGGCATAGAAATACCCACTACATCCGTTTCTTGAAAAGCGTCAGTACCTAAAAGATGTGCCGCTACTTGTCCCGTGATGCAGACTAGCGGTGTGCTGTCAATTTGCGCATCTGCCAATCCAGTAATCAAATTGGTCGCTCCGGGACCGGAAGTAGCAAGACAAACCCCAACTTTCCCAGATACTCTGGCATAACCTTGTGCTGCGTGGATGGCACCCTGCTCGTGGCGGGTAAGCACGTGCTTGATTTGATCATGATAGTCATACAGCGCATCATATACCGGCATAATAGCCCCACCCGGATATCCGAAGATGAGCTCTGCCTGCTCGGCAATCAGGGAGCGCACAACAATGTCTGCACCTCTTATCAAGTCCTTCATAGGATTAAAATTTATCGGTAACGCAACCCTCTGAGGCGGTCGCAACGAGTTTGTTGTATTTTTTGAGCGTGCCTTGAAGCCCTTCGATAGGTTTAGGAGACCAAGTCTTTTTACGCTCAGCAAATTCCTCCTCTGAAACATTTACAGAAAGGATAAAATTATCTGCATCGATAGTGATGATATCGCCATCCTTAAGCAGCCCGATTGGACCACCACACCAAGCCTCTGGTGTCACATGCCCCACGACAAAGCCGTGTGTGCCTCCCGAAAATCTACCATCGGTGATCAAAGCAACATCCGAACCCAAGCCTGCGCCAATAATCATGGAAGTTGGCTTTAGCATTTCAGGCATTCCAGGAGCACCTTTTGGGCCTACATTTCGAATGACTACTACATTCCCTGCCTTCACTTTATGGTCACGGATGGCATCATTTGCCTCAAGTTCTGAGTCAAACACGATGGCTGGTCCCGTAAATGCGGTCCCCTCTTTTCCGGTAATTTTGGATACTGCACCTTCCGGAGCAAGATTACCTTTCAGGATGCATAAGTGACCGGACTTCTTGATCGGTGTCTCCAGCGGATGGATCACATTGACCACGGATGGGACGATAGGATCTATATTTTGAAGGTTTTCAGCAACCGTCTTTCCTGTCACTGTCATGCAGTCACCATGGAGGTAGCCATTGTTGAGCATGTATTTCATAAAAGCTGGAAGACCTCCCTGTTCGTACAAGTCTTCCATCATGAATTTACCTGAGGGTTTGAAATCTCCAAGCAATGGCGTCTTTGCATTGATGGCCTTAAAGTCCTCTAAGGTAAATTCCACCCCTGCAGTCCTTGCAATCGCCAAAATGTGAAGTACAGCATTGGTACTTCCTCCAAGAGCCACGGCTACCGTGACTGCATTTTCCAAGCTTTTTCTGGTGACGATGTCTTTTGGCTTGATGTCTTTTTCCAGCAGAATACGCATGTATTTATTGACATCCTGGCACTCTTTTAGTTTTTCTGCTGAATTAGCTGGATTGGAGGATGAGTAAGGCAATGACATACCCATCGCTTCTATAGCCGAAGACATAGTATTGGCAGTGTACATCCCCCCGCAAGCTCCTTTACCCGGACACGCATTTCTAATTACTCCATCGTAATCTTCGTCGGAGATGGTTCCTTGGATTTTTTTCCCAAAGGCTTCAAATGCAGAAACGATATTGAGTTTTTCTCCTTTATAGTTACCTGAAGCAATCGTACCACCATAGACCATAATTGCGGGACGGTTGATTCGTAGCATCCCCATAACTGCACCGGGCATATTTTTATCACAACCAGCTACCGCCACACATCCATCAAATGAATGTCCCAAAATGAAGGACTCGATCGAATCTGCAATAATATCTCTGGACACTAAAGAGTACCTCATTCCAAGAGTACCCATGGAAGTCCCATCAGAAATCCCTATGGTATTAAAAACCAAACCGGTCAGATCATATTCCTGAGAGGAAGCTTTGATCAGACCGGCAAAGTCATTGAGGTGCATATTGCAGGGGTTGCTTTCATATCCGCAACTGGCTACCCCTACAAAGGGCTGTTTCATTTTTTTATCAGACATTCCTGTAGCATATAGCATCGCCATTCCGGCTGGATGCTCGGGATTGTCACTGATTTCCCAACTGTACTTTTTCAGATTGTTCTGGGTCATAGGATTAGAAAATAAAAAAGTGCCTCAGGTCAGTGAGGCACTTTAGATTTTATATACTGGGTTATAATGGTCTAGTGCCTCACTTCGAAAATCCGATGAGAATAATAATGCTTAGCAGGACGACCAATGGATACATAGCGTGGTTTGAGAGTATATGCTTCGATTTCGAATCACGTGACAATATTAAAACTCTAATCCCAGACTTACAATATTTAATTCTCTATTATTCAGATTAAACAGATAATAAAATTGGGTTTAAATATTTTTTTTAAAATTTAATTCCTTTTATACAGAATTTGCAAAATCTATTTTTCAAAAACCGTCCAAATTTCAGCACCTCTCAAAATTTTGTATGGATTTCCGATTCTTTCAAATTTTTAGAGAAATCCCGAGCTTTTATTTAAGAAAAAAAATGATACTCTGTCAAAAATCTAAAATTCCTACCAAAGATTAACAAAAATTCAAATCAGACTATTTGTACCCAGCTCAGGAGTTTTGCTTTACTTTTGTCAAAACAGCCTTTTCTTATGATCAGCTTTCCCAATGCCAAAATCAATCTTGGCCTCCACATCACTTCCAAGAGAAAAGACGGATACCATGAGATCGAAACTTGTATGGTGCCAATTCCTCTTTATGATGCTTTGGAAATGATTGTGGATAAAAAGCCAAGCTGGAATTCATCTGGTTTGGATATCCCAGGAGAAGCGAAAGATAATCTGATATTAAAAGCGGAAAAGCTGCTGAAAAAGGATTTTCCGGGTCTGCCAAATCTTTCCATCCACCTGCATAAAAACATCCCAATGGGCGCAGGTCTTGGCGGAGGTTCAGCTGACGGTGCCTTTGCGCTAAAGTTGATGAACAACCTGTTCGACCTTCATTTGGATGATTTCTTTTTGGAAGAGTATGCCGCTCAATTGGGAAGTGATTGCCCTTTTTTTATAGAAAACACTCCAAAAATCGCGCGTGGCCGAGGTGAAATTCTGGAGCCCATTGATCTTTCCTTAAGGGGAAGCCATTTGGTTTTAATCAATCCGGGAATTCACGTAGGTACCAAGGAAGCCTACGCGGGTGTCTCTCCTGCTCCACCCAAAGTCAAGTTGGAAGAGGTCTTGGCAGACCGAAACAGATGGAAAGCCGAATTAGTCAATGACTTCGAAGCGAGTATTTTCAAAAACCACCCCAAAATCGCTGCAATTAAAGATAGATTGTACTCGGCAGGGGCATACTATGCTGCGATGTCCGGCTCGGGATCAAGCGTATTTGGATTGTTTGACCAAAAACCTGAAAACCTGACTTGGCAGGAGGACTACTTTATCTTTGAAGGAGTACTCTAATCAGTTGATGATCCTGATGGCTTTTCTCCGCTTATTCCAGTAATTAAGCACAGGATAAATCAAGACAGAAATCAGGATAATCAAGGTGCCCAGGTAAAACTGTGGGGTCATTTTTTCCTTTTCTCCAAAAACCAATACCGCGAGCAAAATCCCATAGACTGGCTCCAAGTTGATCGTCAGATTAATGGTGAAAACAGAAACCCGTTTCATCAGCTCGACTGAAACAGAGAAAGCATACACAGTACATATTCCAGACAACACCAGCATCCATACCCAGTCCAATCCTTTCCATTCCCATTGGATCGGAGCACCGTCATTTAAAAACTCCGAATAAATCGGCATAAAAAACAAGGCAAAAAGACTAGCCGCCGCCATCTCAAATAATGTAATCTGATAAGGAGTGTGGCGAAAGGTCAGTTTGGCATTGAAAACTGAAAACAAAGCACTTAAAAATGCGGAAAGTAGTGCCAAGGAAAGTCCAAGCCAGTAGCCGCTTTCAAATTGGAAAATCACCACCAACCCGGAAATTACCAATAAGCCCAACGCTACTTCGTACCATTTAATCTTAGTCCGATTGATGATTGGATCCACTAATGCCGTCCACAATGAGGTAGTCGCCATGCCTGCCAGACACACCGAAGCCGTAGAAACTTTTGCAGACCAAAAGAAGAATATCCAATGAAGAGAAATCAGAACCCCCACTCCTGCTATTTTGATCAGTTCGGCTGGGGGCACAAGTATATTTTTCTTCCTCCATACCATCACCAAACCTACGCCCACAGCAGCAAGCAAGGTTCGGTAAAAGACTAATTCCAAAGCGGGCAGACTAATCAATAATCCCAAAATGGACGTGAAGCCCCAAATCAACACGATGAAATGGAGCAAGAGATAGTCTTTTACGGTTTGAGAATTCATCTATCGGGGAACAGTTTTATACAGTACCAATCCTGTAACTGCGAAAATGATATTGGGAAGCCACACGGCAAAAATGGGATATTGGGTCCCGGCCTCAGCAAAAGTCCTCGAAAGAATGAAAAGTAAGATGTATACGAATGCTAAGAAAAATCCAAGTGCAATCTGAAAGCCCGAGCCTCCCCTGGTTTTCCTGGCAGACATGATCACCCCGATGAAAGTGAGAATAATAGCTGCAAACGGCGACATAAATCTAACATAGCGCTCAATGCGGTAATAGCTCACATTGTCTGCTCCCCGATCTTCGAGAATTTTGATCTGACGACTCAGTTCGGGAAGTTTCAGCGTCTCATGGTGATTTTCGGGCAGATCAAAATCTGTGGGAGAAATAGATAAAACGGTATCCAATTCAGAGCCTACCGAATAGTCCTCTCCATTTTCTTTCAAAACTCTCAACCTCCAATTTTCCAGTCTCCAAACATTCTTGGTGGTATCCCATTGAATTCGGTCAGAAGAAAGCTTGGATAAAAGCTTCCCATCCCGGATTTCCTCCAAGGTGAAATCATAACCGGTGAGACCGCTTTGGTAAAACCTACTGATGTAAGCATAGGCATCAGGACCGACTTTGATGTGAATATTGGGATCGGTAGAAGCTTTTCCTTTTTCCAAATAGCGAATCCGAAACTCACTGACCCCTGCGGTAGCTACAGGCAATACCCAGCCATTTAACAGAAAACTGATGGATCCAATCATCGCTGCCGCAAAAAGGAAAGGACGGAGCATTCTTACAAAACTAACTCCGGAACTTAGGATGGCCACGATTTCGGTACGACCAGCCATTTTGGAAGTGATGAAAATAACCGCAATAAATACCGTGATCGGAGTCAGCAGATTATTCAGATACAACCCATAATTCCCCATGTACTTGAGGATATCGCGGGCAGGCACTTGGTTACGAATGTAGGTGTCGTTTTTCTCTGTAAAGTCCAAAACCAATACAATAAGAATCAACATGATGACCACAAAAAAGTAGGTCTTCAAAAATTCCTTAATGATCAGTTTGTCCAGGATCTTCATGCCTTAGAGTCGAGTACTTACTTTTTTCACCATTTGTTCCTTCCAAACGGCAAAGTCCCCAGCCTGAATATGTTCTCTAGCTTGTCCTACTAGCCAGAGATAAAAAGCCAAGTTATGAATACTGGCAATCTGTGCGGCAAGGATTTCTTTGGATACAGTCAGGTGTCTCAAATAAGCTTTAGAATAAAACGTACTGGCGTAATTACCGATAGCCGGATCGATCGGGCTAAAATCATCTTTCCATTTTTCATTTCGGATATTGATGATTCCTTCCGAAGTGAATAGCATCCCATTCCGGGCATTTCGGGTAGGCATCACACAGTCAAACATATCCACCCCTAAGGCGATGCATTCCAGAATATTCGCAGGTGTCCCTACTCCCATGAGGTAGCGAGGTTTATCCGCAGGCAAAATATCCGTCACCATTTCGGTCATTTCATACATCATCTCAGCCGGCTCTCCTACAGACAATCCTCCGATTGCATTTCCCTCTCTTCCTTGATCGGCAATAAATTGAGCACTTTGCTTTCGCAAATCTTTATAGACCGACCCTTGAACGATTGGGAATAAAGTCTGACCGTAACCGTATTTTCCTTCAGTCGAATCAAAGCGTTGAATACAACGGGTAAGCCAACGATGGGTCATCTCCATCGATTTTCTGGCATAGCCATATTCGCACGGATAGGGAGTGCATTCATCAAAAGCCATGATGATATCTGCACCGATGGTTCGCTGAATATCCATCACTCCTTCAGGAGTAAAGACATGTTTAGAACCGTCGATATGTGACTTAAAAGTGACTCCCTCTTCATTTATTTTTCGGGTACCTGCCAAAGAAAAAACTTGATAACCTCCAGAATCTGTCAAAATGGGTCGATCCCAACCATTGAATTGATGGAGTCCCCCTGCTTTTTCAAGAATATCAAGTCCCGGCCTAAGGTAAAGGTGATAGGTGTTGCCTAAGATAATTTGCGCCTTGATATCCTCCTTTAGTTCCCGTTGATGGACAGCCTTGACTGTAGCAGCAGTCCCTACCGGCATAAAAATGGGAGTTTGAATCACTCCGTGGTCAGTAGTCAGCGTACCTGTACGGGCGTTGGTTAAGGAATCTTTTTTCTCTAAAGTAAACTTCATTACTACATATAGCGGAGCTATTGTATTGAACTACAATCCGCATGGTTTAGCCTGCAAAAATATCCACTTATTCTTAAATGACTTGCTGAAATTGATTTTATATTTGCCCGACAAAATCGACCTATGGGCCTATTTTTACTTTGGTTTTTCTTTGGCATCGGACTTATTATTCAGGGGATCTATCTCCTGATGATCTTTGGACGGACGGCCTGGTTTAAATCCCCTTCCAAGTCTCCATCCACTCAGTCACCTGAAGAGGGTGTGACGGTATTGGTGGCGGCCCACAATGAATTTCAAAACCTTAAAGTCCTGATTCCAAAACTTTTTGAACAGGACTATCCTAAATTTGATGTGATGATCGTCAACGACCGCAGCACGGATCGCACCAAGCGACTGCTGGAAGAAATGATGGCCATCTATCCAAAGCTCAGGTCTGTCACCATCAAATACACCCCTAGCCACGTCACTCCCAAAAAATTTGCATTGACACTTGGTATCAAAGTGGCAAAGAATGACGTCATACTTCTGACCGATGCGGATTGTATCCCCAATTCGGATCAGTGGATCAGAAAAATGACAGCTCCGGTAAGACTAGAAGATAAAACCTTTGCTATAGGCTATTCTGGATATCAGGAAAAACCAAGCCAGCTGAATCGTTGGATTCAGTTCGAAACGATTTTGACCGCTCTGTTTTACCTTTCATTTGGACTTTGGAAGGATCCTTTCATGGGAATCGGAAGAAACTTATGCTATCGCAAAAGCTTCTTTATGGGAGTTAAGGCATTTAAGGGGATCTGGCATCTGGAAGGTGGAGATGATGACCTTTTTGTGAATAATTATGCCACAGGCAAAAATTCCACCATAGTCATAGATCCTCAAGCAGCCACTACCTCTGTTCCAAAAGAGACTTGGAAAGACTACCTAGTCCAGAAAAAGAGACACCTACATGTGGGTAAATATTACAGAGGAGAAGACAAAAGAAAGATTGGACTATATTCTATGTCACATGCCCTCTTCTGGATAGGAGGAATAGGATTATTGATTTATTTCGGAATAGGCCTACAATGGGAACATTTTTTGGCTGTTTTGGGTATTATTCTTCTAAGATCGGTTTTCGTGGTGGGGATATTCAAATCCGCTGCAAAAACTGTTCAGGGAAAAGCTCCTAAAATGAACCCCGTCTTGAATGACCTTTTTTACTTGGGTTACTTCTGGATTTTGGGCTCCGTATCCTATCAGTCAAAAGACATCCAATGGAAATAAACGAACGAGGTTTCTCTACTAAGGCACTGGAAGACTTTGACTTAATAGACAAAGCCGTCCTTGAAAAAGACCAGTCTGCATACGCCATGTTGATGAAGCGGTACAAAAAGGCCGTTTATTTCATGATCCTCAAGATGATCCGCGATGCCGATGACGCGGAAGATCTGACCATGGAGGCCTTTGCCAAGGCTTTCCGTAACCTTGAACGATTCAAAAAAGACTATACTTTTTCTACGTGGCTATTTAGAATCGCCACAAACAACACCATTGATTTTATCCGAAAGAAAAAGCTCAAAACCATGAGCTTGAACAATACCCTTTCTGATGATAGTGGCAATTCCGTCAATATTGACGTGGAAGACGATGACAACAACCCTCAGGATGAATTCATCAAATCACAGCGCATCGAAATGGTGCGTGTCTTTGTGGACAAACTTCCGGCAAAATACCGCAAATTGGTTCAATTGAGGTACTTTGACGAACTCTCTTACGAAGAAATTGCCCAAGAACTTGACAAGCCTTTAGGAACTGTGAAAGCTCAACTTCACCGATCTCGAGAGCTATTATTTGAGATCGCCTCCGGCAAAGAAAACCACATCTGATGAATACCGGCACACAATTGATTTTATCCTATTTTCCTGACCTCACTGAAAAGCAAATCGAACAATTCGACCGTTTGCAAGAACTGTACGAGGACTGGAATTCCAAAATCAATGTGATCAGCCGCAAAGACATGGATCAGTTTTATGTTCATCATGTCTTACATTCTTTAGGAATTTCCAAAGTGATGGCCTTTCAGCCAGGCACCAAAATCCTTGACATTGGGACAGGCGGTGGTTTTCCAGGAATTCCATTAGCTATTCTTTTCCCTGATACTCACTTTCATTTGGTGGATTCTATAGGGAAAAAAATCACTGTAGTAAAAGAAGTGGCCAAAGCACTCAAACTGGGTAATGTGGAAGCACAGCAAGCTCGGGCCGAATCTCTGGTGAGGAAATATGACTTTGTAATTAGCCGTGCGGTAACTCGCATGATCAATTTTTATCCTTGGGTCAAAGGCAAAATCAAGCGCGAAGACTTCAACGAATTCCAGAACGGCATTCTATATCTGAAAGGCGGCGACGTGGATGAGGAAATGGAAGAGCTCGACAAGTCTTATGTGACCTACCATCTGAGCGACTATTTCAAGGAAGATTTTTTTGAGACCAAAAAAGTAGTATACATGCCTTGGGAAGATAAAAGATGAGTGTTCGGCTCATTTAAATCCAACTACCAAAAAATCTAAATCCTATGCCTCTCTACAAAATTTGGAAGGTCTTTAAGAGCATGGTTTCGTTTAGGCTCAAATCATTTTTGAGAAAAGACACCTGAATCCAATACTTCTTTCAATCTCGGAGAAGGTTATTTCCCCAACATTAAGGCTTCGTCCGCCAGTATTCAGCGATTTTAGGCTTGACACATTCCTTTTCCCTCCCACAAAATTCTTCAAGAAACATATTTTAACAAAATAGTCTTGCTATTTTATAAAAATAATCACTAAACTAGCAGTATTAAAATACTTGTCAGTTTATTCATTTGGTGATTACCGGATCATTGTCGAAAGGCACCATTTTGATTGAATGAATTTTGGATTGATCAAAAATGCATCAATTGAAAAAGGGAAAATGATGAGGTCTTCCTCAAAACAATAGCGAACAAGAATTGGGAATTCAAAGGATTGCAACAGCGAGTTATAAACGATAAGGACGCTCATTTTCAACTTAACCGTAGTCAAAACACCCCATTTATACCCAAGTATTTCACCTTCTTTAATGGCTTGGGCGCCAAAGTGATGAATGAATTTGATTTAAAAATGGGAACCTAGTTTTTGAAATTTATTTTATAGTTTAAAAATATAACGCCGAAAAAATGAAATTCCTCTTTTCATTCCTTCTTTTGCTTGCCCTAACTTTTACTTCGCAAGCCCAATCCAAACTGACCATACGAGGAACGGTAAAGGACACCACCAACCTGCCTCTGGATTATACCTCCGTACTTTTGTTGAGTCCCAAAGACTCGGCCTTGGTGGCATATACACTGACAAACAAGGCTGGCGAATACATCTTCAAAAATGTGGACAGGCAACCACTGCTTATCAAAGCCACCTATATGGGCTACATTCCTTTCCAAAAAGAACTGGTCTTGCCTGATTCCGATGAACTGGAAGTGGAGCAAATTCAGTTAACTCCCATTCTCCAGGAATTGTATGAGGTGGTGGTAAAAGCTGCCAAAGCCCCCCTCATGATGCGCGGAGATACACTTGAATACGATGCCAGCAAATTCAAAGTACCGCCTGGAGCGACCTTAGAAGACCTGCTTCGCAAACTCCCGGGTATGCAAATCGATGCTGACGGAAATATTGTTGCCCAAGGCCAACGAGTCCAAAAAGTAACAGTCGATGGGCGTCGGTTTTTTGGTGGAAACACAAAAATGGCTACGCAAAATTTGAATGCAGAGTCCATCAGCAAGCTTCAGCTATATGATGACAAATCAGAGCAAGCCAAACTCACCGGAGTTGATGATGGCGTAAAAGAAAAAACCTTGAATGTGGAGCTGAAAGAGGAAGCCAAAAAAGGAGGTTTTGGTAAAATTTCTGCGGCTGGAGGAACAGACGGCAGATGGTCCTCCAATGGATCTTACAATAAATTTGATAAGGTAAATCAGTTTTCCATCATCGGCTATGGCAATAATGTCAACCAAACCGGCTTAAGTTGGGATGACCTACAGGAGTTTAGAGGGAGCGGAGCATTCCAATTTGGCGACACCGGAGATTTTGGCTTCAATGCCAATGGAGGAATGATGATTATCTCTTTTTCGGGAGGAGACAGCGAGGATTCCTTCGAAATCCCCTTCAACAACCTCAGTTCGGGCTTTTCCAACAACCAAGCGATCGGGGTTAATTATAACCGCCTCAAAGACAAAAAGGATTTTAGCGGAAATTATTTCTACAGCCGAAGTGATCAAATCATCGAAAGTTTCAATTCAAGAACCACTTTCCTTCAAGATAATTCCTCCTTTACTTCCAATGACCAAAGTGCTCAGAACAACATGGCGGGACATCACCGGGCAACAATACGTTTTCAAAACGAATTGGACAGCGCCAATACCCTTACGATCAATGCCAAAGGAAGAATCAGTACACTTCGAACCTCACTCCAAAGCTTCCAGGAACTGATCCGCAGCAGCACCGAGCAAAGCCAAATGGATCGGAACAATAGATCGAATAGATGGTCTGGGTCCTTCCAAGGCACAGCAATCTTTAGACATAAATTCGAAAAAAGTGGGCGAAACTTTGCGGCTAGTATAAGTAATACCTACAGCGATGCAGACCAAGATGGCATCCAAAAATCTGTTGTGGACCTAGTAAATTCTACAGATCCCAACACCTATTTTAGAAATTTAGACCAAGTGAACCAGGCCCTGAACAGCTCCAATGTGATCAAGTCAAGTTTGCTTTTTGTTGACCCGATCAGTAAGGTTTTATTTTGGGAGTCGTTTTACAATTTCAGCCAATCAAATAGCCAAATTGACCGTCGTGTATTTGATGTAGAGACTAGTGATATCCTCGAGCTGAACCCTGATCTAAGCCGTTTTTTTGACAATCAAATCACCTATAACCGACTCGGATCGAGCATCAGGTATGCGAATAAAGGCTCAAACTTAAGCTTGGGATTAGCTGCCTCAAACTACAATTTGAACGGAAGATTCTCTGTGGAAAAGGACAGTGAGATTCTAGGCACGGTAGATAAAAGCTATCTCAATCTAACTCCAAATTTGTCCTATTGGAAGACAATGAAAGGAAACAAGCGACTCAACGCAGGGTATTCTATGGGTGTCACTCCTCCTAGTATTTCCAATCTTCAGCCTTTCAAGGATATTTCTAACCCACTGTTTATTCGCGAAGGGAACCCAGATCTACAGCCAGAGGTAAGTCATTCTTTTAATGCCGGATACAATATGTATGATCCTGCCACTTTCATTAACCTCTTTGTCTCATTGAATTCAACCTTCTACACAAGCCAGGTTGTGCAAAACCAAACTATTGATCCAGAAACCTTTGTCACCACTTTTACGGCAGGAAATGTTGCCGGTGGACAGCGGTATAATTCGTATTTAGGATTTGGATTCCCCATCGTGAAAACAAAAATGAATGCTTTTTTATCCGCTAATCCCTCCTATTCCAGAAGCTTAGCACTGATCAACTCCAAAGAGACCGAAACAAACACCCTAAGCCATAATGTAGGGGCAAATTTAGACCTGAACCCGACGGAGTGGCTGAGTCTATATGCCGGGTCATCATTCCGTCTGAGCAAAACCAAATACGTACAAAATCCCGCCCAAAATCAGGATATCGTTAATTGGAGTGCATACACAAACATGAACATCAAGCTTCCTAAGGCTTTTTATTTCGACATGAAATTCAACTACAGTCGGTTTGAAAATGAGAGTTTTGGATTTAGTCAGGAAGTACCCATTCTCAATGCATTTGTCTACAAACTCATCGGTGAAGCTAAAAAATGGGAAATCAGGCTCTCTGCCTATGACATCTTCAAGCAAAATGAAACGATCAGTCAATTTGCAGGACAAAACTTCGTTTCCAATGGAAGAATCGAAACCTTGTCTAGGTATTTCCTCCTCGGCGTGACCTACAATATGAGGGGCGTAGAAGTAAAAAATGACAGATAATCTAACACAACAGCCAAGCTCTACCACAATGAAATTAAAGCATCTAATTGCCATTGCGCTTATCCTGATCACTACAGGAGTAAAGGCTCAAAATATAGTAGGCGAAGTAGAATTCCGATATAAGATTTTCTATGATAAAATCTACTCCAGTCTACCCCATCTGACCCAACAGGAACGCGACCGAATTTTACTGACATGGGGTAATCCCGATGGCTACAGCACACGGATGAAGCTTCAGTTTTCACCTGAGAAAAGTATATATACCTATGGCGAACCTTATGAAGTACGCAGCTACTCTTGGCAAATAGAAGATTACTTCATTGAAAACAATCTTAAAGATCAGACCTATCTGAAATTCATGGACCAAATGGGCAAAACTTACCTAATCCGTGACCGCCTTAATCCTCCTAAATGGAGGGTCATGAATGAAATCCGCGATATTCTCGGGCATATGTGCATGAAAGCCGTGAGTGAAGACCCCATCAAAGGCCAAAAAATCACCGCTTGGTTTGCTGCAGATATTCCAGTTCCTACGGGACCAGAAGAGCTATTCGGCCTACCCGGTTTGATTTTAGCCTATGACATCAACGACGGCATGCTGATCGTCGAAGCTGAGAAAATCGCTTTTGGAGAGCCTAAAGAACCCATCACTCTCCCCAAAAAAATGAAAGGCAGAGAAGTCACAGGCTCCGAATATCAGGACCTCGTGAAGAAATTTATCCAGACTTCCATCGATAGCAAGCAAGCTTGGATGTGGGAAATAAGGTATTGAGAAAGTATAAAGTTTGAACATTATTGTGCATTCAGTGCCTTCTCTGAAAGCCCAAGTGAAACCCATTTCTGGATTATACATATGAACTAGCTGATTCTCTGATTTTTTAGAAGGGAATTTCAAGGCCTTCTACCTCATTCAAAACCTTTACAATTTCAAAGTGAATCTTGAAAAATTTCAAAATTGAAAATCATTAATAATTGACAATCAGTTACTTAACTATATTTGAAAGAAAACCAGTCTCTTAGATTTTTATTTGCGACAATTCCCGCCAATCGATTTTTTGCTTGGGCTTTATCCCCTAATTTGAAGCCTCATTTACCCACCAAGTATGTACATCATTTTTGATACCGAGACCACCGGTCTGCCCCGGGATTACAATGCGCCCATGTCCGATGTGGACAACTGGCCTAGACTGGTTCAGATTGCCTGGCAGCTGCATGACGCCAGAGGTAAGCTTCTCTCCAATCATAATTACATCATCCGTCCGGAGGGATTTACCATTCCTTACAATGCCGAAAAAGTACACGGCATCTCCACCAAGCGTGCCTTGGCAGAAGGTCACGATCTGAAAGAAATCCTACGGGTATTCCGAGAGGATGTGATTCAGGCCAAATTCTTAGTGGGTCACAACATCAGTTTCGATATCAATGTGGTGGGTTCAGAATATTTGCGAGCCGAGCTCGTGATGCCTCTTGAAAGTAAGGCCGAACTTGACACCAAGGATATTTCCACGGATTTCTGCGCACTTCCCGGAGGAAAAGGAGGGAAATTCAAATGGCCAACCCTAACTGAACTTCACCAAAAACTTTTTGGAGTCGGTTTTGATGACGCGCACGATGCGGCCTATGACGTGGATGCTACGGCACGCTGCTTCTTTGGATTGATCACTCAGGGAGTTCAAAAACCTGAACCCGGAATTTTACTTGAAGAGGTAATTTATGAAGCGCCGAAGCTGGCAGAGGCCAATTTTGTCCAAGCCAAAGAAACCCAAAAGACCGCCTCAAAAGATGTACTCAAACAGGCTGGCAAAGCAGACATTTCCGACCTAGCAGATGTACCTTTTACTCATCTTCATGTCCATACCCAATACTCTGTTCTTCAAGCTACCTCTGAGATTCCAGCCATAGTCGCCCGCGCCAAGTCCTTGGGCATGACCGCCGTAGCCATGACTGATCACGGCAACATGATGGGAGCTTTTCACTTTGTGAAAGAGGCGATGGGAAAGGAGCTCAAACCTATTTTGGGATGTGAGTTTTATCTCTGCAGAGACCGAAAAAACAAAGCCAATAAGGATGACGGATATCAAACCGTTTTGATTGCCAAAAACAAAGCAGGCTACCACAACTTAGCCAAATTGGCCTCCTACGCCAATATTGAAGGCTTTTATTATGTGCCAAGAATTGACAAAGAGGTCCTTGTCCAATACAAAGGTGACTTGATTGCTACGACCGGTGGACTTTGGGGGGAAATCCCCTACTTGATCCTGAACGTGGGAGAAACTCAGGCAGAGGAAGCATTTCTCTGGTGGAAGGATCAGTTTGGAGATGACTTTTATGTCGAGCTCAACCGCCACGGAATCCCTGAAGAAGAAAAAGTAAACGAAGTCCTTCTGGAGTTTGCACACAAGTACGGTGTAAAATATTTCGCAGCAAACAACACCTACTACAATGACAAAGGCGATGCAAAAGCCCACGACATTTTGCTCTGTGTGAAAGACGGCGAACTTGTAGAAAAGCCTAAAAAGTATATCGGAAAGCGTGGAAGGGAATTTCGTTATGGTTTTCCCAACGATGAATTCTACCTCAAAAGCCCGGAGGAGATGAAGAAGCTTTTTGCGGATTTGCCAGAAGCCATCATCTGTACCCAAGAAATTGTCGACAAATGCGAGGCATACAAACTTGCAAGAGAAGTCCTTCTGCCCAAGTTTGATATTCCAGAGGAATTCAAGCATCCTGAGGACGATGTGGATGGAGGAAAGCGGGGGGAAAATGCTTACCTGCGCTTCCTGACCTATGAAGGAGCAAAAAAGCGCTACAAAGAAATAACTCCTGAAATCCAAGAACGATTGGATTTTGAGTTGGCTACAATTGAAAAGACTGGCTATCCGGGTTACTTTTTGATTGTCCAAGACTTCACCCGCGCAGCACGGGATATGGGGGTTTCTGTCGGTCCTGGTCGAGGTTCGGCAGCCGGTTCGGCAGTAGCTTACTGCGTGGGTATCACCAATGTGGATCCAATCGAATACGACCTCCTCTTCGAAAGATTCTTGAATCCGGACCGGGTTTCCCTCCCCGATATTGATATTGACTTTGACGACGAAGGACGTCAGGATGTGATCGATTATGTGATCAAAAAATACGGTTCCAATCAGGTAGCGCAGATCATCACCTATGGCACCATGGCAGCAAAATCTGCCATTCGGGATACGGCTCGGGTTCTGAATTTACCTCTAGCTGAAGCGGGCAGATTAGCGAATTTAGTACCTGACATCAAGCTGAAGACGCTTTTTGATCTCGCTAAAAACCGGCCAGCACTCCTTGACAAACTCAAGGGACAGGGCGAGCTCCTGCAAAAAGCAGAAGAATTGATTCGCATTGCACAAGGTCAAGACGAATCTGCCAAAACAGTCAATCAAGCAGCTGTATTAGAAGGATCGGTGCGAAATACCGGTATTCACGCCTGTGGGGTAATCATCACTCCTGCTGACATTACCAATTTTGTTCCGGTGGCTTTAGCCAAGGATTCAGACATGGTCTGTACCCAGTTTGACAACTCCGTAGTAGAATCCGCAGGTCTATTGAAAATGGACTTTTTGGGATTGAAGACGCTGACGCTAATCAAAGACGCTATCAAGATTGTGAAAGAGCGACATGGAATCCTGTTGGACGCAGATGTTTTCCCGATTGATGATGTCAAGACCTACGAGCTTTTTCAACGTGGCGAAACAGTCGGGATCTTCCAGTACGAAAGTCCAGGGATGCAGAAATACATGCGGGAACTGAAGCCAACAGTATTTGCAGATTTGATCGCGATGAACGCTCTCTATCGTCCGGGGCCTTTAGCATACATCCCTTCGTTTATCAAGCGAAAGCATGGTCAGGAGCCCATCACCTACGATTTGGATGACATGAAGGACTACCTGGAGGAAACATACGGGATCACGGTCTACCAAGAGCAGGTCATGCTTTTGTCACAAAAATTGGCAGGATTCACCAAGGGAGAGGCAGACGTCCTGCGAAAAGCTATGGGTAAAAAGCAGAAGGATGTACTGGACAAGATGAAACCCAAGTTTGTCGAGCAGGCAGCTGCCAAAGGCCATGATCCCAAAAAGCTGGAGAAAATCTGGACCGACTGGGAAGCCTTTGCCTCCTATGCATTCAACAAGTCGCACTCTACCTGCTATGCGTGGATTGCTTACCAGACGGCCTATCTGAAGGCACATTACCCAGCCGAATACATGGCCTCTGTGCTAAGTAACAACATGAATGACATCACTCAGGTGACCTTTTTCATGGAAGAATGTAAGCGAATGGGCATTCCGGTTTTGGGACCGGATGTCAACGAATCCAAAAGTGGTTTTACGGTAAATACTGCCAGAGAAATCCGATTTGGGATGGCGGCCATCAAAGGTGCAGGTGCTGCAGCCGTAGATGAAATCATCAAGGAAAGGGAGAAAAACGGCCCTTACAAAAACATCTTCGACTTTGCGAAGCGGGTTAATTCCCGTGCTTTGAATAAAAAAACCATGGAAGCTTTGGCCATGGCAGGCAGCTTTGACTGCTTCAAAGAGCACCATAGAAGACAATACTTAGAGGCTCCAGATGGAGATGTGACCTTGATTGAAAAAGCGACGAAATATGCCCAAAAGGTTCAACAAGAGGAAGACAGTGCGCAGGTAAGCCTCTTCGGAGGAGGCGGGGGAAATGCTGAAATACCTTTACCTTCGGTGGCACCGATCGAGCCTTTCTCCCAAATCCAGCAACTGAATATCGAAAAAGAAGTGGTAGGACTTTTCATATCCGGCCACCCTTTGGATCAATACAAGTTGGAAATCGAGTCATTTACCAATACCCCGCTGACAGCCTTAGCCGACCTCGATGGCCTAAAAGGCAAGAATGAATTGAGGATGGCTGGGTCTGTATCAACCTTTGCACACCGCACCACCAAGAATGGGAAACCTTTTGGTACGCTTACCTTGGAGGATTACCATGGTTCGTTTACCTTTTTCATATTCGGCGACGACTATGTGAAGTTTAAGCAGTACTTCATGACCGGATGGTATTTGTTTTTGACTGGAAAAGTCGAGCAAAAAAAATGGGGAAATGAAAACGAGGTGGAATTCAAGATCAACAGCATTTCGCTACTGAGTGAAGTCAGAGGAAAGATGATCAAAGGCCTCAAGGTCAATATCAATTTGGACGATTTGACCTATGACCTGATGGAAAAGCTAGAAGCCATTACTACGAAGTACAAAGGAGATGCGAAATTGTATATCGAGGTAATCGATCAACGAGAAAACATCACACTGGAGCTTTTCTCTAAAAAATATACGATCGATCCGAGTGCTGAAATGATCCAAGAACTCAACCAATTGCCTGAGGTGGTTTATAAAGTAGTAGATCGGTAATCAGGTAGATAAGTTATTGATTTAGTCGATGGGTCATTGAGAATTTATTGATTTGGATAGGAACTTATTCTAAATCAATCGGCTTTTGCTGATATATTTGAAAACAGAACCTTATTAATTCAAGAATACAATGGGAAAAGCAATTGAAATAACTGACGCCAACTTTGAAGAAATCGTCTCAGGAGATAAGCCTGTATTGGTTGACTTTTGGGCGGAATGGTGCGGTCCATGCAAAATGATCGGACCTGTAGTGGAGCAGATGGCAGCAGAATACGAAGGTAAAGCAGTAATTGGTAAAGTGGACGTGGACTCCAATCCATCCGTTGCTCAGGCATTCGGTATCCGCTCTATTCCAACTTTGCTTTTCTTCAAAGATGGAAAAATCGTCGACAAGCAAGTGGGCGCTGTTCCGAAAGCCGTCTTGGCACAAAAGCTAGACGCACAACTTTAATTCTTAATTACACTTAGATCGAAAGCCGTAAAGAACTCTTTGCGGCTTTTTTTATCTTCATCGCCTAAATGGCAGAGATACTTATATCCTTAGAAGAATTTTGGAAGCTAAGAGAGCACCTACCCTTGATCGATGCAAGGAGCGAGGGAGAATTTGCACAAAGCCAAATTCCTGGATCAATCAATCTACCTATACTTACGAATGAAGAGCGAGTCAAAGTAGGAACTTTGTACAAAGAACAAGGTTCTCTTGAAGCTACTTTAAAAGGTTTCGAACTTGTCGGTCCTAGATTTCACCAAATTCAAAAAGAAGCATTGGAGAGATTTCCTGACCGAAAAGCAATAGTCTATTGCTGGAGAGGTGGCATGCGAAGTCAAATTCTTTCTTGGCTCCTTTCGATGGTGGGCTTTGAGATTTACAGACTTAAAGGTGGATATAAAACTTATCGAACCTACACTTTTGAAAAAGTAAGGGAAAATTATCCACTATTGGTTTTAGGTGGAAAAACGGGAACAGGAAAAACCATGCTCCTAAAAAAGCTGAAAGAATCCGGTGAACAAGTAATTGACTTAGAGGGCATAGCCCATCATAAAGGATCTTCATTTGGATCCATAGGACAAAAGCCACAACCCACGGTGGAGCAATTTGAAAATCTGTTAGCCGAAGAATTACGAGTGATGGATATTAGTGTTCCAATTTGGGTAGAAAATGAAAGCCGGAAAATTGGCAGGCTGATCATCCCTGATCGTTTTTATGAGCAAATGACCCAGGCTCCATTACTAGAAATACAGCGAACTGAAAGAGAGCGAATCGAACATATCTCTGAGGAGTACGGACAGCTTCCAGAGTCTGAGTTGATCGCAGCAGTCAAACGCTTGCAAAAGCGTTTGGGCGGTCTGAGAACCCAACAGGCAATTACAGATATCCAAGAAAAGAAACTTACTTCTTGGATATCAAATCTGCTGCTGTATTATGACAAAACCTATGATTTTGACTTGCACAGGCATGTTGCGAATAAAACAGTTCATCTGGACCTAACAGGTTTCTCGATGGGCGACCAAGTTCAACTTTTATTGAACACTAAGAACAAATTTTATGGAATCCCCACAAATTAGACTCACTGAGTGGAGCGAAGGTTCAGGTTGCGGTTGTAAAATAGCACCTGCTATCTTGGATCAAATCCTGTCTGCCAGTGGGTCATTTTCTCAGATTGACCCCAACCTATTGGTTGGTAATTCCCAAAAAGATGATGCCGCAGTTTATCAGGTTTCAGAAGACTTGGCAGTCATCAACACAGTAGATTTCTTTACCCCAATTGTAGATGATCCTTTTGATTTTGGAAGAATTTCAGCTGCCAATGCAATCTCTGATGTGTATGCCATGGGGGGTAAACCCATTTTTGCCAATGCCATTTTGAGTTGGCCTGTAGAAAAAATAGCACCAGAACTAGCTGCAAAAGTCCTTGAAGGAGCAAAAAGTATCTGCAAACAGACGGGAATTGAATTAGCAGGTGGACATTCGATCGCTGCCAAGGATCCAATTTTCGGACTTTCCGTCAATGGAATAATCCATCCTAAAAAAATAAAGACCAATCAAGGAAGTAAAGAAGGGGATCTATTGTATATCACCAAGCCCATTGGAATAGGAGTTTTAGCGACTGCGCTCAAACGCCAAAAAATTACAGAAAAGGATTATGTCGCTTTGGTAGAAACTGCTTGTCGCCTCAATTCGATCGGTGAGATTCTTGGCAATCATGAAGAAGTTCATGCCATGACAGACGTGACTGGCTTTGGACTTTTGGGTCATTTAATAGAAATGACAGAAGGTGCGAATCTTTCGGCCCGACTTGATTTGTCTAAACTGCCCTTGGTCGAAGGAATTCAGGATTACATCAACCAATTCATATTCCCTGACAATACTTATAGAAACTGGAATGCCTTTAACTCCAAAGCTACAGGAGTTAAGGGAATGGACTTAGTCAAACTTTGTGATCCCCAAACCAGCGGAGGACTGTTGATTTCTGTTTCTCCAGAAAACAAAGAATGGTTTGAAACGACTATGACGAAACACAGGCAGCCTGTTTGGGAGATTGGAGAATTTTTCACAAAAGGCCCATTTGTAGTAGAGGTGGTTTCTTAATAGCTGAAAATCAAGGTAAATTGGGTATAACCAATCAGCCAAAGCCATGAATTTCAAAAGACTATTTATGCCTTGCTTATCCATTTTGATAAGTTATTCGGCATGGTCCCAAACACCTGAAAAAGTGACTAGCGAGCTTGTCATCCTTAATGTAAAGACAGGAGAAGAAAAATCTATACTGAAGGAGAAACGACATTTCGAAGCACCAAACTGGTCTCGTGACGGGAAATACCTATTAATCAATTCCGGAGGATTGCTCGAAAAGATTGATCTAAGCGGAAAGAATTTTGGTCATTTACATTCAGGTTTAGTCACGTCTGCCAATAACGATCACGGTTTAAGCTTTGATGGTAAAACACTCATTTTCAGCAAAAACGACAAAGGCTTAGGCTCAAGAATCTATACTATTCCAATAGAAGGAGGAAAACCAGAACTTATTACCCCTCTTTACCCTAGCTATTGGCATGGGATAAGCCCGGATGGGAAATTTCTGGCATACTGTGCCGAAAGGAATGGTCAATGGGATGTGTACATCATCCCTAGTACGGGCGGTGAAGAAATAAGACTTACCAATTCAGATGGCCTTGATGACGGTCCCGAATACTCGTATGATGGCCAATGGATCTATTTTAATTCACACCGAACAGGTCGAATGCAAGTTTATCGAATGAAACCTAACGGAAGCAATCAAGAACAGTTGACTTTTGATGAATATGATAATTGGTTCCCTCATCCATCACCAGACAATCAATCCATTGTTTACATCTCCTATCTGGAAGACCAAAAAGGAGGACATCCCTTTGGAAAGGATGTTAAGCTTAGAATTATAGATATGGTTACGAAGGAAATCAGGGATCTAACACCTGTTTTTTATGGAGGCCAAGGAACCATTAATGTACATAGTTGGAGTCCTGATGGCAATTGGATAGCCTATGTTCGCTATCATAAACCATAAATCGAAAAAGGGATAAAAACGAAAAAAGCCTTCAGGTATGAACTGAAGGCTTTCGGTTAGAATGTGGCGGCGACCTACTCTCCCGGGAGTAACCCCAGTACCATCGGCGCTTCAGGGCTTAACTTCTCTGTTCGGGATGGGAAGAGGTGGGACCCCTGCGCTAGGCCGCCTAATTTGTAAGTATGCAGTGATCGGTGATCAGTCTGCATCTAATATCTTGTGTTCTTCGGTCTTCGGTCTTCCAACTTCAGGCCTTTTTTAACATATCTGGTAGAAACTGTAACAATCCTGTAGGTAAGCTTTCGGGCAATTAGTACTGCTCAGCTATGCCATTGCTGACTTTACACCTGCAGCCTATCAACGTCATCGTCTCT
>JAGXQZ010000027.1 GCA_018336015.1 Algoriphagus sp. | reverse complement strand
TAAGCTTTCCTACCCGCTTTCTTCTTACCCTTTTTGAAAAACTGATTTGGATTGGATTCAACAAACCGGCGACACATCACGTCAAGCAATCGCACAGGGTTATCTTGGGAAATCATCGAATCATAACTGAGCATCATTACCTGATGCCTATCTTGAGAGTCTTTGTAATGCATACTTCAAAATTGAACTCCCCTAAAAATAACTAAACAACTTAAAAAACTTAGTTGCTTTTTATGTTTTCACACGGTCTCTTTAGCCGGTGGATTTCCCAAGATATCCTGTTGTTGCATGTACCGGTAGTTAAGTCGGATGACGGTTTGTGATACCGGCCTGAAACTGATTGCCGGAACTACTGCCCACAAATCATCAGAAATATTTCCTCCGGTTTCCTCGAAACTTCCCACGTTCCAGTCCACATATTCCAGTCGGCAGGCCAGACTGAACACTGCTTTATCAAAACCTGCCAGTTTTCCTCTCAGGATAGGTTGTACAATGTCTACGAACCCTCCCTTTTGCCGTTCACCATATTGCTGACTATAAGTCTCCGGTACATCAACCAGTACCCAGGCCCATTCGCCAACCAAATAAGTCTTTGTTGCCGAAATGGTAGTATTGAAATCCACCGCTAATACGTCCAGGCGTCTTTTGGCATCCAAAACGAGACCATCTTCCTCAAATCGGTTATAAATCACCCCCATGTAGGAAAGTCCTATTTCTCCCACCTTGTTGTTTCTGACTGCTATTTTGCCCGTAAACAAGGGTTGCCCATTACTGCTTTCCTCAAAGCGCAGGGCATTTTCTTTTGCTGCCGGGAGGAAAGTTTTGTTTTGATTATTGCTGATGATACTGTTGTCGAAGCCATTGGTCAGGTAAGCTTCATACCCAAAAGCCCAGGCCTTTGAATAATATTTACCATACAGACCAAATCCGACATTGCTCCAGGTGGCTGGCAGCATTTCTGTCATGGCAATTGGCCGATCCACAAATTCCCATTTTGGACCGTCATGATTTTGGTTGAATGCCCCGATGGGATTCATTACCACTCCACCTCGGAGGTTTAGTAGTGGATGAAAAGTTAAATCCAATGCAGCAAATTCGATGGATATTTGTTTTCCACCTTCCTCCAACTCAATCTCAGAGAGGAACTTGATTTTCCTGTGAATCGAAGAGGCGACAAAGAGCGTAAAGCGGGGGATACGAAAACTGTGGCCCTCAGTGATCCCATCTTGGCCCATGTATTGATAATCGGCCTCTACGTACCCGCCAATGGAAGCCGGTAAATTCCCTATCTGAAGAAAAGGACGGTTGTACACTGCATCCATGTTCATGGCTCTGGTATATGAAGTATCGACTGGTACTCTTTTTAACAGCGTACTGTCAATCTGGGCATTTGCAACCAAGGCAAACAAGAAGACTGGAAGGAATAAATATTTTTTCATTTCAAGTCGATCTTCAAGGTGTTTGCTTCAATCCGAACCGGAAAGGTTCGCAAGGGGTCGTCTGCCGGGCCGTTTTGCACCATACCGGTATTGGTGAATTCACTACCATGGGCCGGGCATTGGAGCCTGTCGCCAAAAACCTGAAGTTCTGTGCCTTGATGGGTGCACCGCATCCATAAGGCTTGGTATTCTGTTTCAGACAGCCGGAAAACCGCAATCGGATATTGAAGTGATTCGTGATGCGCTATCACACTTGGCCGGAAGCTGGATTGATCATCCTTCGAATTCACGAATGCATCCAGCGGAACAATCATATAATCCCCTTCAAGGCTAGCCTGAAAATACCTGGTGCCCGCACAGGATGTTAAGCCGGAAATTCCCGTCATGATGCCAAAGCACCCCCATCCACAGGTTTTGATAAACTCATTTCTATTCATGGATTTGGAAGATTATAAGGATTCAAGAAAACGGATCAAAGCAGTTCTATCTTCGGCAGATAGCGACTCAAACTTGGTACGGCTGCTATTTGCCTCACCTCCGTGCAGTAAAATTGCCTCCTCAATGCTGCTGGCCCGGCCATCGTGCATGAGAAAGTAGCTGCCTCCTTGGGAATTTGGAGAAAGACCCAAACCCCAAAGGGGAGGTGTCCGCCATTCGAAAGTTTCAGCAGAGCCTTCGGTTACACCGTCATCCAATCCCGGCCCCATATCATGCAACAACAGGTCTGTATAGGGAAAAAAGGTTTTATTGGACAAAGCTACAATATCAGAGGTTGGGGTGGTCCATTCTGGGGTGTGGCAATCCCCACATTGGATTTGGGAAAACAAAGTCTTACCCTGAATTATTTGTTGGTCATTTTGTGAGCGCTGGATAGGTGCTTTTAGTGTACGGAGGTAAAAAACCACATCCCTGACGGTCTGGTCGCTCACTTCCTGATCCACTTCCAATCCTGAAAAAGGGTCAACTGGTTCAAATGTAGAAGTGATGCCCATGTCCTGGTTGTACGCTGATACGGTCTGCTGGAGCAGATCGATGGTAGCTGCCTTTTTGCCAAAGCGCCCCATATAGCGCCCATTTGCATCTTGATGAAACCACTTAGGAACAAAATAAGCGGGAGGATTTACATAGTTGGGCACCCCGGAAATTCCGTCTCCATCAAGATCATAAGGGTCTGCATTAGTCAGGATCTGCTCATCTGTAAGGGCTGACAGCAAACCCAAGCCCGTGACGGCAGGTGGGGTTAGCTTCATAAATGGTGTTCCTTCCGGAAGTATTTCCGGTGTGTATCCTGGTATAGCTCTATTTTGGAGTTGAGGACCTCCGATAAGCAGGTTGGGAGGCGTATTTGGAGCCGTCTGACCAAAGCGTGTCAGTGTAGTAAACGGATGGCCTTTTCCATCACCAGCATGGCAACTACCACAGGAAGTAGCCACAAATGTAGGCCCCAGACCTGTTCCGGAGGAAAATACCTCATCATTGAAGGCAAAATCCCCGGCCAGAAATCGGGCTTGCTCGCTTGAGTTTAGCCCATCAATTGGGCCGTCTAGAATTTCATCCACTGCCGGTGGCTCGGGAATGATATTTTCACAGGCGAAGGCCAGACAGCCTAGTAGTATCAGAATCAGCTTCTTCACATTCTTATTATTAGAATGGTAAAAGTAATAAGTTGGACTGATCTAACATATATCTTTTATGATAAAAACTTTATTTTCTGAATAGAATTTTTCCCAGGTTCTTGTGTGACAGTCAGTTGTTTTGATGGTGCGCAGTTATCTGTCCGATAACTTGACGGCTTTATTGGTTAATCGCTTGCACTTGGGGAGGAGGCTCATGCTACGGCTTCACAAAACGGCCTTCCCGAGTCCCAGGCTTGCCGGGACTCGGGAGAAGGGTAAGTGGAATGAAGCGGTAGCCGTGGGGAGTGAAAGCCCTTTCCTAGAGTGGAGAGAAAAGAGCTGTCATTTGGAAAATGGCACGAATGAATCGGAACGAAAGGAGTGGGCGAAACGGGGGGAATTGAGCTATCCTAGACTGCTTTTAAGCAATGTAAATTCTCTTCTTGGAAATAATTGTAGATTTAGCAATAGAATGATACGGTGGATTTCAGGCACAATTCTTGAAAAAATTCAAAAGCAAATGCCTCCCTTCACAGAGATTACCGAGTACTTTGAAACTTTTCTTCTTTTTTCAGAAATAGAAAAGAATTTAATCCAAAGTTGATTTCATCCTCGAAATCGTAAGCAAAAGGAAGAATAAGGAATTGCATTTTAAAAGATAAAGGGGTATTATTAATTTAATAATAGGTCAAAAACCACTAATCGAAATTACATTACTAAATAATATTCTCAAAATGGGCTATTTAATATCGTTTCTATGTACGCTTATATTTTCTTTTCTTTGGAGAAAAGTCAATCTAAAATATGATACCACTAAAAAATATATTGATGATGAATCAAAAACTCTTGCTGAGAACAATATATTCAATTCGAGAATACAACCACTAATTTTCTGGACAAAATGGCTTTTTGGAATATCAATTTTTGTTTTCTCAATCAGCCTTATAATAATGATTCAGGAAAAAATGAATCTTGAAGAAGATAATATTCTAAATAAAGGTCTTACATTTTTAGGGGTTCTAGGCGGGATTGGTCTAGGTATCGGACTAACGAAATACTTTCAAATGGAGGGGATTCAATTAAGAATGAAAGAAAAATGAAACTGATTTCCAAAAAGAGTTTCATTTCTTCAAGATTCCCAAATTAAATCCCAAATCCAATCTTAATTTTTCTTATTAATATAGCTCTCTATTTTAAAATCTTCCTTCCGATAACCACAAGAGTAAGTGAAATCCAAATATATCCAACTATATTTTCTATTGAAACAATTGTGTTCCCTAAGGAACCTTTTGTTAGATCAGGCTTAATATCAGCATAACCTAGACCAGTAAAAATTTGGACACTAAAATTAATTGAATCGCCAAAACTAGAAATATTCAAGAAATTTTCTTTCAAAAAAAGAAATGAAAAAGAAAAAGTTAAAACTATCAATGCAGCAGAAAAGAAAATAGCAGAAATAGAACTCCAATTTTTTGTTGAAAATGCCAGTAAAACATTTTTCATTCTGTGTAATTCCCGAGGAAAAATTCTAGGTTCACTTGAGATTTTTGAAAATTTACTAATTGTATTTTGAAACCATATAACATATTCGGATAATTCCTTATATGGTTCTTGCTCGCTATCTACTGACACATTACAGGCAGAAAATGAAGTATAGTTATTGTATTTACTAAAACTATTTTCTCCGAAAATTGAGATTTTCAATAAACCAAAATACGAGATCTCATTAATTTTTGCCCCTCCCCACATCTTAGATGAAAAATCTATAGCATTTACAAAAGCATTATTCAAATCAGCATTTGTGAAAGAGCCAGATTGATCTCCAAATCTAATGAAGCCAATTCTACAGTTTTTAAATGAGCAATCATTAAGATTACAGTTCAGAAACTCGACATTATAAAATTCAGAATTATTAAATATCCCACAAGAAAGTTGAGCATTCCGTATTATGCAATTTTGCAATCGAATCCATTTCAATGGTATACCTAATAAATCCATCCAACCTCCAGTACTGTAGGTATGAGGAATGTTGGTATACATAAATTGACTTATGGAAATTCCATCAATTAAAATTTGATTAAAATCGATTATAGTTTTTTCTATTTGATAATCTCCACTTCGAACTCTTTCAGAATTTTGAGCAGCTGTTTCTTTTTGAAGAATATTAATTTTTGATTTGATTATTTCTAGCGCCTTTATCCCGGGTTCAGTCTCCCATCTAATCTGCTTCTCGATTTTTTGGCCATATCCAGGAATTATTCTATCCAAAAGATCTCTTGCTTTCGAATGATCTGAGTACCAAACATCAACCAAAGAATCTCCTTGAAGGCCATTTTTCTTTAAAATTCTTTGAATTTGATTTCTATTCATATTGGTAAATTTTTAACTCCATCAATTTCCTTCAACGTACTATCCATCTCGGTAATGGCTTTGATAATTATTTAATAATGAATGATGTTTTTGAAATCGAGGCATCGGACTTTGGGCCTTAATTACCTTGAAAGGCTACCACTCAATTTCCATTGGATTCAATTCCCAGAAACCTCCTTGATAATAATGCCAAATGTTTTCAGGTCCACTCGGCAGGTAATAGATAATATAATCCTTCTTTATCTCCGTTTTATAATATGATAATTCATATTGAAATGTTTTCTGAATCAACCCCTTTGAATAACTAAATACAAAAAGGAAAGAAGTGTCCATAAAATCGTTCACCACAACAATCTCAGAATCCCCATCACCTGAAAAGTCATACTCGTAAATTGTTAAATGGGAAATATCATCCCCAACGGGTTGTTCAATGGATTTACCATTATATTCGATTACTATAGAACATGATCCTCCAGAGCAAGTAGATTTTATTGTTTCTCCTGAAGTTAGTTTCCCAGAGACATAAACATTTTTTTCAAAAGCTTCTAAAATCTGCTTCTTCGAGCCTTGAAACTGTACGTTTGAAAATCTTTCTTGGGCATGGGCTGAAAGACAGGAAAATGACAGCCAAAAGAAAATGAGCTTTTTCATATTTATTTATAATTGCTTCCCTATTTATTCATATCTACTTTATACCAAATCGTTACCCGCCCCATCAATCTCCTTCATCGACTTAACCGTCCGACCAATACTTAGAAAATTCGCTGGTATTGGAATTTGTCCACGAAGTCTAGGACTCGGCTTTTAGGGACTTTGCCTATATATCCTTAATGATTTTTAGAAAGTCCTCAAGCTTGTAGGCCCCATCAACCGTACGCCTTTCATATACCATAAAATACCGGAAATTATTTCCCGCTTTACTTGCCCAAAATGCTCCTAATCGGATTTTTTGTTCAGCATCCAAATGGTCTCCTTTAGTCTCCAAAAGAACGGTTTTGCCGCTCTTCGTTTGGATGATAAAATCAGGATAGTGGTTTATAAAGCCATTAATCCGGAAGCCTTTTCTGTCAATATTGCGTGACCAAAATGCGATATTGCTCATGTTTCCGATTTCATTGATTACCTGCTCTTCAAATCCATTCATCTTCCCTTCTTTCTCATAAAGGGATTTGGTGATATCCTTGGCCGTATCCCCAGGCGAAATGCTTTTGGGCAGTGAGTAGGATGATTTGATAAAGACTTTATCGGTATCCAAAAAATCTTTGAACTTTTGTTCAGCGTAAGATTCAGAAAGCGCAGTAATTTTTTGCTTTATCTTATCCTTATAGGTGTATTCATTGTTTGCGAAAGCAGAAAACTGCTCATCAGTAAAGTCCTCTAAGATCCGGTTGATATATTTCTCTATTTCCTTGTCAGCGATAGGATACATGTTCCCAATCAAATCCATGATCCTCCTTGTAAAATTCTTAATCCTACTCTGCTTTCTGGCTGGATCAAGTAGATAGGTCATCACACTTTCTTTGACTACTCCATCTAAGCGAACAAAAGTTGGTGTATGTTCCTTTTTAGTCTCATCCAAATCTACCTTGTAAAGCTCCGAAGTGATGGTGTCAAAAGCGATGTTGGTATCTGCTTTACTCAAGGCAAAGCCTTCCAATAAGTTTTCCTTTTCTAAAGGAAGCTCTTCTAAGCCTGAGCTGAATAAATCGTTGGAAGGCACCTTGAGATAGAACTGAGGGAGATTTACTTTCTCAACCTCGTCTTTAAAAACCTCTTTTATCGTATATCTTTTCACCAATTTTTGGATTTCGTTGGGCAGAACTGGAATGCCACTGGATTCCATTTCAGTGACTGCTTTTTCAAAAGCTTCATTTTGTTCAATCGCCGTGTTTTCTATTTCAGACACCGATTCCACTTCCGGATAATCGTCAGAAACTAAAATTCTTGACACATCAATATCTGAAGTGATATCCTCGTCTGATTCCGGCTGATTTTGAGTCACACCAAGAGATGGCATTAAGGTAAGCTGTTGTAAAGGATCTGCCGGTCTAGCAGGTTCGACGGCAGTAGAATCAGCCAACTTATAATCTTTGTCACTAAATCCTGCCTTGTTCAGCCCCTTTACAATGTTGTCCAGCGTCTCTAAAAATCTGGAAGAGGCGGTCAAAACATAACTCACATTGAGCAAGGGGAATTTGTGCTTCATGACGTAGGGCTGCCTCAAAACACGACCCAAAATCTGCTCCACGTCCACCGCCGAACTCTTGTCTGCCAAAGAAGCCAGAATGTAGGCAAAGGGACAGTCCCACCCTTCTTTAAGCGCATTTACCGTAATGATGAATCGTACTTCACAGTCTCGACTCATCAAGTCGATATTCTTCAATTCATTTAGATTGGCCGTCTTGATCTTGATTTGCTCCTCGGGAATTTTCAACTCGATGAGCTTCTCCTTGAGTTTTTCGAAAGTTGTGTTATCATCCGCATTTCGGGGTTGGGCTTGAAAAAGCACAATCGGGCGAATGTATTTCCCTCCGTTTTTCTCTTCATCCAGTGCCTGTTTCTCAAGTCGTCTCTGGAGCTGTAGGGAAGAGTTGATCACTTCAGTCTTATCCTGATGATTGTACACAATCACCGGAAGCTTCACCATATTCTCCTTTTTCAGATCCAGTGCATCTATGAAGCTGATGATGTTGCTGTTTTTACGAGGTGTAGCAGTCAGGTCCAGGATAAAGCAAGGATTGATTTCCTTAAGCATATCCACACTCAGATCGCTTTCTGCATTGTGACTTTCATCTACAACAACCACCGGATTAAGGTATTTAATGACCGTCCCTAGCGTAATCTCCTCATTCTTATTCAGTAAACTCTCAAAGGATTGAAGATTGCCATTTTCCTGAAAAACCTTTCTGTCTTCTTTGTTTTTGGCCTTTAAACTATCAAAGCTAAAGACCATGATGTTCAATTGCTCCTTCACCGAGGTGGCATTGAATCCGCTACCCTGGAGCAAGGTGGATTTATCAAAAACCTCAACTTTGTTTCCAAAGTGAGAATTGATTTTTTGCCGATAAGGGTGAGATGGATCTTTAAGATTTTTGATGGTTTGCTCAAGAATGGTAATCGATGGAACCAGCCACACCACAGCTTTTGGCTTGTCATAGTTAAAGGCATCAAAAATAGTCTTGATGGCATTGCAGGCAATAAAAGTCTTTCCTCCTGCTGTGGGTACCTTCAGACAAATATGGGGTACCCGAGGCACATTGTTTTTGTAAGGCTCAATGGCTGTTCCGGGGAAAGGCATCAATGGCGTTTTGGGATGGGCTGACCAAAAATTATGAAATGCCAGGGCAGTGTCCTTGGTTTCTTGTACGCTCTCCAGGAATAGAGACAAATCATTGATGACTTCTTGTTGATAGGGCTTCAGTTCCATTACTTTTTCTTCAATTTTTTCACTTCCTTGTCAAAGTCAGAGATGATTTTTTGCGTTTTGTTAAACTCATCATATTCCTTCACCGCTTTTTTGTCTGCCTGTAGTTTAGAAATCCGGCCTTTACCCGAAAGGACTCTATATTCATTAAAAGTCAAAAATTTGTTGACGCTTTCTGCCAAGCCTTCCATGGTAAAGGTGTTTTCACGCTCGATCAGCCCTTCGATGTAATCGAAATATCCGGTCACGGTTCTTTCCAATTGTTGGATCTCTTTTTCCTGAAGGTAATTCTTGGCGATGATCACATCCGACTTTAACACTCGGCCATCGGGGCTATTTTTCCAAGTGGTTAAGCCCATGTTTTCTTTTTTGGCGTTAGCTGAGAGATGAATAATTTCAGCGGCCGTCTTACCCGTGATGGCAAAATGAAATTTATTCTGAACCATCGCATAAAAATTCTTGGTGATCTCCGACTTAGGATCATAATCGATGCTGCATTCTGCAAAAATGTCTGTCACCTGCTGGTATATCCTTCGTTCGCTGGCACGGATGGATCGAACCCTGCGGAGCAACTCCTTAAAATAGTCCTTACCAAAAGCGGTAGTCCCCTGCTTTAATCGCTCATCATCCAACACAAACCCTTTGATGATAAATTCTTTTAAGGTTTGGGTCGCCCAAATCCTGAATTGGGTTGCTTTGGATGAATTGACGCGGTACCCGACTGAAATAATAGCGTCCAGGTTATAAAAATTAGTTTTGTAGTTTTTCCCGTCCGAAGCAGTTGTTTCCAAAATGGAAATAACTGAATTTTCCTGAAGCTCACCCTCTTCAAAAATATTGGTCAGGTGCTTACTAATTGCTGGCACATTGACTCCAAAAAGCTCACTCATTGCCTTTTGTGTCAACCAAACACTTTCATCCTGAAGGTAAACCTGCACGCGCACTTCCCCAGAAGGTGCGGTATAGAGTAGGAAATTATTTTGTTGTTCACTCATGGTCAGAATCTGGTAATGTCTCTAGGTATCTTCTTAAAAATGATATGATGCTTTACCATAAACTCTTTGGTAATCAAACAATTATCAGCGTAGATCACATATTGCTCCGCTTTAGTCTTGACGCTTGCCAGGAAGCTATGATCCAGTGTAGTAATGGCCTCTGATTCGTAATAGAAGTAGTAAGAGGTATCGTTATGCTTCCCAAGAAAATGGGCATTGTCCTCGTGCTTCTCTTCTTTCAAAGGAGTTTTCGTTTCAGTGTACCACACATAATTTCGGATTTTTGGCAGCCCTACAGATTCATTAAGATTTCCATTCTCATCAAATAGTGACTCGCCTAATTCATAGAAATCGAAACTTCCTCTTGTGCCTTCCACCGCCTTTTTGTCTTCGCCGTAGCCATTGATGACCCGCTTCACCCGCTCTGCGGTAATTGTCTCAGCATAGTCTTCCATTTCTATGCAGATAAATTTCCGGTTACCTCCATCTTGTTTGTTGAGATTAAGCACTGCATGTGCTGTGGTGCCTGAGCCAGCAAAGGAGTCGAGGATAATCGAGTTTTTTGATGTTCCTATCGTTAATAGATGACTTATTAAATCTTTGGGTTTAGGTGTTACAAAAGAAGCCTTTCCATTAAAAATAGATTTTATTTCTTTTTTAGCTCCTTCATTTGTCGAACCTATCTCAGCAAAAATTATTGATTCAGGGGTTAATCCTCTTTCTTTCGCATTTAAATAAGTCTTAACTCGTGGTACGTTATTCCCATGCTCTCCGAACCAAATCTCATTTTTGCTTATTTTTTCTTGCATAACGTCCTCTGTAAACAACCAACAGCGACCACTAGGAGGCGAATGCTTTTTACCGTTTGGTGCTAGCAATTCATAAAATTGACTTTTTGTCGCGTGTCCAGCCTGTGCGGTTGCGGGATCAGATTTCCAAGGTCCGTTTTTATCGTTATCTGGATTTTTATATCTATCTAAAGCTTCTTGTGTCATAGAGAGTTGGTTAATACTTTGACTATGATCACTGTTGTTCTTAGAATAGCATAAAATATATTCATGCCGGGACGATATCACTTTTCTATTTTCACGATTTGTTCTTTTCTCCCAGATGAAATTTGTGACAAATGCGTTTCGGCCAAATATTTCGTCAAGTAGTATTTTTAAGCTAAATAATTCATTGTCATCAATTGAAATAAATATTACACCTGCATCCTTGAGCAATTTTGAAAGCAATTGAAGACGCGGGTATATCATACATAGCCATTTATCATGCCTTCCTAAGTCTTCGCTTTCCTTTCCAACTACCTGTCCAATCCATTTAGCTAATTTAGGATGACTGACGTTATCATTGTAAATCCAACTCTCTTCTCCTGTGTTATATGGGGGATCTATATAAATACAGTCTATCCTACCTTCATACTCTGGAAGTAGCGCTTTAAGGGCTTCCAGGTTGTCCCCATGGATTATCTTGTTCCCGCTTTGTGTTTCGGTGCTGGTCTGTGTTCCATTATCAAATCCATAGCTATGCTCCAGTACCTTAAAGGGCACGTCTAGGTGGTGATTGATTACTTTTTCCTTTCCTATCCAGTGTAGTGTAGGCATTGGTTTAAATTAAAGCTGGGTTTACAAATTTTGGCTAGACTTGATGAGTTCTTTTGGGTCCACGCCCAAGATTCTGGCAATTTCAAAAAGTACCTCCAATCGTGGTTGGTGCCGATTTTGGACATAGCCATTGACCATATTGTAGCTTTTGCCCAACTGCTCCGCCAGCCAAGTTTGGGTAATCCCCTTTTGCTCAAGTACTTCTTTGATTCTGTTCATTCCTGAAAAAGACTGAAACTAAAAATAGAGAATTATTGGGATTATCTCGTTTTTTGAGATAAGACAATTTGCAAAAACTTCCAATTCTATTTGATCATAAGTTAGGTGTTGAAAAAACATGATTCAATTTCAGCCAGAAGAAATGACAAATAGTGTCAACTTTTTCAAGTGCATTTAAAAGTGCTAAAGGTCTGAGATGAAGGAATTAACCTAATTTTAATCAATCTGAAATTCTAAAACCACCACTTCAATGACTAGAATAATCTGTGATACCATGATCTGGTATGGTCTGAGCAAAAACCAACTTCAAATTCCCGACCCAAGTAAATACACGCTAGTTTGTACTTATTTATCGCTGATGGAATTGGCATTTTCGCCGAATAATCTGAACAAATTATCAGAGGTCCAGGCGGCGATACATAAGATTTTTAGCCTTAAACCAGAAATAATTTTACAATACCCTTGGGATCATGCTCAATCACTAATTGACAAGGATTTTGAAAGAGAGTTTGAAATAGAATCTAATTTGACTTTTGCGTTTCTAAGAGTACTGCTTAACCATCCGAAAGAAGGATTGGTATCCAATAGTTTTAAAGAAGAGCTCGAGAAGATCTCCTCAATTCGAAAGAAAAACTTTGATGGATGGGCTGATTTTTTGAATGACCTTAATAATCTTGAAAATGATATAAAAAGAGCCCTTATAAAATATTCAGATAGGGATCTGGATTTACTTGATTTTAAAAAGTGGTTTCTTCACAAATTAAACGAAAGGGAATTCGATCAATACTCCATTGACACCATCCCATGGGAGCAGTTTGAATTTTACACCACTGTAGGGGCAACATATTTGAGAAAAATGATGGTTTCATGGATGAAGGCAGAAGGGAACGATGAGAATGATATGAGAAATATGATCTATGTACAGCCTGGAGATAAATATTGGACACTCGAAAAAAAGTGGCTGAACCTAGCTAGAGAGTCGAAAATGACTAAATACTTATATGAAGCAAATGGCTAATGTCGTATTTGAATGAAAAAAGCCCTTTCGGGCTTTTCTTAAGATTCTACCGAATCCGGTTCTTTGACGGAAACGTAAACCGTGTGGGTTTTTCCGTATTGATCTGGTTCTTTGAGCTTCGCGACATTGAACTTCACGAAGGTTTCTCCTTCATATTCGAAGGTGTGGTTTTGAAGCTCAGCCATATTCAGGCTCACTTCCACGATATCCATGTTTTCAACTTGCTTTCCTTTACCGATGTACTTTTTTGAGAATGCCATAGTATTTTGGTTTTAGTTAAAATTTATGCAGGTCATTTAGGATGGCCGGGAAAGTGAGGAAAAATTAGAATTTAAAAACTGGGAGGCAGTCCGTCGGAAACCCTGTTTTTTGGAAATTCTGCTGGAAGCCCCAATTTTTTGAAACTGACAGGCCGTCCGACCTTTGTGCATACAATTGGATAAAACCAGACTAGGGCATCGTTTACTCGTTTGACAAGGCTAGGAAAACTACGATTTGGAAGTCTATTGCCATCAAATATTGAGACCCAGCCTTCGACAGAAACCTTCTGTTCTGTTCCAAACCGGAACCTACATCAGTTTACCAAAATCATGGAAGGCGTTTTCCTTCAATAATTCCTTCACCTTTCCTTTTCTAACCTTGTTGGCTTCCATTTGCTCAAAGGACAGCAAAAGCTTCATCAACATAAATCTCAGATCTTTATCGGCAAGATCAATTCCGTTCTGCCGAAACGACTCCCCTATAAAGGATTTGGCATTGTAGGGATAGACCACTTGACCTTTGAACGCTGCATCAGCAGGGTGCACCACTTCATTATACATGTTCATCAGAACTATTCCATCATCTGCCTTATCAAGAAGGCTCAAGGCATTTTGTACTACTTTCATGATACTCATAGGGGTGTGTTAAGTTTCTGATTTAAAATTAGGGAATTGTTGGAAATGAGGAGTTCTCCCTCTACTATGAAGAATCTCTCTTTCCCATCTTTGAAGTTCCGTTTGAGGCTAGTTGAAAGTTCCCCGTTTGTGGTTAGTCTCTCCTAAATATCCATGAGGTTCAATATGGTGCTGTGGGTGAAATTTGCAATTCAACCACCTGTTGACAAACCTATGTTTTAGCAGTAGTGGTTCTTCTGCCGTCCGTCATTTTGAAAGTTTTAAAATTTTAAAAGCTCCTTGTCCGACAATGAAAAACACAAGTGTCCCAACAATAAGGTCGGGATATTTTGAGTTTGTCAAGTATACAAGTCCTCCAGCTACAATTACTCCAAGATTTACAATTACATCATTGGATGTAAAAATCATACTTGCTTGCATATGTGCATCTTTGCTTTTACTTTTTTGCAGTAAATACAAACAAAGTCCGTTGCCAATAAGAGCAAGAATTGAAATAATTATCATTGTCTGAAAAACAGGAACTGGTTCAAGTCCAACAAATCGTCTGATTACTTCCATAAAACCAAATATTGCAAGTGTTAATTGAAAGTAACCTGCCGATTTTGCAATGTTCTTTTTTCGTGTCATTGTCCCACCAACTGCAAAAAGTGCAAGTCCGTAAACAATGCTGTCGGCAAGCATATCTAAACTGTCGGCAACAAGTCCCATTGAGTTTGAAATGAAACCTGTCGTAAGTTCAAGTGCAAAAAAGAAAAAGTTAATGGCTAAAACCTGCCAAAGCAATCTTCTTTCTCTGTCAGTGTTATCGGTTGTTTCTGAATAATTGTCTGCCGAAACAGTGTCAATAATTGAAGTATCAAACTTTAAATTGTCAAGTCGCTTAAAAATTTGGTCGTGATTTTCGGTGTGATAAACGGTCAATTGTCTGTTAGGTATATCAAAGTCCAACAAGTTGATGTTTGTCAAGTCGGCAAGTTTCATCCGTATCATTTGCTCTTCGGATGGGCAGTCCATCTTTGATATTTTGAATGTTGTTTTCTGCATAATTTATTGTTGTCGGTTGGATCCAAACATTACTGCAAAATTCAAGGCATTTCTACTACTTTTTTGATACTCATAGGGGTGTATTAAGTTTCTGACATAAACTTAAGTAATTGTTCGAAATGAAGGGCTCCTTCTATTATTGAAGGGTAATTTCCTCAGCAAGGGGTACTGAAACTTCTCCAGGAGACATAGCTTCATATTCAAATTGTGGATAAACATCACCATCTGCCAGAACATTAACGGTCGCTGAAAGTGGCTGGAAAGAATCATCGGTTTCTCCTCCCAAGTGAACGGCATTGAAAACTAGGCCTAAGCTATGGATCGGAGCTGAAGAAGTAGCTGAAATAGTTGGGACTTCTGGCTCAAAAGAAAGCGTATAAGTATTGCCTTGTTCGATCACTTGAGCCCAGTTGAGTTCGGTCGGCTGATCCAACACCGGAGCGAAAAAAGTAAATGTGCCGCTCAGCATACGATGAACCGAGAAGGTCACCAAATAGTCAGCGTAATTCCCATCCATTTCAACTTCGATGGTCACTGATTTTTCAACAAGATTTGGAGTCTCATCCTCTGAGGAACAGCTAAAAGAAAAAATAGCTACAGCGAGTAATTCCACTAGATAATTCAACTCTTTACTCGAAATAGAAAAGCTTTTTGAGGCGATATCTGTTCTTCAGAAATGCAAGAAAAAAAAGTTTTCTTAGCCATAGAAGAAGAATGAAACAAGAAAAAGGACTCCGAAATCGAAGCCCTTCCATTCCACTTGGCAGATTTTATTGGAGGTAAGTTGCTCCTCAGCAGAGCTTACGTCCTCTTCTAACCTTCCCGAAATTTTAAGGAATTTCTTGGTGAAATCACCAACTACTTTTGACCACTTTACCTATAAAATTGTGACTCGGTTGTTTTTACTGTTCTTGTTATTAACCTGCTTTTCGGAAGCCATACTCTTTTCTGAATTTTGGATTCCACGGCGTCAGTTCCGACTTGGCAATGTGTATGTCTTTTAAGTTGGTATTAATAATTCAAACCAAAGCCTACTCCAAATCCCATATCACTATCATAATGAGTTCTAAATCCGATGTTTTTGCCTGCTATATAGTTCAATCCGACCATGTATTCTTTGTCAGTATTTACCATAATGTTTGCTCTGAATCTTTTTGATACAGGTATGTCCTCTCGTCTCAATTGAACTCTGACATTGCCGTCTTGGTAAACTTCGGTTTGTAGAATAAATAACAAGGGTAAGGTATAGGCAACTCCTACACTGAATTGGGTGCGGTTGTCTTTGGTACTTTTCTGTCCAAAAATGTTTTGCTCTACTTCGTCGTGGCCTAACTTTCGGTAACGCCAATCAAAACCGACAAAAGGCATTAGCCATTGCATTCTTCCAAGATACCTGCCTACGTGCGTTTCACTTTCATAACCGTGCTCATCATTGTACCCTAAACGCCATTCCGCGCCAAAACTCCAACGGGCATTTTGTAGCATTGCCATACCGTCATTGCCATTGGTAGCAAAGTCATTTTGAGCCATAAAGTGTAATTGGTTGCTTTCTTTTTGCAATTTTTTGTAAGCCCAATTTTTGTCAGGCAACAGGGGATTTGGTTCTTGCTCTTCATAACTGAAAACCCGGTTCATCCCTGCCATCATATGATACAGAATGTGACAATGAAAGAACCAATCACCCTCAACATTGGCTTCAAACTCAATTACGTTGGTTTCCATTGGCATAATATCCATTACGTTTTTGAGCGGAGCGTACTCCCCTTGCCCGTTGATCACCCTAAAATCATGTCCGTGCAAGTGCATGGGATGACGCATCATGGAGTTGTTGAACATTGTGATTCTTACAATCTCTCCTTTCTTTATCAAAATTTTATCGGATTCTGCAAGCACTTTATTGTCCATACTCCACACATATCGGTTCATGTTGCCTGTCAGTTCAAATTTCAATTCTCTAACGGGCGCATCTGCCGGAAGTGTAGTGTTGGTTGGTGATTTTAGCATCGCATAATTGAGGGTTACAATATCCGAATTACCTGAACCGTGCTTAGAATGGTCACTATTCTCCATATCCATTTCTGGCATTTCATCCATTTTCATCGGCTTACTTTCGCCTGAAATTTCGGGATACATAACCGTGTTCATATCCATTTGCTGAAGGCTCATATTCATTCCCATATCGTTCATATCGCCACTCATCTTCATCATATCGTTCATCATCTTCATGCCTTCAAAATATTTCAATTTGGGCAATGGACTGACCAATTGTTTGATGCCCGAACCGATGTAAATAGAAGCTGATTTGGTTCTGTCCTCTGCTGTGGCAAGAAACTCATAGGAAGTATTTTCAGCGGGGATAGTTACGATGACATCATAGGTTTCCGACACGCCAATAATCAACCTGTCTACTTCCACAGGATCCACATCGTTGCCGTCATTGGCTATAACAGCCATTTTTCCGCCTGCATAAGTGAGCCAAAAGTAGGAGGAAGCACCACCATTTGAGATTTGCAACCGTACTCTATCCCCTGCTTTGAATTGGGATAATTGGCTTTCATTTATGCCGTTTATTAGAAATTTATCATAATAAATATCACTTACATCCATTGCCAACATTCGTTTCCATTCGTTGGTGAGCTTGGTTTTAAAATGACCTTCTCGGATGGCTTCGGCATAACTTTGAGTGGTTCCTTTTTTGATGGCAAACCAATCGGAAGCATTGTGCAACATCCGGTGGACATTTTCGGGTTTGTAGTCTGTCCATTCGCTTAAAATAATGGGGACGGTCGGCAAATCGTCAATGCCTTTTCTGAAGGTTGGGTCATCATTCCGCTTTTTCAGTATCATGGAGCCATACATTCCTATTTGTTCTTGCAGTCCGCTATGGCTATGATACCAATGTGTACCATGCTGGATAATTGGAAAGGTATATTTGTGTGTTGTGCCTGGTTCAATAGGCATTTGTGTCAGAAAAGGAACACCATCTTCCTTGTTGGGTAAAAACAAGCCGTGCCAATGTAAAGAGGTGCTTTCATTGAGTTGGTTATGTACATAAATTTCTGCTGTATCACCTTCTGTGAAAGTAAGTGTTGGCATTGGTATTTGTCCGTTAACAGCAATGGCCCGTTTTTCCTTGCCTGAAAAATTGACAAGGGTATCCTTTACATACAGGTCGTATCGCACTACCTTTTGCGCGAAAAGCGAGTTGGTTACCAATAGCACAACACCTACTAGCAACAACTTCTTATAAATATTATTTTTCATCAGATTAGGAAATCGAATTATTTAGTTTTAATAGGCTTGCATTAACAGCTACTACAATAGTACTGGCACTCATTAACACTGCACCCAAAGCAGGGCTTAATACAAAGTTTGGATAGAGCACACCTGCGGCAAGGGGAATAGCGATAATATTATATCCTACCGCCCAAATAAGGTTCTGTATCATTTTCTGATAAGTGCGTTTTCCAAAATCTATCATTTTTGCGACATCTCTTGGGTCACTATTTACCAGAATGATATCAGCAGTTTCAGCGGCAACATCGGTACCAGAACCCACAGCTATTCCCACATCTGCCTGTGCCAATGCAGGAGCATCATTTACCCCATCTCCCGTCATTGCTACAATTTCACCTTTGGTTTGGAATTCCTTTATCTTCTCTTGTTTAGTGTGGGGTAGCACATTGGCAAAATAACCGTCCATTCCCAACTCATTACTTACTGCCGCTGCTATCTTTTCATTATCGCCAGTAAGCAAAAACGATTTGATGTTCATTGCCTTTAATTTATTGATCGCTTGTTGCGACCCTTCCCGAATGGTATCCGCAAGGGTAATAATGCCAACGACTTCCTCGTCAATTAGCAAAAAGTTCACTGTTTCGGCATCTTGATTGATATCCTTTGGGATTTCAGGATAGGCTAAGCTCTTATCTTTGAAATAATTTGGTCCGGCCGCTACCACAGACTTACCCTTAACGTTTCCAGATACACCAATTCCCTGCATCAACTGGAAATTCTCAGATTTCCACAACTCAAGATTTTTGTCTTTTAGAGTTTGGAGTACACCTTTTGCAATATGGTGTTCTGAATTTTGCTGGACTGCTGCTGCGTATTGGATGATATCATCCCCAGTATATTTATCTGTCAGCGGAATCGTTTTTTGGACCCTGTGAGATCCTTGCGTAAGTGTTCCGGTTTTGTCAAAAATGATTACGGATAATTTCCTGGTGGTTTCAAAAGCAGTCCTATTCCTGATTAAGAGGCCATTTGTGGCAGAAAGGGTTGTAGAAATAGCAACTACTAATGGGATAGCAACCCCCAAAGCATGTGGGCAAGCGGTAACCATTACCGTTACCATTCTTTCTAATGCAAAGGCTAAATCGCCACTGTTGCTATACCAAAAAACAAAAGTCCCGACTCCAACAGCGATTGCAATAAAGGTCAGCCATTTGGCAACCCGATCTGCAAGATTTTGGGTGTTGGATTTTGCTGCCTGAGCATCCTGCACCAAACTGATTACCTTATTGAGATAGCTGTCTTTTCCGACCCCCGTAGCTTTGATCTTTAAAACGCCATCACCATTTATGGAGCCTGCAATTACTTTCGCTTCCTCTTGTTTTTTCACAGGGACACTTTCGCCGGTGAGCATACTTTCGTTCACAGATGAAGAGCCTTCAATTACCAATCCATCAGCGGCAATTTTTTCGCCCGGCTTTATGATTACCGTATCGTCATTAACAAGTTCATCCAACTTTATTTTAACCGCTTCACCATTGCGTTCAATAGTCACATCATTGGGCAGTAATGCCACCAAAGACTGTAATGCTTTTGAGGCGGCCATTTGGGAACGCATCTCCAGCCAATGTCCCAGGAGCATAATGACAATCAAAGTGGCAAGCTCCCAAAAGAAATCCATGCCGGGAAATCCAAGAGCCACAGCCATACTGTAGAAGTATGCCACCGAAATAGCCAGAGCGACCAAGGTCATCATCCCGATGGCTTTGGATTTTATTTCGCCAACCATTCCTTTTAAAAATGGCATCCCGCCATAAATATAAATGGCGGAACCCAATGCCATTAATACGTACCTATCTCCTGGGAAGGCAATGCTGAATCCTAGCCATTGCTGTATCATATGAGATAGCAGCAAGATGGGAATGGTAAGAATTAAACTTACCCAGAACCGTTTGATGAAATCACTTGTTTGATGCCCTTCGTGTTTGTTATAGTCTTTTTGGGAATGGTTTGGATGGTTTTGGGCTGCATTTTCATGATGGGAATGTTCTGAATTATTTCCAAAAGGCACCAAGTCCATCCCACAAATAGGGCATTTTCCGGGTTCGTCTTTAAGCACCTGAAGGTGCATCGGACACGTATATTTTCTCACTTCTCAGCGTTTTTGAAATCAAACGAAACGCTCACAAACTCCCAACTTATCTCTATTTTGCCTTGGCTTTCATTTGTTTTAACTACCTGATATTGTAAGGATTCAGTGAGATTATCATTCTTTTTTGGCTGGACTTTTATCCTCATCAGATCGTTCTCCGAATTGTAATCATCCGCCAAATGCATATCCCAATCTTTACTAAGTATAAGTATCCACTCCTCTTCATTGGGAATGGTAAAAAACCCATACTTTCCTTTAGTAATTAGTTGATTGTTGATAGTTACATCTTCCGAAAATTCAATCCACGTAGCTTTGTGAGCACCAGTTGCCCAAACTTGTCCATAAGCGACCAGACCATTCCATATAACTCGCCCCCTTACGCTTGGCGAACCATAGTCTATATGTATATGGTTGTCTCCAATCATTGCCATAGTGGATGTACGTGGACTTTTGGCTTTGACAATGGTTTCTTGAGCTTGATGATGTTCATGCTGAGCGAAAGAAACCATAGGTGAAAATGCGAGTAATGATATTATAATTAATTTTTTCATAAATTTTTGGTTAAATTTTAATGTTAGACTATTATTGAGCAAATTGATTTTTTTTAATATTTAGGGAAGTCAATACCCTACTCCATTACTTTTTTTTTCATTTCTTTATCCACCCAATTTACTATTTCAATTTTGTCTAACTCTGATAATTTTGAATCTCTATGAATAAAGGTATAGGACCTAAGAGGCATATCATTTGCTTTTATTTGTTTTGAAATTCTATCTAATTTGTTTTCTTGTTTACGTTTAGAATAGCTACCAAATTCACTAAAATTCAGATTTTCTTTTCCTTCTTTTATATGGTATTCCATTAAAATCCTCCCAGGTTGTATGTATGAATACCAAGGATAATTCGTGTTGTTGCTGTGGCAGTCATAACAGGAGGTTTGGAGGATTTGTCTTACGTTAACGGGTATATCTAATACTTCTGTAATGTGTAAAGGTGTAACCTGCCCCTCATCCATATTGCGGGCAGGCTGGTAAAATTGTATCAATACCAAAGCACCAAACCCGATCAGGAAAAATATTTTAAAGTATCTCAATCTTAACATTTAAAATTCCTTTTTTATGGAGCCGCAGGTCAACATTTTGGTGCCAAGATAAGGATTCTTTATTTCCTTGTATTCACTGATCCAAACAGCCCCTTTGCCATTTTCATACATCGGGCAAAAATCTTGGTAGAGTACTTTGGAAGTTCCAAAAACACCAAGGAGGTCATCGACATCCCTACTCAACATGGCAAAATGCTCTCTTTGATGAGCTATATTATTGGCATTGTCGGCAATATGTTCTGCCTGCTCCAGAGCATCATCCATCACTTCGTCATAGATCATTTTCTGCTCGGAAGTAAAAGAATCAACATCAAACTTAGAAATTTCCGATACTATCTTTTCGCCAAATCTTGCTGCATCTTTAGCATTATCTGCTGTCAAGGCATTTTTCAGATTCAGATACTCGGTGATTAGGTTATTCATAGCATCTTCCTTCGTATTGCCAGCTTTTGTTTCAGCCTCTACATCCATAGTCTCAGAATTTGTTGCCGAGGCATCATGATGCTGTTCGTTTGATTCTGCTTCTTTTGTTTCTTTGGATTGACACGCAATCGTACCAAAGGCAAATATTACCGCTATAATTAGTGATTTATTCATTTTGTTAAATTTTAAGTTTTAAATAATTTATTATATATTGTTTTAACAGATTAGCCACAAATAAGCTTTTGCCAATCGTGACATAAGGCTTTTAATTTAATTTGTTCGGATTTGACCATTAGCCTCTTTATTGTACAAAAACATTCATCGGGCAATTTTGCTTACTATTTTTTGTGTTTTATATGACTTCAAAGTTTAGCATCATCCCATCATCCTCATGTTCAAGATTATGGCAATGAACTACAAACTTACCTTTATGCTCAAATTTCAGAATTACTAGTACCTTTTCCTTTGGTGCTACCAGAACAGTATCCTTCCATCCACTTTCCTGAGGCAAAATAGTGTTCCTGCCTCCTGTACGTGACAATATTTGAAAATGAACACCATGGACGTGCATAGGATGGGCTTCATCACCGTCAGTATTATCAAATTCCCAAATCTCAGTGGATCCTAAATTCACGATTTCATCAATCCGGTCAGAGTCAAACACTTTTCCGTTTATTTGATGCATGCCCTCGCGACTGTTCCCCATGCTCATGGTAAGTTTAAAAGGCCTCGTTTTAGTTGCGCCAGATAGTTTAGTAAATGGCAAGAGCGCAGTAGGTAAAGCAAAGTTGTCTTTTTCAGCATTAGTCACATTGAAGCTCATAATTTTATAGCCCTGTACTCCCTGTGCGTCACCCATTCCTGAGAATTGTTTATTCTCGAGGTATATCATTTCACCCACTTTTGCACCGGAAAAATCGACCAAAACATCAGCTCTTTCACCCGGACTAAGCAACAGGCTCTTCATGCTTTCTGATTGCGGCAGCATACCTCCGTCTGAACCGATTACATAAAAATCCGCTCCATTGCTTAAAACGAGATTATAAATTCTCGCAGTGGAACCGTTAAGCACCCTAAAACGGTAAAATCGTGATACCACTTCCAGAAAAGGGCTGTTTGTTCCGTTTACCAATATAGTCTCGCCCATATAGCCAGACATTACTTCAGCCATAGTTGGGTTATATTGAATAGTTCCGTTTGTATTGATGCGTTTGTCCTGGATTATCAAAGGGATCTCATAGGCACCACTGGGTAAGTTAAGTGCTTTTTCTTCAGGGCTTTCTACAATAAACATCCCAGCCAATCCTTCGGTCACCTGCTTTCCCGTTAGTCCATGTAAGTGAGGGTGATACCAGTTTGTACCAGCTTGTTGGGTTATTGGAAATTGAAAATTAAACGAATTGTTGGGCATAATCATGTGATCCGGGTGGCCATCCATAGTGGCCGGGATCACTAAACCATGCCAATGAATATTGGTATGCTCTGACAGTTTATTTGTAAAATTAAGGTTTACATTCTGGCCCTTTTGGGCTCTAATCGTAGGCCCCAGTAACCCATTTCCGTATCCCAGAACAGGTGTTTGCTTTGCATTTGCTAAGGTGTCCATTGCAGTCTGAGCACTTAAGGTTGACGTTGAACTGATCGTCTGAGGGATCTTCAATGGGTTATTAAATATGCCATCCTCTACATTTGGTGCTTCACCCTCCATACCATGGTCCATACATGAGGTCAAAAGACTTGGTCCTGCCGCAATGGCAACTGTACCCAATCCCATTCTTTTTAAAAATTCATTTCTGTTCATATTAGCTTCAAAATTGGAATTAATTAATTTTTTCAACTGTACTTCCGCAGGTCATCATCTTTGACCCATAGTATGGATTCTTGATAGAGCTTTCTTTACTGAGCCAGTTTGCTCCTTTTCCATTGTTGTACATGGGACATTTTTGATAATAAACGGTTGGTACGGTTGTCGAAAGCTTCATCAACTCATACATCGGTTGTGAAAGACCTGAAAAATAAACGCGTTGATCATCAGGATCGGTGGAATCGCTGATCTTTTCTGCATTTTCACTTAATGCTTTCATTTTTACCATCCACACATCATGGGTTTTTGGTTCCAGTTCACCCATTTTCACTTTGCTGATTGCGGTTAAGAGAGCTTTTGCTCTAGTGGATGCTAACTTCCCATCTGATTGAACCAGTGCATCTTTTACTTCAAAATATCGGTCGAAAATGGGCTGAAGTTCACCGGCATTTTGCATCTGCATGTTTTCTGCGGGTTTTTCCCCATTTATAATCCCCATTTCCGCGCCGTGGTTGGCATGGCTTTCCATTTTTACGGGCTGTTCGGAATGTTTTTCCATTTTCATACTAGAGTTCGGTATGATGGCTTCTTTTTTATTTATTCTTTCGTATTGGCAACATTCAGAAAGCATTGCATACGCTTTATCTGGCGCAAGAAACTGGTCGCTATCGTAACCTGCCAATGCAATGCGCTTCAAGATCTCATCTGGATTGGTCAAATTTGCATCATAGGTGATTGTAGCCATTTTGGTTTCTTTATTCCAATCTACCTCGGCTGCATTTTTTACATTACCCGCTTTTTCAATGGTGGCTTCGCACATTTGGCAGTTCCCATAAATTTTTACACTCTCGGTTTTAGTGTTTTTGATTTGAGCATTTATAGCTGTAGACGATAGCAATGCCATGATTGCCATCAATATTTTTATTGATTTCATTTTTTTAAATTTTAATGAGGGAAAGAAATTATTAAGAAAGCCGGAAATTGCTTTCAATTAGACAGTTCTGTGGCTGTAATGGAAAAAAATCAGCCTATTTTAGGCGGTAGCCAAACTGATAAAAAACCTGATGAATAATTGGTTCTCTGATAGTAAAAGATAGATTCGCTCCATTTCAAACCACCTGAAAATTGGGCATTGGTAAGCAATAGCGGAATAGGACTATTGGATGGGCAATGGCAAGCGTGATCCGAACACTGTCCGTTACATCCTTCTGAATCTTTTTCAGAATGACCATTTGCGCAGCATTTCTTGGTTTCAGAATCATATTCGCTGTCACACGTCTCGGTCTTGAGACTCTCAGCTTTTTCGCTCGACTTACCGCAAGCATAGGTATCTGATGGGTTCAAAAAGAATCCAAGAGAAATTAAAAACGCCATGAGTGCAAACTTTTGCATATCTAGGAGACGAAGATACACGATTTTTGTTGTCTTTTTATGGCGCCAATATCAGCCGACACTCCCAAATGAATTGGGCTAACCGCTCTGAAATCTTGGCTTCAGTTCAGATTTGTATTCCTCAAGTCTAACGTTCGAAAAAGAAAACCTTTCATCGACCATTACCGAGAATTTTTTAAAATTCAACAGTTTGTTCATATTGGAACAGCCGTCGCAATTCAAACATTGTTCCCGAAGAAATGTAGGTTTTCCATCGACATACTGAAAAACAAATATCTCGTAAGGATTCTTGCAACATTCATCAATTTTTATCCGACTCCAAAGTTCACAATCCTTGCAAACTATGACGTCATGAAATTGATAATCGTAGGTAATTGAAATGTTGTTGCACCCTAAATTTTTACAGACCAACATAACCTTTACCAAACTATTGAAAGGTAATCTCCTCAGCAAGTGGTACCGAAACCTCTCCGGGAGGCAAAGCCTCATATTCGAATTGCCGATAGACCTCCCCATCCGCCAAAACATTGACGGTTGCTGAAATTGGCTGAAAAGAGTCGGTGGTTTCTCCTCCCAAGTGAACGGCATTGAAAACTAAGCCTAAGCTATGGATCGGAGCTGAAGAAATGGCTGAAATGATTGGAACTTCAGGCTCAAAAGAAAGCGTATAGGTATTGCCTTGTTCGATCACTTGGGTCCAATTGAGCTCAGTCGGTTGATCTAGCACCGGAGCAACAAAAGTAGATGTCCCACTCAGCATACTGTGAACCGAAAAGGTCACCAAATAGTCATCGTAATTACCATCCATTTCAACTTCGATGGTCACCGACTTTTCAACAAGTTTTGGAGTCTCATCCTCTGAAGAACAGCTAAAAGAAAAAACAGCTACAGCGAGTACTAACAGGTAATTCAGATTTCTCATTACATAAAATGGTTTAGTTTAAAATTAAATACTTAAAATTTCAAGGCCGATTGGTCTATTTGACTTACAGTTGTCTACGAATCAATTTCAAGGATATCAGCAAGTAACTTTCTTAAAAAGTTAAGAACCTGGCTGATTAACTATCACAGCCAATATCATACACGGTGGTGTTACTTAGGCGTTTCATTTTTTCTACCTAAGACTTGTATAAAATAACGGTTCAGAAGTCCGGGGCCTTGAAACCTTTTCAAAACTTCGGAACCTGCTTCAAATTCAGCTTTTTTATATTCCTCTTTCTTAGAGTCCAAACTACCGAGGTAAGCCATTTTATAAATTTTGTCGTCAGGATGCTCATGATGAGCTTGTCGAAGCAATTCTTTTCCTTGACTTTCTAAGTCTTCATTATCACCGTATTCATCAGGAAAAATAGAAACTGTCCACCCAGCGATGAATTTGAATTCAGTTAAATTTTGAAAACTTTTTTGCCCCTCTTCATACATTTTTCTCAGCCTTTGTCTAAGATTTATTCTATCGTGAAACTCTGATGAAGCATCTTCAATGGCAATCCAAAGAAAAAAGTAAAAGTGTTTCCAGATTTCAAAATCAGTTGAGTTTCTTTCATAAAGCTCTTTATACAAGGCGAATGCCTCATCAAAGTCTTCTTGGTCTTCTAGTTGTAAAATGTGCCGAATATTTTCCAATATCTTCTATTTAAGCCTTTTCTATAAAAGAGTTAGGTAAAGCGACTAGGATTGGTTCGCTTAACCACCCTCACCTACCCATTTCCTGAGACAGTGAAGGTAAAACGTTCAATTTCTTGAAATCCATGTCATAAAACTGGATTTTCTTAAACTGAGGATCGGCCTCAATCAATACCGGCTGCCCGGTCTCCAAAGTAGCCATTTGGATATTTCCACGACCTAAACTTGAAATAAGCATTTCCTTTTCCTGAGGAGTTACCAGCTCATTGATCGGGAATCTGCCAAGTTCAGATTCCAGGTTGAAGCCATAGTTCTGATAGAATTTCTTGAAGCCATAATTTCCATCCTCGGTCTTTTGATCAAAATCCAATTTGATCCAAATGTTCTCATTTCGCTTCGGAGCTTCGACCGACACTTCATTGCCCTCTCGATCAAACTCAAAAATTTTATGGGACTTAGACTCATGCAGAATCTTGAAGCCTTTGATATCCTGCTCAGGATTAGCATTTTTTAGAAGGGCCTCCTTTGCATCCAAGGCCAGGTTTAAGTTGTCATAAAGATGATGGGATGTTTCATGCTGATTGGTAGATTTATCAAAGTAGGAATAGGAAAGAAATACTTTGCCTTCAGGCATGGATGAAAAGTCTTTGCCGGTTGCTCCATCATAGGATCTCAACAGGTAGCCCTTTGCATAGAGATCGTATGAACCGTGAACATTGATCTTATTCTTCACATTTTCGGCGATGATCTTGGAAGCCTCTTCAGTGCTGGATACTATCATTTCCTTCCCTCTTATTCCCGCATCGTCAATAAAGCTCAAAGTAAACTTGTCGATTAGGATGGCCTTCTTCAAAACAGAAGCTCCTCTGAGCAAATTATAGGCTTCCTTTGCCGTCACGTCATTCCCCTTTCCATACGAAAATGTATTCTGGATCTGATCGTTAAGAGTGACTTTTACGCTATCCAGAAAATAATGGTAGGGCTTCGAAGATCTCAAGAAATTCAGCTCATAATTAACCTTGTCTTTTCCCAGGCTGCCATCCTTTTGCCTAGCACTAAAATCGGCTGAAACTCCGATTTTAAATAACTCCTGTCGCTCAGAAACTTTAGCTTCCAGGGCGGCATTTAACGAAGTGCCAAAGCCAAGGAATTTCAGGTTCTTTTTAAGGAATTCAAGATTATTATTCTCCATAATTTAGAGTGGCCAGCGTTTAAATATAGCAAAACCATATTATTTGAGGTCTTTCCAATTCAGTTGGTTTAGCTGATAAAAAGACTCAACACCCTTATGCTTAGGCTTAAATGTCCGGACGGTTTGAATTATCGCTTGCGAAATACAGTAAGTTCGAAGTGAAAAGGTGAAGATCGATTCCTTCGAGACTTTATCCCTCTTTTGATTTTTAAACTGAACCCAATCATCTGACAAATAGTACTGGCAGTCCCGATCATAAACCAGATCCTGAACCTTACAATCCATCACCCTTCCCAAAATCGAGTCACTAAAAACCGTATTGATCTTGGCCTTTTTTGAAATCTTCTTGAAAGCTTGATTCAACAAGCTCAAGTCAAACTCAGCCCCAATGATCAAAAAGCCAGCTTCATCAAAGGAGATCCTGGCTTTGAATTGATTGACAAAGCAGATCAGGGAAGCATAGGAGTCTGAGACAAAAATTGCCCGAGAATCTTCTGAAAGGTTGAGTGTAGAAATCCCTCTTGAAGCCTGTTTATTCCGGTAAAGGCTCAGGATTTCAGCATCCACTTTCCTGCCTTGCTCATCAAAGAAGTCAAAAACAATCTGGCCCGTTTGATCCTGATGGGCAAACTTGGAAAACAGACCTTGGATAGCCTTATCCACACCTTTGTAGCTCAAAATATCAAAGGTCTCTGTCAAAGCCATTGTCTTGTTCGGAACGTTTTCTTGGGTTCTTCCCTTCCTCCGTATCGATGCTGTTTAGCCGCTTGATCGCATTGATATCAAAGTCATCCCTAACCGATTTTGGGAGTGAGGAATCAGCAGAAATTTTAGAATATTCTTCTTTGATGTTGTTCAAATCCAGGACAGCATCTTTGTCCTTCGGATTTCGGGAAATCCTTCGCTCTACTTGCTTTTGAACCTCCTTGATAGCTTGAAGGTATCCTTCGCTATACGCCTTATCCTCTTGGCTTTCCTTTCCGAGCAATTTCTGAACACCGGTAATCAGCAGGTAGGACAAGCCTCCATCGATCAAAACCGAAAGAACTAACCCGGATTTATTTGATCTGATGCCTTTTGGGGCAGCCGGTGAAAGTTGAAACGCTGTTCCATCTGCCAACAGCACCGTTTCCCCTTCCTTGTATTTCTTCTTTTGCTGTGGATCGAGTTCTTGCCCATTGACGGATTGAGGGGCTTTGATGTCTCGGGGATTGTAAGAAAGAAATTGTTTGGTTCGCTGATCGTACTCGATGATTTCGGTCTGAATGTTCCCTTCTTTGTCCACATAGCTTTTTTTGATGTTGGCCAATTCTTTCCGGACCAACTGATTCTGCTCAGCGTCATTCAAATTGGGATGTCGGTTAGGTTCCCTATAAACCGGATCAATCTGCAAGGCGGGATTCCCATCTTCTCCCCTTACTATGGAAAGTCTTGCCGGCAATTTATCGATGTAAATATCTTTCCCTTTCAGGTCGGTCAATTCCACGATATCGGTTATTCCCCCATTTTTAAGGGCATTGACTTCTTTTTCAGGAATGGTAAATTTTCCATTTTTGATGACTCCAAAAATCTCCAAATCCTTCATCGGTAATCCATTTTGGCTTTGCATAGTGCTTTTTTTATGGTTTTGATAAATAAGTGATTGCCTCTTCTTTAGTCGATAGCCTTGAGATCAATTGAATGAATAAGACTGGATTGACATTCTCCTCGCCCTTTTTGATGCTCAGGTGTAGATGATCTCCCGTAGCTCTTCCTGTTTTTCCGGAAATCCCCAAGATCGTACCCGGTAAGACGAGCTCGCCAATTGCAACATGAGACTGAGAAAGGTGACCGTAAATCGATTCATAGTTGCCGTGTTGAACCTTGACAAAAATTCCCAACAACTGATCATTGCCGACGGACACCACAGTTCCATGGAGCATGGAAAGAACTTTGGAACGCTTGGTTTTTAGATCGATTCCCCGATGAAATTTCATTTCCCCGGAAAATGGATCGGATCGGTAGCCAAACGCTGAAGTCAGGGAAAAATCCTCCAAAGGAAGGGAAGCCAGCACAAGCTTCTCCTTTTTTCCCACGGTTAGTTTTGGCTGGGAAAAATCCTGAATTTCGGACCTCTTCGCCTCTTGCTTGATTTCAGTGGAATTGATCACATTGACAGAAGTCAGTTCCTTTCGAAATTCAATTTCATTGAATTGAGGAAATGCCTGATGAGCGACAAAAAGAAGAAGTAACGTACATAGATTCCTTTTCATGAATTTTCCGGTTAGTCTATCGTCGCCATTTCTCGGTGTTGCTCGATGATCTCGGTCACCTGCCGATGAATTTTTTCAAAGTGTTTTGTCAAGACCTCTTCTTTTTTCCCTTTGAAATCGTAGAATTTCGGAGTGCTGCGATAGGACCTTTCTTCTTGCCTGATTTCCTTCATATCCAGATTGACCCTGCAATGAACATTGGAGGTTTTATACTTCCCGTCGAACTCTGTTCCCTCAGTAGCGATTATCCCGGCAATTTCCCCTGTGTGCATCGAAGCTATTTTTCCAGCAGGAATCAGGGGATCGTATCGCTCACTATACGAAATCGAAGTTTTATCCCGATCAATCGAAACACTCTGCCCCAATTGCTTCCGCTTTCCAAACATCATCTCCAACCAGGACAGCGTATCCTTATGGCGAACTGAACCGCAAAGGACATTTCCGATCACCGAGGTCATGGTCGATGCCGTATCCTTTCCCTGAAGCTGATTTAATTGAGGCAATTCCTGCAAGCCGAGCAAGACCGCTACTTTATTGCTTCGGGCAGTAGAAATCAGGTTTTCGATTTTATGGATGTAAAAAGTCGGCGCTTCATCCGCTATCAACGCAGTTGGCAAATTCCCCTTGGTATTAATCAATCGGGTTAGCCTATTGATGATCACCGAATAGCAGGTGCCTGTGATACTCTGCGTTTCGGTACTGTTGGCAAGTACAAGAATGGACGGGCTATTTGGATCCGAAATTTTGAGGTCAAAATCATCCCCGCTGAAGACCCAAGCTGTTTCTTTGGTATTCAGTCTGGAAAGGAAAATCTTCAAGGTGCCGACCTGTCCCTCCAGCTGTTTGTAAACCTTCTTTTCAAAGGCACTTCGGAAGGGAGATACCATTGATCTGAGTTCAGGATATTTGGTCAGACAGTTAAAAATATCCTCGTAGTCCCTATTGAGAAAATCCAGCACATGGGCGAATGTGGAATATTTGCCCTCTTCGTATCGAGACACAAAAAAGATACAGGCGGAGAGAAAGTTGATGGCCGATTGCTCGAAAAACTTGTCTGCTCCTCCCGATGAATCGGATTTTTGAAGGGATTGAAAAATAGCTTCAGCGGTTTCCGAAGCATTGGCCACCGTCTTCAAATACCTTCTGTTGATCGGATTGATCCTCCTGGAATATTCTACCTCATCCAGATTGATCACATGGAATTTGAAATTGGGGTTTTTCTTTTTGTCCTGAGCTTTCAGATAGTGGAAATAGGCAATCTGAGCTAAATCGGGAAACTTAAAATCGTAAAGACACATGGTAAATCCCTTGCCAATCATCTGTCGAATAAAGGGATTGATCACCCCAAATGACTTTCCCGAACCTGGAGTTCCAATCACAAAAGTCCCTCTGAATGGATTGACCAAATTGATCCATCCTTTTCGGACTTTTCCCCTGAAATAGAACTTCATGGGGATGTTGACGGAATAGGGATTTTCGATTTTTTTGGTGTCTTGCATGAAGGACTCTCCTTCGATATTCCACTCATCCTTTCCCAGTCCTGATTTGATCAATTTCGAGACATTGTCCAATGAGGTATGGATCAAAACAGCTCCTAGAAATAAACAAAGACTGTATCCGAGGTCTTGAATGGATGTGAGCTCCATTACCAAAAATGAATCTTTCAGCGTGTAGAGATAGATAGAACCAAAGAATAAAATTAGGCCCATTGCCAAGGGGAAAATAATCTGATTTCTCGGGTTTAAATCTAGGTTCTTTCTGGCCACAGTCCCGATGGCGGAAAGGCAAATGGCTATCAAAATACCCACTTTGCCAAGAAGCACATTACTGTAAATCTTCAGGTTTTGTAGCTTTTCAAAAAGAGGAAAAAGAAACCTTCCCACCCCATCCATCGCCAACAACTGTGGGGCATAGACAAACATCAGAATGTCCAAAAATACCATCAGGTAAACAATGAATTGAAAGGTCGCGTGAAGGCTTTTTAATTCTCTTTTCTCATTCATAGCAAAGGCTCAGTTGAAGGGAAAAATCATTTTTAAAGTGTGTCTGCCGCTAAAAGGTCTGCGTACTTGATCTCCAAAGAGAGCGTTCTTCCACTGATTTGGGATTCGGAAAGCTCGATGGTGAACACCTTGGAATTGGGGAAGGTAAATTTTTTAAACACGTAGATATTTCGGTATTTCTTCTCAAAGCTTTCCGGGGTGAAAAGCTGGTATTCAGGCTCTATCTCAATGGATTGGACATTGGTTGCTTTGGTGATTCGCTTGTCCTCGATCTTAAATCTCAACTGGTCAAGATCAAATTTGAGATTGGTCTTGTTGGTAAAGGAGATGTCCAAAAAGATATAATCGTCAACCGTGTAGATACAATTTACCTGACCGGAAACCCCATACTGACTGCTCTTGGCGATGTTGTCCTTCTCCTTCCTTTTAAATGCCTCTATTGAAAAATACCGAAGGTCTTGGTCGCTCATGGGGATTTTACCGACCTCCAAGGGACTGGTATGGATAGGAAGAATTTCAATTTGAGTCTTCAGCTGTCGCTCATCATGGGCATACCATAAATCGTACTGTGCGATGAATTTCTGCCCGATAATGGTAACCACTCCCAAAGACTTATTGTATCCATTGAGGTTGGAAACACTGTCACGGATTGCCTTTACCCGAAATACATTCTCCAATGGAATATCCCCGATCATATTGTCGGTCGAGATATCCACGTATTGGATGGGCTCGGGGGAAAGAAAGTGAAGGGAGATTTCCTCGTCGATATAGATCTTGGGAAGTTGGCTTTTCAAAAGCGTCCCGTTTTGCTGGGCATAGGCCGAAATGGATATCGCCCAAAGGATAATGGTTATAATCTTTTGTCTCATGGTAGGTCAGTTTTGGTTTTGGATCATTTTTCCGTTTTCCTGCAATTCGTGGGTATCGATCAGATAGACAGAGGTTCCATATTTGATATTGGCCTTGTTCTTTTTGATGGATTTTGAAACGGCTTGGGAAGTTGAGGTGAACATTCGTTGGAGTGCAGACATGTACAGTTGGCTCAATTCGTCTGAGTTTGGCTGCATCGTCAGATTCATTCCTCCTGTGGTATTTCCTCCGAGTTCTTTGGAAAATTCCCGGAAGGCACTGGCTGGAACATAAAGCCCTTCCATCCCATCCACGTCATAGATGGAGAGTTTAATCGGGAAGATTTGATCATTGATCATAATCGAAGAAATGGTCAGCTTCACTCGCTGAGCTTCATATCCGGAAATCAATGCATAGAGGTAAGTTCCTCTGCCCACAATGGCATTTCCGATCAGGATATCATCTAAAAGTCGGATTCTCAATCTGGCCCCAAGGGTACCACTCTTGATATCCTGATCAATGATTGCTTCGATGAACTTTCCTTTTTTTTCTCTGGTGACGGTATTGAATAAAGTAGCGGCACCCTCTGACTTCTGAACTCGATAAACTTCGTTTTCGGTCTCATTTGCTACTTGCTGGCTTTCCATTTCTTTTTGCTGTAGCTCTTGATAGGCCGGATCATTCGCTTTGGAAATGGAGTCTATCACAGCCATCTGCGCTTTGAAAAGATCCATGGGATCTTCGTATCTGTTGGCGGGAACTTGGGTCTTTTTCCCTTCCAGCTGATTGATGGCATTCAACAATTCTTCATCTTCCTTGGAAAAGCTTTGCCGTCTGGAAGGTTGTGGCAAAACAGATGGGAAACCATTGGCGGCATCGGGTTTTCCCGAATACAGACCTGCGCTTTTTAAAGCGTTGTCTATTGAATCCAGCAGCCTTTTTTCCTCCTCGTTATATAGCGTTTTGATTTGGCTAGATTCTTCTACCTCGAGTTCCAAGCCTTTGATAGCCGTATATCCATCATTTGCCCTTTTATAGGTTTCTCTCGAAGCATCCAGTTTGGAATCAAGCGGTTTTTTCTGGATCTGTTCCGACACTTTGCCGATCTCGGATTGGATTCCACTGATACCCTGAACAGGATCAGCCGGATTGTCTTTGCTGAAGGATTTATACCCGTAAAACAGCAAACACAAAAACGGGAGCATGATAATCGGCAGGATGTATCTGGGTTGTTTGAAGTCAATTTTCATTGGAGTGGTTATTAAAGTATTTCAGTTGCTCAATTGCTTTTTCCAGATAGGCTGAATCGGTTTTTGAAATAGAATCCTGAGCGATAATCCGCTCTATCTCGGACTTTAATTCTGCCATTTTCGCAGCTCTCAGGGTCAAATCCTGCAAGGCTGAAAATTCGCCGGATAGCTCTCCCGGAATAGCCTTCAGGTCTTTTTTGAAATTTTCAGCCTTATTCTCCGGGTTAGGCTTCAGCACAAAAAAGGTCAGGATGAAAGAGGCTACAATGAGAAGAAGCATGACACAAAAAATGATTTTGGCATGACGATCCATCAACCCCTTCAAATGGCCATTAACCCCTGCCATGTGAGGAAAAAGCTCATTTTTAAGTTCTTGGAAAATGGTGGTTTCCCGATCCTTAGAAGGTGTTTTTCGAAACATTGCTCAGGTCTTTATTTTCAATAGTTTTCCAATTCGTGATCAAAACCCCATGGCTGTTATTTTCACTTCTAGGTATATCGATCAATTCCCCCTCAGTGATGATGGATCTCGTGATCGTGGCACTTCTTCGATCTATCTTTTGCTTGCCGTAATACCGGAATCTATTCTGATCCAAGACAATCGAATCCGTCTGGATAGAAAGCACAGAACTAGAGGAGAGAATGGAATTGAAGTAGCCCTTTTCTTTTAGGTTATTGTATTGGCCGACTCCGGTCTCATCCACGAAATACATGGCCCTGCTCATTTGATATTCGATGTGCTTATCGTCGGGAGTCAGGTTGAAAAAAAGGCTATGGAACAAGTCCACGGCTGCTTTGTACTCAGCGGGCCTATTCATTTGCATATTGGCCTGCTTCGCTAAAATGGGTATATCATTGTCAAGGATATAAATGGACTGCCTTGCGTTGGCTACCTGTTTATAGGCGTAAACCGAAACAAAGCCGCAGATTATGATTGAGGTAATCAGGCTCCCCAGTGAAAGAACCGTTGCCAATCTGATTTTCGATTCAATGTTTTGGATGATCATGGTTAGATTAGTTTAGCTCTTGAAATTGATTTTGAAGCAGAAGACCCCATCCTTCCGGCGGTGGTTGCTGCTGAGGAAATTCCTGAAGTGGAAATGATCCAAGTGGAAATCGAGGGCACGGTAGTGATGGCAATTGCGCTGACAAAAAATGCTACAATCACCAGCCCGAAACTCAAAAAGCCATTGGATGCCAACCAAGCCATTTTTTCAAGCCGATCTGCTCCCCCACCGGTTGAAAGCAAATACTCGTACTTGTCAATCTCTACCTCCAAAGCATATTGTTGGAGCCTTCCTGTTATGTAGAGAATCAAATATGCCACTCCTACATAAAGGTTGACGGAGACAAACCTTGCTATCCAGGTAGTGAACGCATCCCGAAAGGCTGGAAGAATACTCACCACCACTGAAAATGGCCCAAGTATCACCAACACCGTCGAATAGATGATCTGCAACATGAAAATGATATAGACACACACCCTTAGAATCCATATGGCCACCAATTCGATGATTTGGGTAGCGAGCAGTTGAAGGCTGGTTTGCATCCTAATCCTCATTTGGACAATAGGAGCTAGAATCTGATCGGAGAAAAATCCTTTTACCCCATCCACAATCACCATCCCCAAATCTTTATCGGATTCTTGCGCCTGTTCCGATGCCATCTCGGTCACTGCCTGATATTCCACCAGCTGATCGGCCATCTCGATCATGTAGGCCGCCCGGTCAAGCCGCAACCCATTATTGATATCGTTTTGAGTCCCGAAAAGCGCTTCTGTTTTGGCAGCGATCAAATCGGTAGGAAAAGCGATGATCTGGCAGAAAATTGGCCACCACATCAAAAGAATCACCAACGCAAAAGGTCTTAAAAGGGGCATAATTTCAAGCTTCTTATCCCCTGCCATCATTTCGTAGCATTTGAGACTAAAAAAAATCAGCATGAAAATACAGGCCAAGGTCTGAGCATCTCTCATGAAAGGGTCGGAATGAGCAAAGCCATAATCCCTCATTTCTTCAAAGAAGGTCATCACTCCCCTGTCGTAAATGCTGTTTCCCTGCAAATAGCTTATGGTCTCCTTGTACTGGTCATGGTTGGCCGATTGAGCAAATCCGGGGATTGACAAGCCAAGGAGAATAGATAGTCCTGTGATCAGCTTCTTCATTTCATGTGATTATTAATTGATTTTCAATGGCCACATGGAATGCCCTAGATAGCCATAACCATGCGTGATGAGCCTTTCTCATGGGCATTTTAGGACTTGGGTTTGGTTAGCAATTTTCTTGGCTCTATCCTCCTCGCTTTTTGGATTTGAAAGGGTAATCTCTCCGCTGATTTTCCGCTGGTTCAGCTTTCGGAAGGCAAGCATATTGGAAGACATGTCCAGCTTGTATTGCCACTTTTTAAGGATATCTCTCATTTCAAGCATGATTCTGTGATACATCAGAATCCGTTGTCCTCTTTCCATATCCAGGCTCTTTGCAAATTCATATCGCTCCGAAAGCGAAGCCATGTTGTTTAAGTACCATTGGTAAGCCCCATGATCAGTCATGTAATGGATTACTTCCGCAGGAACACCCTGAAAAGCAGTGGCTTCAGGATTTTCCAGAGGCCTGAGCTCTCGCTTATAGTAGAATTGATAAAGAGGATCTGTCGCTGAAAAAGCTCCTGAAATGCGAGCCATTTCAGCCGTTGCCAAGTTTTTGACCGTATCTGAGTGCTGCTTGTAGTAGTTAGAAGAAATCTGCATGGCCGCTGCCAATCCCAGCCTTTGAGTCTGTTCTCCCCTTGGAGATAATGGCCTTCGGTCCAGATCCGGGTAATTGGGGTGCAAGCCCCAGGTGATATACCAAATCGGATTCGTTGGGATTCCGAGCAGTCTATTGGGTTCAGGATAGAATTTATCCTCATCCCACTGCTTATAGACCATCCGTTCCTGCTGAGCGACAATCGCTTTATCATGGATTGGAGTCTGTCCGTAGCTGTGAATACAAACAGAAAAAAGGATCAAAAATGAGAGAGTCGGCTTCATCGGGTAAGGATTTTCTGTTTGATGATGATTTCATTGATCAATCCTAAATCACGATTGATATAGGCTTGGTAAGGATTGAGGGATCGGATTATCCCATTGGTCTTGGCCCAGTAGATGCTGTTTTTTGCAGCTAGTACCAAAGCAAGAATTACCTGTAATTCCTCCTGTACCGAATCAAGAAGCTCGTCCCGGACATTGTAATTCATCAGTAGATTATCGCCCTCTTTGAGAATAAGTGATGAAACTTCCGTAGCCAGGTTGAGACTTCTGGTTTTTGCCTGGCCCGTGTACTCTTCGACAAAAAGAAAAAGGATGGGATTTTCGCCCGCCAATTGAAAAGCCTCTGCGGAAATGGAACTGATATCCAAGACAGTCTCAGCGATCATCCTTACCTGTATTGCATCCTTGAACCCTTCATTGATTTGGGTGAGGGAGTTGACAATCATGGTTTGAACCAGTGCCAGGCTGGATGAATTGAGAATGATATCATCAGTGTTTTGCCTGATGATATCCAAAGTTTGGTGATACCCTATTTCACTGACATTTCGTACAGCAGCGTTGGCATTGACTATCGAAAAATGCTCTTTGTCAAATACCACGGTCTGGGGATAAGATTCAACAGCCACGAAACACATGAAAAGAAAAAGGAGATTTTTCATCGGATTAGGGTTTTGGCGTTTTGAATGATTTCTTCTACCAAGGCCATTTCCGTTGCTACATACTGTAGGTAAGGATTGATTCCTCTCTTCCTTTCGAGATAGTGCTGAAGTGATTTGGAAACGGTGTAGGAAAGTCCGTTGATCTCCCTCAGCTCGTCCAGAATATGTTGGAAAAGGATTCTTCTTTCCGAAACTTTCATCTGGTTGACCACTCCGATACTTGCCGAAAGGCCAAAGAGATAATTCAAAAGTGAATAGGATCTTTCGACGAAAACCCGTTCCGACTCTACCGCAAAAAGTACTAATTCCGGATTTTGGCTACAGTAGAAAACGATTTGCTGTTGATTATCAATAATGGAGTTGACCAAGGGCTCAGCCGCAGCACCAATTCCAAAAGCATCGATGACAATGGAGAGTTTGGCAAATCGGTCCTGGACGGCTCGGTATTTCTCCTTTACAGACTTGACCAAATTGGTATTGACCTCCTCGTTGACCGAGTTCCTTCCCTGATTTCCTTTTGCCTCTTTTTGAAGGTTATATTCAGACTTGGATTCCTCGACTAGCTGGTGGAGAAGGGCCACATTGGTTTGAGCAAAACTCATCCCAAGGGTTGCCAAAAAAACGAAGGGTAAAAGCCAAAAAGATTTCATGGTTGGAGGGTTTTGGCTTTTCTGGCTATATCCTGCGCAAGCTGGATATCTACGTTGATGTACCCTTGAAAAGGATTTAGAGCCCTCACAAATCCTTTCATCTGAGCAAAATACATGGCTCGATACATGCCATAAGAGTAGGATCGCAGGATGACCATCTCAGTCAAAATCTGATTGATCAGTTTTGACCGCTCACCTGCATCCATGAGATTGTTTTCTCCTCCCTTCAACACAAATGAACTGACCTCCAAGGCCAAAGAAGTTGCCCTTTGCTGAAATAGGGTAGCATTCCGTTCGGCAAACAGGAGTAAAGCGGGATTCTCTCCGGCTAAGTCCATCACCTGGCTAAGGTCACTTGAAATCCCGGTGGCTATTCGAGCGATTTCCTGCACATTGGAAAGGTTGGTCAAAATCGAACTGACCTCAGAAAGTCCTTTGTAGATTTTGTCCTGCATCGTATTGACAATGGTCAGGTTTCCGGTAATCGCCAGCTGTCCCCGTTCAATCAAAGTCAATCGTTCATTAGTGGCATTCAGCTGAGAATTGATGACCGCAGAATGTGCCGCCGTTGCTCCTGCTACCGCTGGATCCACATAGATAGTTTGCCCTAAGGCAGATCCCGAGAGGATCAGAAATACCAGTATGTTCAAGCTTTTCATCTTTGTAATGGTTAAAAAGTGGCAGTTAGTGTTTCTCTTACCGGGGCCCCTTGCTTGTTGACCTCTCCAAAAAACTCATGGAGTGAAAGCTCAGAAGCCTTAAAATCCTCGACAAAAGCGTCCAGTCCCATTTGGTACCCTCTAAAGGCTTGGATATAGATTTCGATGGCTGATTTTTCTGGCTTTTCCGTGGTATAGGTCAGGTATTGGTACAAGGACACTTCCACCCCATACACCTCACCGGCAGATCCTCTTCGGATATATACTTCCTTGAATCTTCCCCTGCCCTCATGATTATCCAGCTGATTGATCGTGAAGATCTTTTTCCTTTCATTTTCATTGATGGAAAGCAGGGAGGCGATTTGAGAATAATTGTCTTTGAATTTTGTCTGATCCAAAAGACAGATCGTATCCGAATTATTGATAATACTGTCTTTGACTACCGCATTTCCGATGATATCTCCCAGCTCTTGGGTTACCACTATGGCTTCCCCCCAGAATTTTCGGACTGTTTTATAGAGGTATAGAATGTAGCCTGCCATGAGCGGGGAGGCTATGGCCTTCCAAGCTTCTTCGATGATGAGTGCCTTCCGGTATTTGGTTCGGAACCTCATTTTCTGGATGAAAACATCCATGATAATGAGTGTCACAATCGGGAAAAGCACCTTGTGCTCTTTGATGCTGTCAATTTCAAAAACCACAAAAGATTCGGTAAACAAGGACTGGTCAACTTCCTCATTGAGTAGGTTTTCAAACTCACCTCCCTTGTAAAACTTCTTGAGTACAAAGCGGAATTCTTCAAGTTCAAATCCAATGCTTTCACGCTCTTTGATTTCTGGGATTTTCTCCAGGGCGAATTCATAAAAGCTGTTGAAGCAAAGCCGATCGATAGTGCTTTCCTTGGAGAAAAAAGAGGAATAGTAGGCCGAGATCGTATTGGAAATAACATCGGCTTCAACCTGAGAGACTGTTCCTTCCGCTGTCTTCCACAAGAGGGAAATCAGGGTCAGGAGATAGTCTTTCTTCTCGATGTTGTACTCTTCTTCAGTAATGGAAAAAGGGTTGGTGGTTATTGGCTTTTCCTCGGTGTAAGTGATGTATTTCCCTTGGTAGTATTGGCAAAGTCCGGAATACGAGTGGCCGGTATCGACAATGACTACATCCATCAGCCACTTAGGATTGGGCCGCTTATTCCACATGCAGTACTGTTCGATCAGGGCATTCATAAAGAATGATTTCCCCGATCCAGAAGGACCCAATACAAACTTGTTTCTATTGTTGATCCGATTGGTTTGCATCGGCAAATCAGCCGGATCAATCTTCAAAGGGATTCCCTGTCGATCCGTAAATCGGATCTGAAAAACGCTTTTTTCATCCTTGTTCAGTGACTCTTTCAGGAAAAAGCACAATGCTGCATCTGAAGTGGTCAGGAAGTAATCGTAAACTTTCAACTCTGCGGTATTGCAGGGAAGGAGTGTCCTAAAAAGCTCCAATTGGTTATAGGAATTCTTGTTGGCAACAATCCCCTGTTGGAAAAGGGAGGATTCCACATAATTACAAGCTCCTTGAATATTCTCCTTCTTGGCGGAAACGACCACATTGAAGTGGCAATTGACCAAAAGCTGATTGTGTCTGGCCACGTCTTCCAATAACCTGTCGATATCTTCGACACAGATGTTGTTGGCTGGATCCGGTATTCCGGAATGCCTCTTTCGTTTCAATTCCAGCTTGTTGAGCGTTGATCTCTGCTCAATAATTTCAATGACTTGGTTATAAACTATCGTCTGGAAATTAGGGACATCGAAAAGGAAGGCCATATTATCCACTGGAAACCCCTTAAGGCTATCCTTGTCGTTACGCTCCAAATGGGTGGTTACCTTTTCCGGAAGTTCTACCTTATCGGTATTTACCAAAGTGATCGACCGAAAAGCTCTATCTCCACTTTCCACTTGGCTTTCTTCGGCAAGCAGGTTGTCCAGCACAATCTTTTCCTCATGGAAATTCATACTGAGAATCCGTTTCACATATCGGTCAGTCTCAATTTTTGAGAGTGCTTCTGTCTTAATTCCAGCACGTTCAAAAAGGTCGGTCACCTTACCCAAGGTCTGGATAAAATCCATCACTGACTTTTGACTGTATCTCCCTTTTGCCCGTTTTGTAATCACCAAAAATGTCTTCAGCGAAGTATAGGGACGCCCCTGGAAATGGTCATCATACTTCTGTTGTAGGTATTCTTTTGAGAATTTTTCGCTGTAGGTCTTTCTTGAAAAAATGTCCTGCTTTTGGATCAGATACCCTTCACCCAATATTTTGATCAGGTTGGTGTATAGCTGATGAAAGGAATCGTATTTGGAAGAATCCGCCGAATACTGCAGGACAGGATTGTCCAACCCAAGGATGACACCGAAGTCACCCTTCAGATTGAATAGACAATGAAAACCATGGATCTGATCTTCGATCCCCAGATAGGGAAGCTTAAATTCATTCCGTTTTTTCCCGAACATGATTACTTCGATTTTAAGGATGTAGCGATCTGAAACACCCCTTTGTACCTTGTTTTGCTATGCAGACCTTTTTTCTGTTGCTGAGAGGTAATGAAAAGTCCGGTTGTCATGACGGATAGGGTAATCACCCCGCCTAAAACCATACTGGTTAAGCTTCCGATTAATCCTCCTGAGATGACAGCGATAACTAAGGAGGCGACTCCCCATCCGATGAATTTTCCCTGAAAGCCCCGATATATAAGAGGCTTTTGAAGCCCCTTATATATCGGAAATTGCTTAGCCATCAGACACCGAAAAACGCTTTGATGATCACACTGACCAGGACCAAAAACAGGCAGGAACCACCCCAGCCCATCAATTCTTTATTGATATCCTGATCTCCTGAATTCCACTTGATGTAAACTCTCACTCCTCCAATGAGCCCAACTACGGCTCCAATTACTAGACAAAGGCTTGCCACTGGATCGACATATCCGAGAAGTGAAGATTCGGCCGCTGTGATTCCCGCAACACCTTGAGCTTGGGCGGATATTGTTGCAAGTGTCATTGCGAATGCACTTGCCATCGTTTTTTTGGTTTTGTTGAACATGGTTTTCATAGTTTATTGAGAAAATATTAATAGTTGATTTCGCTTTTTTGGGGTGTCAAGTCAGTGGGACAGCATACAATCCGCTGAGAAAAAATCCCATGGTGGCCAGAAATAGACAGGCTCCGAACCAACTGACTACCTGTACATCGATCTGATGCCTTCCCATTTGCCAGTTGTTGTAAACCCGAAGTCCCCCCAGCAATCCAGAGACTGTTCCCACGACAAATGAGAGTCTGGAAAGAGCCACGTAGAAACTTTTCATATCGGTCTCCACTTCCTGAAATTTTGAAACTCCCGGAGGGGATTGGCCAAAAGACTCCACCACCGATAAAAGGAAGATGAGTGAAAGAATACTGCTTAAGAATAGCCATGTATGGGATTTCATGAGAACACGACTTTCTTTTTCATTTCAATACTGCCTTCCTTGGCCAGGACAAAGAGGGAATTGAGCGTGGTCACCCCTCCTGTAGATTTGACCGGGCTGGGATCGTTGATTTCAAATTCGATGTCCTCTGAATCCTCCTCACTATTGACCCATACTTCTGTTGGAGAACCCGATCCTGTTTTAGGCTTCACGGGATCGAGCACTGGGTCATTATCCTCAATCACCGTTGGACTTTCGTCAAACTCATTGAGGTCCGTCTGGAATGTGTAGGCATTCCCTGCCGACACTTCTGAAAGTTGTGGTTTGCGCAAAACATCGATGACGACATTTACCGCATAGTACACCACATAGAAAAGGGATAGGTATAGAAAGAAGTCTGTCCAGCTCATGGTTATAGTTTTTGTATGGATTGTTTGATTTCATGGACCAGTTCTGGATTGTTTTCCAGAAAGTCCCAGCACAGGAAATTCACGAAGGAGGTCACGTTCACTCCAAAAGTTGGATTGATTCGTTTCAGGACTTCTTCGGTTCGAGCGTCCATCCGAATCAGCCTTTTAGAAGCTCCGTTTACTTCAAAATTCCTAATGGCCTCTATCAGCTCATGGATTCCTTGGCTTGCGATTTTGGCGGCGTCTTTACTTTCAGACTCTATCAAAGGCTTTACCTCATGTTCAGTCGATACCAAATCTGCCCTTACTCCTTGGACAAGTTTGCTTATGTAGTCTCCGTTTCCCATGGCTGGTCTGCTTCTATATGGTCATCAAATAATTTGTTGAAAATGGGATCCAGGATAGGCACGAGCGATTCCGGGGTGTAAGAGGTGGTCAGTCTTTGGAAGTCTATCCGATCCGATACCGGGGAGGTCAACTCACCAAATTGGCCAAGTGCCTGGCTGACGCTCTCCAAGGTTTCGTACTTGACCGAGGTTTTGACTCTGTTCGGAATCAGAATGATCCTGCTCTCGGGATTCACTTTTTTGACCACGTAACAAAACTCAAACGTGCTGGTGACGCTGTACTCATCGTAGCAAAATGGGCAGATGATCAATTCTGATTCCTTGAGTACCGGGACCAGATTGTCGTCATCCATTCTCCCGGCAAGGTCAATGACGGTGAGAATTTTGGGATCTTGATCTGCTCGCTTCTTAATGGATTTGAATCCGGGAATATTTGATAGCTCGACTTCATACAGCTTTTCATTTTCCAATAGATCCGAATTGAGATACTTGTTGTAGAGCGACTGCTGAAAGTCCATATCAAAGACTTTCACCTTTCTTTTCCTTTTCTGGACGGCAAAGTTTGAAAACAGCACCGCAAGGGTACTTTTTCCCACTCCGCCTTTTTGGTTTGCGAATAGAATGATCATGGCCTTCTCTTTATCTGGTGATTTCATTATCTCCCTTGCGTTTTTTGCTTCTTTTTCTGCTGTGCACTGCTTCATCATCGATGTCATCGGCAATATTAAGTACCGGGACCAGGTCAAAAATCCCTTGGTTCTGTCCTCCTCGATGAGCTTCGCTTTCTTGGAAGTGTTGCCGTAATGCCAGCTGCTGCTCGGCAGAAAGAATGTCGCTGGCTGCGATATCTCCTTGGGCTGTTTTAAGAAAAGAATTCCCATCCCTATTCTCCAGCTTTAAAGAGTGGTGCTCCAAGCCTTGCCGAACAGTAGAAAAATCATTGAGGGCAGATTGGAGCTTTACTTTTGCCTCGATCAAATCGATCGGTTTATCCTTGTTCGGTTTCTGGGATTGATAGGATTTACGTTCACCTTCCTGTTCAAAAAATCGCTGGATTGGGAATACTTCAATGCCTTTAAAAATGATCTTATTGGCATGGTCAATCAGGGAATAACCATAAGGCCTTTTTCCATCTTTGCCATGGAATACGAGCTGAACCCCAAATTTATCCCGTATAAAATCACCGAGATCCGAGCGATACCCGGTTTGGTTTCCTTTTTTGCCGCCGGGTTTAGGTTCAAATAGACAAGTGAGCTTAGTTTGGTAGACCTTGGAATATCTATCCAAAATCGCTTTCAGCTGTTTTGCTCGATCCTTATCCAATTGATAGGATTGGATCTTTTGGTTGAATTCTGAAACAGGAATCTGACCTTGAACTGAACCATATTTGATCAATTCTATCTGCTCACCTTTTTCCCTCACCTTGAATCCCAAGTTTTCGAGGATTAAGAATCCTTGGGCTTTGGTACTGAAGCGAAACTCCATCAAGCTATCCGCAGCCTTCACTGCTTCATGCTTGGGATTGAGTCTCATGATCTCATTGATTGCTTCTTGTGCCCTTAGCTTCTCAAATGAATCACTGATCTTTTTGCCATCCCGATCAATTCTCGATGACACAATATGAACGTGGTTATTTGCTGTGTCCTTGTGAAAAACGATCAGGAAAGGGTTATTCCCATAGCCCATTTTATCTATCCATTCATGGGCGATTTCTGTCAGCTCTTCTTTGGAATACTCCCTGCCCTTGCAGCTGATCATGGCATGAAACTGCTTGTCCTTGACGAGTGCATTTCTGTTCGAATGAGTTATCAGGTAATTTTTCACCTCATTCGGCCCCACATCCTTGGTGTCCTGCAAATACCCAAAATTCCGGAGCCTAGTCAGCTCTCCCTTTTCATTTTGGGTTTTGTTCGTGTTGTAGGTCACCCCATTAAATGAACTTGCGCTGGAAAGGATTTTAACTCTCATTTGATTGCCTGATAAATCTGTTTCAAAAACTTGTTCATGAAGTCCCTATGCTCAAGATGCTTGGCCATCTGTTTGGTGTGATTCAGAAAAATCTCCGGGGAAATTTTGTCTCGATACGTATTGGCATGCTTGGCCAACTGGTTGATATTATTGTTAACCCTAGCCTGTTCGGCAACCACCTTATCAATTGCATTTAGGATTCCCTTGGTGTCAATGATCTTGATCGTTTCAGAGCTAAGCTTCATTCTGATCAAGTGACTCAAAGACACACCAAGGGACCTACTTTCCTCCTTCAATCGGGTAAAAACATCCGGCTTTAACCTGACAGATACCCAAGAGAGATTTTCTCTTTTCTCCTTCATGGCTACATGTTGATGGGGGTAAAGAATTGGATTCTCTAGGCGAAAAAAAATACCTAGAACTGCGTAAATGCGATAAATAGGCATATCTGCGTATAGAAAATCGCCTATACGCAGATATGCTTAATCAATGGGTTCGTCCCTTAAAATCTGTTTTATGAATAGGAGTTTAGGGCGTTGATCAGCTCAACTCGGTTTTTGCTGTCCGCCTTTTTAAAAATCGTCTGAAGGTGTTTGTTGACTGTTCTTTCTGAAATAAAAAGTACTTCTGCGATTTCTTTGCTAGTAAGTCCTTGGGCTACTTTCTCAACCACTTCGCACTCTCGCTTGGTAAAGCCCAATTCAGCACATCGTTGGCCGAAAAAAGTACTGGGATCAATCGGTGGCCTCTGGTCGGTATCATTGATTTTTGCAAATACCTTTCTGTTTTCGAAGATCATCTTTCGGATAAACAAAAAAGTAATGATGATAAAGCCACCATTTGTGCAAATTACTTCCACAAATTGGGAAGCATCGACATAGCTAAAAACTGGCAGCAATACCCAAGGCACCGCCGCAGAATAAGTCAAAATTGCTTCCAGTGAATTTTGAGACCCCTCAAATTTCTTTCTAATACTCAGAAAAATGATCACGATCAGATAAATCGCATAAACCAAAGGGATCGCCAATCCATACCAAATGGTTGCGGGAAGATCACCCAGTAATGGAAGCCCAATACAAAAGAAAAGCAGGAATGGAGCTATTAAGAATATCCAGACCCCAATTCGCGCATTCCACCTCAAATCATCCAGTTCGAAAACCCGATAAAAATAGTATGGAAAATATGCTCCCATTACAAACCCGGTTCCATAAGCCAAGTTGATCTGAAGATTCAATGAAATAGGGAGCTCTGGATCTGGGAACAAGCCACCTGCAATATTGTAGATGATCAACAATCCCAAAAGGATCAAATAGTATTGTCGATTCTTTTCAGCAGGATTTTGGAGATATAAAACCAACTGAGAAACAAAAAATAGCACCTCGCACACGACAAAAATAAATGTCGCCAGATGCATGTCAGTTCCAAACACTGTCATAGCAAATCCTTTTTGTAGAAGTAAAATGGAAAACCAAATTCATCGGAAGATGCATAAACTGAGAATCCGAAATTCTCATACCATCTGAAATTTCGCTCGGTGGAAGTTTCCAGGCAGACAGGTAGGTTCTTTTTCTTCGCCAACTCGAGTACAGATTTGAGAAGCATAGATCCTTCTCCTTTACCTTGGTTCTCTGGCTCTACACCGATAAACCAAACGTAAAGAAATGGCTCATTTGGTTGGACCCTTTCGATGCTTGATTCCCTTTTGAGCACCTTCGAAATTTTTGAAATTCCAATTCCCTGGAGAGCCAGTTTTAAGTCCCAAATCCATAGATTAAAAGACTTTCGCTTTCGGTTAGAATACTTGATCAAGACGCATGATTTTCCACTTTCGGAGATATACACCTCTCCGTTTTCCAGACAGTTTGCCAAACTGTACTCCATCAAAATTCTCCTGGAAGTGGCCGAATTACCAACCACAAAATCAACCGATTTATTGCCTTCAAAAGAATTCACTAAAATAGTAATGACTTTTTCTCGATCCTGTTCAATGAATTTTCTCATGGTTCAGTCAATTTAAATTTTACCGAGTTGCGAGGTTAAATCCCTCCATTTTGAATGATTCAGCAAAGAAACATCGGAATGGCAAGTGCGTGTTTGTGAAAAAAATTCGGCAGAATTTGTGTCACAAATACACAACTTGCAAGGAACACGCAAAAGGTTCCTCAACACGCTCTTTCAATTTTACATGCTGAAAAAAGCAAAGATATTTCTTCAACATTCCTCAAACCCACCACTTTCCCGCGAGGAAAAAAAGGTGCTAAAATTCATGGCCTGAGATTAAATCAAGCCCATTTTTCAAAACCAGAATGATGCTTTTATCACTTGAAAAAAGACATCGAAATATTCCTATATCTGTACATATCTATATATAGATATACAGATATGTATATATTCAGAAAACCAATAATTGCCTCACAAAATACATTTGTATGTATATATTTGCCTTAGAGGATCAAGTTATGATCTGCAAAACAGAAAAAGGACTATATTCAATTTCACAGATAACACTTTCTTGATTTAGGCTCTGAACTTAAGATATCAACTAATGAAAAGGTCTGGAAGATCATCCCAATCGAACAATCCGAAAAGACCAACGGATAATTCCTTTTGAATATATCTATTTTTAAAAATATATGGTTTTGCTATATTATTAAAAAAATTTATCGTTTAAAAATAAGAATCACTCATAAATGACTGAAAATCAACGCCTAAAAATCATCCGGAAATTCTTAAAAGAAACCCAAGCAGATTTCGGGGCTTCTTTGGGCTTGACTCAGGCAGGATATTCAGACATAGAACGAGGCAAGAACAACGTTTCTGGAAAGATTAAGATCCTCCTAAAGCGAGAACATAACATCAACCTAAGTTGGTTAGCTACGGGTGAGGGAGAAATGTTTATTACCACCATCGAGGATAGTGAAATGGACTCGGACAAACTAGGGAGCGAGCAAAACTTTTTTGACCGGCTCCAAGCAGAAATCGAAAGACTTCAAAATGAAGTGAAACGCCTAGCTGCTGAGAATAACTCATACAGTGAATTGGTGCGATCAAAGAACCTGATCATCGAGAACTTGGAGTCCAGAATCAATCAAAAGTAAATACATTTTTATATAAATACTTTTTTATGGAAACACATTTTCATATCTTTAGTTAAACCAACTGAGTTATGAAATGCCCATTCCGAAATTTCTATCAGCTTGAGATCTTTTATCAGGGCATTCCATATGGCCTTTGAAAAAAAATCCCAATCCATATGAAAACTATCTCCATCATGAATCACAAGGGAGGAACTGGTAAAACCACCTCCTCCATAAACATCGGTGCTGGGCTTGCCAAAAAAGGTTTCAAAGTTTTGTTGTTGGATATCGATTCCCAAGCAAACCTGACTGAGGGACTGGGAAAAGGTGATCCTGAATTATCTGTTTATGATTCCATTCGGGAGAATAAAAAGTTACCGATCCTTAATGTCTCCGAAAACCTGGACTTGGTTCCCTCCTCCATCGATCTGTTGGGAGCTGAAATGGAGATTGTATCCAAAATTGGAAGAGAGCAAATCCTCCATAAACTCCTAAAGCCTATCCGCTCAGAATACGACTACATCATCATTGACTGCCCTCCTTCGGTTGGGTTATTGACCGTCAATGCCATGGTAGCGAGTGACACCATTTTGCTACCATTACAAGGAGAGTACTTTGCTTACAAAGGAGTGGACCGGCTTTTGGGCATAGTGAAAGAAGTCCGGGACAACCTAAACGATAAATTGGAAATCGGTGGAGTGTTTATTACCCAAATCAACCCAAACCGAATCCTGACCAAAACCATTGTGGAGAAACTCACCGAGGATCTCCAGGATAAAGTGTTCGACACCAAAATCCGAATCAACGTAGCATTGGCCGAAGCACAGCTGCAGGGACAAAGCATATTTGACTATGCACCAGACTCGAACGGAGCTAAGGATTATGAACTGCTGGTCGATGAAATTTTAAGCAAGTTAAACTGATAAAAATATGGCGAAGAAACTGAACGATCCTAGCAAGGGAAACAAAAACCTTGGCGCAAAACAAAGAGGTCTCGGAATGCTGATCAACCCTGAATCTGAGATACAACAAAAAGAAAAATCATCAAGCAAAGAGTTTGACACAGAAGATGTGAAAATCTACTCACTCCGGATTCCAACTGATATGTTCGATAAGTTAAAATATGAGATAGGTAGGGAAACCAAGGCTTCAATGAGAGATATGATTCTGACGGCGGTTGCTAAGCATTATGGGATTTAGGAAAAGGTTACTCCTTTTTGCACAATTAAAGCCACCTGAAAGGATGGCTTTGTTTCTTATGAAAGACTTTACGTTTTGCTTGATTTTAATACGGTTTTTTGAACAAAGACACGCACATGTAAAAAATTAATTTGTAGAAAAAGGCTAATCAAGCACTTCAGCCCTAATTACGTTTATACAATGTGGGAGGGGAGTGTTAGCCGAACTCTGTCCTTCCCTTCTCTTGGGGTAACCCAAGAGAAGGGAACTAAATAATTATTTTATTCCGCGTCCAAAACTAACCTCCCCTCAAATCTAATGGCAAACTGTTGGACTGTCAACCCCCAGTTATGGATAGGGGCCGTCCATTTCCGTTCGATCCTCTTTGCAGCAAGATACACCAGTTTCAGCAGTGCCATATCACTTGTGAAAGCCCCTTTTATTTTGGTGACTTTCCTAACCTGCCGGTGATAGCCTTCAACCGCGTTGGTGGTATAAATGATCTTTCTGTTGGGTTTGGTATAGGCAAAATAGGCACTAAGACGTTCCCAGTTGCTGTTCCATGAACGGACCACCACAGGGTATTTCTTCCCCCACTTTTCTTCCAGGTCCAACAGGGCAGACTCTGCCCCGTCTTTGGTATCTGCCCCATAGATAAGTTTCAGGTCAGCGGCAAGCTCCTTCTGCTCCTTACTAGCTACATACTTCAGGCTGTTGCGGATCTGGTGGACGATACAGAGCTGTACCTCAGCCTTAGGGAAAATAGAATGGATTGCTTCAGGGAATCCCGTCAGGTTATCTGTACAGGCGATCAGGATATCCTTTACCCCACGGTGCTGCAGGTCACTTAGGACCTGGAGCCAGAAGTTGGCCCCCTCACTTTCAGAAAGAAACATGCCCAACAGCTCTTTCTTCCCTTATTTGTTGATACCCAAAACATTGTACAGGGCCTTATGCCTCACCTTACCATCTTCCCGCACCTTGAAGTGCATCGCATCAAGCCATACGATACAATATACATCCTCTAAAGGACGGCTCTGCCATTCTTTCACCTTTGGGACCACCCGGTCTGTAATCCCGCTGATCACTTCGGTGGAGACCTCTGTATATACATCTCCCGGATATGGGCTGATATATCCCACATACTGCCTCCCATGCCATACAGGGCGGATCTGGTCTTCCAGACTGTCGGCTAATATGCGCTGCCTTTTTTTCACTATTTTAGGCTCAAAGCCACTTTTTCGGTCCTGTGGGGTCTCGATCGTTACTTCTCCCAGGTTACTCTTGACAATCTTGTTGCCCGTGCCGTTTCGCTTGTTGCCCGATGACCAACCATTTTCTTCATCCCGAAGATGCTCTTCCATCTCTGCGTGGAGCGCCTCTTCCAAAAACTCTTTGAGTATCGGCGCTAAGGCTCCGTCCTTTCGGAACAGGTTGTCACCTGATAAAAACTGTTTTAATACTTTTTTCTTGAATGCTGATTCTTGTTCTTTCATACTGCTCTATCTTAAAATTCAAAGCTTTAGACAGAGTTAAGATTACACACTCGATCGATAGAAATTCCATTATCGGATTTTCATACATTTTGTATTTCTTTTGTGCACTCATGTCAATGTGTTTTAATTATTTAATCAATTTTTCTATAATACAAGCTGGAACCTGGGCTGAATACGCATCTTCATCATTAAGTTGATTTTTGGTAACAAGTTCCAACTCGAAGATTAGCCCTAATACAAAAACCTTATCCATTTTTAGCTCTTGATAGAAGTTGTCATATTTTCTTTTTCCCAATAAATTGATCCCATAGAGATGAAAAACATGAATAATTTTACGGAGTTTAGAATAGCTTCCCATCTCTTAATAATTATAATATTCTATACTTTGTTATTTGTTCACTGGCAACCATTTCCCCTATTTTTATCAGTTCATCTGCTTTATGAAAGTCGAAGGTATTGGCCGAATCATTAGGGATATTGATTAAGATATCCGGTTTGTACCTTTCAATATGCTGCCTGGCAATTTTATGTATCATAGCAGCAGTGGTTGTGGTTAACATAGAATAATAACCTAAACTTCCTTTATCTCCTGATGAAACCAGTTTGGCCATATTTTTCATGAGGCCATTAAGCTGGTTATCGTTCGAATTGTTATTTGGCAAAACATTTTTGTTTAATTCATTTTTTTTATCTCCGTATAGATTTACCACAACAAGAATGTAATCCTGTTTACGTTCTACATACTCAATGGGAACCGGATTTAACACCCCCCCGTCTACCAGCAATAAGTTCTTATACATAACCGGTATAAAAACGGTTGGAATTGCTACCGATGCCCGAATGGCCTCATAAAAACTACCCGATTTAAAAATCATTTCGCGTTCGTTCAGCAGATCAGTAGCTACAGCCGCAAAAGGAATACGCATCTCCTCAATGTTCATGTCGGGGATAATTGTTTTCATTTTGTCAAATACTTTATCCCCTTTCAGTAACCCGGAGGTTGACAAAGCAAAATCCAAAAGTCCCCAGATTACCTGTCGGTTTATTGTTTTTACCCAATCGGTGTATTCGGGTAATTTACCCATCGCGTGGAGTCCGCCAATAACAGCGCCTATAGAAGATCCCGAAATAGAGGATATTTCAAACCCTTGTTTCTCCAATTCATTAATAGCACCAATATGAGCCAGCCCTCTTGAGCCGCCACTTGATAATACTAATGATACTTTCCTTTTCATCTTTTAAAATTCATTCATTAATTTCTATTCTATCATTTAATCCAGATGGTTAGCCATTTCTACTTTTGAGTACAAATAGCATTGCTTTAACGCATGTTCTTAACCTCTCTACTGGTACCGGTAACTTGTAAATAGGTTGATATTGCCAGTTGATATTGAGTTTTGGCTTCAATCAATTTATCAGCAGTTTCTGTTTGCAGTGCTTGTGCTTCCAGTAAGTCCGAAAGGGTGACAACACCACTGTTATAACTGGTCTGCATTACTTTCAGATTCTCATCGGTTTGCTTTACAGTTTCTTCCATCATTATAATTTGACGATAAGATTCGTTTACATCAGTCCAGGCTTTTTCCATCTGAAGCTTTAATAAACCTTTGGTATCATTGAAAGTGTTCTCGGCAATTTGTTCCTTGATTTTATGTTCCTTGATGGCGTGCGAGCCTCCCCACCAATCGGAAATGGGTATAGACACTGTGCCATAAACCAAACCATTGGTAGTAGTATTAGTTCCTTCGTAATAGCTGTTGAAGGAATAACCAGCAGCACCTACAGCTAACTGAGGCATATAATCGCCCCTTTTCATTTTAGTTTGTAACTGCTCTGCTTTTACCGATTGCTGCAACAACTGATATTCTGCCCGGTTTGGTAATGCAGCTTCGATATCGGTGTAATAAGTGTTTGGCAATTGTATGTTTTGCAAATCTTCCTGCAATACCAGCGCTGAGTCATACACTATACCGATGGTTTGACAGAACTGCCTAATCGCTAACTGCTTGCCGCTTTGCAGTTTGCTTTTATTGGTTCTAAGTTCACTTTGCTTTATCTGTACTTTCAACGCATCGTTTTTAATAATTAACCCTGATTTGAAGGCATCCTTTACTTGCTTGCTTACATCGTTTAACAACGCTTCATATTGTGCGATGGTCTTTTCTTTTTCCTGAAGCACTACAATCTGCCAGTATTGTTGTTCTGTTTTTAATAGCGTTTCATTTAAACTTAATTGTTGTTGCTTCTCTTTTACGTCAACTCCCAATTGGGCGAGTTTATTTCCGTTGCTGATTTTTCCACCAACAAAAATGGGTTGGGTTATATTGAGTAATCCAACCGTTGCTCTATCTAAAAGCTGGAGGTTTAAACCTGGAAAATAAGCAAACTCTGTTGCCGTTGCGAGGTTAGCCGGATTGCCGTCATATACCGGCAAATTTCCTCCCGGCATATTGAATTTAATGATGGGGTCCATCGCACGCATAGCAAATGCTGTTGCACTTACTTTAGGAAAGTAGTTGGTAAAAGCATTTTTCTTTACCTCCTGAGCCATCTCCATTTCCAATGCACTGTTTTTAATGTGTACATTATTTTTAATCGCCAAGTCTTTACTTTCTTGTAGGCTCAGCGTTGTCTGGCTGTATCCTTCTGTTATGAGAAATAAAGTGGCAGCTATGATAATTATCTTTTTCATTCTAAAGAATTTTAAGCAATTGATTTCTTAAGTGATTGATGATACATCACAGGCAGCACATACAAGGTAAGTATCATGGATATCAGCAGTCCAAAGCAAACTACAGCACCTAAAGGCCCCCAAAGAGATGAGCCACTTACAATCATCGGCACCACGCCAACGGCAGCCGCAAAAGAAGTGAGAAATATGGGGCGCATTCTACGCTTACCGGCAGCCACCGCTGCTTCCGCCAATAACATTCCGTTCTTGTTGCGGAGCTCTTCAGCATAATCAATCAGGATAATGCCATTGCGCACGACGATACCCATAAGGCTCATTATTCCGAGGAAGGAGGTAAGCCCAAAAGGATAACCGGTAAGTACTAAACCCATAGCCGCACCCAGAAAACTTAAAGGCATGGTCAGCATCACTAAAAAGACTAATCTCGATCGCTTAAACTGGAAAAGCAAAATAAAATAAATCAACATTACGCCTGCCAGCATGGCTTTGCTCAGCGGTGTATAATTTTCCAATTCACTTTCCTCCTCACCGCCATACGTGAGTTGAACATCGGAACCTGTTTTTATTTTTTTGAGTTCCGGCTTTAGTTCAGCTAATATTTTATAAGGTAGCACCCCTCTTTTTACATCCGCTCGCACCGTAATAGTTCGTACACCGTTCCTGCGGATAATTTGCCCTTCGCTCCAGTCGGTGGTTATGGTAGTTACCTGTCGCACAGGAACTGTGGCACTCAAAAACAGGGATGTTACATTTTGATTTTCGATATCATCAAAACCATCTCTTTTATCGATTGGATTAATGACCTTCACATCTACCGGATAATCTCCTTCCCAAACTGTACCTATAGGTATCCCAGAGAAACCAGATGCTATTGAAGAGGCGATTAGTCCTCGGGTCAACCCTAACCGGTTGGCGAGTTCATCATTCACATCTACACGCACACCCTGCCTTTTATTAAGATAATCCGTACGCGCCCATATAACAGCATCGTTTTGTTGCATTATACTTTTTACATTTTCAGCGATGGCTTTTATGGAATCAATGTTGTTACCGGAAATCCGTACTTCAATCGGAGCGGTTGTGCTCAGCATATCCAATTGTTTCATGCGCACATAGGCATTTGGAAAAATATTGCGTTTTGCTTCATATTCATCCAATATTGCCACGGCATCGTCGGCTGTTATGGTATTGACTACCAACTGCGCATAATTTTTTGATGGGAAATTAGGTGCGTAGGTAGTGTGGAAACGTGGTGAGCTGGTACCCATGAAGGAGGCTACATTAACCACCCGACTATCACTCATGAGCAATACCTCCATACTATCGGCAACAGCAACTGTTTGGGCAAGTGTGTATCCTTCCGGTAGATAAATTTCTACGGCAAACTGATTCCTCTCCACTTTTGGAAATAACTGTCGTGGCAACAGTGCCATGATTGCTCCGCCTAATAAAATGGAGAGTAAGCCTACCAGCATGGTCAGCTTTGGTCCTCTGAAGGCACTTTCGAGTGTGCTATTATAAAACTGTTGCACCCAATCGAGTAGTGACTTCTTATCGGCTTTTGCTTCTTCCGCTTCTCCTTTCCTGACTCCTTTTTTGATAAATACATAGCTCATGTAAGGAACCAGAAAGTAGGCCACCAGCATAGACGTAAACAAGGCCACACCAATGGTAACAGGCAGAGAACCAACAAAATCACCGGTCATTCCAGATAAGAAAAATACCAAAGGAACATAGGTAGCGATAATGGCAAGGGTAGCAGAAAATACCGGAACAAAAAGTTCTGTCGCACTTTTCCAGGCAGCATCCCAGGGCGTTTCGCCATGATCTAATTTTTCTACATGACTATCAATAACAACAATGGCATTATCCACCACCATGCCTAATACAACGATTAATCCTGCAAGCGAAACGGTGTGTAGTTCAACACCTAATAAATATAAAATGCCTACGGTTATAAAAATGGTAATGGGGATCGTTACGCCGGCAACCGCAGCTACCCGTAAAGGCAATAACAACATCGTAACGATGATCACAGCGATAATAGCAATGAAAAATTCTTTCAGGAAATGAATAATGGAACGATCTACGGCTGTTGGCATATCAGCAATCTTATCCAGATTTACATCAGAAGAAATTTTAGTCCGGATGGAAGCGAGGGATTGATCCACCTGTTTCCCAAAATCAACAATGTTGTTGCCAGGTTGCATTTCCAATGACACCAGCAAGCTTTTTGCCCCATTGTTTTTTATGAAAGAGTCAGGTTCCTTATATTTTCTAACTACAGTAGCAATATCTTTCATCCGGATGATGTTACCAGCAGGATCGGCATACACGATTTGGTTTTTAATGTCTTCTTCCGATTTGAAATTTGCTGGAATATGTATCGGTGTAATCAATTCTGAATTATTGAGTTCGCCACCGTAATACACAGCACCCTCCAATTGCATGGCGGCAAGCACCGTAATAGGACGCACACCGTAATAAGCCAGTTTAGCATTATCCAGATAAATGGCTATCTGTTCCTGTTGAATTCCGTAGTGTTTTACTTTAGAAACGGCCTTTATTTTTCGCAATTCCGTTTCGATAATTTTCAATTCTTTCTCCAGCTCTTTATAGGTTTTGCTTTCTGATTGTATGGTAAGTAGCAAAGCGGCTGTATCGCCAAAATCATTGTTGGCAATCAGCGCAAGTACCTGCGGTGGCAACTGTAATTTTAATTCGCTGAGGCCGAATTTTATTTTATCCCAAAAGCCATCAGGGTCTTTTACGTTGTTGTTTACTTCCACAAACACAACCAACATTCCTTCTCTGGATATGGAATACGTTTTCTCCCGGTTTACTTCTTTAAAACCGTAAAGAAAACTTTCCACTTTGGTGGCTAATTGGTCTTCCACCTGTTCGGAAGTAGCCCCCGGAAATACACCGATGATCAATCCCTGTCGAATGATGAACTCAGGAAATTCATTTCGGGGCATTACCCAAAGAGAAAATATACCAAACAACACCAACAGACTTGTTATGGTAATGGCTATTTGCTTATACCTCATAGCCAATTCTATGACATTAAACTTATGTGTCGTCATGATGCTATTTTATAATGTTTACCTGTGAGCCCTGGCGAAGTTTGTCTTGCCCTGCCACAATGATTTTATCACCTTCTTTCAAATTTCCGCTGACCAGAATTTTTTGGTCGATTAAAGCAATGGTTTTCACCGCTCGCTTTTGAGCCGTGTTATTTTCTATCACATATACAAACTGCGTCCCTTGTAAATCCTGCTGCATTGCTTTGTTAGAGATAAGAACACCGGTCGCCTTGTTTTGGGTTGCAAAGTTGACTGTACAAACCATACCCGGCTTAATGGCTAAATCAGAATTGTCAACTTCAAGTCTTACCGGATAGGAGTGTGAAAATATATCAGCCGAAACACCAATTTCTCTTACAATACCGGTGATTGTTTTAGAGATAGCTCCAACAGTAATGATGGCCTGATCTCCCTTTTTGAACGAACTGATCTCATCTTCTGGTACGGGAATTTTTACATATACTTTACTGATGTCGAATAATTCAAAAACTGTAATATTTGGAAATACATTCTCTCCCTCCTGAATCGATTTTTTACCTATCACACCCGCTGTAAAAGCATATAGTTTTGTATCGTCAAGTCCTTTTTTTGCAATGGCTGTAGCCGATTTTGCCTGACTTAATCCTGTTTCTACCTCCACCCATTTTATTTCAGACAGGGTACCATTTTCATGCATCGGCATTAACCGGTTATACGCATCCTGTGCCTGTTGTAATTTTTGAAATGCCATCTGGTAGGTGTTCTCCATAGTCGATGGATTTAGTTGTGCCAGCAACTGGCCTTTGTTTACCTGCTGTCCTTCTTCTACTGCTATTTTCGAAACGGTTCCCGGCACCGAGAAACTGAGTGGTGTATTTTTCTTTGGCACCACAACCCCGGAATACCCAACTGTATGGCTTCCTTTAAATTGAATTACTTCTTCTGTTTTAACATTAAGGGAAATGTGCTTCGCACTTTCCGATGATGTATTCTCTCCTGACGAGCATCCGGCCAGGATAACGGAAAACCAAAGAGCGATGTGCAGTTTATTGACTTTCATATTCATTGTTAGTTCTATTAATTACAATTAGACTATTTTAGTTTTTTGGTCGATAATGGGTTAAAAAAAAATTACCTCGCTATGATTCCATAAAAAAGCACGTTCAGCAATCCTTCAAACCGATTTTCTGTTTTTGCATAATTGTTTTTAATGAATAAAGGATATTCTAAACCCTTCAGTGCTGTGACCAGGGCAAAGGCGGTGAGGTTGATGTCTTCTATTTTAAAATCACCTTCTTCAACACCCGTCTTCAATATTCCTTTGATGGTGTTAACCTCTTCGGTGTCATACTTCACTCTGACATTTTCAATGAAACTGTAATGCTCCAGATATTCATCTTTTAAAGCACTGTATAGATTGGTTAATTTGTTAATAACTTTCATTCTTGTTAAAACATAAGCCCGTATTTTTTTTTCAGAGGTAGTTTCTGCATTGATTGCTTTTGCTATGGCAGCACTTAACACATCCGATTCCTTTTCAACGATTGCCTTGAAAATATCTTCTTTGCTTTTGAAGTAATGATAGATGGAACTTTTGCCTTTTCTTGAAGCATGAGCTATTTCATCCATTGTGGTTTTCTTAAAACCATATCTGGCAAAGATGGTTTTAGCGGAATTTAGGATGACCTCACTTACATCGTCTTTAATGTCCATTGTTGTTTCCATTGTTTCTTCCCAAACTATTTATCGACCAAATTAGTTTTTTGGTCGAGTGCAAAGATATACATTTTTTTTAAACCCACTCTTTTAAGAATTCTTTCGGTTGGGGAGTTTAGCTCAAACAAGCTGATTTTTGCATAAATTTGAGCGGCTCATGTTAAGATTCACTCCTTAATGCGCTATACACACATCTTGCGAGGGCGACCGGTTCTTTATTATCGGGCTGAAACAATTCTACATCAACCTTAATGATTGTCTTCCCTTGTTTAATTATTCGTGCTTTTGCTTGTACATCCGCCTTAACGGCTGCATGTAAATAATCAATGCGCATATCAATGGTGTTCAGCCTGTCATTGGGTGAATGTAAAGCCGTTGCCCCGGCCACTCCTCCGGCAGTATCGGCAATGGCGGCCAGAATACCTCCATGCCAGCGGCCTTGTATAAAATCACCAATAAACTCTTCTTTGAATGGAACATGAATATGAACCGAGCCTGCTGTAATCTCAACTATTTTTAAACCGAGTATTTTGTTAGCAGGCATCATGTTTTCGATGGCGTGCTTCAATATTTGAAAATCATTTTCGTGCATGGTTAATTTTTTTTTAGTAGAATTTATTTTTACTGACCCAAACTTCGCCTCATTAATCGCTTATTTCACCTATTGCAAATTGGTAGGAGCGAAAAATAATTTTTTTAATCTCATCGGCCTCCTCTTCGTTTCTGGGCGCGTAAACCATTATGAAGTTTGGCGGCAACCATCCTTTATGCACTACAGGATGCAATTCGCCCCAACCCAGTTCAATTACTTTTTTTACATCACGCTGCGGGAGGCCTAAGTGCATACTGCCATCCGGAGCAGGATGAAAATGCGCAAATTCCGTTTCAACCATAAAAGCATTACAATGTGTGCACATTTTTTCTTCTGACATACACATGGCCTGTGCTCCGGGTACAGAGATTTTGCTATACTCCTTTGAAATATCAGGAAGCGAGAATGCCCAACCAATGAGTTCATCCACCAGCTTTCTGTCTTTTGGTTGTTGATCCAATTGCATGTGAGGATTGCTCGGTGTGGTAGTTGGTTTGGCTCCTGTTCTTTTTGGAAGCTCAAAATCATAATGTAAGGTCATGTTATACTATTGTTTAATGGGTTGATTCAATGATGAAACTACGGTCGCTAAATGCAGGCAAAAGACTTTCATAGGTGTGCTCTATAGTATCGTTGGTATTCAGCATAGCCATAGAATAAATTAGCGGCACATAATGATCGGGAGTCGGGGCAGCCATTTTTCCAAATTTTGTTTTTTCATAATTCATCAAACTTTTTATGTCGCGGTCCACCACTCTCTGTTTTATCCATTCATCAAATTCCTTATCCCATCCATACAAGGTTTTATCGCCTTTGAAAAGTCTGGAACTTGCCAATTGAAGATTATGAACAACGGAACCGCTGCCGATAATCAAAACACCCTTCGTTCTTAATTTCTTCAGTTGAACTGCTAACTCATAGTGGTATTGAGGAGATTGATAATAATCAATGCTCATCTGAAAAACCGGTACATTGGCATCTGGGAAAAGATGACGAAGCATGGGCCAATTGCCATGATCGAAACCCCATTCGGTTGTAGTTCTAATTGCAGGGATGGCTTCTGCTACATTTTTGGCAAATTCCGGAGCACCTGGAGCCATGTATTTTATAGTGTAATATTCGGGAGGGAAACCGTAAAAATCGTAAATCGTTTCCGGCCACGGAGAAACATTTACGTATGTGCCTTTGGTACACCAGTGTGCTGATACTACCAATATGGCTTTAATTTCTTTTGGATATTTTTTTCGTAAGTCAACACCTAAATCAAAAAGATAAGTTAAAAAAGGATTCGCTTTATGAGGAAGGTGTATGTCCATTGGGTTTCCGTGCGAAGTAAAAAGAACCGGAAGGGTTACTTCCTGTTCGGGTAAGCCGGTTATCGAATTGGCCCAGCTCTTTACATTTGAAGTCCCAAAACCTATTGTTGCTGCTCCCATTATTTTTATAAAGTCTGATCGGTTCATTTTACAATTCAAAAGGGAATTTAAATCGGACGCACGTTACTCCGCTACCGGATAAAGTCATTCTGATGAAATAGAAAGTTCTTGCTGGTAATACTTTTCATCATCAACAATGTCCAGCATAAAGCGGGCAACATCTTTTCGGCTGATGGTCATGTTTAGTTTTTTATCGCCTTTAATGCTTACCCGAACTTGCTTCTGCTTTTCACTGCTGCTAAGGCCAACCGGTCGAACAGATGTCCATTTCAGTCCGCTTGTACGAAGTACTCTTTCCTGATCTTCATGACCTGCGTAGGCTACACCAACGTTGGTCTTTTTGATAAGAAATTTAAATATCCAATTTGTTTCTTTGTAGCTATCGCCTGTTCCCCAGGCTGAAACAGTTATCACCCGCTTTACACCGTTTTCATTCATTGCGAAAATTATATTTTTCATACTTGTATACAATAAATCAAGTGGCGAAGTCACTTTTGCCCAAGGCAGGTCAGATTTCCTTCCAATGTTGAGCGCAACAAAGATGGCATGTGTTTCCTTGATAACTTTCCTCACATCATCTATACGCATAGGATTTCCTTCAATGACTTGTAGATTGGGATTTGCAAGTTTGATTTTTTGTTTGTCGCGAACCAATGCTTTTACAACCCAACCTTTTTCCAGGGCTTGTTTTACAATTTCAATTCCAGTTCGGCCATTGGCGCCTAATACGGCTATTGCTTTTATGTCCATTATTTTTTCGTAAAACTTGCCAGCATTTCGGGATTGCGCAGGTAATTACCAATCCAGATCACAGTCAAAATAATGGCAGGCATTATAAACGATTCCTCATGTTGTAGATGAGTGGCAATGGCTCCACCAAAGTGGGCGGTTAACAAAAGAAACCCAAGGGAGGATGTTCTGGGAATAATAAATAAAATGATGAAAATCAATTCGCCAATTCCTATAAACGTGAGGTTATCAATCAATCCCCATTTAGTGAAATTAGTTACCAATTCTTCAGCGTGTGTCAGTTTCATGGTGGCGCTCATAATAACCAACGCACCCACTAGTCCAATTATCACCCATGCGGCAATTTTTCTTGTTTTACTCTTTGTTTGCTTTTCCATGATGGTTTTGTTTACTAAATGAATTTCATTTCCATAAATTCTATACTTAAGCATGATGCTCAAGCAAGAACTGCCAAGTAGTTCACTTACCTGGTTTATATCCGATCAAAATCAGGGCAGGAGATAAACGATTACAGTAATAATCAATCCTGTACCAAAAGCATAGGCAAGCAATTGCCAGGCTCTTGCTCTGTCTTTCACCCTGAATTCTTTTTGATCGATGGTATCTGTTTTCCCCACCTCTCCTAAATTGAACATGTGCCCAAATCCGAAATACACGCAGAACTTATTGTACGCCTGTATGAATCCTGTTGCTCCCATTACTGCCGGAATGAAAACTACAAGTCGCATCCAGTGAGGTGCACTGAACCATAATAAGAGAGAAATGGTAATTACCGTTAGTACCAACCCTGTCCATCCACTTGCTTTTCGCCTTTTGATTTCCTCTCTCCCCATATTGCAGGTTCCGGGAATATATTTTTCATTGGAAGGGTTGCTTCCATTATTTTCATTAAACGATGACATAAAGGCAATGGCTTGATCGAGTGAAATTGCTCTTGTTTTGATTTTAGTTAGTTGAATAATAAAAACGTTCATGAATAATTTGGCCGTCCTTCCATTTTTGCACGGCCACCTGGCACATTTTCATGCGGGGCGCGCCTTTGTAGGTGACATCAAATTCCCATTCTACCATAGTCACATTGTCGCCCACGGCAACTGCTTTTACTTCTGCTCCGTGAAACGTTTCAATCATCTGCATCCCTTGAATTTCCCTTTCCCTGTTGGCTGATTTGCCAACCATTGGGGGTTTGGAGTTTTCCTGCATTACTACATCTTCATGATAATACTTTTCAAAAGCATCCATTTGTTTGCCCGACAGCATTAGCTTGATTAGGTCTTCGATTTTTTCTTTGATGTTCATGGTTTGATATTTTTTCGTGTATAAATAAATTCGGTTTTAGAGCAGATAACTATGTAAGTGCCGATGTTGAATAAACAGAGAATCTAATATGCCGCCATTCCTCCATCTACCACATTAATGGTTGCAGTTATAAATTGGCTATCGTCAGAAGCTAAATACAAAACTACATTGGCTACTTCTTCGGGCTGAACATACCTTCCCAAGGGAATACCTTTTATAAATTCCGCTTTTATTGCCTCTGCATGTCCTGGAGCCATTCCTTCTTCCAGAGAACGCATCATCCGGTTATCAACGGTCCCCGGATTAACTGTATTTACCCTGATTTTTCGTGGGGCAGCCTCCTGTGCTGTGGCTCGCATAATACCAATGGTGGCGTGTTTACTTGCATTATAGGCGGTCATTCCTGAGATGCCAATAAGCCCTGCTACGGAAGATGTAATGATAACACTTCCTCCGTCATTCATTCTTGGTAACACATGCTTCATGCCCAACCAAACCCCTTTCACATTGACAGCAATAACTTTATCAAAATTTTCCTCCGGGTATTCTGTAATTGGCTTTACCACCCCTTCGATCCCTGCATTATTGAAGAACACATCTATTTTGCCAAATTTATCTACTGTTTTCTGTGCATATTTTTCAACATCAGAACTTTGGGTAACATCTGCTACGCAATAATCAACATTTGGTGATTGTAATTCTGTTGCAGCATTTTTCAACGAATCCTCATTTACGTCAACAAGCATTATTTTCGCACCGTTTTGTAAAAAAAGTTTGGCGGTAATCAGGCCGATACTGCCGGCACCACCTGTAATGATTGCAACTTTGTTTTCTAATTTTCCCATATTGGTTTCATTTATGAATTTCTACTATTTAAGGTTTTATTTATCCTACAAGGATTTTGTGCCATATACACTTTTTAGAAAATCCTTTAAATCAAGAGGAGGATGACCAATTAATTTCTTTAATGTATCATCGGCATAATCAAACTCCCCGGCTTTCATGGTCTCGGCAATACTTGCCATCATACCCGTAACATTTTCCGGCAAACCATGTTGCAGCATGCCCTTTTTCAAATCTTCCAGTGGAATATCTACATAGTTTACAGGGGCATTTACAATATCCGAAAGCATAACAGCTATCTCTGTAAAGGTATATGCTTTTAATGCGGTGATATTATACACTTTATTCTGATGGGCAGAAGGGTTGGAAAGTACAACTGCATTGGCCTCTGCCATATCATTTCGTGACGCAAAATTTACCCTTGCATCACCAGCACTGTAATAAATAGCTCCTGTATTGGTAAAATCTCCTAACAACATCGGTAGAAAATCAGCATAATAGGTATTTCCCATAATGGTATAAGGAATTCCTGATGCTTTAATCTCTGCTTCTGTTTTTACGTGATCCATACCTCCACTGAATTTGGAATCAGGGGAAGATTTCAGCACACTGGTGTAAACGATATGCTTTATGCCACTCTCTTTTGCCGCTTTTATGGCATTAGAATGCTGCTCATAACGTCCGGTTATGGAACTTGATGAAACCAGTAAAAGGACATCTACCCCCCGCATAGCCGCAAGCAATGAATCATAATTAAAGTAATCTCCTATGGCAATATCCACTCCTTTTTTTTTGAATGGAGCTCCTTTTTCTTCGGTTCTTACCAATGCCCTAATTGGGGTTTTAGGATTTTTTTTCAATAAAGATTCGATAGTGGCCGCCCCTAAATGCCCGTTGGCTCCTGTAATTAATATCATAATTTTTTGTTTTTAAATTAGTTGGTAGATGTTTTCACAAACTTAATCAAAATTAAAAGATATATTGAAATATATCTATATATTGAATAAAAAAAATTACTTGACCAATTCTTCTTTAAGGGATGTGAGGTATTTTTCTAACAACTTCTTATTTACCGATAAAAGCGAATGTTGTCCATCCTTTTTTGCATGGATAAGTCCGCAATCAAACAGTATTTTAGAGTGGTGTGAAATGGTAGGTTGAGAAAGCGTAAAGTGGCCTTCCAATTCACTGCAACTGATTTCTCCTTTTGCCATGAGTATCTTTAGAATTTTGAACCGCGTGGCATCAGCCAGTGCTTTTGATATTTTGAGCAAATCCATTGTCATTTTGTTTTTTGTAAAGATAATGTTTTGTAAAGAATTTTACTGTTGACCAAAACTAATAGCGAATAAAATAAGGTGCTTTATTGCTGGCCAGGCTGAACTTTATAAGTATAATATACTTAGGGTATGGATGATATTACTGACCTATCTCGAATTCACACTGCCTACTATTTATAGTCTGGCGCGGCTATGGCATGTGCCAAATGCTTGGGGCAATTCGGATGACAACTCTTCTTAAAAATGCGAAGGGTCGGGCCGTTTCTTTTTCTCTCCATGCGTTGGCATATTATTCATAATATTCCCATTCAATAAATTCTAGGTCTTTCCCGTTTGTCGGTTTACATTCAAAGTATTATAGTTCTTTTGCTTACTTATCAAAAATGTGAAAGATTCTCTTCTTTACGTTTTCTGGAGTTCGCATACCAAAATAGATAGCTTTCAGACTTTCAAGTGGATAATGTCGGATTCTTTCTTCTGGTTCTTGGGGATTTCCAAAGTTTATATGAATCGCTCTCCATTCCTTTTCATATTTCCACGGTGCAGTTTTGGTAGAGAAAACCCATTCTAATTGATGAGCAAAATGATGTGTCCAAGGTTTTGAAAGACCTATCAAATCACAATCGTGTTCATTTTCAAAAACTTGCGAAAACTCGAAAAAATTTATAAACGGCTGTTCGCTCTCATAATTAACTTTTTTAATTCTGTCCCAATACACGTGGGTTTCTAAATCCCATTTGGATAGTCTTTCTTTGTATTTTTTGCAATCTAATTTCCTTCGAGCTTTCCCGATGTAAGGGAAAAGACCTGAATTTTCTAACGCAAACTCTAAACAGATTCCTGAATGCTTGCTGGAATAGTGCGACCACATTAAAAAATCATCATTGCTTTCTGAAAAGCAAGTAGCATAACTATTTTCAAGAAATTTTGACGATATACGTTTAAGTACGCTTTTGAAATTCTCTGAATCAAATTGGAATTCTAGATTGTGTTTCTTTGATGCGGAATCAATAATGCTTTTAATATCAATATCCCAAACTCTTTCTTTTTCATCTTTTAGCTGGTTTATATATTCAAAAACCGTTTGCTGAAATTCTGCAACCTTTGTTCTGTTGTCATTGAATGCAAGTAGGTTTTTGTCGTTCTTCCTTTTTTTGTCAGTTAAGGCATCATTGAGCGATAGGGTTGACTTAAAAAGAAAATAAATCAGATATTCTACTTGCTCGGATTTCTCACAACTAAATTCAATCCGAGCCGACAAATCAAGCGGGTCATTCAATTCGAAGTAGGAAGCGAAGTACAACTCTTGATAGTAAAGTTCCTTAAAAAGAAATTCTGAAAGTGGGCGATATTTATAGAGAATCTTCAATTTCCTGCAGTGGTAATAATTTTTCAGTCAGCTATCCTTGTATGCAGCACAACTTTTGGCTATGAGTATTATCCCTAAGTGGAGCGGCATAGGTGGTGTTACAAGTTTTTTATTATTTATTTTTTATTAAATGAACAGTTTTTATTCAAATTTAAAGGTTTCATCAAAGTATTCCTTTTTGACGATGATGTAAGATGAGGGTATGCCATAATCAAATGTGAATCTTTCAAAGATCAAATCCGGGTTGGGATTATGGATAATAATCTTTGGAAATGTTTTCCGTTTGAGAAATGCCGATTTAAACAATTGATCAGTTCTAATATCAGTTACAGGAAATGAATATCCTATTATATAGATTTCCTCTGCGTTTTCAATTTCTCTTTGTGCTTCAGCCCAAACTCGAGTAAATAATGTTCCAAATAAATCGTATTCTTTATTTTTTACCGGGGGAATTATTAATGGCATAGAATACAAACCTTTATCATTCGATTTTCCTTCAGGCATCAAAGGGTTTTTAATTCTGCTTTTTACTATTGTATAACCTTCAGGAGCAGGTTTACCTATCAAGGGAAGATTTGGTGGATAATAGCCATATGAGAACTCTTCATATCCAGACATGTATCTACCAGCATAGGTTGCATATGGTTTAGTTGCTCGTTCGAAGACATAGAAGTCTTCTACATTAGTTTCCTGGCTTAATTCAAATTTGCCTTCTTTGCTAGGTATAATATGACTTGTAATCCAATTACTAGAACCGTGAAGTTTTAACAACTTCGGGAAATTTCGTTCAATAGATTGATCATCATTATAAATCCAATCATCCCTGAAAACGGCAGAAGGCTGTACAAAATATCCATTTCCACTATTCCAATCAGTTTCTTTCATTAAAGCTCTGTCCATCAAAGTATCCCAATTAAAAGTTATGATTGAGTCTCTCGTAGAAAGTTGTTTAGCTAAATTTTTATGAGTTAAAGATTCATCACCATTCTGAATTTCATTTATTACACTTACAAAAAGAAATATCAATTCATTATAAGCCTTTAATTGTTGAATACCATCTGGGTGTCTAAAAATATTTCCACGATGTAAAGCCTTGTACAATTTTTTTTGAATTTCAGAATGCAGTAATTCGATATCTTCAGAAAAATTCAAAAATTGGAGTGCATCAACTTTATCTCTATCAGATATATAGTTAATTAAATGTCCAATTAATACCCAAGGATTTTCTGAAATTTCAAGTTTTCTAAAGGTTTCAAAAAAGTCTAATGCAACAGGCATTTTCACACCTGTTTTAGATTTGTTATAGCTTTTAGAAGCCCCTGCTCCAAGTATTATTGCTCTTTTCATTTAAAAAATAACGTCAATGTAAGAATCGTAGTTTTGGTTGTGCTGTAGCAATGAAAGGCTCTAATTTCTACAAATTGTTATGGCCTATTAATTTTCTAATAAGTTCATTTGACCGTTAAGCTCTTCTTCCAGTCTTACATTTTCGAGAAATGGTGAATTTTTTACTTTGTCATAAAGATTTAGTAATCGGCTGTTAGCCCGTTTTACTACAGTATCGTAAAGTAAAGGAATTATTTTAGTTCCCCCTTGATGCGTTTCCTGAGCTTCAAGTGGATCAATTTCCGAACCGAGAACGAAACATGTTATTTTATTTTCAGGAGTGACATATCCTTTTTTTGTTAACTCCTTCACATATCCCCATGCTTGACTTTTTTGCTCTGAACTAAGGGGAACACCTGGCTTTTTTAATTCCACTATCGTAAGTCTATCTACGCCAATTTCACCGCCTTCATCATCATATTTAGGATATGAGTAGAGACCTACTGTACTGTCACTTAAAATTGCGAAATCTGGTCTTTTTCTTGAGCCTTTCTCTATTCCTCCGTATAAATTTTGTATTACTGATGTCATTCCTTGATTTGAGGTGTATTCGATAGTTTCGTATTCGGGTCCAAAAATCCATAGGCCCTTTTTGAATAAAGGTTGCAACTCCTGAACCTCATCAGTATCCTTTGAAAGTACTTTGATTTTTAACTGCTCCAATAATTTTAGCCTAAATTGAAGTTCATCCAAAACTATTTTTGCAAGATCCACATTCCATTCTTCTAGAATCTCATTGAGATTATCCAGTTGATTTGGATCAAGTTCATATAGAGCGTGTATAAGGCTGAATTGAGATTGTGATTCCTCCAAATTGGCTAGGATTGTCCCAAGCTTTGCAAGTTCTGTTTCATTAATTGATGGGCATTCCTCCTGCACTTGAGTTATAAACGAATTCCATTTTGTTTGACCAATTAGCCCAATCCTTTTAAGAGTTTGATTATTTTGTGATTTGATGTCATAAAAAGTTTCTTTACGTTTTTCTTTAGAAATATCCAAAACAAAATCTTTAACCTTGTTGAGTACAACCTCATTTACTGATTGAAATTCGTCACTATTTGATTTAAATCCAGACCAATCCGGATGTATGTTTTTTTCGGAATTTAAAATATCTGCCAAAACGATAAAGATAAATCTTTTGGCTTCTATACGTCTTCCGTCAATAAGATGATCCATACCAGTTCCTTTCCACGAACACTCACCAACTAACCTCCCATTCACATGCCATGCAATGCCATGTTGATGGGTAGTTTTGTCAGTTGATAAAGTATCGATTGCAATTAGTTTAACTTCTCCAAAACCTTCCACGGTTAGAATAAACTCCTTAATATTTTTCTCTGGTATATCTAGAAAGGTTATTTTTTCTCCATCAATTGCAACTTCGAAATTTGGGTCAGTAAGGAATCTCATACCAATCTCTCTTTTGATTAAATTAGCCGAGATTATGGGAATTTTGGCATTATCTGCATAAACCATTGTTCCATGTCCAGTTACTCCTTCTTTACTATCTATTTTCTGGAAGAATATTTCGCCTTCATTCCCTTTAAATACTTTTACAGTAACTTCATTATTCTTTTTCCATGTTTTAACAAAGAAAGACGGACCAAAACAAAACCCTGCAAATCGTCCTTTGCCGTTTTTTCCAAAAGCAAGTCGTTTTGAAATAAATGAGTTTTCTCTAGGTATTTCAGCATAAATACCCTGATCTCTTTGCCTATTATATGCCAATTTTCTAAAACGTTTATCAAATTCGGATTCAGACATCCCATGTCCATTATCTCTGATGAAGAAAGAATTGTCTGATTCGTTAGGCCATTTGATTTCCACTTTAGAGGCACCTGCATCCCAAGAATTTGCAATTAGCTCTATTATAGCAATCTTTGGTTCACTCACTATTCCAGTACCAGTAAATGATTCGAGGAATCTCTCGTCAAATAATGCTGTTTGTTTTCCTTCCATGAGTTTTCATTATTAGCTATAATACTTTTTGGTTACAGCATCACCACTTCCCTATTGCCTATATATCACCATTGTCCACAGGTCTTTAGGGATCTGCTGTGACCAAATTAAGGATTTCGTCGATCCCATCAAGTGGACTTTGAATATTTTTATTTGATATCGATAGCACATGCGTATATATTTCAGTGGTCTTACTACTTTCATGACCAAGGAGAGCTTGCACATAACGCAAATTTGTCCCCTTTTGAAGTAGATGAGTTGCAAAACTGTGACGCAAAGTGTGTACAGTCGCCCAAGGGTTTGAATTGCTATTCTTTATTGCTCTTCGAAAAACGGCTTGAATGCTTGTCGCTGAATACTGACCTCCTTCCTGCCCTTCAAATAGCCAATAACTGGGCTTATAAGCTTTGTAATACTCTCTAAGCATTACTAGCAGAATTGGTGAAAGCACAGTTTTCCTATCTTTTTTTCCTTTTCCTCCCTTGATGAAAATGTAACCATCATCAGAATGAATATCTCGTTTTCTTAGGTTTAGATATTCCGACGAAAGGTTGATAGCTTCACTTATTCTTAATCCAGCACTGTAAATAAGCATCAATACAGCTCGGTGCTTTATATTCTCCACACTGCAAAGGATTGCTTTGATCTCTTCCTGACTGAGTACATTGGGCAGCGTTAGGCTTTTCTTAGGTCGTTGGATATCATAAATAGTCCGTTCTCTACCCAGCACGTGTTCATAATACGCCTTAATCGCGTTTATCAACGTATTTTGCGCACTTTCTGAAATTTTATATTTGGTGATCTGATGATAGACAAAGGCTTCTATTTCTTCCTTTGTCACATCCTTAATATTTCGACTTTCAAAAAAAGATAAAAATTGAGTTAATGATGATCAATAGTTCTTTACTGTAGATGGGCTATAGGCTTTAAGAATTAATTTCTGCTCCAAATCTGCCAGTGCCTGGACGGATTGCGTATTCATGATTCTAACTGGTACTGCAACTTTTCTTTCAGATGGCCTGACTTCAGATTTACCTTTATATAACATTTGAAGTTGATCCCAATTAGCTTTTGTATTGACGAGACTCCAAAGTATTCCACTTTAACCCCCAGACCGAATATTGTCACTTGTGAACCCCACCCACCAAAAATGCATTAACATCCTCAAAACCAGAAAAGTGACATCTTTGATCAGAAACATTCGTTTGGATCTTCCAGATTTCCATCGCTTCTGAAGGAATGATTTTCATATTGGAAAGGAGAATTCCAATTTTGTCCCTACTCCCCCTCAATGCCTCCAAATCCCAATCGGTAGGTGATCCTTTTTGAAGGCAATAACGGAATAGCTGGGCTACTCTAATAAAATTAATTGTACACTTCTCTCCCGTAACATCATTATCCAAATAGAGATCAACTACTTCACACTCTTCCAAAACATCCAGAATTAAGCGAAAACTGAGATTGGCAGTACTATTCAGAATAATGGCTTTGAAATCTGTAGCTCTAGAAAGCTTCAGATAACTCAGAAAGTCAAACCAGCCTTCAAAAACTTTGATGCCTTTAACAGTCCCAAGGATTCGAATTGAAGTACCTCCTCCAAGAATGTTCCCCTTAAAAATAGAGGATCGAAGTACCCATCCACCCGATTCATTTGGAAAACCCACTGCGAAATATCGCTTTCCCTTATTCCGCCAATGCACCTCTTTACCGAAAGGAGCAATATCCTGAAGATCAATACCCCTGCCTCGAATGTATTGGATAAGTGCATCATGGCTGATCTCAGCCACCTTTTCCACCACTATTTTCTGGGCAATCTCAGGTTTTTGTCTAGGAACAAATTTTCTTACCGGAACTGATCCAGAGAGGCTTTCCACTGATTCGAAGAAGGTTTTGTTTTCAAATTCCTGGACTGCTGCGATAACGTCTCCGCCCTTTCCTGCGGCATGATCATACCACACATTCGCTTTGTCATCTACGGCAATCGAGCCAGTCCGCTGTTCCAGGAAACCAAAAAAATATTCTTTCCCGTGGATGCCTTCGAATTTCAGAAATCCTGATCTGACCAGGCTATGGAAATAATCCAGCACAGGGAATTCCTGTTTGATTCTGGCAGCCGCTTGTTTTACTTCAGAGTAGTTCATAATATTTACATTTTTATATAAATACATCTATACATAAATAATACATCTTATTGATTTAAAGGAGTCTTATCTTTCCTTTTGTCGTGAATTGTCGGATTACCTGCAAAAAGAAAAAGAGGGGTAGTGGTAAGTGGAAATCGTACGATTCGCACACCTCGTACCCCTCGTACAGTTCGATTTTTACGATTGAGCTTACTCGTCTAACTCAAGTTGCTTGAGCCATTTCCTCACAGCTCCTTCTGACACTCCGAGTTCCTGAGCTATCTTCACATTGGTATTGCCTTCATTTTTGAGTTCCAAGGCCTTGGTCTTCATTTGAGATTTATCGACTGGATTCAACTGCTTTAGATGATCCGCCTCTTTTCCAAACTGGATAAACCTAAACGAACTGAAATTTGAGTCTTTGCCGATTTTACAGACTAGGACATTTTCGGAGGGATATTTAAAAGCACCATACCTGACTTTTATTTGTTTCAAGTATTTAATGGAAGGGTCTTTTTGACTTTCTCCTACAGCGAAACAAGAATCAATCAGATTAATAAAGCTCTTGCTGCCTTGGATATCGTTTCTATTGATCGGAGCAAACAGGTTCCTTTTTGGAGTGTGGGCAATGAGCAAAATCGACCAGCCATGAATCTTCTTCAGATTGTTTAGCCTTATTAAAAAAGGAGTGGTATTCCTAGCCTTCTCATTATCTGAAATCACACAAGACAGATTATCTATTACGAGGATTTTAGCGCCGGACTTGGAGGCTTGAACCTCTATCTCTTTAAAAAGAAAGCTTTCATACTCTTCAAAAGCCTCATCAAATCCATATGGATTGATTTCTGCTCTCAGGAAAAGGTCACTGAATTCGAAATGATCAAAAAGGATATCTCTTTCCTTATCGTATTGAGCATATCTCATTTCAAATTGCTTGGCAGTAAGTTCCAGGTCAAAATAGATCACCTTTGAGGGCTTAAGTTCCATTTCCAATCCAAGTGTTGGAATACCTTTAGAGACACTATCAATGATTTGAACTGCTAAGAGAGATTTCCCTTGATTGGTATCAGCGAAGAGGATGCATAGTTCCTCCTCATACCAAAATGGACCAAAGATCTTTTTAGGAATAGGCTTGGTCTTGGCTTCATCCATCCATTCATTGGCAGATTTGATGATTAGAAAGTCACCGGAATTCGGATCATTGGAACTTGTACTTTGATTTATTGAAGTCATAATTCTGCATGTAAGGGTTTGATAAAGAATGCAGAAACAGTATCTTTAAGTCGTCAAACAGGATACTGAATCCACAAAAGAATTGGGCGAGTTCGAAAGGACTCGCTTTATTTTTTTCTGGGGTTTCGCTGACGACCAGCATTGAGTACCTCTGATTTCTTGAAGTACACACTACTGTTTATCATGTGTTCCTTCAGGAATCCTTCCTTTCTCCAATTATTAATGGTGGTTCGGGACCTACCTAGAAGCTTCATCACTTCGGGAATCTTAATGAATTCTTCTTCAGGGATTGAAGGATTAGAAACCTTGGATAATTTGTTGACGATAGCTTCCGCTATTTCATTGATGAGTTGCCCTTTGTCGATGGGACTTAAGATGACATTGTTCATGATCGGCTGAAAATTTGTTTCTGGCCGAATCTGCCCAAAAATGACCTTGGATAGTTAGTGGGATACTATCCAAAAAGAATAAGGAGTTTACAAATCTGACCTATTACCGATAAAATCGTCGATGGAGGCAACTTTTCTTTTCAAGCCTGCTTTCACGAAAATTTCTCTGACTTTAAAAAGTTGTTCTTTTCTTTTGCCGCTGAGGTCTTTTGAAGTCAGGATATCATGGGAAATCTTGGAAAAATAATCCCGGATTCCTCTGTCGGTTCCGCCAATTACACTTGAGATGACCTTGTCAAATCCACCGCTGGTTAATTCCAGATCTTGTTGCAGCGCTTTTTGCTTCAAATCATTTAATGAACCTGGGTTCCCAATCAGAAAATCAATGGCAAGAAGTGAAATGGTTTTGTCATACTCAACGAGCTCGATTTGCTCTTCTTGATAATCTATGCCTTTCCTTAGGTTGGAATAAAAAACCTCTGCCTCCTCGAAATCATTCAAATCCAGATTAAGGAACTCCTTATAATTATATGGCTTGGTAATCGGATCTATGTAATCAAAAAATCTCTTTGTCTCGCGCAAATTCTTTCTGGCTTTTCCCATGATCACAATAAATGTCATTATTGATCCTGCCAATACGAATAACCCAAATGCAAATTTTAAAATCGATGGATGAACCAGGATGATGAAAAAGACAGCTGCAAAAAGTGTAACAGCTATTAGATACCCTAGGCTCTGGAGAAGATATCCTTTCCTTTTATGAAATGTAGAGAAATCCTGAAAGAACATCTTGTTCTGATCAAAAATCTGCCAGCCCAATCTGTAGGCCAATATTCTATCCTCTTCGGAGAGTTCATCAAAACACCAAAATGATTCTTTTGCTTTGTATTGACCAAGTGAAAGGTTTGAGCCAAATTTCTTCATACTTAGGTTGGTTTAGTCCCACGCTAGGCTCATTGCATCTCTTTTTCTTTCCTCATCTACCTCAACGTATCGTTTAAAACTTTTATAGTCTGAGTGTCCAGTGATCTTCATTACCACTTCAGCCGGAATTCCTTTACCCAGTGAAAGGGTGACAAATGTTTTTCTACCGGTATGCGCGCTTACAAGTTCATGTTTGGGATAAATTTTGGAATCCCTTACCGCTCCTCGATATCTCACAATCTCTACTGGATCATTAATTTCAGCTAATTCACATAGTTCTTTGACGTATTTATTAAATTTTTGGTTTGAGATCATTGGTAGCGGAAGAACCCTTTCCTCATACTTCTTCAATATTTCTCTGGATATCCGAGTCAGAGGAACGATGGACGGCTCCTTAGTTTTTGTGATTGTCAATCTAATTTCGTTTTGCTTGATATGCTCTCTTTTAAGCTGGAGTAAATCTGAAAATCGATAGCCTGTCACACAGCTGAAAAGAAAAATATCTTTGACTTGACTTAATCTTGGATTCGCACTCACATCAAGCGCATACAACGCATCGAATTCTTTCTGATTAAGTGCAATTACTTCAAGTCGATCCTTTTTAACCGAATATTCTTTGTAGCCATCATGGGTCTTTATTCCTCTTCGTCTTGCATAGCCCAAAAATGTCTTCAGTGTGCTTATTTGTTTTGCTATAGTGATGTTATTCAATTTTTTAACATTTCCAGTATTAGGGTGTATCTCTTGCCAGTCAATCAAAAAATTTTGAAAACTCTGCATAAACGAATAATCCATGTTTTCAAATCGAATAGGAGTACCAGTCTTTTCTTGAAAATTTTTAAGATGTTTCTTCAATGATTTATAAACCACCATGCTGCCCTTTACCCTCGTCATTCCATTTTCTTGAATGTATTGATCGATAAAATCATAAACTAACTCCGTTGGCTCAGTTTTTTTGATTACCTCCTTCTTGGTTTCCTTGATCTTTGCTATCAGCATTTCGAGGTCATAGGGTTCTTCTTTTGCTCGAAATGCTTCTTCAGTTTGTCTGACTTTAGTTCTGATTTCAAGTAAGTCATCTTGATATTGGAGCAGATAGCTTTTTGGAGGGACAACAGATCCAAACTTCTTCTCCAGGTTTGTTTTTTGTTTTGCGGTCATATCCACGATCTCTTGCTTTTCAGCAGACCATAAATCGGGAATCAATTTAATTCCAGTTGAAATCAATTTCCTTTGTCCGCCCAAATGGACAACCACCATCAAAGGTTGCTGACCCTTCTTATCTTCTAAATCGCGTCTTAATACAAATTTTACAGTAGCTTCCATCTTCTGATCTTATAGTTAATAAAGATACTAGATAGAAATTTTAGTAGCGAATTTAGTAGCGAAAATGTCGCTCAAAAATGGTCAAAGCTTGTCAAAACCATTAATTCAATATGGTAAAAAGGCTTAATTTGAACGTATGAGAATATTTTTGAACACCTTTGAAAAAAAGGTTCGAATCCCTCCTCCTCTGCATTCAAACAGCCAAGCCAATGCTTGGCTGTTTTCATTTCTAGTCATCGGGCCCACCCTGCATACTGGCCCCTCGCTAAATCTTTCCACAGGAAAGATTTGAACGCTCGGCCTCTCCTCCTCTACATCTAAAGGCTGAAGAAATTCAGCCTTTTTTCGTTTTGGGTCGTTGAATCTGCCTTGCTCCCAACAAGTAGGATAAATGGCACTTCGCCAATTTTTTATTTGAAAGATTTCTAAATGCTGCTATCAATTTCTATAAGACAAAAAAGCCAAGCTTTCACTTGGCATTTCAATTAGTTGAAGGAAGAGTTACACTCCTTCTTTCTTATAAAATTCCCTGACAAAGGCCAAGAGTTGGTTTTCGGTGAGCTTGTCTGACCGCTCTACAGAAAGCCACTTTCCTTCAAATGCTTTTTTCTCTCTGAGTCGGTTTTTCATCCGCTCCTTCATGGTGCCCGGACCAAAAAGTAAAATATCTTCGAAATTTGCCAGCTTTTGCTCCATCATCCTCATGTATTCATTGATCTCGTTTTGGACGATGTGATGCTTTTTGTACTCGTTGTTGGAAACATGCACTGGATTGGGAGAAAACCTACTCATGTCTCTGCCTTCTCCTTCGATTCGCTTGATACTCTCAAAAGGAGACTCTACCGTCTCCAAAAGTCTGACTTGCCCACTTTTGAATCCGATCAAATGAGCCTTGGAATGGTCTATCCATACCCCGACTTGCTTGTAGTGTTCCATAGTATTTTGGGTTTAAAATGGTGAAAGGTTAAATCAAACGGCCTGCTAATCCGCGTCTGTAAAACAATCAGAAACTCAAACGCTACCAGATAGTTAGCAATTTTAAATCAAAGAAAAAAGCATTTATCCCAACTCTTTTGGATCTACTCAAACAGATCGAATTCAATAAAATTATTTGACCCTACCTTCTGAATAAAGGTCGTATGCTGCCACCAAGGTCTGGGTGGCTGGGGATTCACCATACCGCTCATAGCTGTCGATATCCAACCGCTTTTCCACAAAGACTGGCAAATATTTCCCTTCAATTTCGTCCCATACTATCAATAGATAGGCGTAGGGAATCCTGCTACTTCTTCCTGTTTCAAACCAAGATTCAAAAAGTGACTCAGGCAATGACTTAGGATACTCGGGACTGTCAAACATGGAATGATTAAAGAAATTAATTTCCTCGAAAGGTAGAGAAACTATAAGCTAGTATTAAACTCCCTAGTTGGAATAAACGGATATTTTTAAAAACCCTCATTCACTTCTAAAAATTGGCAAGGCTTTAAAATTTTAATATTTTCGGAGATTGCTAAGCTTTAGACTTCATGTCCCTCACTGATTACCACGCAAAGTATTTTTCCTTCGAACTCACCAAAAAAGTTGCCTCTGACAGTATCGAAAAGCTGGCTTCAGCTTTGGTAGATGCACAGGTGGACCTCAACCCCCATCAGGTCGAGGCTGCACTTTTTGCTTTTAAATCTCCACTTTCCAAAGGTGCCATCTTGGCGGATGAAGTAGGACTTGGAAAAACCATCGAAGCTGGACTTGTTCTTTCCCAAAAATGGGCTGAGCGCAAACGGAAAATCATTATCATCGCCCCAGCCAACCTTCGGAAACAATGGAGTCAGGAGTTGAAGGATAAATTCTTTTTGGATTCCGAAATTCTGGAAACCAAATTCTTCAATTCTGAAATCAATCGGGGGAATCTGAATCCTTTTGACCAAGCAAATAAAGTAGTCATTTGCTCCTATCAATTTGCCAAAACCAAAGCCCCCTACCTCCGACATATCCTATGGGATCTGGTAGTTATCGACGAAGCCCACCGACTTCGCAATGTGTACAAACCCGGAAATGTCACGGCTAAAGCACTCAAAGACACCTTAGAGCCTTTTCCAAAGATACTTTTAACGGCTACCCCACTCCAGAATTCCCTTCAAGAACTCTTCGGTTTGGTGTCCATTATTGACGACCACTTATTTGGGGACCTGAAAAGCTTCAAAGCGCAATATGGACGTGTAGAGCAAAACGGAGACGAATTAGGATTTCATCAATTAAAGGAGCGGATAAGGCCGATCACCCAACGAACGCTCAGAAGGCAAGTTTTGGAGTATATCCAGTTTACACCCAGAAAGGCATTCGTTTTTGAATTTTATCCTTCCGAATCGGAACATCAACTCTACAACCTGGTTTCGGCTTACCTACAAAAGCCTAAACTCTATGCCCTCCCCCCTTCACAGCGACTCTTGATGACGCTAGTGTTGAGAAAACTTTTGGCTTCCTCTTCCTTTGCCATCTCGGGAACCTTCAGAAGGCTTCAGGAAAAACTCATTGCCATTATTCAAAGACATGAAGAGCGGGAGCCTCTCGATTTCTTTATGGAGTATGAATACGAGGACTACGACGAACTAAAAGATGAATGGGAGGAGGATGAGGAGGAATCGGAAAAAGAAAAAGAATGGTTTTCCGATGAAGAATTGGCTGAAATCCACGAAGAAGCTCAATTGCTAGGATCATTTGCAGAATTAGCAGAAGCTATTCAAATCAACTCCAAAGGGGAAAAACTGATCAAAGCACTTGAAACCGGGTTTACCGAAGGGGAGAAAAAAGGAGCCTCCCGAAAAGCCATCATCTTCACAGAAAGTCGAAGAACCCAAAACTACCTGGAAGAATTGCTTAGCGCCCGAGGCTATATCGAAAAGATCGTGCTCTTCAACGGTACCAATTCGGACAAAAACTCCAAAAAAATCTATCAAGATTGGCTGGTCCAGCATGCTGGAAGTGATCGGGTGACAGGTTCGCCTACAGCAGATATGCGAGCCGCCTTAGTGGATTACTTCAAAAGTGAGGCAGAAATCATGATTGCCACGGAGGCGGCAGCTGAGGGAATCAATCTACAGTTTTGCTCCATCGTGGTCAATTACGACATGCCTTGGAATCCTCAGCGAATAGAACAGCGAATCGGCCGTTGCCATCGCTACGGACAAAAAAATGAGGTGATCGTAATTAACTTTCTCAATAAGCGAAACGCCGCCGATGAGCGCGTATATCAGCTTTTAGATGAAAAATTCAAGCTTTTTGATGGGGTGTTCGGAGCCAGTGATCAGGTTTTGGGTTCGATCGAAAGCGGGGTGGATATCGAGCGTAGAATCGCCCAAATCTATCAGGAATGTAAAACCGCCGAAGAAATCCATAACAGCTTCAATCTCCTTCAGCAGGAATTGGATGAAAACATCCAAGACCGTCTGAAGACTACCAAGCAAAAGCTTTTGGAAAACTTTGACGAGGAAGTCCACGAAAAGCTCCGGGTCAACTTAATGGAGTCCAAAGAATACGTCTCCAAGTACGAATCTCTACTTTGGGACCTGACTAAGTACGCGCTTGAGGATAGCTCTGTCTTTGATGAAAAGCAATTAACCTTTGAAATTCTGCGTACAGATTGGAAAGGGCACTATAAACTGGGAAAAGGAGAATTACCGAATCATCAGCATTACCGGGTGCAACATCCAATTGCACAAACCTTAATTAACTCTTTCCTGACTAAGGATCTTCCTGTCAAAGAACTGATATTCAACTACACTGGAAGCCCTAAGAAAATCTCCGGATTGGAACCCTTGGTAGACCGAAGCGGATGGATTCAACTCAGCCAATTGAAAATTCAATCCTTCCAGGAAGAAGACTACCTGATTGCAGCGGGAATCACCGAAGACGGAACAGTCCTGGATTCCAGCCTGATTCCCAGATTCTTTTCACTCCCCGCCGAAATCACCTCCACGCCAACCAACAATTCAGAGATAACGCAAAAACTCGAAGAGCTCTCCGCTCAAGAAACTGAAAAAGCAAAAGCCTTTTCAGATCAGCGTAACGGCACCTATTTCGAAGAAGAATACGAAAAGCTGGAGTTCTGGGCAGAGGATATGAAGCTGAGTTTGGAGAAAGAAATACGGGACCTCGATGCGGAGATCAAGCTAAAAAAATCAGAGGCCCGAAAGGTCTTGGAGCTCAAAACCAAAGTTTCCCTACAGCGGGATATCAAAGATTTGGAAGGGAAGCGAAACGAAAAACGACGCAAACTCTTTGAAGCCCAAGACGAAATCGAGGAGAAAAAGGAAAAGCTATTAAGTGATATCGAAAATCAATTGCATCAGAATCAGGAGCTTTTTCCACTCTTCACTATTAAATGGATTTTAAAATAATTTTTAACCCTAAAGGTTAAAATATTTTTATTTATTTTTATGTTTGCATGGTAATTACATACAGAACCAACAAGTTAAAGAAGCAGGCGGAGGACCTCAAAGAACTGGCTAAGGCCTATGGCACACATGCCAAGGCCATCAAAACACGCTTAGAGGAACTCAAAGCCGCAGGCAATTTGGCAGTGATGAGAACACTCCCTGCCGCGTACTGTCATCAGTTGACAGGAAAGAATTACAAAGGTTACCTAGCAGTAAAAGTATCCGGAAACATGCGCTTGATCTTCGAACCGAATCACGATCCAAAACCCAAAAAACCTGACGGGGGATTGGATTGGGAACAAGTGACGGAGATCACCATCGAGGAACTTTGCTACGATTACCATTAATACCTACCCAACAAACCCTATGAAACTCAAAACCCAGGAAGACATTGACTTGGTCAAGTCCTTGATCTCCCCTCCCGGTGACACACTTTTAGAAACGATCACTGAACTTGGGATTTCCCAGTCAGACTTGGCCAATAGAATGGCGCGACCGATCAAGACCATCAATGAAATCATTCAAGGCAAAACTGCCATTACTCCGGAAACTGCCATCCAACTGGAACGGGTGACAGGTGTGCCCGCTGACTTTTGGCTGGAGCGGGAGAAAAACTATAGACTCGAGTTGGCTGAGATTCTGGAAGCAGAACGAGTCATTCAGGAAAAGGAATGGTTGGCCAACTTCCCGATCAAGGAAATGATCAAACTAGAATGGATTCAAGTCAGCACCAAAGACCCTTTAGAATGGGTAGAAGCCATATTTAGATTCTTCAGAGTAGGAAATAAAGTGGGATTTTACAATTGTAGCTGCTACACCGCCTTGGACTCCCCGGATTATCGATTGACCAATCAAGACGGAAAAAATCCTTATGCCTTGGCAGCTTGGCTTAGAAAGGGAGAGATCCAAGCCGAGACACTAGAGGTCGCTGACTATGACAAAAAGAAATTCAAAGACTCCCTTCAGGACATCAAGCAAGTCATGGTGGACCATCCTGAGGACTTCTTTGCCAGACTGACTCGCTTGGCTGGAGAGGCCGGAGTGAAAGTGGTACACACTCCTTCCCTACCTCATGCTAAGGTTCATGGGGCTACCCGATGGATTGGGGACACTCCGGTGATCCAGCTTTCCAATCAGTTTAAGCGAAACGATATCTTCTGGTTTACCTTTTTCCACGAAGCAGGTCATATCCTTAAGCACGGGAAAAAAGATCTCTTTATCGAAGGGATAGAACCTACAGAACTAGCCAAGGTAAAAGAACAGGAGGCGGATGACTTTGCCATTTCCCTCACCTTCTCGGTGAAGGAAGAAGCCGAGTTTATGGCCCTAGGCAAAAATGGAGGCTGGACCACCAAGGATGTCAGTGACTTTGCCAAAAAGGTGGGAACGCACCCTGCAATGATTGTGGGAAGGCTGGAGCGAAATAAAATTATCACCCCGGGACAAGGGTATATCCATGGGTTTTATCAGAAAATTGAATTGTAATGGCAAGGACAATCAATAAAGAAACATTTATCTATTATTTACAAACTGGTGATAAAAACCAACTTCCAAAGCCAATGGATGATGGATATTTAATCCAAGAGTTTGTTGAAGTAAATGATCTTGTTTTACATCCAAGTGTCACTGAACTCGACAAAATCAACTTCGATGCAGGCATAGAGTTTATTGGTTGTCAGTTTCCAAGAGGAATAAAGTTTTTAAACTGCAAAGGAAGAGGTGGTATAAAATTCATCAACTGCACCGAACCAAATGTAAATCACCACGAAACCCAACCGGCTATTGAATTTCAAAATTTCACTTTTGACCACCTTAGTTTTGAAAAATGCAATCTTCCTAGTGGAATTTACCTGAACCGGACAAACGAAAAACAAGAACCAAATATCTTATCCTCATTAAAAATCTCAAAAGGATCATTTAAGAATGGAGGAATTACCATTGAATCAGTAAAATTCAAGCATGGTATTCAGCTTGACCATGTTACAGAAGGGGGTCAAATAATTTTGAGAAATGTCGAAACTGGGGATGAATGTGGTTTTAGATATGTCACCGCTGACCAAATCCACTTTTCAGGAGAAGGTATTAATATTAATGGTGGAATTTCATTAAAACGTTCTTCATTAAAAGATTTGAGATTCACAAAGGGGAAAGTTTATGGAGATATAAGTATTACAGAACCTAGGATCCGTAATCTTTTAAGCTTTAATGGAATATCAATAACAGGGAAAACCAATCTCATAACCAAACCAAAACACCCTTTACCTGATGAGGAAGAATACAAATTCGCAACAGTAATCCCATCAGTTTTGATCAATTCTACAGATTTTAATGAAGGTTTTTCCTTTGATGGAGGGGAAAAAACAAGCAAGAAAGTGGCAATTGACTTTTCACCCTTACTTAAAGGCAGATTAGTTTTTTCAAATCTAAATTTGGAAAAACTCCAATTGACAGGAACCAATTCTGAAAACAATCTCTATTTCAGGAATATCGGATTTAATGAAATTCTAATTGATGATTTTTTAAACCTAAAATCAGTCTCTCTTTCAAATCTTAATTCAGAATACACCAAATCACAAAAAGCAACTTTCAAAGTTCAAGATTCTGATTTAGGAAACTGGGAATTAGCCAATTTCGATTTTGACTCATTTGCTAAGATCATCTGGAGGGACAGTCAAATTTCTGGATTACGGACCTCAGCTGTAAGTTGGTTTAAAGACCGGAAATTAGAAGCTGAAGGAGAAAATGACCCTTCAACCTGCTTTAGAAGAAGGGAGTTTTATCGACAACTAAAACAAGCCTCCGAAAAACAAGGCGACCGCATCAATGAATTGGAGTTTAAGCGAAGAGAAATCAAAGCCTATCGGAAAGGCCTAAAAATCAGAAAAGAAAATCGTTGGGACCGATTTACCATTTGGACTGGAGGAAGCAATAATCACGGTCAAAGTTGGGGAAAAGCCCTTGGGCTGATTATCGCTTTCACCTTGGTATTTTTTTACCCTTTGATAATTTCATGTGTTGATCCTGAATTAACATTTTGGCCAATAAATTCCAACTGGAAAGGATTCGGGTTCTTCTGGGACAAATACAAACAATACAGTGATTCCATACCTGAACTCTTTAACCCAACTCGTAGGACAGACATCCTATACAAAGACCCAACTAATTTGGGGTGGTTGAGATTCTGGGACGGCCTCCACCGAATCCTTCTAGCCTTCTTTATCTTCCAGATTGTCTCGGCTTTCCGAAAGTTTGTGAAGTAAAAGGTCAGATCAAGGCAGCTTTGCCCGCCCTTCTCGAATAATATCTCCCAACAAGTGTAGTATGCTTTTGGCCAAACGATGCATCTGCGTGGAACCGACTTTTGGTCGACCGTCCTCTCCAAGTTCAAACTTGGCCTCTGCCCGCCTTTTGGCATCTTCGATAAATACAGGATGCTTTCTGTGATCAAAGCCGCCTTTGAACACCTCATTCAGCAAGGTTTTCCAGTTTTTGCTTTGCTCCATATCTTCAAAAGGCTCAACTTCCTCTCTACCGTGGTAGTAGAGCCAAACTTCAAAACAAGGATTGCTTTCCACCATATTCCATCGCTCACGGCCTGCCACTGCCGCCTTGACCGTTTCGATTTGAGGTCTGCGTGTATTTTCCTCATCAGGATCGGTATCCAAGACTATCCAAACTTCGTCTTCTTCTTGCAAAGAGAACTTTGGAGAAGGATTTTCTTCTGAAGCTATCAAATCCCTTTCTGCAATTTGAAGTAGGCCCAACGGGGAGTTGTTTTCATGCGAATCCAATGGATAGACCTCCAAGTGAATCCTCGAATCCATTTCTCTGAAATACTGGAAGTACCAATACTCCCGATCTCGGCCTTCACAAAAGATGTAGATAATCTTGGCCTCCTTGCTAGGCTCCCTTCTTCCAAAAAGTCGGTTCCTACTCAGTAACATACTCGTGCCAGTTCAGATCCGAAAGATTCCCCAAAAACGGAATGGCTCCATATCTTCCGCTCAGGTACCCTTTGCGGATGTCAATGGTCTTATGCTCCTTAAAGTCGCTGAGGGAATACAGGTCGGTTTCGCCCTCCTTGGTCTTCTCTGCAAACCAAATCTCGTCCTGTCGGAAAAGCTCCTGATCCAGCAAATTGGATTCATGGGTGGTGAAAATCAGCTGCCCTTTGGTCTGAGAATCATGAGAAAACTTCCTGACCAATTCCTTAATCAAAAGCGGATGAATGCTACGCTCGATTTCATCGATCAAAAAGACCCGGGGTTCCGTGATTACATCCATAAACGCAGGTACAAAATCCAATAAACGAACCGTGCCATCGGATTCTTCTTTCAAGTCAAAACGAACGACCTGATCATCTTTCCCTTTGTGATGAATTTTTAAGGTCTTTACCCAGAACTTTCCGTTTTCTTTAACCACTAGTACTTGATCTCCAGCCTTGCTTTCAAGTTCTGCCATATTTAGCACACTTTCTTCAACACTTCGCTTAAGATCCACTAACTCATTTGCATTGTCTTTCCCAAAAAACTCCTCCAATTCTACTTTTTCTGTAGAAAGTGATTCGACACCTATATTCAAAGAAGATATTAAATCTTGTGCATAGCTTTTGAAATTAGGTTCTACATCGATCCAATGTGCAAGACCAATAGGCTTCGTTTTTGGAGAAATCATCTGTAGGGTATCACTGAACCATGAAAAAGCCAATTTGACCTCTGCCAAATACTTATTGTCCCTCCTGGCCAGCAATTTAAAAACAGGCTCATTGGGTTTGACAAACTCCTCCAAAAGGATACTCTTGAGCACCTGACTCTTCTCGTCTTTTTCGAAATCAGCTCTAAAAATCAGACTGGACACCCCGGATTCATCCGTCTTTCGCTCATAGATCAATTCATCCTTCCGCTTACCCAATCCGGATCGATAGAGCTCTTCGGTGACAATTCTACCCTGATGAACGGAAAGCCCATAGTAAAAGGGAACTTGACCTTGGATAAATTCCACAGCAAAAAGCTGATTGGCTTGGGGATTTGGATTGAATTTAAAAGCATTATCCTTGAAGACATAGGGAACCTTGCCATCCAGCACTAAACTCTGAAGGACAAACATCCCCTTGATCAAATTGGACTTACCTGCCCCGTTTGCCCCGTAGATAGCGGACATCTTCAGGAGGGGAAATCCGTCAAAATCATAGCAGTGATGATCCAAAGTCTTCAGTCGGGTATTGGGCATGGTATTAAATTCTCGTTGCGCTCCAAAGGAGAATACATTTTCGAGGACAAATCGGATCAACATGATACTTACGTGATTTTTTCACACAAACCTAACATTTCAAACATTCCCAACACACATTTTTTACATTATTTGTACATAGATTGCTCACTTTCTTTACATATTCGAGAATTTTTCACGTGATTATCACTTGACTGCTTAACACAAATACAAGAAAATTGATTTTTCTCTGCCAACTTTTGTCAATTCAGACAGACACAAGTCTATCAGTTTGCTTAAACTCTAAGTTTTTGCTTTCTTCATGAAGTCAAGCCAAAGACCTGAATTTTTACTCTGATTATGTCAAATCCCAAATCCCAAAAACTCGAGCTTACTTGGATCGGAAAGGGAGAAGAACCCCAACTCGAACCCCGCATCCTGATCGAGAATCCCGAATACAGCTATGGTGATCCAGCCTCCGAGAATATGCTGATTCATGGAGATAATCTCCTTGCCCTAAAAGCACTGGAACAGGACTATGCCGGAAAAGTAAAATGTATCTATATCGATCCTCCTTATAATACGGGTAACGCATTCGAACACTACGATGATGGAGTGGAGCATTCTCTTTGGTTAAGTTTGATGAATTCAAGACTTAAACTGCTTTATAAATTACTTTCAAAAGATGGAACAATTTGGATAACTCTTGACGACAATGAAGTTCACTATTGCAAAGTCCTTTGCGATGAAATATTTGGAAGAAACAACTTTGTTCAAGGGATAATTTGGAAATCAAGCGATAATTCAAACAACGATGCCAAGCAGTTTTCCATAGATCACAATACAATTTTAGTTTATGCAAAAACTTCAGACTGGCTATCAAAAAGGCTAATACCCAAAGATTCTCAAACAAAACATTTCAAAAACCCAGACAATGATCCAAGGGGACCTTGGTTTGATGGTAATCCTATTTCTTCTCCAGCATATAGGGAAAATTTAGTTTTTGATATTGAAACTCCAATTGGAACAAAAATTAAAGCCCCAAAAAATGGTTGGAGGTGGAGTAAAGAAACATTGAATGAAAAAATGAACTCAGGTGAAATCTATTTCAACAAAGATTTCACCAACATTAAAAGAAGAACTTATCTATCTGACAGCAAAGGTCTTCCTCCATCTTCTCTCTGGGCAGATATTGAAGAAACTGGACACAATCGACAAGCGAAGTATGAGCAAAAAAAACTATTTCCTCATATGTCAAAAGAGGAGTGGTTTGGAACTCCAAAACCTGAAAAACTTATAAAAAAGATTCTTCAAGTTTCTACGGATGATGGAGACTTGGTTCTTGATTCATTTTTAGGCTCAGGTACTACAGCCGCAGTTGCTCAAAAAATGGGAAGAAAATGGATTGGAATTGAACTTGGAGATCATTGCTTAAGTCATAGTTACCCAAGATTAAAAAAAGTTGTAGACAACACAGATAACATTGGTATTTCGGAAGAGGTAGACTGGAAAGGTGGAGGAGGATTTAAGTTTTATACACTTGCCCCAAGTCTGCTCAATCAGGACCGCTTCGGTCAATGGGTCATCAATAAGGAATACAATCCCGATATGCTTGCTGCCGCCATGGCCAAGCACGAAGGCTTCCGTTACACTCCCCATGAGCAGATGTATTGGAAGCAGGGACAGAGTACGGAGCGGGATTTTATCTTCACCACCACTACCCTACTCACCGTGGAGTCCCTGGACCGCATTCACGAGGAGATGAATCCGGAGGAAAGCCTCCTGATCTGCTGCAAGGCTTTTCAGGCCGAGTGTGAAAACCGATACCCGAACATCACCCTTCGCAAGATCCCAAGTTTGCTCTTGGGCAAGTGTGAGTTTGGAAAGGAAGACTACAGCTTCAAGATCGTGAACCTGCCTGAGGAGCTACGCCCCGAGCGGGAGGAAAGTGAAGAAGCTCCCTTCCAAGTAGAAGAACCTGCTTCTCCCAAGAAATCCGATAAAGCACCCGGTCAGCAGTCGCTTTTTTAACCTCACTTTTCACCGTTTATGAACAAGCACGCCAATCATATCAAGCAGCGCCTATCGCTTAGACAACCTTTAAAGGAATCATTGGATATTCTCGTCCAGCTGGAAAAAGCGCTTACCCTACACAAAGAAGCAGATCTCGAGTCCGAGCTGGCTAAAATCCAAACCTTGCATCCAAGTGTGAAGGACTTTGAGCGGGACTTTGTCTCCCTCTGCTTTCATATCGCCACAGGTGTAGGCAAAACCCGCCTGATGGGTGCCTTTATCGCCTACCTCTACCTCGAGCGCGGGATCAAAAACTTCTTTATCCTCGCCCCCAACCTGACCATCTACGAAAAGCTAATGGAGGACTTTGGGAATCCGGCTTACAGCAAGTATGTATTTTCCGGCTTGGGGGAATTTGTCCACCAAAAGCCCCTGATCATCACCGGAGAGAACTACAACCAAGTCGGCAGCCTCTTCAGCAATTCCGAGGTGCGGATCAATATATTCAATGTGGCCAAGTTTAACTCCGACAGCAAAGGCAGCAAAAAAGACGGAGTCAATCTGGCACCACGGATCAAGCGCCTTTCGGAGTACTTGGGGCAGTCCTATTGGGACTACCTCACCCGCTTGGATGACTTGGTGATCCTAATGGATGAGGCCCACCGCTACCATGCCGACAGCAGCAAAAAGGCCATCAATGAACTGAAGCCTGTGTTGGGTTTGGAACTTACGGCTACTCCTACCGACGAGAAAAACAAGCCCTTCAAAAATGTGGTCTATGAATACTCCCTCGCCCGGGCCTTGGAGGATGGCAAGTATGTAAAGAGTCCTGCCATCGCCACACGGAGGAACTTCCGTTCCCAAGGCATGAGTGCCGAAGAGATCGAACGGATCAAGCTGGAGGATGCCATATCTATCCACCTGGACACCAAGGCTGAGTTGGAAATCTTCCATAAAAACACCGGAGCCAAACTGGTGAAGCCCTTTGTGCTCGTAGTCTGCCGGGACATCGCCCATGCCAAGGAGGTTTATAATTACATCAACTCCACCCTGTTTTACGGAGGAGCTTTTGTGGGCAAGGTCTTGCAGATCGACTCCAGCACGAAAAAAGATGAGGAGATCGATCGGCAGTTTGTGGAGTTGGAGCGACCCGAAAACCAAATCGAGATCGTGATCCATGTCAATATGCTGAAGGAAGGTTGGGACGTATCCAACCTGTACACCATCGTTCCTTTGCGTGCTGCCAATGCCAGCATCCTGATCGAGCAGACCATTGGTCGAGGCCTTCGCCTGCCTTTCAACGGAGAGCGAACCGGAGTAGATAAACTGGATAAGCTCACGGTGATCGCCCATGACAACTTTGAGGCCGTCATCGCCGAGGCGCAAAATCCTGATTCCGTTCTCAATAAGATGAGCTTTGTCCAGCTGGACGAAGACGGCTTCACTCCTACCCTCGAGACCGTCAACAGTCCTTCCTTGGTCGAGGCCAAGTTCCAACGGGAAGAACGACTGATCGAACAGATCCAGGATCAGGCCAAGAGAACCCAGGCAAAATTTGGGTTGAGTATGCGGAGAGTGATGATTCAGACCTTTCCACAGGCAGGAAAAATGGAGGGAGTACAATCCGCGGCTGACCTCAGCAAACCTGAAGTAAAAGCCTATGTCATCCAAAAAGTACGAGAAGAAATGACCACTGGACAAGTGGATCTCTTTTTTGATTCTGAGTTGGAAAAAATCGAAGCTGAATACGAGCAGATCGTTTCCGACTACAAGTCCAACATCATTGAAATCCCCCGGATCTCTCTGACACAGGACAACCCAAAGGCTTGGTTTGAGGATTTCGACCTCTTTACCGACGAGGGATTTAATTTCCTGCCCCTGACCGAAGAGATTATGGTCGTAGAACTAACCGGAGAGCGGAAAGTGGATACCGTGGGAGTTAAGCACGGCGCCACCATCAAAGATCCTCCGGTTTATCAAATCATCAGTGAATTGATCAACTTCCCTGAGATCGATTACGATGACGTGGGCGAATTACTCTACAAGCTAGCCAATCAGGCCTTAGCCAAAATCAAAGAAAACAATCCCGATCCGGCCAAATTTGTCCTGACGGTCAGGCAGTACCGAAAGCCAATAGCCTGGCAGATTTACCAACAGATGCGGGGATTTTTCCGGATTTCCGAACCCGAATACATTGCCCCGAGTGTTCTGCCTTTCCAGAAGATCAACGAATGGAACTTTACGACCATTCCAGGAGGACGAAGAGACTACAAAGAAGTCATCACTCCGGTGAGTCTGATTCCCAAATTGGTTTTTACAGGCTTTAAGAAAGCAGGGCATTTGGAATACAAGTTTGACTCCAAGACCGAAAAGGACTTTGCCTACATTCTGGAAAATGACGGCAGTGTACTGAAGTGGCTTCGTCCGGCAGCGGGTCAGTTTTTGATCTATTGGGCTAATAACTCCAAGCTGTATGTCCCTGACTTTATCATCGAGACGGCCGACGCCATCTACATGGCCGAGACCAAGGCCAAGGATCAACTGAACTCAGCCGACGTCCTGGACAAGAAAAAGGCAGCGGAAACCTATTGCCGCTATGCTACGGAATACACGACAGCCAACGGGGGCAAGCCCTGGAGATACCTGCTGATTTCCCATGATGAGGTGGGGATAGATCGAAGTTTTGGGTGGTTTTTGGGGCAGTAAAATGAGTCTGAATTTTTAACCTTTTTGAAAATGAAAATCTCAAAAGTAGAAATAAAGAACTTCAAGCGATTTGATGATTTAACCCTTGATTTGGGAGACTCGCCGGGCAGAATCATTGCGTTGGTTGGACCAAATGGTTGTGGCAAGAGTTCGGTGCTTGATGCTTTTTTGACATATAATGCCCAATACATAAGATATGTAGGGAACTCTATCGGAAATATCCAAGAGACAAAAAAAGACCCTTCTCATCCATTAAGTCCTGGTCAAAACATTAAGGTCTATCTGGATAACACTTCTGAATTGGGTGAAAGCGGAGAGTTCAATAAAAGGGAAACATCAGGTCTGGGAAATACAATTTTCTCTTTTCGGTCTCCCTATAGATATTCAGGAAACCTTTTAAAAACTATTCTAGAACAAGTCTCAGACATCAAAGAGAACATTGATGGTGCGGGATTTTCCAACCAATTGGATGATAAAATCACCCAAAACTACTCAAGGCTTTATGTGTATTATCATAATTTACTTGAAAGAGAAGACCTCCAAGCTAGCATTGCCAAAGCGAGAGTGATTGGAGGCTTAAATACATCAATCAAGAACTGTTTAGACATTGAAATTACCAACATCGGTAACGTCATGGATGGGAAAGGAACACTTTACTTTAAAAAGACTAATGAGCCTCACATTTTTGATTACAATAAACTGAGTACAGGAGAAAAAGAATGTGTAGACATTTTGATAGATATATTCCTAAGAAAAGAGGTCTATAAAGAAACCATTTACTGCATTGATGAACCCGAACTGCACCTGAATACAGGAATCCAAAGGAAGCTTCTCAAAGAAATCATTGATATGATTCCAGAAGAAAGTCAGCTTTGGATTTGCACTCACAGCATTGGATTTCTACGATCTCTCCAATTGGATTACAATAGCGATTGCCAGATTTTGGATTTTGGAAGTGGTGATTACTTCAATGGCCCTAAGACTATTGTTCCCATAGAGAAAACCCGGAAAAACTGGGCTAAAATATTTGAAACAGCCCTTGAGGACCTTACAGGTTTGATTGCTCCAAAAAGGCTGATTTATTGCGAGGGATATCCAAATCCTGGCATTGAGTTTAGAGAAAAGGGATTTGATGCTAGAATTTACAATACCATATTCGAGGCCGCCTATCCAGACTGCCTATTTGTAAGCAGTGGTGGAAATAAAGAACTGGAAAAGCATTCGGGATTGGCACTTCAAATTCTAAACAAGGCCTTTATGGATGTAGAGATTTTTATTTTGAAAGATCGGGATATAAATTCTAGTGGCCCCACCACACAAGAAGATCGAACTAGATTTTTACAAAAATCTTCATCCAACAGAATGCTATTTCGCAAAGAAATTGAAAACTATCTTTTTGATAAAGAAATCCTGATCAAATACTGCTTGTCTTCAGGATTAGAATTCAATGAGGAATCTTATGATTTGATTGTCCAAGACATCAATGAAAATGATGTGAAATCGATGTTTACCCAAATTCTAGCATGCTGTACTTCTAGAAAAATATTGAAAGAAATATTTTGCTTTGAACTAGCCAAGTTTATCACACCAGAAACGCAAGTTTACCAAGAGTTGGAGTCGGTTATTTTTAACTAATTATCAATTTTCTCTTTCAAACACATCAACTAATGAACACTAAAAAATCCTATCGAATCCTTAAAGGTCAAAATACCTTTGTCAATTTCCCGTTGGCCAAACTGAAAATAGGAGATGTGTTGGAAATGGATGATCGCAATCACAGAAAGGTTCTAAATGTTTTTAACCTGATCCCAGAAGCTGGGATTTTGGACAAAGTCGATCAAGGTCCCAAAAGTGAATTTGAGTTTATTTCCGAGAACACATTCAATCTAGAGTTTTCCAATCAGCTGAACAGCAGTCCAATTCAAAGCCATGAAGCTAGTATCAGTTTCAAAAAAGCCAATTCTGTTTATTGCAAGCTGGACAATCTGCAGCACACTTCACTACCCTTGGGCTATATAGAGGAAGAATTAGTCCGGTTATGGGAAAAGAAAGGCTACGACAAGGCAGGAAAAAGAAAGCACTTTCATTTTGTCAGTGAGGTCTTTCATGCGAATTCAGGAATCATTCTTTACAGCACTTCTGCAAATACCCACGCAAAACTCAGCACCGTATCCAAGGTGCCATTATTGGAAGAGGCAGACCTTTTGAAAGCAGAACTTGATATCAAGACCAATTCAGACAAGCTCATGAAGCTGTATGTTCAAGAAGCATTTATCCCGTTTTACAGGACGCTGAGGATGTTTGGAAATGGGAGATTTGGGTATTTGTAAATTTCATTCTTCTTACAAATTCACCATTAGTTTTTACTCATTTACGAAAGCTAAATTCTGACCTTATTCCAATTTGTAAAGCCTTTAAATCACCTCCACAATCCCCTTCTCGCACTTCTCGCTTCGCGCTCCAATTTTTGAAACTGCTCTTGATACCGCACATTGGGAGGATAGGTAGCTACTCGGGCATACCCTTCTTTAACTAAAAGTGAATTAACCATTTGACCGGATTCGAGGTAGGCATAGGCCAAGGTTCGCTTGTACCGATCGTATTTTTGCACGTCAAATTCCAACCTGACTCGCTTATTGAGCAGTAACTGCTTGGCATAGACACTTGCCTCTTTTCCAAAAAATTCCACATCCTTGTTCCCTGTCTTTCGCGACTCAGGGGCGTTGATCCCGATCAAGCGGACTTTTTCTTCTTTGCCTGATGGATGAGTGACCCAAAAGGTATCTCCGTCGGATACTTTGGTGACTGTGAGAAGGCCTGTTTTGCTTTGGCTAATTCCTTCAATAGGAGCCACCAAAGCAAAGAGTAAGAAGGTAATGAGTATAAAAGGGGATAATTTGGAAAGATTCATGAGGCAAGCAATTTCAATGATCAAATTCAATGATCAATTATCAAACTCAATGAACAAGGAATTCCTATCCATAACCTTAAAAATTAAGCATTGAAAACTGAGCATTGCTAATTGAGCATTGGTTATTGAGCATTGGTCATTGATCATTGAGCATTTATTTTTGGGATCACTTCCTCTCCGATCATGGCAATACTTTCTGAAAGCTGCTGATGACTCAGTCCGGCATTGTCCATCTGGAATGTAAAGCGATCTATCCCTCCCAACGATTCGCTGTGACGAAGGATTTTCTCTGCCACCTCATCGGAATCCCCAACCAGATAGGCGCCCCATTTGGAATTTTGAGCTTCAAAATGGCCTCGAGTCACCGGTGGCCAGCCTCGCTCTCTTCCGATTCGGGTAAACGTCTCTGCATAGCCGGGATAATAACTTTCAACTGCTTCTTCGTGAGTTCTACCCACATAGCCCAGTGAGTGAAGTCCCACTTTCAATTCATCCTGAGAAAATCCAGCCTTATCTCCGGCTTCTCGATACAAGTCAACCAAAGGTCGAAACCGATGTGTTTCACCCCCGATTACCGCCACCATGAGCGGCAACCCCAAGGAACCTGCTCTCGCAAAAGATCCTGGAGTCCCTCCCACTCCCAGCCAAATCGGCAACTTCTCCTGAACTGGGCGTGGATAAATGGGCTGATTCTGCAAAGCAGGCCGAAATTTCCCCGACCAAGTGACCACTTCTTCTTCTCGGATTTGGAGCAAAAGACCGAGCTTTTCGATGAAAAGCTTGTCGTAATCCTGCAGATTCAGTCCAAAAAGCGGAAATGCCTCCGTAAACGATCCACGGCCGACAACCATTTCAGCACGGCCTTGAGATACCAAATCCAAGGTTGCAAACTGCTGAAAAACCCGAACAGGATCGGCTGCACTCAAAACGGTAACAGCGCTGCTTAGTCGGATTCGCTTAGTCATTCCGGCCGCAGCTGCCAAAATCACAGAAGTCGCCGAATCCAAAAATTCCTTGCGGTGGTGCTCACCGATGGCAAAGACATCCAAGCCTTTTTCATCCGCCAGCTTGATCCGCTCTAGCAATTCCCGCATGGCATCTTGGGCGGTGCCTACCGGTTCTCCATTTCCATCTGTTACGAATGCCGCAAAGCTGTCAATTCCGATTTCCATCGTAGTTCCTTTCTGTTTTGATTGAGGGGAAAACCAAGCTGAATTCAAAAAGATTCAGTCTGGATTTACTTTAATCAAAATCCTGGATAAGCTTTAGAATCGAATTTTCCTGTTCGTAGCTAAACGGATTTATCGAAAAGGCTGCCAAAAGACCAGAAGAGGTCACCCACGGAAAAGGAATCCCTAGACCACTCAGATGAGTTTGTTGCAAAAGGGAAAGTTTTTTATCGGAAAGTCTGATTCTAAACTTGTCTTGCCCCCTGCCTATAACCACTAAGTGTCCATCCCAATGAACCATTTCCAATTTGGTATCAGAGAACAAGTTTTGATTTGTTTGCAAAAAAACCTCCGGAGATTCGCCAAGCCTGTACCGTTCGATGATCAGAGGCCTTCTCGAAGTGATGTAGTATATGTAATCCCCTACTACCACTTCGCTGTCTGCATCTCTCAAATTGGTAGGTACTCCATGGGGAGAAAGGGTCCATTGATTGGTTTGTGGATCGTATTCCCTAAAATTGATGTAGGAGGACATGATGGCATAAAACTTCCCCTTGTAGCTGAATCCCTTGATGGCAAAAGAAAACTCAAAAGGAAAATCTGCCAGTTTCTCCCAGGTTTCTGTCTGAATATTGAATCGGTAGAAATCTTTAAAATAGTTTTCTCGGATCCCATCATACCAAAATCCCAAGCCAAAGTAGAAATACTTATCTCCTTCGACTCCACTTACTACTCCCAATCTTGGAGAAGAAGAAATAGGAACTTTGGGCAATTCTCTCATCCTATTAGCACTCAAATCATAGGCAAAAAACTGACTCCCCGATTCAACTGCCGGTTTCCATAGTAAAAGATGATCTCCCAAAGGAGTCTTTCTAAAATCTAAAAGGTTTGGAACTGCAACATTTTGACGAAAAATTTGCCAGGTAGGTAATATCTCAACCGGCTGATTAAATTCATTAAAAAACTGGGTAGCTCGAAAAGAAAGGGGATAGCTTCCAGTTGGAATATCTGTCATTACCCCTTTGTATTCACCGGGCTCCCGACCATCAGCCAGTGGTATTTGAATCTGATTTAGCGAATTATAATTCAGGTAGAATGGAAATGTATTGACCGGAAAAGGTTGGTCAATTTTGATCCGGATGCTATCGCCCACATAGAGCCTGAGAGGGTTTACCTCAGCGATTTTTGGAAATGACAAACTAAACACCTCTGGTACAACCACCGATTTCCCACCACTTGTGATCCTTAAATCATACTTTCTATTGGTTGGCTGCAAGTTGATGGTACGATTTTCCAAAAAGATCTTAAGCTGAGTTCTACTTACCTCCCTAATTGTCACCCGATAAATGTCTTCCAATCCCGGTATTTCGACTTCATTATCCTCAAGGTTGGAGTGGAAAAAATCCCCTTCGATAGTCACTTCTGCAGACAAGAAAATAGCAGTCGGAGTTACTTTGGTGACTATAGGGGCTTTTACTCCTTTGCTTTCAAAGGAGATCACATCACCATAGACTACATTGGTTCCGGTTTTGGCAAAAGGTCTAACCAGATAAATTGCCTTATCACGTAAATCGTAAGAGATTCTCTGGGAGAGCAACGTATTGGCAGCAGGAGCACCCGATTGACTGATGACTGTATATTTAGGATTCGGACTCCCATTTCTAATCTTCAACTCTTCGATGTACTCGATTCCATATTCGGTAATCGTTCCCCTTCCATTTTTCGTGATTTCAAAATTGACCGTAACACCGGTTTCATTCAGATCAGTCACACCCAAACTTTCTACAAAAGGATAATCTCTTTCTGTGATTTCCTCCAATTGCTCACATGAAAATAATAGCCCAATGGCAACTAAAATGTAGGTAGAATTAATTTTCATTACTTTTTAAAATTTGAAGCCCAGGTAAAAATTCAAGCTATTGAACGATTCATCATCTATACCGCCAAGTGAAGCATGTCTCAATCCCAAAGCCACTCCACGATGTTTGGATAGGTATTTTTCTACCCCGACTCCCCAAATAAATCCTGAATAAGTATCCGTGAGTTGAAATGTTTTGGAAGAGGTAATAATTGAATTTGTGCCGATCTCAGCCTGAAAGACTCCAGCCTTTTCGTAGGATGGCATCCCATAGCTGTACCCTGCCTCTGCAAAAATGCGATAGCGATTGGGGCTCAAGTCGTAATAATAGCGTACAGTCAACGGCACCTGAATCAAACTGAAATCCACAAAAACATCAGATTCATACCGCAGCTGATTGGTAGCGTAGGTAAAAAAGCCCTGATTATCCAACTGACTCCAAGTGACGCCGAGCCCAACAGATAGATCTCTTTTGAAAGTCAAAAACAGCTCTCCCACCACCCCAAAGCTGGGAGAAGATCCCGAAATTTTGGCGGGCACCGTGGAATCTGGAATTAAAAACTCCACCGACTGACTGCTATAAGCAACCCAAGGAGTCAGCGTGAGCAGTTTGGCAAATGTCCGGGGCGAAGGGAGGTTTTTGGCCGTTTTTGACAGGTAATTAAGCGAAAGCTCGGATTTATTCGTGATCGCCACCAAAGGTAAAAGGTTGCCATTCCCGTAGGCTGTCCCTAACGTCTCCTTATAGTCTTCCTCAAGCACTTCCAGTCCTTTTACGGTCTCTACGAAAAAAACTGCTGGCTTGGCATTGAGCCTCCAAAGTGAAACTCCTCCCGCTTCATGGGGAAGCTTCTCCAAAAAGACGAGCTTCTCTCCACCTTCCAAAGGAGCTTTTTTGGAAAAAAATACCCTTTCGGACATCCGGAATTCTGACACTTCAGCTACTGAATAGATTCTGGAAGGAGTCCTCCTTGACCTGGCGAAAGTAACCTCGGTATTTTCTTTTGTCGGCATTCCGAAGATTTTTCCCTGGGAAAGTGCCGTATCTCCTAGGATGATGTAATCTTTTTTTTCGGGACGTTGTGCCTGCGCTAGTTGGGGAAAGAACCAAACACCTACAAAAATCATCATGGGCCACCAGAAGCGGCTTTTGTACTTGTATTCAGAAAGTTGCATTCAAATTTTTAGGATTAGACAAAGAGATTGAACTAAGAATTTTTTAAGATATTAAAATAAATGTTACTTAGTTCAGATTTTATTTGATTTTCTGTCTCCTCCATCCATTTTTTCTTGAACTTGCTAAGCCGTCGAGGAAAAGTAAATACCACATCACAAAGGTTGAATTAATCCAAAGGCAAACTGAATGAACCCCGAAATCCTCATTGACCTCGTCACGAAGACCATGCCTTTTGGGAAATACAAAGGATGGCTTCTATGTGATATCCCGGAGCATTACTTGGTTTGGATGCACGTCCAAGGATTTCCTGAAGGCAAGCTTGGCATGTGGCTAAGCACACTTTATGAAATCCGACTCAACGGGTTGGAAGAAATCCTACGAGAATTAAAAAATCGATATCCTGCAAAGCGGTGAAGAGCAAGTTTACTTTTTTCGGTTGGCAAAGAGTAAAGGCTGAAGCAATCCCTTTCAAAAACCTGAAAAGCGAAAGTCGGGTTCTTATCCTGTATTCCATTTTTTACATCTTTCTAGCCTTCGTTTGCGGAAAGCTGATTCTGTACTTTCCGATGCCAATCCTAAGAGCCAAAGATTTTATCCAGGACGTTTGGTATGCAGTCGTCTTCAAATTCGCATTTCTACTTCTAATCCCTTCCATTCTTTTCTTCGGTATCTGGAAATACAAAACTCAGGATCTGCTTCTTGGCCTCAAACCAACAGGTACAATGCTTATAAAAGGAGCAATTCTGATATCTGTAGGTTTTTTCCTTAATACCCGACACATCCCGAGAATTGCGGAAGCGATGTCCAGCTTCGAAGATTCAGAGCTTCGTTTCTTTCTTGGAATTCTGCTTCCCTTGCTGATTGCAGGGCTGCCTGAGGAATTGTTTTTCAGAGGAATGCTTCAAACCCGGTTGGAAAAGCGATGGAATACCCAATTGGCGATCCTTGTTTCAGGCCTACTTTTTACGGCTTGGCACCTACCCAGTCGATTTTTACTGGCAAATGGTGTAGAAGGTCAAGCTGGAGATTTGGCTTCGGTACTCTTGGGAACCGGTGTTCCAGTTTTTGTGATCAGTTGCTTCTTTGGATGGCACTGGGCAAGGTATCGGAACTTGCCTGTGTTGATTTTAGCCCATTGGGCAGTAGACCTATTACCTTCCCTCAGTTCTTTTTTTGGAGTGAGCCATTGATCAGGGTTTTACCCATTCCTCATACAGCACATTCACGGCCTGACGAATTACCTTGATGTACCCATTCTCCTCCATAGGATCGCAACCATTGGTGATGACCACAAATCCATACTTTTTCTCGGGGTCAAAAAACATCGCAGAATACAAGCCATACGCCGAACCCGTATGCCCGGTAAGTTCTACACCAGAAATCAATTGATCGGTTTTCCAAAGTGCCAAGCCATAGTTTTCATCCGCTGAAAGTGGCGTTTGCATCTCCAGAGCGCTCTTTTTGGAAATAATCTTGGCTTTCTCACCTTTACCATAATTCATGTGCATGATCATGTATTTGGCCAGATCCGGTGCAGAGATTTTCATTCCTCCTGTCGGAGAAAAAATCGGTGTACTGTAGCCCATTTGGTAGGTTGCCAACTCTGTCTTTCGCGAAGCATAAGCGGCGGGAGAAGGGATAAATTTGGCCGAATCCCTGGAATAGTTGTACAGCGTTGCAAACCTGGACTCATCCAATTCATCCACATGGTATCCTCCGTAGAGGCCAAGCGGATCGAGGATGTGTTTCTTCACATACTGGTCAAATCGCTCCCCAGAATACTTCTCGATGATCGTCCCGACCATGTTGAAGTTCAGGTTGCAATACTGATAGCCCTTACCGGGTTCGTAGGCGTTGTAAACCTTAGCTGAATTGGGATTCTTGGTAGGCTTGATTGCATCAAGGGTAAAATATCCCTCAGAATCATTCAAACTCGACGTATGAGAAAGCAGCATCCGCAGGGTGATCACCGTCTCGGGAAACTTAGGATTTTGAACCTTAAACCCGATCAAGTCGCTTACATCATCATCCAAACTGAGCTTCTTCTCCTCCACCAACTGCATGATGGAAGTAGCCGAAAAGGACTTGGATATCGAGGCTATACGAAACAGGTCCGAAGTCTGAAGTGCTACTTTGCCCTCCTCTTTCCAGCCCAAGGCATCGGTATACACCAACTTCCCATCTTTCACCACCGCCACCGAAAGCCCCATTACAGATTGGCTTTCCATCAACTGAGTCAATCGCTCTTTGGTCCGATTCTGTGCCTGCGCTTGGAATCCGAAGAGTAGAAGGAATAGTATGGTAAGTAGGTGTTTCATGTCCGCTTTCGAGTTATTGGTTATTGAGTTATTGGAAATTTACTCTTGAAAATTGTTCATTGGCCATTGATAATTGGTCATTGATCAATCCACCTTCTGCACCTCGTACCACTCACTCGCACCATTTTCATTGATGGCTTCGATGGTGAAATAGTAGGTTTTGGTACGATCGAGCGTTTTGAGCCAATATTCATTGTTGCCCATGACCATGATGGAGGTGTAGAGTTTGTCAGGAGCAGTACCATAGTACAAGTTGTAAGCGTAAGCATCTGCCATCGGTGACCATTTGATAAAGGCACTTCGCTTGTCCTTTTCAGTGCGGAAGACCATAAACTGCTTCACTTTCTCTGGCTTGTTTCCTCCCCCATTTCCAAAAACACGGAAACCGCTGATTGCGAATTTACCTGTTGGCATATGAATATTTTCCAACTTGAGAAATCGGGTCTTTACCGAATTTTTCAACTCTACATATTCATGAGGAATGTCCGTGGTGTTTTTGCTTTTGTCTACCAGCACTTCCCACTTTTTCCCATCCAAGGAATGGTACAAAATGTACTGATGAAATTGATCGGTGCGCTTGCCCAAGCGATCTTGATCCACATCCTGATCGGCATAGTTTATTTGGATGGCGTTGACCGTGCTGAGCTGCCCTAGATCCGTTTGAATCCATTCCCCTTTGTTACCTGAGGAGGCACTCCAATAGGTTTTGAGGTCTTCGTCATTGGCTTTATTTGCTGAAAAGCCACCCAAAGTCGAGGACACCGCCATGGGCTTGTCGTAATTGAGCAGCATCCAACCGGTGAATTTACCCGCCTTTTCGGTATTAGGAAGGTAATGCGGATAGTCCCCAAACGCCGTACTGCTCCACATGACATCGTCTTTATCAAAACCAGCCGGCCAGATTCCCAATCTGCGTTCAAAAGTATTTTTTACCGAAATCATGATCGTGCTGATGTGCCAGTACAAGCCCTGATTATCCTTGAAGGTACTGCCGTGCCCCGCACCACGGGCAAATCCACCCAACTTCATACTCAGCGGATCGGATTGTGGAGTAAAAGGCCCCAAAGGCGTTGGCCCGACGACTACGCCATCGGAATAGCCGCTGAATTCCGTTCCAGGCGCTCCGTATTGCAAATAGTATTTCCCGTTATGTTTGGTCATATGGGCACCTTCCATAAAAGGATCTAGGAAGGTATTGTCCATGTGCTCGCCAAATCGCTGCCATCCGTATTTGTCAGGCTCTAAGAGGTAAAGTTCTTTTCGAGTCCCGTTGGGATCAAGCGTCTTTCGATCCAACTCAATTCCATAGAGCGGGTATCGGTTGGAGCTGCCATTGTACATGTAGAGTCGGCCATCGTCATCTGTGAAAAAGTCGGGATCCCAACCTCCTATTTCAAATTTCTCTACCAAGGGTTTCCATTCATTGGCGGTCGGATTGGTACTCATCCAGATGGTAAAGTCCTTTTCATAAGTCGAACCCATCACCAAAACCGTATCGCCCACAATCCCTACTGCAGGCGCACAAAGCTCATCATAGACTTTGTTCCATGGACGGAGAAAAAGCCTGGAATGAAACTGCCAATTGGACATATCGGTGCTGGTCCAATAGCCCCATTGGTTGGTGGAGAAAAGGATGAAAGTACCCTTGTAATTCACCACAACAGGGTCAGCGGTAGCACGATGTCTTCCCCATTCCGAAAAGTTGGGGATCGGAGTGTAGCCGTAATCGATATTGATCGGGTTGCAATAGGTCTGCTGTTGTGAAAAACCCAACATGGGCAAGCTGACCAAGAAAAAGACTAGGAGGAATTTTGGGTTCATGGTAAATTCTATTTTTCAAGGAAAATGGTTCTTCCGGTATTGGCACTTTCTTTGGCCGCTTCCAGAATTTCCATCACGATCAGGTTATTTTCCAAGCTGTAGGGATCAAATGAAGCGAGTTTGGTCTTTCCTCGAACTACTGCCTTCAATACAGAAAAGGGATCGTCGAAGGGTGCTTTACGGGCACCTAAGTCCATTTTTTCCTCCTCAAATCCGTCATAGCCTTTGGCCATCCGAACACGTAGTTGCTTTGCGTTGTCTGAGAAAATCGCCCCGGTAAGCCCATAGATTTCCATGTCTTTCCTGCCAATTGGCCAATTCCAGGAAGCTTCAATGATCGTTTGAGAACTTGGATAAGTCAAAATGATCGTCGCTTCATCATCGACTTTGGGATTATCTGCGGGGTTAAGCTGTTGGGTGATGGCTGTGACTGAAAGAGGTCGCTTTCCATCCAAAAGCCAAGTACTCAGGTTGGCACCATAGCAGCCAAAGTCCATTAAAGCGCCGGCACCATTCAGTTTAGGGTCGGTGAGCCAATCCAAAAATTCTGAACCTACACCGATTTTTTTGGGACCTCGATGACCATCACGGACGATTATTTTGCGGGCTTCACCAATTTCCCCTGCTTTAAATAGCTCGTACGCTTTTTCATTGGTCGCATACCAGGACGTTTCGTAATTGGTCAGCAGGTGGATTTGGTGTTTTTGAGCTAGAGTAGCCATTTCTCGGGCATGTGCCAAGCTCACGGCGAGTGGCTTTTCCACCATCACATGGACCCCTCGGGGAGCACATTGTTGGACGATTTCCAAGTGGGCGAAAGTCGTCCCAAATCCTGTCACCGCTTCTGGCTTGGTCTTTTCAAGCATCTCCTCCAAAGACTCGAAAATCAAATCCATGGATAAGCCATGAGCACGAACATACCGCTCAGCCAACGCTCGATTGGGCTCAGCAATCCCGACGATTTCAATATCAGGTCGCTTGTGTGCTTCGAAAACCCAACCCACGTGTCCATGATTAAGCCCCGCCACACCGATGCGAAGGACTTCCTCCTGGGCAAAAGCCGGAGAAATCCAAAGTAAGAGAAGTATTCCTATCCAATTTTTCACATGTGGAAATTAGGGATTTTAGGATAAATCCAAGTAGTATTTATCCCCTCCACTCGTGAAATGGATGGAAGTAGGAGGATGAGAAAATGGATGAGTTTACTTGATGCGCTCCTTTTGCAGTCGGTCAAATTCTTCCAACAAAGCGATGAGTTTGATGCGGACGTTTTTGTCTGAAATATCCAAGCCTTGTGCTGAAAATTGAGTCTGAATAAACTTCAGCGCATTGTAGGGAGTCACTTGGACTTTATTGAATGCGGCTTCTTCAGGAGTCAGGATATTGTTATACATATCCATGAGCACATAGCCACGGTCGGAATTTCGCAAGACTTCAAGAGCCTTGTCGATCACTGTATTCCAGTTCATTTTTAGTAAGGTGTTAAGTTGGTTAAAAAATTCAGGGATTAAGCAAATCGAAAATAGTGATTTACTCAGGCCAAAACCAAACAAAATGCAGGTAATGAAGTATTTTGCTCTTTTTATTTCACCCTATAGAAATACTAGGAATTAGGTTTTACCATAAATAAAATTCATATATTTGTCACACTAACAATTGGTATGACACAAGAACTATTTGCCCGCTATTCTTTCCTCCTTGACCGCACAGCGAGGAAAGTAAAACAGTATGCGCAGCAGCAGTTCAAACAAGGTGACTTTGATGTGACGGTAGACCAATGGCTAATTCTGAAAAATCTGTCGGAAAATGGCCACATGAGCCAAACCGAACTTGCCAATTTGGTTTTTAAAGACCATCCCACGCTCACACGCATTTTGGATTTGCTTTGCAAAAAAGGATACGTGGAGCGGGTTCCTCATCCTCAAGACCGGAGAAGCTTCCAGCTTCACTTGACCCCCATAGGCGTGGAAAAAGTCTCTGAACTCAAGCCCAAAGTGCTGGAGATTCGAGAGAAGGCTTGGGAAAATCTCACCGAAAGCGATTTCGAAGAATTCAAACGAATATTAGATACGATTTATCAAAATTTGGATGGTCAAACCATTGAGGACGAAAACTAGTTAGTACACTAATTATCATTACACCAAATATTTCAAACCTATACAGGTTACCTCAAAAGCAATGAATACAAACATGATCCACACTGACCTTTGCATCATCGGAGCAGGACCGGTGGGCCTTTTTGCAGTTTTTGAAGCAGGTTTGCTCAAAATGCGCTGCCACCTGATCGATGCCTTGCCCCAAATCGGCGGTCAGCTGTCTGAAATATACCCTCAGAAGCCCATCTATGACATCCCTGGCTATCCGGAAGTGAAAGCTCAGGATTTGGTAGATAATCTGATGGAGCAAGCGAAGCCGTTCCAACCAACTTTCACCCTTGGAGAACGAGTGGATCATTTGGACAAGCAAGAAGATGGAAGCTTTATCGTCACCACCAGCGACAAGACGAAGGTTCACGCCAAGGTCATCATCATTGCAGGTGGACTGGGTTGTTTTGAACCAAGGAAACCTGTGTTGACCAACCTCGAAGAATACGAAGGAAAAGGGATCAACTACATGGTCAAAAATCCGGAAACCTACCGTGACAAAAACGTAGTGATTGCCGGTGGCGGTGACTCTGCTCTCGACTGGACGATCTTCCTGGCCAAAGTAGCCAAGAGAGTCACGCTGGTACACCGAAATGAAACCTTCCGTGGTGCCCCTGACTCCGCTTCCAAAGTATTTGACCTAGCCAACAACGGTAAAATCGACCTGATCCTTTCTGCCAACCTGAAAGAAGTGAACGGTAACGGCAAATTGGAATCCGTCATCTTGGAGGATAAAAACAAGCAAGACTTGAGCATTGAAGCAGACTACTTGATTCCTTTGTTTGGTCTGTCACCTAAGCTTGGCCCAATCGCCGATTGGGGACTCAGCATCGACAAAAATGCCATCGAAGTAGATACCCGTGACTACTCTACCGGAGTCGAGCGGATCTATGCCATCGGAGATATCAATACCTATCCGGGTAAATTGAAATTGATCCTTTGTGGATTCCACGAGGCCGCTATCATGATGCACTCGGCCTTCAAATACGTGTATCCTGATCAAAAACTCAGCTTCAAGTACACCACTGTCAACGGCGTCAACGCATTCTAAATCTCTCACCAGCCATGATCAAATTTACCGTAGAAGACCACGACGGCAACCGTCAAGAAGTAGAAGCACCTGCAGACATGGGCTTGAGCCTCATGGAAATTCTAAAGGCATCGGAATATCCGGTATTAGCCACTTGTGGCGGAATGGCACTTTGTGCTACCTGTCATGTGGAAATTTTGGAGGGAAAAGACGGATTGGGAGAGGCCACGGACGTGGAGCTCGATCAGCTCGAAAACCTGCCGGAATACTATCCTACTTCCCGACTAGCTTGCCAAATCCGAATCGGAGATATTCTTGAGGGAGCCGTGGTAAAGCTGAGAGGGGAAGACGTTGTTTGATTTGAGATTATCAATTTGAGATTTGAAAGTAGAACCACTCGGAGACGGGTGGTTTTTTCTTTGCCCTAATTTGAAAAGTAGTTTAAGGGGCCGCTGTAAGTAAACGAGTAGGTCAATTCGACCTCAACAAATCTTTCTAAAGTAAAATCATAGACCACCTGATTGGTAACCATTTTGATTTTCTTATCAACCTGAAAATATTCTAAGCTTTGAATTTCGAACCAAGATAGAAATTGATTTGGGTCGTTGGATAAGCCACCTTCATCTCCCCAAAATGTCAAATCCAGATTGCCATTTTCAATTAGGTATACAATCCTTCTGGAGAGGCCGCATCCCATTACTATCTTCTTCTCCTTTGTGATTTCATCCAATCTCTCAAAAAATCCAAAAGTGTAGATATCGATCACGGGGGTTTGCCTATTCAAAAACCACGAGATCGAATAATTACTTGTACCACACCAGGAAAAATTTTGGACATGATCAGTGGTTTGCTGACCTGAATTCGTAAAATCCAAAGGAATGGAAGAAGCAATGGACTCCACGACATACACCCCGTATGGACTATCGGGCTTTTCCTCCTCTTGGCATCCAGCCAGAAAAATCCCAATAAGGAAGAAAAGAAATACAACTTGCCTCATAATTCAAGATAAGGATTAAAATAGGAGATCTATTTTTTAGCAACGATGACTTTCTTTTTTTAGTCTAAAAAATGAAACAGACCCTCGTGCAAAACGGGGATTTCCTGATTTATCCCTAATTTCAAAATAGATCAAACCCATCACACCGATGAAACGCATTCTATGGATCTTCCTGATTTGCCCAACCTTCGCTTTTGCCCAGCTCAAACCCGGACAAAAAGATGATGGAATAAAAATCCATCACGTGATCAATCAGTATTCAGAAGCTCGGGAAAAACAAGATACGGCATTGCTCAAATCCATTCTCACCGAAGATGTAGATCAATTGGTGTCTTCCGGAGAATGGCGCAATGGCATCCGGGAAGCTGTGGACGGCATGCTGAGAAGTTCGACTGCCAATCCTGGGACACGAACGCTGGAGGTGGAAAAAATCCGATTTCTGGAAGATGAAATTGCACTGGTTGATTGCCGGTATATCATCAAAAATCCAAACGGCACCGAGCGAAACATGTGGAGCAGCTTTGTGGTGGTTTTTCATAAAAAATCCTGGAAAATCGCCGCTATCCGTAATATGAATCCCACTACCAACTAGATCTAGCAATGAGAAAAGCACTTTACCTGATGGCATGGGCATGCCTTTTTTTCACCTGCTCGAGCCCAAAAAATTCCCCTTCTATGATTTTTGTAAATGGGAAAATCTGGACTGGGGAAGGCCCTGACACCTTTGTCGAGGCACTAGCGATTACCGGAAATCTGGTCTCTGCAATCGGTGATACAAAGACCATTTCGGCTTTGGCCACGGGGGACACCGAAGTGATCGACCTGCAGGGGAAACTCGTCACCGCAGGATTCAATGACGCCCACATTCACTTTCTCAGCGGATCCATGGGACTGACTCAAGTGGATTTGCTGGCTACCAAATCACTGGAGGAAGTAATTTCGATCACGTCTGATTTCATTCAAACTAATCCCGATAAAGAATGGATCACCGGCAGAGGCTGGCAATACACCTATTTCGAGTCTGGTCTGCCTGACCACACCACCATGAAGGCGCTTGATCTGGACAAACCGATTTTCATCAAAGCCTACGACGGTCACAGCGCCTATGCCAATCCCAAAGCACTGAAACTTGCAGGCATTACTTCCTCCACCGTTTTTGAAGGTTTTGGAGAAGTGGTAAAAGATGACCAAGGCAACCCTACTGGGGCGCTCAAAGAAGACGCGATGGATTTGGTGGGAAAATGGGTTCCCGCACCTAGCAAAGCAGACCAACTTGACGCACTCCGAAAAGGAATGAGACTCGCTGCTTCTTTGGGAATCACGAGTATCCAAAATGCGAGCGGAAGCGAAGAGGAGCTGAAGCTTTATCAACAATTGCTTACTTCCAATGAATTGACCTTGCGCTATGCAGCGGCGTTTTCAGTTGGAGAAAACAGTACCCCGGAGGATCTCGAGCGATTTACCTTTTTGAAAGACAGCATCGGCACTGCCAATCCATGGATCCGCGCAGACGCCATCAAATTTATGATCGATGGCGTCATCGAATCCCACACCGCAGCCATGCTTGAGCACTATGCAGACCTTCTTCCCGAGCATGAGTTGGCACTGGGAATGGTCAATATGTCTACCGATCGGTTTCAGGAATTGGTTAGCGAATTGGATAAAAGGCGCTTTCGCCTCTACACCCACGCCATCGGTGACCGGGGTGTACGAGAAGTATTGACGGCTTATGAAAAGGCCGAATCCAGCAATCCAGCCCGAGATCGAAGACATCGGATTGAGCACATTGAGACCATTGCTCCGGAGGATTTACCACGATTTGCCAAAGGTGGGATTTTGGCCAGCATGGAACCCATCCATGCAGATCCTGCCACCGTTGGCGTGTGGGCAAAAGCTATTGGTGAGGAACGGCTACCCTGGTCTTTCGCATGGAACTCGATGTTGCAAAATGGTGCAAAACTCGTGTTTAGCTCTGACTGGCCTGCCTGCATCAGTTTAGACCCTATCCGGGGAATACATGTAGCGGTAAACCGACGCGACCCTTCAGGCTTTCCCCAAGAAGGCTGGGTGGTGCAGGAGAAAATCAGCATTTACGAAGCGATGAAGGCCTACACCCAAGCAGGGGCTTTTTCTTCTTTTGAAGAAGGTAACAAAGGCCTGCTTAAACCCGGCTATTTGGCTGATCTGATCGTATTTTCTCAGGATATTTTTGCGATCCCCTCTATGGAAATTCATCAGACAAAAGTAGATCTCACCCTAGTAGACGGAAGAAAAATTTTCAAAAGGAAGTAGCACTTTTGTGGCAAGTTCCGTATCAAGATCAAAAATCTATTCCTATGAAAAACATGTTTTGGGTATTCCTTTTTCTACTTACCGCCAGTTTCAGCTGCGAAGATTCTGAAATTCCAAGCACTGACCTAGGTTTGATTGAACTTGAAAAAGAAATCGTCGCACTTTCAGAATCAGTAGCCTGTACCAATTCCGCCGAATGGAAATTTACTCCCATGGGCAGCAAAGCCTGTGGAGGACCGATGCGGTACATCGCTTACCACCAAAGCGTGGAAAGAGAATTTCTGGATTTGGTGGATCGGTTTACCGTACAGCAAAAAGCATTTAACCAACGAAACAACGTGGTTTCAGACTGTATGCTGGTAGTTGCTCCCCGTGCAGTTAGCTGTGAGGGGGGAAAGCCTGTTTTTCTAAATTAAAAAATTTATTTCCTATAGATTTTATAGGGAACTGGATAATTTCGGCTTCCATTTCTGACCATGAGGCCACTGTTTATCCTTTTTCTTTGCTTAACGCTATCCGTACCGCTCGACTCTTTTGCACAAAATTCAAGGCAAGAAGTCATGTGGTACGGATATTTTTTGACCGTACCGCTGTCCGAAAAATGGTATAACGTAACCGAAATCCAGGAGCGCCACCTGATCAGACCTTTTCAGCAGAGTCAATTTCTAGTCCGAACGCGGTTTCACCGAATCTGGTCGGAAAATTGGGATACCTCTGTAGGATTCAGTACCTTTTTTCATCATCGAGAGCGTCCATCAGTCAACGATGATTTCAATTGGCCGGAAGCTAGGCCCCACGTCGACGCTACTTTCAAAACCAAATTCTCCAGTATTGGCTTGGAACATCGAATCAGGGGAGAGGCAAGATTTTACCAACGATTAACCCCCAAGGAAGAGTTGGAAGAAGGATTTTTCTTTCGTGGATTCAGGTATCGCTACCGTTTTCAAATAAACATTCCTTTAAAAAAATCCCTTCAGGCCAAACTCTCCAATGAATTTATGGCCATGTCAGGAGGCACTACCGGTGAGGTGGTGTATGATCAAAATAGACTGATCGGAGATTTGGTCTATTCCATCTCACCTTATCTTCAATTGGAATTGGGTTACATCTTTTTACATCAGCAGGTGAGACCCGGTGAATTTCTCCGACAGGATATCCTAAAAATCAACCTCAGGCATCAGCTTCAAAAGCGGAAGTGAGACTTTTGTCACCATTCTTTATGGGATGGAATAGTTATCATGGGTCACAAATCCATGAAATCCAAGTTCCCTCTCCTTCTCCTCATCACCTTCCTAGGTTGGAATTCGGCTATTTCCGCCCTTGGCCAAGTCCAAACCAAGCAGCTGCTTTGGTATGGATATACGTTTTCAGCAGACCTTGGTCCCAGGTGGTTCCTAGAAACCGAAATAATGGAACGGCATCTGGTCAATCCACTCGAGCAAAGTCAGTTTCTGATCCGAACGCGATTCCATAAAAAGCTAACTCAAAAAATGAACGTGGGCTTTGGTGGCAGTCTTTTCCTTTTTCACAAACCAGGCTCCAACACCCATCTTTCCTTTACCCAACCTGAACTTCGTCCTCATGGGGAAGTCAACCTAAGATCATCCTTGGGTTCGGTAGCTATTGAAAACAGATGGAGAGGAGAATTTCGGTTTTTCCAAAACACTAACTTTCCAGTGACTGAATTGCAGGAAGGGTTTCATTATTCAGCGGCTAGGTTCCGCTACCGGCTTCAGGCGATTGTCTCTCTTGCAAAATTCGCAGAGACCAAAATTCTTAGGCTCAAACTAGCAAACGAAGTAATGGCTATGGCAGGCGGGAGAATGGAAAGGATCACCTTCGATCAAAACCGAAGTTCGGCGGATCTATCCATGGATATCTCTCCAAAAATCAGCTTAGACCTAGGCTATGTCAATTGGTACCAAGCCAAATCAACTGGAGGATTTCTAGAGCAGCACATTTTTCGGTCAGTCCTCAAGCATCAACTCACCCCTGCTAAACGATGAAAGGCCGGGTATCCGGCCTTTCAGGGTAAACAGAATCGGTGTTAAGTTCAAATCTGTTTTACTTTTCGGGGTGAACCACAACTTGGGTTATCTATCGTTTTTATAAAACTTGTCATGAAATAGTTGACGGGCGTCATGGGCAGCTTTCACCTCCTTCGACTCTGTATCGATCACCATCACGGGAGGATTTTGATCACCTGACCGGGCTGCTGACCACGCTGGATTCTCGCCACCATTAGGGTTTCCTGTTTTCACAAAGTTGGTAAAGTAGTCAAACATCGTCTTGGATGCTTTCATATCCTCCGGAGTCCAAGCAAATTCTTTCACCAAGTGCAGATTGCCCATAGCATATTCAATCTCAGCGGCATGTCGGGCACCGATCTGCTTCGGTGCAGGACCTGGATTTTCACTTCTCACAGTCCCACCTGCAAGACCCGCTGTCAGGTTTTTATCCACCAAAGGAGGGGATAGTTTGCTGAACAAATACCGGTACACTGGCTGTTTACTGTGATTTCGATGAAGGTCAAACCACTTCCACGTGCTATACACGATAAATCGGTCCGATGCCAAATCGGTAGCTGAATATTCTACTTGCTCGGGGGTCTCGTGCGCATACAATGCCAACACTTCGGCTGCCTGAACCGGATAGGCTTCCATCACCTTTTCTATGAATGCTTCCTTGGTGTACGGTTTACCTTGCATAAATGCCGCTCCGGGGATTTCAGCGGAGTTCCAGCCAAGCAATAAAGGAACTTGAGCCTGTTCGCCAGCCCTGAAAATTTCCGGAAGGGTTTTTGGGAGAAGATATCCGTCAATCACCACAGGAAAACCAAATCGTCCGGATTCCTGATAGATTTCAAAAACATCTTTAGCAGACATTTTTCTAGCTTCAGCGATGGATTTTACACCTGCTTTATCCAGAAATTCTTTCCCCGTCTGTTCAGCTTCTTTAAGGTATACTGGCGCTAAAGTCGGGTTGATCCCTGCACCACTTTCCCCGATTGCTCCATGAATCAGGTTTTTAGACAATGGAGAAGCCATCTGATAAGAAACGGAAATCGACCCTGCAGATTCACCTGCAATGGTTACCTGATTGGGATTACCACCAAAAGCGGCAATATTGTCTTTCACCCACTGCAAGGCCAAGGCCTGATCGAGTAAACCGTAATTACCGGAGGCTTTGTAGGGGGCCTCAGCGCTGAGTTCAGGATGAGCTAAAAATCCGAAAATCCCCAAGCGGTAATTTACAGTCACAACTACCACCCCTTCTTTGGCCATGGATTCCCCGTTGTACCTCGGTTCAGATGCGTCTCCTGCCACAAATCCACCTCCATAGAAATAGACCAGGACCGGTAAATCTTTGGAATTCCTTTTTGCCGGAGTCCAGACATTCAAAGTCAGACAATCCTCCGAAACTCCGTCTGACCAGGAGTTCATATCGCCAAAAACCAGACCCTGAACAGGTCTTGGTCCGAATTTCTTGGTAATTTTTATTCCTGACCACTTATCAGCAGGCACCGGAGCTTTCCAACGTAAGTCCCCAACGGGTGGCTTAGCAAAGGGTATCCCAAAATAGGTAGAAATCCCGTTGGTCACATTGTAGTTCCCCTCTATGACACCGTTCTTGACGGTAGTTTGCACAGCCATGAAGTTATTGCTTTGGGCATACACCATTGAAGTACAGCAGGATAGTAAAGACAGGACAATTAAAAACACTTTCATAAATTCCGATTCGTATAGATCTATTGTTTCAGTGTGAGACAATGTTAATTGCTTCTACGGAAAAATCCTATTTACTTAGACCAGAATTACCTTCCATTATGCCCCTTCCAGAAGTCTCTCAATACATCCCACATATCGCATACGACTCAGTAGTCTTCGGTTTTTCTAAGGGAAAACTGAAAATCTTATTGATGGAATACCACGATACGGGGTGGCACGCACTACCAGGGGGGTTTGTAGAACGAACTGAAAACCTAGAGGATGCTGTCAAAAGAGGGCTTTTTGAGCGTACCGGCCTTAAAGAAATCTACCTGGAGCAGTTCCACACCTTTGGGGATATTGGCAGATATCAGCCCGAGGTGATGAAAACCATCCTAGAAGCCAACGGATATGCTGTACCGGATAATTATTGGATGCTAGACCGCTTTTTTTCAATCGCCTACTATGCATTGATTGACCACGAAAAAGTCACATTGACACCAGATTCTCTTTCGGATTCCATTACCTGGTATGACATTGAGCATTTGCCTGATTTGATACTTGACCACAGAAAAATCGTCCAAAAAGCACTGCAAACCCTGCGTGAAAATCTCGACCGCAAGCTAATAGGAGGCAATCTCCTTCCGGAACGGTTTACCATGAATGAACTTCAATCTGTATATGAAGCGATTTTAGGACAAAAACTCCGTCGCACCAGTTTCCAGCGAAAAATGCTGAGCCTCGACATCCTTGACCGTCATGAAAAGCTTTTCACCGGCAAAAGCCACAAAGCTCCCTACCTCTACAGCTTCAAAACCAATTAACCCATGCTCAAAAGCCCGTTTCTGCTCATCGCTGCGATGGGCTTTCTTTTTTTCTCCTGCGGAAAAAGTGAAAAACAAACCAACCTCTCCATTCAGTCCGTGGCTGTGGAAGGCGGTCTCATTTCAGGAAAAACCGACTCCAGCGGACAGGTCAAAATTTTTAAAGGAATACCTTTTGCCGCTCCTCCGGTAGGTGACTTGCGATGGAAAGCCCCACAACCCGTACAGCCTTGGGAGGGCACCAAAGTCTGCACCGAAAATCCCGCTGCCCCGATGCAAAATCCTCCCGTGCCGTTTTTTGCCTGGTCGGAGGAATTTCTGATCCCAAAAGAACCGATTTCGGAGGACTGTCTTTACCTCAACATTTGGACTGCTGCAGAAAAATCGGATGAAAAACTTCCTGTGATGGTCTGGATTTATGGAGGAGGATTCAGTTCGGGTGGAAACACTGTCCCACTTTACGACGGAGAAGATCTGGCAAAAAAAGGCATCGTAGTCGTCGCACTCAATTACCGAGTGGGGATATTGGGTTTCTTGGCTCATCCGGAACTCAGCGCTGAAAATCCCGATCAAACTTCCGGAAATTATGGCCTCTTGGATCAGATTGCCGGTTTGGAGTGGGTGAAAAAGAACATCACAGCTTTTGGTGGCGATCCAGACAATGTTACCATTGCAGGCCAATCTGCAGGTGCTTTCAGCGTCAACGCTCTGGTCGTCTCTCCCAAAGCAAAAGGACTTTTCCACAAAGCCATCGCCCAAAGCGGCGGAATGTTTAATCGGGGTACGGGTTTGGTCTCAGGCCTCCAGGGCGCTGAAGAACGAGGAAAACAACTCACCGACACGCTCGGAATCTCACTGGCAGAACTTAGAAAGCTCCCGGCGGACAGCCTGCTGAAAATCCCGGGGAGATTTGGTCCCGTAGTAGATGGCAAAGTCTTGCCCAGTGTAAGACAAGCATTCGAAGATGGGTCCTTTTCGGATGTCCCTCTTCTGACTGGTTGGAATGCCCATGATCGGGTCTCCGGAAATCCTGCCACCACTCCTGCCGAATTCAAAGCCAACGCCAAAAAACAATACGGAGGACGAGCCGGGGAATACTTGCAACTTTTCCCAGCAGGCAATGAAGTTGAATTGGAAGAAACGCTGAACACTATTGGTGTTTTAGCTTTTGGGTTCCAAAATTACACCTGGGCAAAGATGCAGACTGAAAAGGGTCAAAATGATGCTTATGTGTACTATTTCACCCGAGTACCTCCAGGAGAACCCAATTATGGAGCTTTCCATTCGGCCGAATTCAGCTATGCACTGCATACCCTCCGCAATTGGAACAGACCCTTTGAGCAGGTGGATTATGACTTGGAAAAAAACATGTCCAGCTACTGGGTCAACTTTGTGAAAACCGGAAATCCCAACGGACCCGGTCTTCCCGAATGGCCGATTTTTGATCCTGAAAACCCACTGGTCATTGAGCTGGGATACAACCTGAAAACCAGAGCCATGCCCAACTGGGAGCAAATGAAATTTATGGAAAGCCTGAACCGATAACCCATGCTTGCCTTACTAGGACTACTTACAATTTTACTCTTGCTCTTTTTGGTCATCACCAAAAAAGCATCTCCTGTGATTGCTTTGACGCTTGTTCCTATTCTTACAGGAATATTGGCTGGAAAAACAAATGAACTACCTGCGATGATCGGTGAAGGATTGCAAGCCATCGCTCCCACAGGCGTCATGTTTGTCTTCGCCATCCTCTTTTTTGGAATCCTTTTGGATGCTGGCACCTTCCAACCCATCATCTCCAGGTTGCTAAAAATAGCTGGAAATGACCCGATCAAAATCGCCTTAGCCACGGCGGTTTTGGCTATGTTGATTCATCTGGATGGGTCGGGTGCGGTGACATTTTTGGTAGTCATCCCTGCATTGGCACCGATCTATGATCAAATGGGTATGAAGCGGATTACCCTGGCATGCATCGTAGCGCTGTCGGCAGGGACTATGAATATGGTTCCTTGGGGAGGGCCGACTATACGCGCTGCTACAGCATTGAATGTGCCCGTCACGGAACTGTTCAACCCCATGGTTCTTCCGCTGATGACCGGTTTGGTAAGTGTTTTTGTGATAGCTTTTTTTCTTGGAAAAAGTGAAAAGAACAGACTTGGTGACCTCAATCAATCCGCTGTATCTAGCCAATCTACAGCAGAAAACCCCTTGCATCGTCCGAGGCTGTTTTGGATGAATATTATTTTGATTCTAGTAGCTATTACCAGCATCATTCTTTCTTGGGCGCCACCTTACGTAGTATTTATGGTAGCATTTGCGCTGGCTTTATTGATTAATTTCCCAAAAGTCTCAGAGCAAAAAAATCGAATCGATGCTCACGCCAAAGAAGCTATGCTGATGGCAAGTATCCTCTTTGCAGCAGGATGCTTCACCGGTATTCTCAAAGGAAGCGGTATGATGGAGTCTATGGCTTCCACCGTTCAAACCTTATTGCCTGAGCAATTGGGCCGACAACTCCCACTTTTGACAGGATTGGTGGCTATGCCGGCAAGTATGCTTTTTGATCCCGATTCCTTCTATTTCGGTATTTTGCCTCTGCTATCTACTACCGCCACCACCTTTGGTGCAAGTGGCTTAGAGGTCGGACAAGCTGCGATTTTGGGACAAATGACCACCGGATTTCCGGTAAGTCCACTGACTGGCTCCACTTTTTTATTGGTTGGATTGGCTGGAGTCGAGCTGGGTGATCATCAAAAAAAGACCATTCCCTTGGCGTTTTTGGTCACTTTGGTGATGCTTTTGGTTTCTATTTTACTTGGAGTGATCTCGATTTAGTATGGCGGAAAAAATAAGAATCGGTTGCGGGGCCGGCTTTTCAGGAGACCGATTGGAGCCTGCTTTGATCCTGACGGAAAAGGGAAATCTGGATTACCTGGTCTTGGAATGCCTCGCCGAGCGAACTATTGCTTTGGCACAAAAGCGCAAACAACTAGACCCCAATGCCGGATATGATGTTCTCTTGGAACGGAGAATCGAAGGTTTGCTTCCACTATTACTCAAGCATAAAACCCGCCTCATCACCAATATGGGGGCAGCAAATCCCATCGCCGGAGCCAAAAAAATCCTGGAAATCGCCAAAAAACTCGGGCTAAAGGTAAAGATTGCGGTCGTTTTGGGGGATGATGTCTTCGAGCAACTCAGCGGAGAAGAGCTCAGCCTAGAAGGCAATCAACCCCTGAACTCCTACGGCAAACTAGTTTCAGCCAATGCCTACCTGGGCGTGGAGGCCATTCTTCCGGCATTGGCCACCGATGCGCAAATTATCCTGACGGGAAGAGTGGCAGATCCTTCGCTTTTTTTGGCACCCATGGTACACGAATTGGGTTGGGATAAGGAAAATTCAGACCTGATGGGCAAAGGAACTGTGCTTGGACACTTGATGGAGTGCGCAGGACAGATCACCGGAGGATATTTCGCAGACCCAGTGTCTAAGCCTGTTCCGAACATGCACATCCTTGGGCATCCAATCCTAGAAGTCAGTCGGGACGGGGGCGGAATTATTTCCAAAGTGGACGGAACCGGCGGATTGATCAACACTCAGACAGCCAAGGAGCAATTACTGTATGAAGTCCTCGATCCGGGAAATTACTTCACGCCTGATACGGTGGCAGATTTTCGAAGTGTGCGTTTGGAAGAAATCGGACCAAATAAATTGAAAGTCACCGGAGGAACCGGCAAACCCAAACCCGAAACCCTCAAGGTGAGCGTGGGCTATCAAGCCGGCTGGATCGGAGAAGGGGAGATTTCCTACGCGGGAGCTCATGCCGTAGAGCGGGCAAAACTTGCCGGAGAAATCATCCAAAAGCGGATCGGGAATTTATTTGACGAGTTTCGGGTGGATTACATCGGACTGAGTTCCCTGCATGGGGAAAGCCTTTCCCAAGGTTCTGCTCCATATGAAGTTAGACTTCGAATTGCCGGAAAATCCAAGAACCAGGCCCTCACCCAACTCGTGGGAGAAGAAGTGGAAGCCCTCTACACCAACGGGCCTGCCGGTGGAGGAGGAGCGAGAAAATTCCTGAATGAAATCATCGGTGTAGTTTCTATCTTGATGGATCGAACCCAAATTCACCCTACCATTCAAGTCTTTGAATCATGAGTCAGAAACTTGCCGATATCGCCCACAGCCGTGCCGGAGACAAAGGAAACACGTTGGTGCTTTCCCTTTTTCCTTTGGAGGAAAAGAACTATGAACTTTTGGTAGAAAAAGTCACTGCCGATAAAGTCAAACAACACCTCGCCCATCAACTCAAAGGAAGTGTCATCCGACATGAAATCCCTGAGCTGAAGGCTTTGCTTTTCACCTGCGAAAGCGCCTTGGCTAGTGGGGTCACCACCTCTTTGGCGATGGACGCGCATGGAAAAAGTCTGAGCTATGCGCTTTTGGAAATGAGGATTTGATTTTCATCAAACCAAGCACTAGAAATACGGAAATAAGCGTATAGCGCATCGAAAGGCGGATAGATACTTTTGGTAAAAATCCAGCTCATGATGCGAAAAGCTACTTTTCTTGCCCTATTTCTTCTTCCCTTTCTTGCGCAAAGCCAAGTTACCGACCACGAAGGCCGTACCTACAAAACCGTTAAAATCGGTAATCAAACTTGGATGGCCGAAAACCTGAATGTGATCACCTTCCGAAACGGAGATACTATTCCTGCTGCTTACGATGAAGAGGAATGGGCTTTGGGAGGCGTGTTTTTCATGCCTGCGAGAATGGACATTGACTTCGATGAGGAAAATGGGCAGTTTTTCGGAAAGCTTTACAACTACTTGGCAATCTCAGATGAGCGGGGAATCGCTCCGGATGGCTGGAGAGTACCCACTGATGAGGACTGGAATATTTTGGCTGAGGCCCTAGGCGGACCCGCCGCTGCTACCGCCAAACTCAAGAGCGCCGAGGGTTGGGTGGAAAACAACGGAACCAATGAAAGCGGTTTTGAGGGATATCCTCTTGGGATGATTGACGAAGATGGATATTATGATGGCTTGGGATTTTCGGGTTATTGGTGGAGTATCACTCAAGAAGAAGAAGGGCTCGTGATTAATCGAAACCTGGCTGAAAACAAATTCGCTTTCGAAAAAGCACTCAGCAGTCCTTTTAATGGCCTTTCCGTTAGGCTAGTGAAGATTGATTGAAGTATCTTAGAAAAGAGGCTGTCACTAATCGAGACAGCCTCTGTTATTTTTTATTCGGCCATCAACTTTTCCAAAATCTTGGTCGCAGCCTCTGACAGTACCGTCCCCGGACCGAAGACCGCAGCCACTCCGGATTTTTCCAAAAACTCATAATCCTTAGCCGGAATCACCCCTCCTGCCACCACCATAATATCGGGACGGCCGAGTTCTTTAAGCGCTTGGATCAATTGAGGAATCAAGGTTTTGTGGCCAGCTGCAAGTGAGGATGCGCCTACAATATGGACATCATTTTCAACTGCTTGCTCGGCAACTTCCTGAGGAGTCTGAAAAAGTGGCCCGATGTCCACATCAAAGCCCAAATCTGCAAAACCGGTAGCAATGACTTTTGCCCCACGGTCGTGCCCATCCTGCCCCATTTTGGCAACCAAAATGCGCGGACGTCGACCTTCCATTTCTGCAAATCTGTCGGAAAGTGTCTGGGCTTTTTTGAATGATTCCTGATTTTTCACTTCTGAAGCATAGACTCCTGAGATGGACTTGGTTTGGGCTTTGTGTCTGCCAAATGCTTTTTCCATCGCATCGGATATTTCTCCTAAAGTAGCTCTTTTTCGAGCTGCCTCCACAGCCAGAGCGAGTAAATTACCTGTACCGGCTTGGGCTGCCTGCGCAATTTTTTCTAAGCAAAAATCCACCTCTTGCTGATTTCGGGAAGCTTTTACCTGATTGAGTCTGGCGATCTGAGCAAGTTTCACGGCCTGATTATCGACATCTCTCACCTCGATTTGGGATGCCTCATCCACTTGATAGCGGTTGACTCCCACGATGACGTCTTTGCCACTATCGATTCGTGCTTGCTTTTTGGCTGCCGCCTCTTCGATTCTAAGTTTGGGAAGTCCGGCTTCGATGGCTTTGGCCATGCCGCCCATTTCCTCTACTTCCTGAATCAGTGACCAAGCTCTTTGCGCTAGCTGATCCGTCAAGTACTCGACATAGTAAGAACCTCCCCAAGGATCCACCACTTGGGTGATTCTGGTTTCTTCTTGCAAAACCAGCTGGGTATTTCTGGCAATTCGAGCCGAGAAATCTGTAGGCAAAGCGATCGCTTCATCAAGGGAATTGGTGTGGAGAGACTGAGTATGGCCCATGGCTGCCCCGAGTGCTTCGACGGCGGTTCGGGTCACGTTGTTGAATGGATCTTGCTCCGTCAAGGACCAACCGGAAGTCTGACAGTGCGTACGCAAAGCGAGTGATTTGGAATCCTTGGGATTGAATTGCTTGACGATCTTGGACCAAAGCAATCGGCCGGCCCGCATCTTGGCGATTTCCATGAAGTAGTTCATCCCAATCGCCCAGAAAAAGGACAACCTCGGTGCAAAATCATCGATATCAAGCCCGGCTTTTATCCCAGTTCTCAGGTACTCCAATCCATCCGCTAAGGTGTAAGCCAATTCCAAATCCGCCGTTGCTCCGGCCTCCTGCATGTGGTAACCGGAGATGGAAATCGAGTTGAATTTGGGCATGTGCTTCGAAGTAAACTCAAAAATATCCCCAATGATCCGCATGCTAGGCTGGGGCGGATAGATGTAGGTATTCCGCACCATAAATTCCTTCAGAATGTCATTTTGAATCGTGCCGCTGAGCTGCTCAGGTTTTACTCCCTGCTCCTCTGCTGCGACGATGTAAAATGCCAAAACCGGAATGACAGCTCCATTCATCGTCATGGAGACGGACATGTCGTCTAGAGGTATCTGATCGAAAAGGATTTTCATGTCCTCCACGGTATCGATCGCTACACCGGCTTTGCCCACGTCGCCTTGGACTCGGGGGTGATCAGAGTCATACCCACGATGCGTAGCCAAATCAAAAGCTACCGAAAGCCCTTTTTGCCCTGCAGCCAGGTTTCTACGGTAAAATGCATTCGATTCTTCGGCCGTGGAAAAGCCTGCATACTGACGGATGGTCCAAGGCCGCTGCACATACATGGATGCATAAGGCCCACGGAGAAACGGCGGGATCCCCGCAGAAAAACGGAGTTGCTTGAGCGAATTGATCGCTTCGGGATCAAAAAAATCCGGGATGCTAATTTGCTCAGGGGCCTCCCAAACTGATGTGGAATTGGGCTCAGAAGCCTTGCTTGCTGTGGTCCATTTACTCAGATCAGGTCTCATGATTCAGCTAGGATTTGAAGTTCGAGCAAATAGGTCGCACGGATAGGATTGAGTTCATGAAGTTTTTCTTCAAAAGGCTCCCACACGAATGCTGTAGAGGATGTGGACGGTGGGGGATATTTGTTTGCACCGATCTTTGTTACCTGATTTTGAATCACTTCATTCAGAATTTTTTCACGCTGTTGCCTGATCGAAGCATGAATTTCCCCTTTTTGAAAAGCCTTTGACCATCCGCCCAAAGCTTCTATTTTGGAGAGCTGCGCCTTTAAATTGTGAAGGATTTCTTCTTTCAAATTTTCCAAGAAATAGGCTCCTGCCCCAGGGTCCATGACTTTGTCCAGATAAGCTTCTTCCCTTAGAATAGAGGATACATTTCTTGCAATTCTTCTCTCCATTTCGGAACAAACTTCTTCTTGTAGCGGCTGTACCCAAAGCCAATTTGCTCCACCGAGTACAGCTGACATCGCCTCATAGGTTTGTCGGATTAGGTTGGTATTGGGGTCCAAAAGAGACTTGGACCATTGCGCAGTTTTACAAAAAAGCGACACAACTTCTTCCTTCAGTTCGACGCCATACAGGCTTGCAAGTTGTGAAATTGCCATTCGGAATGCTTTCAGCCGGACAATTTCTCCAAAGTGGTTTTCCCCCACTGAAGCTTCCAAAAAGATCTTTGAAAAAATCACGTTAGGGTCTATATCCATAGAATCAATCAACTCGATCAACTCTCCCAAACCTAAGCCAAGTGCCTCGATCGGATTGCCTCCAGATTCCGTATATCGGGAGGTTTTGATACAAAATGGTGCAAAACTTGGATAAGGACCACTCATTTCTAGGAGTTCAGCGAGGATTTCGGTCCCTAGCCCAAACGATTCATTCTGGTCAAAACTCAGATCAGAAGGTGTCCAAAGCATCCCTCCACTTATTGAATCAGCAGATGCACTTGTCGCATCTGCCCACTCCAAAAATGTTTTTAGAGCAACGACAGGATTGCCCTTAGGCAATACAAAAATCGAAATGTATTGAGGTAAGACCCCTTCCAAAAGTTCTGATAAATCTTCAAATCCATTGAGGTGCAAAACGAGTCCTTCGGCTCCGTTTTCCAACGCATTCAAAATTTGAGCATTGGTATCTCCAGGTAGCACGCTGACCAGGTTTTGCCATCTCCTGGGAGGAAAGCCTACCGTTTCAGATGGTGAGTGAAAACGCTGCTGAACAATAGGGCTACTCAAGTCTTCCTGCGTGTAAAACGGTTTCAATACAAGCGTATCCCAAAGCTTAGAACTCAAGGTTGCACTAACATCTCTTCCTTTGATTTCCTTTGAAGCTTGAGCTATCCAATCAGATTTGGAAGCTGCGTCAAACTCCGGAAATAAATCTTCAGTCATAATTGGGCGGTGGATTAAATCCTAAACATCAAAACCAAAATTAACCATTCCCCGGTGGTTTGAAAGCCTTCCATTCCTTTGATAAAAAGAAAGAAGAACCCTAAAAAGGAATTAACGGCTATATTTCAACTCAATGATTTACAATCTCATCCAAATAATTCCTCTCTATTTTTAACTTATCCCATTGAAGATTTCAGCTAATTGGGCTTTTTCAAAACATCCAAGATATTATTGATCATCAAATTTGATTATTCACTTTTTCAAAGGAATTTGGATTTTTTATTTAAGTTAATTTTCCACAAATTTGACGCCCTTGCCCTTCCAGGGTAGTAGGAGTTAGCCAACCTTTTCTAATGAGTTCAGAAGCCAGTGCAGTTTGGAATGAATGCTTGCGTGTAATCGAACAACACGTCAATGAGCAGAGCTTTTCCACCTGGTTTAGACCTATTAATCCAGTCAAACTAGAAGGTTCGAGCTTGACTATTCAGGTTCCAAGTCAGTTTTTCTATGAGTGGTTGGAGGATAATTATGTTCAGGTCCTCAAACTGGCTATCAAAAGTACCTTGGGGCCAAATGGAAGATTGGAGTATGCGGTCGTGGTCGACAAAGGAAACTCTTCCAATCAACCCTATGTAGTATCCTACCCTCAGGGAAACAATGCCGCGAAAAAACCTGCATCAAGCGCTACCGAAGTCAGAACTCCATTTGAAATGCAATCCTTGGATGCGGATATGCTTACTCAAAGCAATCTGAATCCGACTTATACGTTCAGTACCTACATCGAAGGCGATTGTAACCGACTGGCCCGATCTGCGGGTTTCGCAGTGGCCACCAAGCCTGGTATCACCTCATTCAATCCCTTGATGGTCTATGGAGGTGTTGGACTTGGTAAGACTCACCTGGTGCAAGCCATAGGTAACGAAATCAAAAATGGCCCTGAAGACAAGTTTGTCTTGTACGTGTCCTCAGAAAAGTTTGTGAACCAATTCATGGATTCCATCAAGGATGGCAACGTGAAAAGCTTCACCAATTTTTACATGCAAGTGGATGTCCTGATCATCGATGACATTCAGTTTTTGGCAGGTAAAGACCGGACTCAAGAGATGTTTTTCCACATTTTCAATCACCTGCACCAAAATAAAAAGCAGATCATCATGACTTCCGATTGCCCTCCGAGAGATTTGAAGGGATTGGAAGAGCGACTGCTTTCGAGATTCAAGTGGGGATTGACTGCGGATTTGCAAATGCCGGACTTCGAAACCCGTGTGGCAATCATTCGCAGAAAAATGGAATCGGAGGGTATTTTCATTCCAGACGACGTGGTGGAGTACTTGGCCTATTCCGTAGATACCAATGTCCGTGAGCTGGAAGGCATCCTGATTTCGCTTATCGCCCATGCATCCCTCAATCGGGTGGAAATCAGCCTGGAACTTGCTAAGACGGTGATCAAAAACTTTATTAAGGATATCGAAACTGAGGTTGGGATTGATTTTATCCAAAAGTCAGTGTCCGAATATTACGGCATCCATGCAGATGAATTGAAGGCAAAGACCCGGAAAAAGGAGATTGTGATTGCCCGTCAGTTAGCCATGTATTTTTCAAAAGAATTCACTCAGCATTCTCTCAAATCGATCGGATACCATTTTGGCGGACGTGATCACAGCACGGTAATCCATGCTGTGCAGACCGTGAATGACATGATTGACACCGACGCCAACTTCCGCAATGCGGTCAATGAGCTGAAGAAAAAGTTTAAGATGAGGTCTTATTGATTTCAAATTTGGATTAAAAACTTTATTGCTCAGATTTTCACTAATCACTTGAAATTGAAAAAGTGAAACATTGATTTCCTAATTTGATTGCAATTCGTGTAACTTAAGTAAAATGATACCAATCATGGAAAATGAATTGAAACTCGAGCTTATTGAAAAATTGCTTCAAGTCTCGGAAGAGCAAATTCTATTGGAAATTAAATCTGTGCTAGATCAAAGGCCTTCTGCATCTTCAATTTCTGATGAATTGTATTCGGAATTAATGAAGAGAAGGGAAAATGCATTAACTAATAAAACCAAGCTCTTTTCTTGGGAAGAAGTTAAAAATGAGCTTCTAAAGAAATAAGCCAAATGCTTTTTTCAACTTGAAATAACAGAAGAAGCGAAATTTGAGATAAAGGAAGCATTTACTTTTTATGAATCCAGAGAATCCGGTTTGGGCATCTATTTTTTAGAAAATCTTGAAGAACGATTCCAAACCATTTTGGAAAATCCATTGAAATACCCAGAAAAGAGGCCTACTTTTAGAGAAGCACTACTTTCAAAATTCCCCTACCAGACAATATTTGAAGTGTTGCAAGAAAGAATCATTGTCTATTCTGTATTCCATACCAGTAGGAATCCGAAAAACAAACCTAAAAAATAAACTCACCACGCTACCGCATCACCCAATTCCTCTTGGGTAAATTCAATCTCGGTATAACCTAGGACATAAGGTCCAATCTCATAGGGAACGTAGATTATCCAAAATTTACCATCCTTAAAGCCCATGGCATTGGCCAAGAAAAAACCTGTTTCGGGCAGAAAAAACCGACCATCGTCTACCAAATTTACTCCTTCCGGCACCTCATGAAAAAGCCGAAACTTTTGTTCGGCAAGTTGAGTCACCTTGGCCTGATCCAGTACTAATTGATCTGGACTGAGGGATTTTCCCGATTTTTTTTCAAAATTCAAAAAAGCCACCGTACTGTTAGGATGAGCCCCACCTAAGTAATTATACTGTTCGAAAAAAATAGAAATCGCACGATCAGATTCATAGGAAAGTTTGCCTTTGACTTCAATTTCCCAAGAGCCAAAGCTTTGTGGAAACTCTTTTTTGAATGCTTTGAAGGATCTGAAAAAATCATTGGCCGCAGAGTCGAGATTGGTTCCCGGATCCTCCCCTATTTGCAAAAAACCCAAGAGTTGACCTTGAATCACTTCATTGATCTGTGCCGCATGGGGATCTCCCTTTGCCACAGGCCAAATCAGTCTTAAACGTGCGCATTCCTCACCTACGCAAGTTTCCTGGACCAAGGAGTCAAGACCAAAAGTCAGTTTTTCTTCGGCATAATTTTCAGATTGAGTAACTCCCTTACAGCCAAAGGCAACAACGACCAGCACGCTTAACATCCATTTCATGTGATTATAATTTGATTTTAAAAGGCCACATGGAATCTCGCTAATCTTATAACCATTCCAGTGTGTGACTTTTTAGTCATGCTCGATTTCATGTGATTATAATTTGATTTTAAAAGGCCATATGGAATCTCGCAAAACTTATAATCATCCCAGGGTGTGACTTTTTAGTCATGCTCGATTTCATGTGATTATAATTTGATTTTAAAAGGCCACATGGAATGCCATGGATAATCATTTCCCTCCCGAAACCAGTTCGGGACAAGTTGTGTGAGAAGCATTTTCTCATGGGCATTTCATGATACAGCCAAATCAATTCAAAAATAAATCCATCAATCGATGGGCAAGCACTCCAGGGTGAAGTTCCCCTGATTTTACTTTAGGCTTTTCTTCTCGCAAAAGTTGCTGAACCTGCGCATTCTTCAGAAATGCCCTTCCTAACAATTCCTGAACTTGATCCTCCAGCCAATCAAGTCTCTGTTCGGACCGAATGGCCTCCCAAAATCCCGAGAACTTTACCTTTTCTTCATAATCGAGTACCAAAGACCAAATCTGATTCAATCCCAATCCCGACACTGATGAGGCTAATACCACCTTGGGAGACCAGTTTTTAAGGTTTTCCTGAAACAGATGAAGGGCATTTTGGTAGTTGGATTTTGCTTTTTGAGCAGCCTCAAGATTATCCCCGTCAGCTTTGTGAATAACGAGCGTATCTGCCATTTCCATAATTCCTTTTTTGATCCCCTGCAGTTCATCGCCTGCACCGGAGAGCATGAGCAGCAAGAAAAAATCCACCATATTTTTTACGGCAGTTTCGCTTTGGCCCACCCCTACCGTCTCGATCAAAATCACATCAAACCCAGCTGCTTCACAAAGAAGCATGGCTTCCCTTGTTTTGCTACTGACACCCCCTAAGGTAGTACCAGATGGACTTGGCCGGATATATGCCCGCTTGTCCAAAGCTAAATCCTCCATTCTTGTCTTGTCACCCAGAATACTTCCTTTAGTCAATTGACTGCTTGGGTCTACTGCCAGGACTGCAACTTTTTTCCCGAGGTCCAAAAGCATTTTTCCAAAAGCCTCGATAAACGTACTCTTTCCCACTCCGGGCACACCTGTGATGCCTATTCGAATGGACTGACCTGTGTGAGGCAACACTGCCTGAACCAATTGAGAAGCTAAAGCCTGATCTGCCTCCAGGGCACTTTCAACCAAGGTGATGGCTTGACTTAGCACCACCCGGTTGCCTGACCGAATTCCGGCTGCGTATTCTTCAAGGCTTAGTCTCTTTTTCATGGATTCAAATACAAAAACCGACTTTCTCCCATGGGCGTTTTTTCAAATTCTGCGAGCAAAAATGGCCGAAACTCTTCCGGAAAGAAGGGGGCTTTTGGATTGAGTTCGATTTTACCGGATAGGTCTTCAGAGAAGAAAAACACATGAGTTCGACCGTATTTGGAGTGTGGCTGTGAATCAGCGAAGGCCTTCATCCATCTTTCATCCTGATCCAAAACCTTTACTGCCAGGACTCTCACCACCGGACCGGTATTGTTTTCGTTTCGGTAGTAGCCGATTTCTTCATATTTGCCTTCCCACTGCTCCATGCCGGGCTGAGCAAAACTGGCACTGATGATCTGATAGAGGACGATGCCCACTACAATTCCTATCAAATAGAGAATGACCTTATTCCTTTTCAAAAACTTTAGCGGGTTTATGGGGTTTAGCCCTTAATTTAGCCCAAAATTCTGACAATGGGTTTCGAGTACGTCAAAGCACTTCATATCATTTTCGTAGTCACTTGGTTTGCAGGACTGTTTTACATCGTGAGATTGTTCATCTACCAGACGGAAGCTTTGGAAAAACCGGAGGCTGAGCGCAATATTCTGAAGCCACAACTTGACCTCATGGCCAGTCGGCTTTGGTACATCATCACTTGGCCTTCAGCGATCTTGACTCTGATTTTTGGAGCATGGGTACTCTACTACCGATGGGGATACATGCAGTTGGGTTTTATGCATGCCAAATTGGGTTTTGTCTTTTTGCTTTACCTCTATCATGGATTTTCTCATGTCCTTTTTAAAGAATTGCAACAGGGAAAAGCAAGATGGAACTCTACCAAACTGAGACTTTGGAACGAAGTGTCGACGATTTTGCTTTTTGCTATAGTATTCCTGATCGTCTTAAAAAGTACCGTAAGCATGGCTTGGGGAATTGCAGGATTGATTGGATTGGCAGTATTGCTGATGCTGGGAATCAAGCTTTATAAGAATTATAGACTTAAAAAAGGTGAGTGAAATTCGGAGTGCAGGGAATAAAAAAACGATCGTTTAGCAACCTGAAATTTCACTTCATCCAAAATCAACCAAAACATGAAAACTACCGGACTACTCTTTGGACTTCTACTCATCTGGGCAGCGGCCTGCAAGCCAGCCGGAGAAAATGCAGCCTCCAATCTGGAGCTGCCTATCCTAGGGGAACGATATGTGGATGAAAATCAGGACACGGTTTATCATACCATTGCCCAATTTTCATTTGTCAATCAAGTAGGTGACACCATCAGCAAGGCTGATGTAGCTGGAAAAGTCTATGTAGCTGACTTCTTTTTCACGACCTGTCCCACCATCTGTCCTGTAATGAAAAAGGAGATGCTGCGAGTTCATGAAAAATTCAAAGGCAATCCCGATTTTAAGATTCTGAGCCATTCGATAGATCCTACTCATGATACACAGGAGGTATTGAAGGATTATGCAGAAAAACTGGGAATCACAGATGCCTCAACCTGGAATTTCCTGACAGGAGATCAGGAGAAAATCTTCGAAATGGGTCAAACCAGCTACCTGACCACGGCTATGGCGGATCAGATGGAGCCAGGAGGATTTTTGCATAGCGGTGCCTTTTTACTGATCGATCAGCAAGGCCGTATCCGTGGAGTGTATGATGGGACCAAATCAGATCAGGTGGACCGTTTGATCAATGACATTCCAAAAATACTGACTCCGTGATGAGACTGGGAATCGTACTTTTTCTCTTAACATTCCTGGGTGCATGCAGCCCCAAGGCGAGTTCGGAAGAAAACACCTTGGCTCAGATCTCAGACCCTGAAGTGATGAAGTTTGCAGTCAATGGTAAGCGGCTGTACGAAAACTACTGTGGAAATTGCCATCAGCCAGACGGGCGAGGTCTCGGAAAATTAATCCCACCATTGAGAAATTCGGATTACTTCAAGGCGAGTGTTCATCGCTCAATCTGGATCATGCGAAATGGGCAACAAGGCCAAATTGTAGTGAATGGAGAAACCTACAATCAAGCCATGCCTGCCAATCCTCTGTTGAAACCTTTGGAAATCGCGCAGATTTCTACCTACCTGTATAATATTTGGGGGTTGAATGAAGGTGTGATCTCTGCCTCCGAGGTAGAAGATTATTTAAAAAAAGCGCCTGATGGACTTTAAGGCCAATTCAATCTTTGAGCAGGACCTCAGCCTTGGCCAAAGCCGCTTTGATGTCTTCGTTTACCTTTGACACCAAGACCAGCTGCTCGTCGAGGTAAACTTTTACTTCTTCGGGAGTTTTCTCACCATCTTCGGTATTGTATTGTCTCATCCACACAAACATCCCCTCATAGGCTAAGTTGAGTTGAGAGGCAAGATTTTTGAGTTCGTCGATTTTGGCCTGATCCGGAGTCTCAGAGTTTTGAAGTTCCTCAGCTTTTTGAAGGGCTGCTTTTTCCAAGGATTTGAGTTGGCCCATTTTGGGCATTACCTCATCATGGACAGCGATGACCTGTTCCCTTTGGGTTTTATTTTCCTCCACTTGCTTATTTCCACAAGCTTGGACAAAAATCAATAGAGTAAAAATCAAGTAAAAAGGAATAAACTTCATAATCTCGTTAGTTAATGTTTCTAAGATGCAATTTATTCTCGGTTAAGATAAAAATTATCTGATTTTTATATGAGATGACATTCTGAGTTTCATTGGTTAATTTTGAGGCTTACCTCTCGAGTTTATGAAACCATTCTGCTTTGCTGACGGGAAAATTATCCCAACCGAAACCGCAACAATTCACCCCACTGACCTGGGACTAATCAGAGGATACGGGATTTTCGACTTTTTCCGCACCGTGAATTACCAGCCTCTCTTTCTAGAACATTACCTGGATAGGTTCATTGCTTCGGCAGAAAAGACTTATTTACCGCTGGAATATTCCCGAGAAGAATTACGTCAAATTATCGCAGCAGTAATCGAGAAAAATGATCTTCAGCAAGGCGGAATCCGAATGGTACTCAGTGGAGGTGTTTCTGAGAACCATTTTTCCCCTGCGACAGGCAAGCTTTTTATGTTTGCCGAGTCACTGATGTTCCCTTCAGAAGAAAAATATCAAAACGGCATCAAATTGCTCACGCTGGAGCATGTCAGGGCCATTGCAGATATCAAAACTACCAATTACACCCTTCCGGTATGGCATAGTGTCAACTGGAAAAGATTGGGGGCCGAAGATGTGCTCTACCATTGGAATGGTCTGGTGAGTGAGAGCTCCCGAAGTAATTTTTTCATGGTGAAAGACGGGACAATTCATACGCCTGATCAGCATATCCTTCACGGTATTACCCGGAAGCACCTCATCCAAGTAGCTGACCAAGTAATCATCCGACCAATTAGATTGGAAGAAGTCTGGGAAGCCGATGAGGCATTTATCTCCAGTACCACCAAAGTCCTGCTACCGGTGACACAGCTGGATGACCGAAAAATCGGCAATGGAAAATCAGGTAAAATCACCTTGGATTTACTCGAAAAATTCAGAGTTCTCGAAAAGAAAACCATCTCTTGAACATAAAAAAAGCTCCTTTCGGAGCTTTTTTTATTGGAGTATCAGCTGGGCATCTTTGAGGATATACATCAGTTTCTCTGGATCATTGGCATTGAGCGTGAGTTTTCCTTTGACCTTGACTCTCTTGGAGGTGTACTTAATGGGACTGGTCAGCATCACTTCCATGACAGTCTCAGGACCCCCAGAGCCGCAAAAGAAACATTCTGCCAAAGGAAGACTGGAAAGGATAATATGAGTAGGCTTAAACATTCCTTCAAACGGAATGATATAGCCATCAGCCTCCACCACTTTGCCTTCCAATTTTTTGATATTGTCTGAAAAAACCGGCACATACAACTCTCCAAAATTATCCTTGCTGATTTTATAGGATACTTCCGATAGACTTTTCCAAACACCTTGTGCCCTTACTTCCTGAGAAAACAATACTCCCAAAAAGACCAAGACCGGCAACACAAACCACTTTTTCATGTAATTATAATTTGATTTCTTAAGGACACATGGAATCTCGCAAATCTTATAATCATTCTAGTATGTGACTTTTTAGTCATGCTCGATTTCATCTGCTATTTAAATTTTGACGCTAATTAAGCCTTTGTCAATTGCTTTGCAATACTTGTTTGATAAGCTGACCAAGCAGGAATCAATGACGCAATCAATCCAACTGCTAACGCATAACCCACGACCCAAAGTTCTTGTGAAAGAAAAATCCAAGGATTGAGAGCTGATACTACGGTTTGTTCGCTTTGACTGACTAGTAAAGCCAGAAAGGAGTGCCCAAGGATAATTCCAATCAAAGCTCCAAGAAAAGTGAGGAGGATACTCTCCAAGAAAACAAGGATCACCAGCTGGATGCGTGATGCTCCGAGAGCTCTAAGTATAGCCAAGTCATATTTTCGCTCCTTGAGTGAATTGTAAAGTGCGATAAAAATCCCCAAACCTGCGATCACAATCAACACCACCGCTAAGCCTTGAAGAAGGCTGATTCCTATTCCAAGCAATTCGAACAATCTCGACATTTCAAAAGAGGGAGAGGCTGCCTGCATCGAAGTGCCGGAATTGATCATTCTTGGCAACTGAATGGCCGCCATGGGATTACGGAACTGGAGCAAAAGGGTAGTCACTTCTCTTTCTTCATCGGTGAGAGGGAAGCCCGTTGTGGCCACAGGTTGATGAAATTTGGCATGATGATCCGCTTCATGCTCGATTTCTCCTGAATCTACCGAAAGTGAATCTACCGGAGTTTCAGATTCCTCAGATCCCTCTTCATCATGGGTATACCAAACAGATTCTATGCTAGTCAGTACCAATCGATCCACCACATTCCCCTTTGGGGCCAAAATCCCACTCACTACAAAATTGTGCTGATCATGATCATGACTACCTACACTGATGCCATGACTGCCTATAAATTCATCTCCGAGTTTGAGATTAAGCTTTTGGGCAATTTCTGCACCTATGACCACCTGAAAAGGCTCTTCCCAAGCTTTTCCCTGCTCAAACTCCACCTCATAAAGGGAGAGGTAATCGTGATTGGTGCCCACGATTCGGAAACCTTGGACGTTGTCGCCGAGTGCCAAAGGAATAACTTTCTTGACCAGGCGATTGGAAGATAGTCGCTTGGCCTCTTCCATCTTGATATTACCCGTAGGGAAATCGATGTGGTAAACAGAAGACAGGATCAATTGCAGTGGACTGCCTTTGGCTCCTACGACCAAGTCAATTCCCGCTGCATCTTGGTTCATTTTCTTCTCAAACTGGTCCTGAATCAGAAGTAAAACCGTAATAATGGCCAAACCCAATGCCAACAGGAAAATATTCAAGCCGGTTGAAAGCGGTCTAAACGTGAGGTATTTCCAACTTATTTTTAAAAGATTCATGAGGCCTTCACTTCGATAAATTGAGAAATATGGGCTTTCACACGCTGGTCGTGAGTTACAATAATCAGCGCTGCGCCAATTTTAGAGGCTTGGGCCTTGAGCAACGCGATGACTTTTTCGGTATTCTCATCATCCAGACTGGAAGTAGGTTCATCTGCCAATATCAGTTTGGGCGAATTTGCCAGTGCTCTAGCGATGGAAACCCGCTGGGCCTCTCCTTCACTGAGTGTCATCACTGCAGATTTTGCCTTCTTATCTATGCCCAAGTCTTTGAGCAGTTGATCCAGATTCTGTCCTTGTTTTTTGCCAAAAAAATGAGCTAGCTCAAGATTTTGCTTCACATTTAGTGCTGCGATTAGATGGGGTTTTTGAAATATAATCCCAATATGCTGACCCCGAAACAGGTCCAGCTTCTGACCATCAAGCTCCGAAATCAAAACCTCATCGAGCACCACTTTTCCTGAAGCAGGTTTGAGCAAGCCGGAAAGCAGATTGAGCAAGGTGGTTTTTCCACTGCCTGATTTTCCGAGGATAAGCAAAGAGTCCCCTGAGCTCAGGTTGATATCAGGAAACTCCAGCATGGGCTGCCCGGGATGGGCAAATCGTAAGGATTGTGTTTGAAAACGCATAATTAACTTACCGGAACAGACACCTGAAAGGTGGTACCTTTACCTGCTTCGCTTTCGAAAGAAATCTCACCCTCTAGCACTTCAATGCATTTTTTGACAATCGAAAGACCTAAGCCTGTACCTTCCACGATTCCGACATTCCCCCCACGAAAAAACCGGTCAAATAGTTTTCCTTGTTCTGCTTTTGGAATGCCGATTCCCTTATCACTCACCGTAGCGACAAGTCTGTTATTCTCCATGGAAAGCTTAAAATCTACCTCCTTACCGTCTTTCGAGTACTTTACAGCATTGGAAAGGAGGTTTTCAAGGATTTGATACAGAAGATCTGGGTCTGTGGTAACTGTCTTTGGCAAGTTCACCACTTCCGATTTGATGGTGACTTCATTTTCAATTCCTGCCTTAACTGTATCAAGGAGTTCTTTCACAAAGGTGGTCAGGAATACTTTCTTTGGCTTGTACTCCATTTTGTTTTCATCCGCCTTACCAAAGAAAAGCACACTGGTAAGCAGGTTATTCAAAGCTCTGACCGAGTGCTCTATTTTGGAGGCGTGTTTTCCGATTTTTTGCTTTAAAGGATGCTCTTTTTCGGCATAGATCTGAAGTAGCTGGGCTGAACTCAGAATCGAAGTGAGTGGGGTTTTGAATCCATGCGACACATTGAGTACAATCCTGGACTTCAGTTCATTGATTTCCCGTTCTTTTTCGAGGGCTTTGGTCAGCTCTTTGTTGGCTTCAAAAAGCTCCGCAGTACGCTGCTTTACTTTTTCCTCGAGTTCGTTATTGAGCTTTTGGAGTTCTTTTTCCTTCCTGTCTTTGAAAATCGCCAGTTCGATCACCATGTTGAGTTCACGGATATTGAATGGCTTGATCACATAGGCACTTGGGTTGGTACCTACGACTTTATTGAGCGTTTCTGCATCTGAGGAAGCGCTCAGGTAGACCACGGGAATATCAAATTTCTCATTGATGATTTCGGTGGTCTTGATTCCATCTAGTTCCCCTGCGAGATTGATGTCCATCATGACAATATCTGCCCCATGCTCATCCAGCATTTCAAGGGCTTTTTCTCCTGTATCGGCAATACCGATGATTTGATGGGCATTTTTTTCTAGCGCACGCTGAAGGAGCAGCGCCGAAACAGAATCATCTTCTACGATGAGGATTCTCAATGTAAACATGGGGTAAAATGGGGGATTGGTGATATTTCGTCTTGAAAATACGAAAATTAGAGTTGGTGCAAAGGAATTTCTACCCGGACTCGGGTACCCTGATTTTTAGCGCTCCAAACCTCAATTTTTCCCCCAAGCATGTGAACCAAGTTTTTGGTAATATTTAGCCCAAGTCCCGTTCCTTCAAAAAGACGTTCATTACCTTGACTTTCCTGCTCAAAAGGGTCAAACATTTTTTCCTGAAATTCCTCTGACATCCCTACCCCTGAATCAATGACCTGGAATACCAACTTCCCTTCTTCGAGATGCTGTTCCACCAAAACTTCCCCTTCGTCTGAATATTTAACCGCGTTGCTGACCAGGTTATTGAGAATCATTTCCAAAAATCTACGGTCCACTTTTGCGAGGAAGTCTTCTCCGTGGAATCTACGTACCAAAGTCAGTCCTTTGCGCTGGGCGAGCGTTTCCAAAGGTCTCAACACCAAAATCAAAAATGCATGAATCCAAGTTTCTGTGTAATTGATCGGCATTTTATTAGCCTCTATTTTGGCTAGATCCAGCAAGGAATTAATGGTCTCCAGGAGCCTTTCGCCGCTCTGAAGGATAATATCCAATTGATCCATCAGCTCCTGATCGGTACTTCTAGTCATCATGACATGCTCCGTACCACCGATGATTCCATTGAGTGGGGTACGAATCTCATGACTAAGGTTTGACAGTAAACTGGATTTGAACCGGTTTGCTTCTTCTGCTTTTTCCTTGGCTTCTTTTAATCTGTTTTCCACCCCTTTTTGGGCAGTAAGATCTTTAAAAACAGATAGGATCAAGGATTCTCCATTGAAATCCTCTTCCAAAAGCACCGTGTACATTTCCATGTCCAGCGTGCTGCTTTTCCAGGCTACTGGTGTTTCTAGGGTAACCCTCCTTCCCGGCAGATTTTTCAGATTTTTCACCAACTCAGTGATGTAGGGCATGCTGTTTTCAGGATCTGCAAAAAGGCTGGCCACGGGTTGATTTTCAAGTTCCAAAACCGAGGATCCAATCAGCCTGGCAAACGCCGGATTGACGGTGAGTATGACTTTACCTCCCAAACTCATGATCATGCCATCTTGTGAGGCGCTCCATACATTTTTGAACTGCTTCTCTGCCAAGATTTTGCTTTTGTTTTCTTTGGCAACGGCAGATTGCAGGGAACCCAGCTTCTGAATCTGACGCATCCACTGCCCTACCAAAAATCCAATGCCTATCAGTGCCAAAACCGCGAGAATCAAAAATATCGGCCTCAAATAAAAAGGAGGCATAATCTCAAACTCAGGACTATGCACCACTTCCGAAAATTCCTCTCCATTGTAGGAAGCCTTCAGTTCAAAATGATATTTACCAAAAGGAAGATTGCTAAAAAACAGTTGACTATTTCTGGGGTCCTTCACGATTTGCCAGGGTTCGTCTCCGGTGTTGACCAGTCTGTAATGAATCCATAATTCACGGGACTGGTCAAAGCCTGGAGCTAAAAAGTCAATTTGAAGGGCATTTTGGGAATAGGAAACAGAAATAGATTCATCTCCCAACATCGCCTCTCCTCCCAGTTTGATGGATCGAATGACTGCCTTGGGCGCCCCAAAAGCTGCCACCTCTTCCTCTGGAGAATAGATCGATAGCCCTTTCTGAGTGCCAATGAAGATTTTACCATCTTGACTTTTGACTAGTGCACCGCGATTGACCTCGTCTCCAACCAATCCATTGGCCTCATTGTAATGAAGTAGCTGATCTTTTGCCAAAACAAAGACTCCATTATCAGTACCTGCCCAAATCCTCCCTTCCTTGTCCTCGAGCAGTCCATATACCGGATTGGTGACTGACTTCCCGGCATGGATGTGATAGCCGACATAACCCTCCCGATAGATTTTCAGCCCATATTCTGTACCCAATAGGACTCCACCGCCCTCTCTTTCTAAAAATGAATATCCTTCCGCCAAAAAATATTTCTCAGTAGCTACAATGGGGTATTGATTTTCAAGCCTGCTCGCCCGAATAACGATGATCTTCCCGTTTTTCAACCTTGAGGCCTTTCTGAAATACAGTTCTGGGATATCCAACAAAGAAATAATTTCTTCAGTGAGTTCTTTACCGTAGTTTCCGGACTGAATAGTTTTTTGTGAAGCGTGAAAAACCCGATCCGGACCAGTTATCAGAAGGCTGTCGCCGTCCACTTCCACCGAAGAAACATTGAAATCTGGAGGCCCTGCAAAAAAATTGATTTGACCTGTCTTAAAATTAAATCTTCCCACTCCGGCCCAATTAGCCGCAAACCAAATATTTCCTGATTGATCTCTTGAAAAATTAACAATCCTCCTGTTAGGAGAACCTGGAGGGTTATTGTCTTTGTACAACGTGCGAATGTTCGAACCCTGCATCAGCTGAAGTCCATTGTTAAACCCAAGAATAAGGTTCCCAGGACTTAGCTCCATGATGGCAGAAAACTCCTCTGCCAAAAATTTAGAAGACTCACTTCCGAAGTTCTGAAAAAGCTGATTATTGGTATTAGCTAATCCTCTAGCAGATCCTAACCACAGAATCCCTTCTCTGTCTATAAAAAGAGTCTGGATATAATTGGTACGGAAAAGAAAAGAAAGATTGCCATCCAGAGGTGCTGTAGCTTCGGGATGGTATCTCCTAAAATGGGAATTGTAATGATAGAATACATGCTCCCCATAAAAGGCCAGGGAGAAATAAGGAGTAATCACGATATCGGAAGTAGAAAAATCCTGATCGATTATTTCGGTGGGGAATTCAGCCGCAGGTCCTTTTGCCAGGTAATTCTTTCCTAAAAAATAGTATGAACCAGAGGGAGATTTTTTTACCAAATAAGGAGAAGACGGGAGAGGCACGCCTCTAAACTGATAGGGTTTCAATTCAAACCCTTCCAGTAAAAATGCTCCCTTTTGAAAGATAAGCAAGCTTTTGCCATCAAGATTCAATACGGAAAACAGTATTCCCGTTTGAGCAAAATCACGCTCTATCCGATGCTTGACTTCTTCCCCTTCTCTCCAAAAAATCAAATTTCCTCCCGAGTCTAGAAAAAAGAGTTTGTTTTTTTTCTTACCAACGGAATGAAAGGTAATCCTGCTAGAAAAATTAGCTTTTAGATCTTCCTCGAAATATTCCTCTTTCCATCCGGAATTGACTCCCTGAAAAACAGACGGCACTCCACTGGCATTGTAAAGCCACATGATCCCATCTTCATCTTTGTGCATTGAGATTTGATAAACAAACTTCCTTACCAAAGAATCCGGCAATTCAAATGTCTGAATACCATCAGAGTAGACCACACCTCTAGTGGTGGAAAACCAGATCTGCCCTAGGGTATCCTGTTCGATTTGGAGGATATTTTGGACAGGAAGGCGAACTCCCTTCGGCTGGGTATTGAATTTGAAAGTTTGGGCAAAAACGGGAGCAAAAGAAAAAATAAAGCCGAAACAAAGAAGGATTACCGGGTTGATTTTCTTAAGCATGGGATAAAAATAGGAAAAGATTCCGCTCACCAAATTCCCTTGAGATTGTTGTCCTTTTCTTTTGACAGCGGATGGTTTCTTTTATTTTTGTGCCAAACTTTAACAAGCGCATCATGAGTGTACTAGTCAATAAAAATTCTAAGGTAATCGTCCAAGGATTTACCGGATCTGAAGGTTCGTTTCACGCACAGCAGATGATCGAGTATGGCACCAACGTCGTAGGCGGTGTGACTCCGGGAAAAGGAGGAAGCTCTCATTTGGAAAGACCCGTGTTTAATTCAGTGGAGGAGGCCGTTCAGAAGACTGGTGCGGATACATCCATCATTTTCGTGCCACCGGCTTTTGCAGCTGACGCGATCATGGAAGCAGCTGATGCAGGTATCAAAGTAATCATCGCGATTACAGAAGGCATTCCGGTAGCGGATATGATGAAAGCTAAGCCTTACATCAAGGAGAGAGGTTGTGTATTGATCGGTCCAAACTGTCCAGGCGTAATCACTCCAGGAGAAGCCAAGGTAGGCATCATGCCAGGCTTTGTCTTCAAATCAGGCAGAATTGGAATTGTTTCCAAGTCTGGAACTTTGACTTATGAAGCCGCTGACCAAGTAGCAAAAGCAGGTCTTGGTGTATCTACAGCAATCGGTATCGGTGGAGATCCGATCATCGGAACCTCTACCAAGCAGGCTGTGGAAATGCTGATGAATGATCCTGAGACTGATGCGATCGTGATGATCGGTGAAATCGGAGGAAACTACGAAGCAGAAGCTGCCAAGTGGATCCGTGAAAATGGCAACAAAAAGCCTGTGGTTGGATTCATCGCTGGTCAGACTGCACCTCCAGGCCGTAGAATGGGTCACGCAGGAGCGATCATCGGTGGTGCGGACGATACAGCAGCTGCAAAAATGAGAATCATGAGAGAAAACGGCATCCATGTCGTTGAATCTCCAGCCGAAATCGGTGCTACCATGGCGAAAGCCTTGGGTGTAACGGCTTAAAAAAGAGAGTAAGTCATAGAGAGATTTTGAGATTAAATTATCAAAATCCTTTCCCACAAAGAGAACCGCTTCAGATCAAAAATTTGGAGCGGTTTTTATTTTTCCCTGATTTTGCCAGAGGACTTTTATAACTTCCATCAATGCAAATTTCAGACAGCCTTACTACCGATCAGTTTTACTCCAAAAGAATCCAAGATCTTTTGGTTAGGCGGATTAGATTAGCCTCACCTGATACTCCTATTGTCGCGTGCGCTCAAAAAATGGCCACCGAACAAGTCAGCTGTTTGTTTATTGGTGAATCAACCGACCACATCGAAGGATACATAACAGACTTAATTCTCAGGGATAGCGTATTAGCAATTAGCCGCTCCCCAATGGATCCTGTTTCCAAGATTTTCTCCCGGGATTTGGTCAGTATTTCTCCCGAAGCCACCCTGGTCGAAGCACTAATCCTGATGTTTCAATCCAAAGCCAGGTATCTCTTAGTCAAGGGCGAAAAAGGCTTCCAAGGATGGATCAGCCGGACCAAGATCCTTACCGAGCAAAGTCAGGGACCTTTTCTTTTCATCCAATCTGTGAAAGAAGCTCGCCACTTCAGCGAACTGCAGGAAAAATGGAAACAGATGCCCCAACTGATCCATCTCCTTCTCCATACAGGGATGAAATCACACCTGATCAACCAACTGATCACCACAGTGGCTGATACAATTGTACAACGGGTGATAGAAAGAGTACTGGTCGAAATAGGTCCTGCTCCGGCTAAGTTTGTATTTATTGTATTTGGAAGCGAAGGAAGAGGAGAACTCACTCTCAAAACCGATCAGGATAATGCCATCATTTATGAAGACAAAGCCAACGAGCACAGAGAAGAAGTAAGAACCTATTTTCTCGAATTTGCCACTCGGGTCTCCACGGCATTGGATCAGATTGGTATCGACTTTTGTGATGGAGATTTGATGGCGATGAATCCCAAGTGGACCCATTCACTTTCGCATTGGAAGAGAAACTATGACCAATGGACTTCCGATGCCTCGCAGGAGACCACGATGAGTTATTCAACTTTTTTTGACTGTAGAGCCATTTACGGGGAACACCCATTGCTTGAACAGCTGAGAGACCATATGAGAACCCTGCTGGAAAATGCTTCTGAAAGGTTCTTTGTCAACCTGGGTCATAACGCGCTGCACTATGAGCCTCCTCTTACCTTCTTTCGAAAAATCAAAACCGAAGAAATCGATGGAGAACAACAATTGAACTTAAAGAAAACCATGCGGCCGATTGTGGATCTGGCACGGGTATATGCGCTGAAGCACCAACTGACCGAACCCAATACCATCCAACGCCTTAAATTATTAAAGGACCGAGGAGTTTTTACCGAAAAGGAGGTAAAAGAACTTACCCACGCATTTGAGTACCTGATGAGTCTGAGGCTGGAAAATCAAGCTAATTTGATGCTGAAAGAGAAGAAAAAACCCAAAAATTTCCTCCAAATAAAAAACCTAACCAAAGTGCAACAGGTGACTCTTGTGGAGATTTTCAAAGTTATTGAAGAATTCCAAGCGCGAATCCGCATTTCCTTCACCAGGAGCTTATAATTTCCGTCTTTCAGAAATACTTTTATAAATTTTTTATATAAGTTGTTTTTTATTAAATAAAGTTTTTTAATTTTGTTCAAGATATTAAATTCGAGAAAAAGGACACTTATTCGAAATTTAGTACTGCCTGTTATGAAATTACAGTTGTTTATTTTTTAGATAAGCGACCTGTAATTCAAAAACACGGAAACTCAACAAGAAACAAACTTAACCCTTACCACACCTAAACTGTCTCACAGTATGCTCAGTAAGTATCCGCTCTCCGAAGTTGAAAAGGCCTTTTTGGTCGAGTCTGGAGTAGAAAAAATCACGACCCTGATTCCTTACCTCACCGTAGACAACTTTCCCAAATTGGGACTGCTTACTGCTTGTCGGTTTTTGGAGTGGGCAGCAGCCAATCCTCAGGGAGTGATCAGCTTGCCAACAGGGAAAACTCCTGAATTTTTCATCAAGTGGACTCAGTACTTACTCGAAAACTGGGACAGCAAAAAAGGAAAAGAAATCCGTGAGAAATACGGGTTGGGAAATACCAAAAAACCTGTGCTGAAGGATTTGACTTTTGTGCAAATCGATGAGTTTTATCCGATTTCGGCTAAGCAACACAACAGCTTCTATGATTACGTCAACAAGTTCTATATCAACGGATTCGGTCTTTCCAAAGAAAACGCCATTCTGATTAACTCTGACGAAATCCCTTTGGCTGAAGGCAAGCATTTCAGTGAGATTTTTCCCGACCTCAAGGTAGACCTTTCCCTGAGGTTCAGGGATCCTATCAATGAGCTTGAGCGCCTTCAACAGCAATCTATTTACATGATTGATCAATGGTGCGGAGACTATGAGCAGCGCATCAGAGACAAAGGAGGTATCGGATTTTTCCTGGGAGGAATTGGTCCTGATGGACACATTGCCTTCAATACCAGAGGGTCACATTTATTCTCAGTCACACGACTTACCGAAACCAATTTTGAAACACAGGCTGTTGCAGCCGGTGACTTGGGAGGTATAGAGGTATCTGCCAACCGACTGGTAATAACTATCGGGTTGGACACCATCGTCTACAATCCGGAAGCCGTAGGAATTATTATCGCAGCAGGAGAAGCTAAAGCAGGCATTGTGAAGGATTCATTGGAAACACCTATGAACAATGTCTATCCTGCCACTGTACTCCAAAAACTGAAAAACGGTCGATTCTATTTGACCAAGGGTGCTGCAGTGAAACTGACAGACTCCATGGATGCCTACTATCAGCAAGGAGAATGGACATTTGAAAAGACGGAGCGCTCGGTTATTGAACTTTGCAAAAAGCTTAACAAGTACGGTCATAGATTAAAAATCGAAGACCTTAAAGCAGACAAATACTGTAAACTGATCCCTGGTCTCTCTGAAGACACGGTCAATCAGGTCATGAAGAGTATTGAAGCCAAATTGTCGAAAGGATTGGAACAGGAGAAAAATGAAGTTCTACTGCACACCGGCCCTCACCATGATGATATTTCCTTGGGTATTTTACCACACATTACCAATCAGCTTCATGACCCAAGCAACGAAGCACATTTCTCAGTATTGACCTCAGGGTTCACTGCGGTCACCAATACCTTTGTGATCGACACTTTGCTCCATACAAAGAAGCTGCTCGATGAAGGAAAGATTCAAATGGTGAATTACGATGACTTTTTCCAAGTAGGGTATAGCCTGAAAACGGACAAAGACGTTTACCACTACCTCACCAATGTAGCATCCGAAAATGCCGATGCACGCAAGCGTGGACTTTCCCATAGGGTCATCAGAGCCTTGGTGATTATTTGGGAAATCAAGAACAAAACCCAGCTCCGGGAAACCATCAATGATGTGATCAGTATCTTGAGAAATTCTTACGACGGAGAAAAAAATCCTTCAAAAATCCAGAAACTGAAAGGAATGATCCGTGAGTTTGAAGAAGAACTGGTATGGGCTCATTTTGGCGTACAAGTAAAAAATGTGCACCATTTAAGGCTTGGATTCTATACCGGTGACATTTTTACGGAGCAACCTGACAAGACCCGTGATGTGGAACCAATCGTGGAAATGTTTAGAAAAGTTAAACCCACAAAAATCAGCTTAACCCTAGACCCGGAAGGTTCCGGACCTGATACCCATTACAAAGTGCTGCAAGCCACAGCGGCAGCGGTTAAAAAATGGGGAGAAGAATACGATACCAGTAAATTGAGAATCATCGGCTATCGCAATGTGTGGTTTAAATTTGAACCTCATGAGGCCAATGTCATTGTACCTGTATCCCTTGGAGACATGTCTGTGATGGAAGATTCATTTGCAAACTGCTATCTCAGTCAGGTAAATGCCTCTTTCCCAAGCTATGCACACAACGGAAAATTCAGCACCGTAGCCAAGCGGACTTGGGTAGGACAACTTAACGACATTCAGCTATTACTGGGTAAAAACTACTTCTACCTGCACGAGCGGGCAAAAGTCAGAGCAAGCCACGGCTTGATCTTTTTCAGGGATATGAATGTGGAGGAGTTTTTGGCAACAGCCAGAGAACTTGAAAAATCAATTGAAGGCATGCTTTAATTTCGAGGAAGCTGCGCAATCACCCAGAAAGCGGTTAGGATTACCTGACTGCTTTCTTTAGTTTAAAAAATTGATCAACCTAACAATAAACCTGAGCGAATGGAAAGAGCCATTTTGGGATTGGATATCGGAGGTACCGGCATCAAAGGAGGAGTTCTGATCAAAGGACATCTTGAAGACATTCGGAGTATCCCTACACCTGCATTGGAAAGTCAGGAGTATATCCTTGAGACCATCGCCACTTTTATCGAAAGCTATTCACATTATGATTATGTGGGTATTGGCATTGGCATCCCCGGCTTGGTAGATACCCGTGAGGGTGTGGTATTAGGACTTGCTAACATCCCGTCTTTTCAACATGTCGAGCTTAAGAAATTCCTTTCCACTCGATTCGGAAAGCCTGTATTTGTCAATAATGACGCCAATTGCTTTGCTATAGGTGTACACAAGTATGGAGTAGGTCGACCATTTAAAAATCTGGTAGGGATTACACTTGGAACCGGTACTGGCGGAGGAATTGTAATCAATGGCCAATTGTATTCAGGAGTGAATTCCGCTGCAGGAGAATGGTGCAGCGCCCCATATTTAGACCAAAATTTTGAGTACTACTGTAGTGGGAAGTTTTTTGAAAACTTCTACAACAGCCGCCCTAAAGCACTTGCCAAGCAGGCCATGCAGGGAGATCCGGTTGCGATTAGGGCCTTTGAAGAATTTGGACACCATTTAGGAGAATTACTGAAAGTTATCTTATATTCATTGGCACCTGAAGCCATTGTACTTGGCGGATCGATCCGAAAAACGTTCCCTTTGTTTAAAAAATCGATGTATCAAACCCTGAATACGTTCGCTTATCCCACGGTGTTGAGTCAGTTGAAGATATTAATCTCCGAACTTGACGAAACAGCCATTCATGGAGCAGTAGCATTGGTTGATGTGGAAGAAGACGTCGTCAGTGTATAAAAAAATATTAAAGTTGGTTTAGTTAGTTTGAAAAAGAGCGGTTTCACAGAGACCGCTTTTTTTGTGCTTATTGATAACTTGGCCTCACTTCATCTTTGTAAAATGTATCCAAGTTTTTGATATGCTGATGAGTACTAAATCGACTTTCAATCCACTGCCTGCTTTTTTTTAAATCATAAACAAGTTCACCCAGAACTAATTTGATCATCATAGAAGCTAGGTCACTGACATTCCATTCTTCCACTAAAAAGAGGGCCCCTTCCGGGCATTGTAATTCCCCCAAGCCTGAATGCTGAGTAGCAATGACAGGCACTCCGACTGCCAAGGATTCCATGACCGCATTTGGGAGTCCTTCTATTCGCCCATCTTCAGTTGTAACACTGGGATGGAGAAAAAAATCAGCTTCCAACAACATTTCCTTCACCTTTTTATGATCCATATTGGGCAAAAATACCACATACTCTTTCAGCCCTAATTCACAGGCTTTTTGGTGAAGAAAGTCCCACAATGGCCCCTCTCCTACAAATGTAAGAGTGGCATTTAAACCCTTTTCAGCTAATAAATTGAGTGCCTGCTTGAAGGCCAATAGGGTAAATTCATGCCCTTTTACTTCAACCATTCTTCCCACCTGAATAAACTTAAAATCCCTCTGTTCTATCGATCTGACTTTAGGTAGAAATTCGAAGAATTCAGTATCAGTACAAGAGTAAAGGATTCTCATTTTATCGGGGTTTAGACCCAAAGCAATGGTCCGATCAAATTGATTTTTAGACACATAGATCGGGTGAATCCAGGTCTTAGTAAAAAAACCTCTCAGCCTAGATAAATACGATTTTTTACCATACATATAAGAAGCATCATAGCCCCTAAACTGAATGAAAACCGGAATTTTGGCTTGATTTGAAAAGTGATCTAAAAAAAGAGTTGCATCAGTACCAAACTGGCAATGAATGATATCAGGCTTGAATTCATTGACTTTATTCCGAAGTTTTTTACCAAAAATCGGATTGAAAAACCCAAAATACCAGTCCAAATTGGCTAACCTCCGCATAGGTCTATTGGTCCAATAACTATCTTGAAAAGGAATTCCTACGCAAGGAATGGAATCATACAAATAGCTATCATGATGAGAAATGGTGACCACCAACACCTCATGAAGTTCGTTTACAAGCTTGATTTGGGTTCGGATAAAGGTAACACTTGGTGCCTTGATATCCCTTACAAAGAATAATACCTTCATATTATGACCCACAAAAAAACCAAGTATAGATTATAAAAAAAATTCATGCTTAAAAACATTTCATTAAACGATGAGGCTCACTATCAGATAAAAACTCTCTAATTTTGACCCCATAGTCAATTACCTCCTTTCCTCAAGAATTACCTTACTTTCCATACAAAAATCTTTCTTCGATGTCCTACTCTTCCTTAAAAGTAGCCCTTGCCCAAATCGCTCCAGTTTGGCTCGATAAAGCCGCCACTCTGGAGAAAGTCAAAAGTTCCATCCTCGAAGCTGCTCAATCCAAGTGCGAATTGATCGTCTTTGGAGAGGGATTACTGCCCGGCTATCCTTGGTGGCTGTCCATCACGCATGCTTCAGCTTGGGACGATCGAATACAAAAAGAAATCCACGCTCACTACGCCCGCAATGCGGTGCAAATCGAAAAAGGAGAACTTAAATCTATCCAAGATCTAGCCAAGGAAAACCAGATTGCCATCTACCTTGGAATCATCGAACGACCACTCGATCGAGGAGGACATAGCCTCTACTGCACATTAGTTTACATTGATACCCAAGGAGAAATCCGATCCGTTCACCGCAAGCTCCAACCCACCTACGACGAACGACTTACTTGGTCTCCCGGAGACGGGCATGGACTCCAAGTACATGCGCTTAAGGCTTTCACGGTAGGAGGCCTCAACTGCTGGGAAAATTGGATGCCACTTGCCCGAACATCCCTTTATGGACAAGGCGAAAATCTCCACATTGCTGTGTGGCCGGGAGCTGTACGAAATACCGAAAACATCACCCGTATGATTGCTCAGGAATCCCGGTCCTATGTGATTTCGGTCTCGAGTCTGATGCGGAAAAGTGACTTTCCTCCCCATACCCCACACTTGGATGTGATTTTGGAAAACTGCCCCGAAGTCCTCGCCGATGGCGGCAGCTGCATCGCTGGACCCGACGGAAAATGGATCTTAGAACCTGTAGCTCATTCGGAAGGACTGCTGATCCAAACGCTGGACTTCAACAGTGTACTGGAAGAGCGACAAAACTTTGACTCGGTTGGTCACTATTCCCGCCCGGATGTCCTCCAGCTGAAAGTGAATCGGGAGAGGCAAAGTTCTGTATCCTTGGAGGATTAAAACTTCTTGTGGGGCAATTCACCTTTCCATCTGTCTTTCAATGATTTGATAAGGAAGGAATTTTTCGCTTTATTATAAGACACTTAGCCCCAACCTTATGAAGTACAGCCTTACCCTTTGCCTGGCCTTGCTGTTGGCCATCCCTCCCTCCTTTTCTCAAGTCAAACTGAATCCGGCTCCCGATCGCCGTGCAGACGAGGGCGAAGGACCTTTTGAACGCCTCATCATCCGGGGCGCCATCGTGATCGACGGAACAGGTGCGCCGCCTGCTGGGCCCGCAGACATCGTCATCGAAGGGAATAAAATTGTGGAAATCCGTCAAGTTGGAGTTCCCAAAGTGGCTATCAAAGATTCAGATCGCCCTCAAGGTGCCACCAAAGAAATCGATGCGCACGGGGCCTATGTCATGCCCGGATTGATCAATCTTCATGCACATGTGGGGGAAGCTAAAAAGTCTCCCAACGCAGAATATCCTTACAAGCTATGGCTGTCACATGGTATCACAACTATCCGAGGAGTACCGGCAGAAAATGTCGCTTGGACTCAAAGTGAGAAAAAACGAAGTGCTGCCAATCAGATCGTTGCGCCTCGAATCATCGCCTTTCACACCATGGGTTCCGGGGAAAACTGGAAAGGGGGGCCTGTTCACACCCCTGAAAAAGCAAGGGAATGGGTGCAGTGGGCAGCTGCCCAAGGAGTGGAAGGAATCAAATTTTTCAATCATCCGCCGGACGTACTTCAAGCTGCCATCGATGCTGCCCATGCCAACAAGATGGGAACAGTAGCCCACATTGCTCAGCCTATGGTCGCCCAAACCAATGCCCGAGACGCTGCAAGAATGGGGTTGGATGTATTGACCCATTACTACGGACTTTTTGAATCACTCTACAAAGATGAAGATATTCAGCATTGGCCTGCAGAATTCAACTACAATGACGAGCAGCATCGCTTCAGTCAGGTGGCATACCAATGGAATAAAATTCACCCTCGTGGAAGTAAGCCATGGCAAGACCTGATCGATGAATTTTTGAAGCATAAACTGATTCTGGACCCCACGATGACCGCCTATCTGGCAGGAAGAGACCTCATGAGAGAGCGCAATGCCGAATGGCATCAAGAATATACCCTGCCCACCCTTTGGGAATTTTACACACCGAATCGGGAAAATCACGGTTCTTATTTCTACAATTGGACCACTTGGGATGAGACCGCTTGGAAAAACTTCTACAAAGTCTGGATGTCTTTTCTCAACGATTACAAAAATGCAGGCGGACGAGTCACTGTTAGCGATGATGCTTCCTTCATCTACAACCTCTGGGGATTTGGCTACATCGAGGAGATGGAATTACTCCAAGAAGCTGGTTTCCATCCCTTGGAAGTAATACGCGGGGCCACCATGCATGCTGCGGAAGCGATCTTTGGACCAAAAGGAAAACCCATTGAATACGGCGTAATCCGTCCAGGAATGCTGGCAGATCTAGTAATTGTGGATGAAAACCCAATCGAAAACCTAAAAGTCCTCTATGGAACTGGATTCCTTAAATTGAATGATGAAACCAATCAACTCGAGCGCGTCGGCGGAGTCAAATACACCATCAAAGACGGGATAATTTACGATGCGGAAAAACTCCGACAGGATGTCAAAAACATGGTAAAAGCCCAAAAGCAAAACCAACAGTAGCCTATTTTCTAAGACGGTCAGAAAAAATCTGACCGTCTTTTTTTTGCTGAGGTACGAACACCAATAGTGGTATGAATCCCATAAAAATGGATCCTTTTAGAAACATTTTCCTAACCAAGCCCCACACCCCATGCAGGTAAATACCTGATTTTTCCTTAGTTTTTAGGGAGATTGACTTACCAATGATTTTGAGATTTCTTCCCCTCCTTTTTCTTGTTTTTATACTCGCCTCCTGCAGTCCCGAACTTCCGGAAGATGTTCAGATAGCTTATGAGGAATTGCCGGAAGCATTGGATTTTAACATCCATGTCAAGCCTATCCTCTCGGACAAATGCTTCGCTTGTCACGGCCCTGATCTTGCTGCGCAAAAGGCAGGATTGAGCCTTCACACGGCTGAGTTTGCCTTTGCCTCGCTTAAAGATTCCCCCGGAAAAGTGGCCATCAAACCCGGAAGCTTACGAAACAGCGAGCTTTTTCACCGGATTATTTCTGAGGATCCGGAATACCAAATGCCTTCCAAAGAATCTAACCTTACCCTCAGCCCAAGAGAAAAAGCCATTTTGATCAAATGGATCGAAGACGGCGCCGAGTACAAAAAGCACTGGGCCTTTATCACGCCCGAAAAACCCGAGCTACCAAAAGTCAAAGAAAAAACCTGGCCCAAAAACCCCATCGACCAGTTTGTGCTGAGCAAATTGGAATCGGAAGGCATCTCTCCCTCACCCGAAGCTGACAAAGAAACGCTGCTCCGAAGACTAAGCCTTGACCTCATCGGATTACCTCCTAGTGAAGCAGAAATGGATGATTTTCTGGCCGATAAGTCCCCAAATGCCTATGAAAAACAGGTGGACAGATTGCTCAACTCCGTGCACTATGGAGAAAAAATGGCCCTCCACTGGATGGACGTGGCCCGCTATGCCGATACGCATGGCTATACGGTGGATCGCTTCCGAGACGCTTCTCCTTACCGGGATTGGGTGATTCGGGCATTCAACAAGAACCTTCCCTACGACCAATTTATCAGAGATCAGCTCGCCGGAGACTTGCTGCCCAATCCTACAAAGGACCAACTGATCGCCACGGCTTTCAACCGCATCCATCCTCAAAATATGGAGGGAGGCATCGTCGAGGAGGAGTTTCGGGTGGAGTATGTGGTGGATCGCACGAGCACGATGGGACAGGCCTTTATGGCCCTCACATTGGGCTGTGCGCGTTGCCATGACCACAAATACGACCCGATTTCTCAGAAAAACTTCTTTGAACTCAGCAGCTTTTTCAATCAAGTAGACGAGGCCGGGCAGATCTCTTGGGACGATGCCACGCCTGCCCCAACCATGCTACTCACGGATGAGAAAAAGGACCAACTCCTTTCTTTCCTGTTAGGGGAAAAAGAAAAACAGGAAGCCCAGCTTGCACAAACAGCCAAGGCCGAAGAGGCAGCTTTTCAGGCTTGGATGACAGGAAAAGGGTATCAAAAAGACGCGAATCTAGAATTTCCTGCAAGCCGGGTGGCCTTTTTCCATTTTGACCAAAGCTCCATCCAAAACGCCCTCAAACCCGCTCAAAAAGGCAGCATGGAAAGCAGCGAGGTCAGAAATCAGACGCCAAGCTATGTGGATGGGAGAAGAGGAAAAGGCATCCGACTCAACGGAGACGCCTGGCTCAATCTGGGCGAGGTGGGGATATTCTCCAGAAGTGAACCCTTCTCAGTCAGCACATGGATTACTATCCCTAAAAACCTCACGGATGGTGTCATTTTTCATAAAGGTTCCGGTGCAGTGCTTTACAATTGGCGGGGCTATCACCTCAGCTTGAAAAATAACCGCCTCGAGCTCTTAATGGCCCATACCGCGCCCTACAATGCCATCACTAAACTCACCGAACAGGACATCCCCCGAGATCAGTGGATCAACTTGACCTTGACGTATGACGGTTCGTCCAAGGCCAAGGGACTGAAAATTTTCCTCAATGGAAAAGAACTATCCACTGTCACCACCCACGACAATCTCTACAAAGACATCCTCTTCAAAGGCGGGCAACCCGGACTTCAAGTAGGTGCCGTGTGGCGGGGAAAAGGCCTCAAAGAAGCCGTGGTGGATGAGGTCAGCGTCTACAATCAGGAACTTTCTCCTTTGGAGATTTTACAGATTTTCAACCCTAACGAATACAAAGTCATACTTTCCCAAAGTCCCGATCAACTGACCTCAGAGCAAAAGGCTTCGCTAAAAAAACTTTACCTGAATACTCATTCCAAGGCCTATCGAGAGACGATGAACGCAGTGATTGCCAAGCGAAAAGCCTACTCAGACTCTGTGGAAGTGATCCCTGAACTAATGATCATGAAGGATCGGGCGCAACCCAGACCTACCTATATTCTCACCAGGGGTGAATACAGTCAGCATGGGGAGGAAGTATTTCCCAATACTCCGGAAAGCGTACTTCCCATGCCGGACAACCTGCCCAAAAACCGCCTCGGATTGGCCGAATGGCTGATTGACAAAAAGCACCCACTGACCGCTCGCGTCACGGTCAACCGATTCTGGCAAAGCTACTTTGGAAAAGGACTGGTGGTTACCTCGGAGGATTTTGGCAATCAGGGTCAGCTGCCCTCTCATCCCGAACTGCTGGACTGGCTAGCGGTAGAATTTCAGGACTTGGGATGGGATGTCAAAGCCATGCAACGCCTGATCGTCACCTCAGCTACCTATCGGCAAGCTTCCAAAAAACGCCCCGAACTCGAGGAAAAAGACTCGGATAACATCCTCCTGGCCCGTGGTCCCTCAGTCAGATTACCCGCCGAATTGATCCGGGATCAAGCGCTGGCCGCTTCCGGTTTGCTGAATCGGGAGGTAGGAGGAAAAAGTGTCTTCCCTTACCAGCCGGAGGGACTTTGGAAAGTCAACGGAGCCCACTACCCCCAAGACACAGGCAAAAATCTCTACCGCCGAAGCCTCTACACCGTATGGAAGCGATCGGTGCACCACCCCACGATGGCAATCTTTGATGCGCCGGACCACAGCGTATCGGTGAGCAAGCGACAGGAAACCAACACGCCCTTACAAGCTTTGGCTTTGCTCAATGATCCCACCTTTGTGGAAGCCTCCAAAGTACTCGGAGAGCAGATGTCTCGTTCTTCCGATCCTCGTCAGGGGGTGGTCACGGCCTTCCGAAAACTCACCGGGAGAAAACCCCTCGAAAAAGAACTCCAAATCCTGCTGGACTTGAGAGAAAAGGAGCATCAAAAATTCAAAACCGATCCTGCCAAACTCAAAGGTTGGCTGACGACCGGGGAATACCGGATTTCCTCCACCCTCGATCCCAGTTTGATAGCTGCCAACGCCGTCACGGCCAGTGCCATTCTCAATTCGGACGCATTTCTAACCAAACGCTAACATGAGCCATCACCACGACGCCCCACTTCGCTCGACCAATGCAGACCTGCAGGAGATCGAGAAAAAAATGGACCGAAGGAGATTCCTGACCCGAACTTCCTTGGGCATCGGTTCGTTGGCATTGGGTTCACTCATGGGCATGGAAAAGATCTTCGCCGGAAGCACCCCTGCCTCACCACCTGCTTTGGAATCCCTTCCTGCCAATTTGGGATTACCTCATTTCATGCCCAAAGCCAAGCGGATCATCTACCTCTTCCAAAGCGGCGGCCCTTCCCAATTGGATCTCTATGACTACAAGCCCAAGCTCGTCGATCTTCACGGGCAAGAGCTCCCTGACTCGGTTCGGGATGGACAGCGACTTACCGGCATGAGTGCCGATCAGAGTTCCTTTCCCATGGCCGCCTCCGCTTTCAAATTCCAGCAGTACGGACAAAGCCGCGCTTGGGTCTCCGAACTCATGCCCAAAACCGCCGAAATCGTGGATGAACTCTGCTTCATCAAAAGCATGCAAACCGCTCAGATCAACCATGATCCTGCGATTACTTTTTTCCAAACAGGGCACCAACTCCCCGGTCGGCCCTCCATGGGTGCCTGGCTGAGCTACGGACTGGGTTCGGACAATCAAAACCTCCCGGCTTTCATTGTCTTGGTTTCCAAAAATGCCGTGCAAGATCAGCCACTTTACGCACGACTTTGGGGAAATGGCTTTCTCCCTTCCCAATACCAAGGCATCCAATTCCGATCCGGCAAAGACCCTGTCCTCTACCTCGGAAATCCCGAAAACTATGACGGAAAAGACCGTCGGGAAATGCTCGATTACCTCAAGTCACTCAATGAAGTGCAACACGACACCTACGGAGATCCGGAAATCACCGCCCGCATCGCACAGTACGAGATGGCTTTCCGTATGCAAACTTCCGTGCCCGAGGTGACCGACATGAGCTCCGAACCCGACTGGGTCTACGAACTCTACGGGGAGGAAAGCCGTGACCCGGGCACCTATGCCGCCAACTGCCTCCTCGCCCGAAAACTCATCGAGAAAGACGTCAAGTTTGTGCAGCTCTACCATCAGGGCTGGGATCAGCACGGCAACTTGCCCAGCGGTATCCGCAACCAGTGCCAAAAAACCGATCAGGCCACCGCGGCCTTGATCAAAGACCTCAAGCAGCGCGGCTTATTGGAAGATACACTTGTGGTCTGGGGAGGAGAATTTGGTCGGACAGTGTACAGTCAGGGCACCCTCACAGCGGATAATTACGGGCGCGACCATCATCCCCGATCCTTCACCAAGTGGATGTGCGGGGCCGGAGTCAAGCCCGGAATGGTCTATGGGGAGACGGACGATTTTGGCTACAATGTGGTCAAAGACCCGGTGTCTGTCCACGACTTGCAGGCTACCATCTTGCATTTGTTTGGCATCGATCACGAGCGGCTGACCTTCAAGCATCAGGGACGCAGGTTTAGGCTGACTGATGTGGAAGGCCATGTGGTAAACAAGATTTTGACCTGAGGCGATGGCAGATTGGATCACATTTATCGGGCGCTTTCATCCCCTGTGGGTGCACCTTCCGATTGGTTTTTTGGTGCTTGCCGTACTGCTGAAGATCTATGGGGATTGGCGGAAAAGCGATTCCTTTCGGGAGGCCGTTTCCTTTTCCCTGCTTTTGGGAACCGGAAGCGCAGCGATAGCCGCCACCTTGGGCTATTTGCTCTCCCAATCGGGAGGCTACGAAGGCAACCTGCTGGATATTCACCAAATCGGGGGTTGGGTGACGGTACTGCTAGCCGGACTGGCTTTGGGAATGAGCAGGGCCAACCGAGCGTTTTCGACGGCAGTTCAGTACCCCGTCTATGGATTCTTACTCGTTGCACTTTTTGTGACAGGCCATTATGGAGGCAGTCTCACCCATGGTGCCGATTACCTGACGGCTTATGCGCCTTTTGGAGAAAAAAAGGAATCCGAAGCCCGAATCCTGAACTCCATCGAGGAAGCCATCCTCTACACGGATGTGGTGCAGCCAATTCTCAAAAACAAGTGTAACAGCTGCCACCGTCCGGGAAAAGCCAAAGGTGAGCTTCTACTCGATAGCTATGAATCACTGACAAAAGGAGGAGAAAACGGTCCTGTCATCCTGGCCGGGGATGCAGCGAAAAGCGAACTCATCCGCCGGGTCACCCTGCCGGAAAGCCACAAAGAGTTTATGCCCGCCGAAGGCAAAGAACCCCTCAGCCCCGAGGAAGTGGAATGGATCTCCTGGTGGATCGAACAAGGCAAAGCCGACCCCAATCTCCTGCTTACCCAAAGTGCTCCCGAACTGATCGCCTGGGCCGAACCCCGACTGTCCATCCGCCAAGCAAGCGCTTCGACTACCACTTCAATAGATACCGCACAAATTGGAAATTTGAAAAGAATGGGCTTCCGGGTGAGGGTGCTTTCCCAAGAAACTGGAGCCCTGGATGTAGTGCTTCCCGAGGAAGTGGCCCAAGGAAAATCGAGTGAATTTTTGAAAGCCTTGGCAACGGTCAAAGACCAAATCCACTGGCTGAGTCTTGCCCAAACAGGTCTACAAGACTCCGACTTAACTCGAGTGGCTGAGTTTACCCACCTGCGCCGCCTGCGGATCGAGAATAATCCCATCACCAATCAAGGACTCGCTTCCCTGCAATCCCTCACCAAACTAGAAGTCCTCAACCTCAACGGCACCCAAATCACCGCCCAAGGACTCTCCCAACTTGCCTCCCTGAAAAATCTCAAATCCCTCTACCTCTGGAATACGGGCATCCCATCAGGGGATCCTTCTTTGAGTCAGTGGGAGTCGGGAGTGGTGAAGGTGGTAGGGAAGTGATAATGATCAAATCAGTAGGAGGTTAAAATTTAACACTTAAAAAAACTATAGCTTTCCTAAAAACTAAAAAATATTTCAACTTGCTAAATTGAGCTCAATCTTTAACACCTAAATTTTCAACTTAATCAACCAAGTTTATCAATCCCAAATGAAATTATATCTGAATATTCTAGTTTGCATTTTGGCAGTATTTCCGATTATTAATTCAATCGCGCAAGAAAATCCTCTAATTGGAGATTGGAAGGTGATAGCGGTAGATAATGGGGAGTTTTATTTTAATAGTGAACGGGACTCTATTTCCTTATCGGAAGAAATAAAATCAAAATACAACGATTCAAGTAGGGTTGAACAATTAAAGAAGATGGCAAAAATGATCTATATCGATATGACATTTACATTTAGTAGTGACGGCCAGTTTCTTCAAAAAAATCAAATTCAACCATTAAACTCTTTTTACAAAATAGATCCAAAATCAAGCAGAATCTGGATATATGAATCTGGACTGCAACAAGATTCCCCTGATTTTTCAATCACTTATCTACTCAAGGACAATCGTCTTTTTATGGAAATTCCAGTAACTGAACCTCCCACCAAATTCGAATTGATCAGATAATTGATGACCAATCTTCAATTTTTCAAGATTTTGCATTTTGTGAAATGATCCAAGGCTGTTCGGAAAAAACGAAGCGCCTATTTTCACTTCTCCATTTTCAAGACTTCTCCCTTCATCTTTCTTCCCTCCCCTTGCAACCCATCCCCTGACCTTTGCATCTCATAGAATGTAAAAAAACTTCTATGAATCTAGGATTACGAACAGACAGGCACGTCGCCCAAAACCTACTTATTTACCTTTCCTTTTTACTTATCGCGTGGATCGGAAGCCTGTATGGCAACGCCATCTCGGGAGATCATGCCTTTTTGCGAGTTTGGCAGGTAGAAAATATTTTCATCCTCTTGCTGGGTCTCCCTTTCTTACTGCTGCAAGGCAAGGTTAGCCTTCCTAACTTTTTTGAAACCGGAATCTCCAATAAAAACCGGTTCCTGATTCCGGCTTTGATTGGGATGATGTTTGGAATATTGGATATTCTGGTGATCAAAGTGTTGCTTCATCCCCAACCTTACACCGAGTTACCACCCTTTTTGCAGCCCTTTCCCTATTCCTTGTTTTTGTTTTTCTCCGGTGCCTTAGAGATCGAGGTATTCTATCGGTTGATTCCGCTGACTGTCTTTCTTGCGATTGGGACCTGGTATCAAAAAGGAAAATACCTCAACACCCTATTCTGGATCGGTGCAGTCCTCACTTCCCTCCGAGAGCCCTTAGAGCAACTTCCCGATGGGAGCTTTCTTTTGATTTTCTATTCTTTGGGAACAGGATTCTTGATGAACTTGCTTCAGGCGATCTATTTCAAAAATTCAGGTTTCTTGGCTTCCCTCTCAGTAAGATTAGGACACTATCTCTTTTGGCATATCCTCTTGGGGATCTATGTGGAGTTGGTGGAATTGGGATAAACGAAAGGGATTGGATACAGACTCAAAAAATATAACTATATGTTCAACCCCTACAGGGTTGCCTGATCTTTATCAATCATTCATCCTTTTCCCCCAGTTGCACTGGTGGGGGCTATTGACTGGTTTGATCCTTACAGGATCCAAAAAAGTATAGTAACTCTTACTCCCTAGATGACCCCGACAGAGGCCTGCCTACCGGCAAAGGCAGGTCAAACTTTTCAATAACCATGGGTTATGGGTGAGCATACCGAACCCAAACCCGTGGAAAATACGGTTAGATAGTACATGGTTTTTACGACCCCATCGTGGGTCGAACACATCCTCAGATTTTCAACCAACCAAATTTTCTCTACAGTGTCGAGAGTATTAAGAGACCAAAAACAATTTCAGTCCACCTCTGTCTGAGTCCCTACTATCGGTTGGAATTTGTAATTCCCTCTCCGCGTTCGTTGCGCCTAAGCGGTGAATA
>JAGXQZ010000026.1 GCA_018336015.1 Algoriphagus sp. | reverse complement strand
TTAAAGGCAAATAAATTTGAAGATGAAGCATAACTATTCGGATGCCGCACTGATCTTGGTGGATGTGCAACATGATTTTATTCCCGGAGGAGCCTTGGAGGTAAAGGAAGGTGACCAAATCATTCCTTTGATCAATTCTTTTCAGGGAAAGTTTGAGCATGTCATTGCCACTCAGGATTTTCACCCGGCAGATCATGGAAGCTTTGCGTCAAATCATGCTGGAAAAAAAAACTACGATCAAATCGACTTGTTTGGGCTAAACCAGACTTTGTGGCCGGTTCACTGTGTGCAGGGTACTAAAGGGGCGGAATTTCATCCCGATCTCGATCAGGATCGTTGGGAGGCGATTTTTCAAAAAGGGAAAAACCCGGAAGTGGATTCTTATTCTGGTTTTTTTGACAATGCCAGAAGGGGAGACACGGGTTTGGGAGATTACCTGAAGGAAAAAGGAATCCGAAAAGTATTTGTTTGCGGATTGGCTTTGGATTACTGCGTCAAGTTTACCGCTTTGGATGCGCAAAGTCTGGGATTTGAAACCTCTCTCATCACGGATGCTACCCGTGCAGTAAACATAAATCCCGAAGATGGGGCAAAAGCCATCAAAGAAATGGCGGCCGCAGGCATACATATTTTAACCAGCAAAGACCTTTAATCATGTTTGAATACAATTCCGAAAAGCATTATCCCAAAGAGACTGAAAGTCGAGTGGTCATCCGGTTTCAGGATTGTGATCCGCTCCGCCATCTGAATAATGCCAAGTACTTTGATTATTTCTTCAACGCTCGCGAGGATCAGGTTCCCAAATTGTATGGCTTGGAAATCATTGATCTGATTCGAGTGTACAAAGCAGCTTGGGTAGTGTACAATCACAACATCAGCTATGTCAAGCCTGCCATGGTGGGTGAGTGGGTACGGATCATGAGTCGTATTCTTTGGCACAATCACAATACCATCGTGGTGGAATACTACATGACGGACGATTCTAAGACCCAACTGAAAACCGTCTTGTGGTCCACTATGCGCTATGTGACTTTGGCTGAAGGCAAATCCACGGATCACTCCGGTGCGGTGCAAGACTTTCTAAAAGCTACTTCGCTTAACTTGGATTTGACTACCATGGAGATCAGGGATCGGGTCAAGCTGCTGAAAAGTGAACTGGAGAAGGGGAAGTAGAAATATTCTCCAAAAAGACCTGTCAGGTTTTCAAAACCTGACAGGTCTGATATGAAGAGTAATCTCGAATTAATATCCAAACGATTTTCTATTCTCTTTCAAATCCATAATCTCGCTCTACCAAGGCGATTCGGGTTTTGAAGGAAACATACCATTTTTCCCTTCCATACTTCTGAGCGACCAGATGGTCGGTGTGTGCTTTCCAGTTTTTGATGGCTTCGAGGCTTTCCCAATAGGAAATGGTAATTCCTAATCCATTTCGCACGCTTTCATGGCCGAGATAGCCAGGCTGCAGCTCTGCAAGCCGTACCATTTCCTCGGCCATCTCACCATAGCCCTCGTCTATTTCGGTTCGGAGATTGGTGAAAATGACTGCATAATAGGGAGGAGAGGGAGTAGCTGCTATCATTTTTTAGCTAGGTAAGGGTAATATTCCATGTACGCTGCGGTTTGCTCTGCGAGCGCTTTTCCAAAAGTCAATTCGGAAAGATGTAAGGCCAAATCAATGCCCGCCGAAATCCCTGCCGCTGTCCAGATATGCTGATCACTTTGTACAAATCGAAGGTCCCGTTGGGGAACTCCCGAAGGTACGATTTCACGCATGCTGTCAAAAACCTCATGATGGGTGCAATAGGGCTTGTGATCCAAAAATCCTGTTTTTCCTAGAATTCGAGAACCCGAACACACACTCATGGTCCAAGAAGATTGAGAAGTAAGCCTTTTGATGTGGTTTAGGACTTCCTTTCGCTGAATCACCTTTTTGGTGCCGTCACCCCCGGGAATTACCAGATAGTCCAAGTTTTCCAAATCTGCTAATCTAAAGTCAGCTTTGATTTCAAGTCCGTTTTTGGCAATGATCGTTTTTTTATCGGCAGAGGCTACACGGATTTTCAGGAGTTTGTAGCCTGAAAGTTGATTGGCTACAGAGAAAACTTCAAATGGTCCGGCAAAGTCAAGGACCTCCATGTCATTAAAGGCAAAAATTCCCAAGTTTTTCATGATAGATTTTAGAGTGATTGAACTCATTTTGATTGGTCAGTAAAACTATTAAAAAGTCACATTCATGGTTGTTGGTCAACCTTTCTGTTCATATTTACAGTGACTTATTTACAAAATTGTTCAGAGTTTGAATCAATTGCTGATTTTTTGTTAATAAAAATTAAACATATTTATCACTTTGAAAAATTAAATTTATATTTCGAAGTTTTCTTGAATCCATGATTTCATTTCTGAGTCTTATCACCCTCTTTTTACGGCTTTCCTTGGCTATCCAAGGAAGTTGGGGCGGATATTCCATTCAGGATCATTCAGGAGATCAGCTTCACTGTCAATCAAGCACTCCGACTCAGGAATCCCTCTATTCAGATCCAAATTGGTTTGAGGGAAACATTAGCTTGATAAGAAAACTTGAAAATGAAGAACGGGTAGAAGCTGAAAGCGATTCTTTTTTAGGTTTTTGCTCCGATTTAACACCTGATTTTCTTTCTTCAGCCCATGAGTTGGTACCAAACTCAGAGTTTGGCACCAAAGCTATTCGGGGCAGTCTTCCTCCTCTTTACGACATTTTTCATTCTTGGAAAATCCATCTGAGCTAAGCTAAGACCATTTGGTCAAGCTTTTCCCGAAACTTCTTGTCGCGGGATTTTGGTCCATAAACTGGGCCATTGTACTTACTCAGATTGACATTCTATGAAACATCATACCAAGCCGGATGCTTTGGGTATGGAAGAAATCCTGCATGAACTCAGGCATTTTCTTCCTGCACAAGCCCCGCTGAAGGACTTCGTCCATCATAATACCTTACATGCATTTCAGCATTTGCCTTTTTTTCAGGCACTAAAGCAAGCCAATAGCCAGTTTGGCTATCAGGGATTTCTTTCTTTGGAAGAGTATAGACAACTCTACAGAGAAGGAAAGATTAAAGGAGTAATTATCAAAAAAGTACTCGAGGAGCACTTTGGTAAGTCTGCCAACGATTGGCTGGTCAAGTTGCTCGATGAGTCCGTAGAATCCTATTCAGATCCTAAAATCGGCCAATTTCGTGCCCATTGGAGATCGGATTATCACTTCAACCTCAATAAAGTCACCCATCCGTTTTTGTTTCGGATGATTGCAGCCTACCTCGACCAGGGGATTTCGATTTGGTCCTTTCCGGTGGAAGCCAAAGGGTTTTTGGATTCTGTTCGTAGGCTCCACAAGGAAAGTCTTTCTCCTATAGTACGTTCCAAACGAGCACAATCACTACTGGAGAAAGATCAGCTAGAACTTACCGAGCTCTTGGAAATCCTCGTCGGAGATCCTGATTCTTACGGTTGGTACCTGTTTGACCAGCAGTTTGCACATCCGGGTTGGTCGGGAATGGTCTCTGTCTTGGAGTCCCAACCCGAATCTCTCTTGGATGCCAAGCCGATTACCCTGGAGGACGTGATCAAATTTGAATGCCTGCTCGAGATCGATGCCTTGGATCAGAAATTCGGTGAAAACTGGAGTCCCTTGGGTGTTCGTTTTCCGCATCCTACCCAAGAATTGTTTGATGCCACGCTTTTCGAAGAAGCCGATCTGGTCTTGCAGTGCTGGCAAGAGGCTTTTGAATGGAGTTATTACGATGAGGTTTTGGCGGGAATTGCTGCGGTATCGCCTCAGGTACCCAAGCCAAGTGCTCCTAGTTTTCAGGCCCTATTCTGCATTGATGACAGAGAGTGTAGTACTCGGAGACACTTGGAATACATCGATCCTGCCTGTGCAACCTATGGCACACCCGGCTTCTTCAATGTGGAATTTTACTTTCAACCTGAATACGGGAAGTTTCACACCAAATCCTGTCCTGCACCTGTCACTCCTAAATACCTGATCAAGGAATCGGCAAATCATAAAAAACTGGCCAAGGATGTCCACTTTCACCAAAACAGCCATTCACTGGTGAGAGGTTGGCTTAGCGCTCAGACTCTGGGTTTCTGGTCGGCACTCAAGCTAGTGGGCAATGTCTTGCGTCCGAGTTCTTCTGCTTTGGAAGTATCCAGTTTTAAACACATGGATCCCAAAGGCACCTTGACCATTGAGTATCAGGGATTGGAAGAAAATGGACTGCAGGTAGGATTCAAAGTGGAGGAAATGGCCGATCGGGTGGAAGGTTTACTCAGAAGCATTGGTCTTTTGGAAAATTTCTCTACGCTGGTTTACCTGATAGGTCATGGCGCATCAAGTATCAATAACACGCACTACGCAGGTTACGATTGCGGGGCATGTTGTGGAAGACCGGGATCGGTCAATGCCCGAGTGGCAGCACACATGGCCAATCATGCGGAGGTAAGAAAAGTACTTGCCGAGCGGGGAATAGTGATTCCGGAAGACACTCAGTTTTTGGGAGGGTTACATGATACGACCAAGGATGAAATCGTCTTTTTTGATGAAGAGGTGCTTTCTGCTTCCAATCAGTCACTTCATACCTCTCACCAGCAGAAGTTTGCCAAGGCTTTGGATATTAATTCTTTGGAACGTGCCAGGAGATTTGATACGCTGAAGAAAAATAAGCCACTTGCCGGACTCCATGAAGCGGTGAAAAAGCGTGCCTTTTCCCTCTTTGAACCACGTCCGGAATACAATCACGCGACCAATGCGCTATGCATCGTGTCCCGAAAGTCCACCATCAAAGGGCTCTTCTTTGATCGCCGGGCATTTCTGAATTCGTACGATTACAGAAAAGATCCGCAGGGAAAAGCACTTGCCAAAATCCTCGGGGCTGCTGCACCGGTTTGTGGTGGTATTAATCTGGAGTATTATTTCTCCCGAATGGATCCCGACCGACTCGGCGCAGGTACTAAGCTGCCTCACAATGTGATGGGCTTGATCGGTGTAGCCAATGGAGCAGATGGGGACTTACGAACTGGCTTGCCTTACCAAATGGTGGAAATCCATGATCCGATTCGACTCATGATGATCGTGGAGCAATATCCCGATCTGGTGCTGGAGGTCTTGAAATCCAATCCGGCGACCTATGAGTGGGTGAAAAATTACTGGGTACACTTTGTGGTCATCGATCCCAAAACTCGAACCCTGCTCCGCTTCAAAGATGAAGGGTTTGTCGAATACACGCCCGAGTCTCACATCGATCACCTCGATCACTTACAGGATAAGCTCCTGAGCACCAAAGAAAATCTTCCTGTTTACCTAATCGACTCACTCTGATGGAACTCGCCTTGTGGATTCAGTTCATGATAGGGATACCTCTCGTGGGCTTTTTAGTAAGTTTATTGGTTCCGGAGCGAAAGGAAAAGCTGCTTTCTAGAGTAGCATTTTATACCGCCGGGATCAATTTGGCCAGTATTCTGGTGTTCCTGGTTTTCTGGGCAGGCGTGGGCTTTCAGGCGCTCAACCTCAAGGAATTTGTCCTCTTCAAGACCGATCATTTCGAGTTTTTGATAGACTTTTTCTTTGATCGGGTAGGAGCGGTGTATGTGGTAGTAGGTGCGGTTTTGACCTTTCTGATCACCTTTTACAGCCGATACTACCTGCACCGTGAAAGCGGCTACAAGCGATTCTTCAATACGGTACTCTTCTTCTATGTAGGTTTCAATATCACCGTTTTGGCTGGAAATTTTGAAACGTTGTTCGTAGGATGGGAGATTTTGGGATTGTCTTCGTTCTTGCTAGTGGCGTTTTACAGGGAAAATCTGCTTCCCACCCGAAACTCCATTAAGGTCTTTTCCATCTACCGGATTGGGGATGTGGGATTGATCCTAGCCATGTGGGCAAGTCATCACCTTTGGCACGAAAACGTCACCTTTCTAAAGCTGAGTAATGCTGAATTGGTTTCCGAGCATTTGGTTGGGCATACCGGCATCGGTTTGTTCATTGCCTTGATGCTCCTCCTTGCAGCAGCCGCCAAGTCAGCGCAATTTCCCTTCTCTTCCTGGTTGCCACGGGCAATGGAAGGACCGACACCTTCTTCGGCCATTTTCTATGGCTCGCTGTCGGTGCATTTGGGAGTTTTCCTTTTGCTGCGGACTTTCCCTTTTTGGGAAAATCAACTGACTGTCCGGGTATTGATTGGTCTGATGGGATTGACCACTGCCATCGTTTCTACCATGATTGCCAGGGTACAAACCTCCGTCAAAACCCAAATCGGCTACGCTTCACTGACTCAAATCGGAATCATGTTTATCGAAGTGGCGGCGGGATTGGAAGTCTTGGCTTTGGTTCACTTTATGGGTAATGCCTTCCTGAGAACCTACCAGTTGCTGGTTTCGCCTTCAGTAGTGGCTTACTTGATCAGAGAGCAGTTTTACGGGTTTGAGCCAAAAGCAAAACAGGTCGAAAGCTCTTGGATGAATCGACTTCGGATCTCCTTTTATGTCTGGAGTCTGAAAGAATGGAACCTCGACCGTTTCATCAACAAGGTGGTTTTTAATCCCCTGAAAAAGCTGGGACATAAGTTGGACTTTCTGAGCTATCGCACGGTATTGCTCTACTTTGTCCCGAGCTACCTCTTGGGGTTATACCTGCTATTGACAGGGTATAAGTTGCCGGTTTTTGTGCACAGTGTATTGCCTACCGCCTTTGCCTTTATTGCTTTGATGATGGTGCTCAAGTCCTTTACCGAGCGCAAATCTGCCCGACTCGCTTGGACTATGCTGTTGATGAATCATTTCTGGATGGTCTTGGCGATCGCTGAAAATGAAAACTTCTCATACACAGAGATTGGCATGTATCTCAGTGGAGTGATTGTCTTTGGACTTTCCGGTCTGTTCATCATCTCATGGATGAAAGGTCACCTCGGACAATCCGGTCTCTTTGACTACCAAGGCTATGTAAAGCGATACCCGGTATTGGCTTTTCTGTTTCTGTTGAGCGTGTTGGGATTGATGGGATTTCCGATCAGCCCCACCTTCATAGGGGAAGATTTACTGTTCAGTCACATTCACGAAGATCAATACCTGCTGGCATTATTTGCTGCCTTGGCATTTGTAATGGAGGGTATTGCTGCGGTAAGAATCTTTGCAAGGCTATTCCTGGGTTTTAAAAGAACTCGAGTAGATTCTATTCCGGCCACTTCTACCTAAATCATCCATTTTGCCAGTTTCAGCAATTCATTTCATCATCAATTCAAGTCGATCATTTGGGAGCTCCTCCCGATAAACATATTTCAAACATGAAAACAACATCAAAAATCCAAGTGCCCAAAGACGGTTGGGCCGGACTAAAAGAAAACTTCGCTGCAGATATGACTGCGGGTTTTGTGGTATTCCTTCTTGCCATGCCTTTGAGTTTGGGTATTGCCAAAGCTTCTGATTTTCCTCCCATCATGGGATTGATTACTGCCATCATCGGTGGGATGGTGGTGAGTTTGATTTCGGGTTCTAAACTGACGATCAAGGGTCCGGCAGCTGGACTGATCGTAGTCGTAGCAGGCGCAGTAGCTGATTTCGGAGGTGGGGAGATTGGCTGGAAGCTGGCACTTGGTGCGATGGTGGTGGCCGGTATCGTGCAGGTGGGTTTTGGCTTCTTGAAGCTGGGCAAACTAGCCGACATCTTCCCGCTGTCTGCCATTCACGGCATGCTGGCGGCGATTGGAATCATCATCATTGTAAAGCAAATCCCCGTGCTGCTGGATGTGAATCCAGAGCTGTACAAGGGATTGAGCATTGTATCCATGATCACTTCGATTCCTACGTTCTTTGCCAACTTTGATCCTAGAGCGACGATGATCGGGGTTTACAGCTTGGCAATTATGTTGGGATGGCCCTACATCAAAGATTTCAAATTGGGAAAAATCCCAGCTCCTCTGATGGTATTGATCGTGGCGATTCCTTCCGAATTGGCCATGGACTTTGCGCATACCGAACCCGCCTACGCCTTGCTTCACATTGGCAGCTTGACTGATAATCTCAATTTCAATGCAGACTTTTCTGGTATTGCTCAGTCTGGCGTGTTTATCAAGTATGTGATCATGTTTGCCTTGGTGGGTTCTTTGGAATCTCTTTTGACTGTAAAAGCCATCGATCTGGCTGATCCTTTCCGCAGGAAATCAGACAACAACAAAGACCTCATCGCAGTAGGGGTGGGTAATACCCTAAGTGCCTTCTTGGGAGGCTTACCGATGATCTCAGAAGTGGCACGTAGCTCGGCCAATGTGAATCAGGGTGCAAAAACCCGCTGGGCCAATTTCTTCCATGGAATGTTCATTCTGGTGTTTGTTTTGGTAGCGACTCCTGTGATCGAGATGATTCCCAATGCTGCTTTGGCTGCCATGTTGATTACCGTGGGCATCAAATTGGCCCATCCTAAGGAGTTTGTCAATACCTTCAAAATCGGCAAAGAGCAATTGGCGATCTTCCTGGTGACCATTGTCTTTACCCTGGTGGAAGATTTGCTGATTGGTATCGCTGCGGGTATTTTACTCAAAGTAATCCTTCACCTGATCAATGGTGCTTCCCTAAAGACCCTCTTCCGAGCTCCTGTTCTTGTCTCTTCCAATGGCAATGACTACCTCGTGGAGATCGAGGAAGCAGCGGTATTTTCCAATTTTCTCACCATCAAAAAGAAACTGGAAGAAATTCCTTCAGGATTTAACCTCACCATCGACTTGAAAAACACCAAGTTGGTGGATCACTCCGTGATGGAAAATCTGCACCGATTCCAACATGAGTACGAGGAAAACGGAGGTCATGTCAGCATCATCGGACTGGACAATCACAAGCCTGTATCTGACCATCACCTGGCAGCAAGAAAGCTGGTTCATACCTAAGCCCAGCCAGTTCAATTACCTATTCCGACAGCAATCCGGGTGTCGCATCAGCGGCACCTTGGATGACTGTTTTCCAGGTTATGAAAAAAATAAGCTTACTGTTGCTGTTGGCTTTCCTGATTTTTTTTGCCGTAGTCCTGACCGTCTATGGGCAAGGAGACAAGGAAGTCAAGCTTTTTCTCAATGAGTCACAGACCCATTGGGTAAAAGGGACCGGTTTGGGTCAGATTTGGGTGCGGTACACCGACCTTAATCCCGGCTCGACGATTTATGGTACTCCCAAAGGGGAGGTGTTTGACGTGGGACTTCGCCGTGTTCGCTACCAAGTCATGGGGCAGCTCACCGATCAGGTGTTCATTTATACGCAATTTGGGATCAACAGCTTTGGCTCGCTTTCGGGCAGGAAACCGGGAATGTTTCTCCACGATGTCACGGCGGAGTATGCTGTGATTAAAAACAAACTCAGCCTCGGGGCGGGTCTCCACGGGTGGAATGGTACCGTACGCTATTCCTCCTCCTCCGTGGGATCGATACTTGGTTTGGATTTGCCCTATATCGAGGAGTCCACCAATGACATCACGGATCAGTTTGTGAGAAAAATGGGGGTGTTTGCCAAAGGCCAACTCGGGAGATTGGATTACCGGATATCGGCTTCCAATCCTTTCCCCATCCAAACGGCCCTGAGTCCGGTACCTACCTTGCCTGAGAATGTCACCGGAATCGCTTATTACAGCACTTCCGCTCCTGCGATGAATTATCAGGGGTATTTCTTCTGGCAATTTTGGGATAAGGAAGCCAATCAGGTTCCTTATATGACAGGTACCTATTTGGGCAAAAAGAAAGTCTTTAATCTTGGTTTTGGTTTCTCCTCGCAGGATCATGCAGTCGAATTCAGAGAAACCCAATCCGGTCCGGTGATCCAACAGGCAAGCCGTCAATTTGGAGTGGATGTCTTCTATGATGCGCCGATCAATCGGGAAAAAGGAACGGCTTTGACCGCCTATACGGCATTGATTGAGTATGATTTTGGACCCAATTACCTCAGAAATGCCGGGGCAATGAACCCCGCCAATGGAACTTCAGGTCCTGCCTCGTTTAACGGTCCTGGTAATAACATTCCCTTGATCGGTACCGGTCAGGTGTTTTTTACTCAGGTGGGTTACCTGATGAAAAAGGATCTCTTGGGAAGCTTGGGTACCCTTCAGCCCTATGGGCAATTGACGATTTCCGACTACGACCGGGTGGAGGCACCGATTACGACCTATGATGTGGGTGTCAACTGGCTGCAATCCGGTCATCGGTCCAAGCTGTCCCTAGATTATCAAAGCCGACCAGTACTAGCCAAAGGAACCGGTGAAAAATTACTTATCCATCCCTCAGATCCCAGAAAAGGGATGCTAGTTCTTCAGTACCAATTTTCTTTTTAATTAAGTGATGTTTTGTAAAGGTTGATCAATAGCCCCGGAGGTTTCCTTCGGGGGTATTTTTTGGGTTGAAATGGAAAAACTTGATTGCTAGTACATTTTTCATTCAAACCTTCTGAATTCCTTTTTCATTTCCTCCAATCCCATATCTTTAGGAATCAGTTTTCAATTGCCGAAATGAGTGAATGACTCCGAAGTGACCAACCGTTGCCGAAGTGAGTGTCCTCACTCACTTCCAAGCAAAATCCCTTTTTTCAATGGCTCTATTCCAAAGTTCTGTCCTTAAGAAATACCTCGCCGCTCAGGAACACCGCCCCATGCATGAGGCCTTTGCAGCTTACCTGACCTACTTCCACAATCCCCGCATCCGTGACAATATCCGCGCATCCAAGGAAGAGCAGTTTCAGGAAGGCTTCCTACGGGAATTGTTTGTCAAAATCTTCGGCTACACCATCCATCCTGAGCCGGATTACAACCTCACTACGGAACTCAAAAACATCCGCGATTCCAAAAAGACTGACGGGGCCATCCTCAAAGACGGTAATGCCCTCGCCGTGATCGAGCTCAAAGGCACCGACACCAAGGACCTGGACAAAATCCGTGATCAGGCCTTCAACTACAAAAACAACCAACCCGAGTGCGTCTATGTGATCACGAGCAACTTTGAAAAGCTCCGCTTCTACATCGACAATGCCGTGGACTATGTGGAGTTCAATATCCTGGCGATGGAGTCCGATCAGTTTAAGCTGATGTGGCTGCTCCTGCAAAAGGACAACCTGCTCAGCGGACTGCCCAAAAAGATCAAGGAAGAATCCCTTCTGGCCGAGGAGCAGATCACCAAGCAGCTGTACCGGGATTACTCCAACTTTAAGCAGGAACTCTGGCAAGACCTCGTGGCGCAAAATCCCGAGCAGGACGAACTCGTCCTCTACAAGAAAAGCCAAAAACTCCTCGATCGCTTTCTCTTTATCTTCTTTGCCGAGGACAAAGGACTCCTGCCGCCCAATTCGATTATCCAAATAGTAAATGAATGGGTCAAGCTCAAAGACCTCGACGAGTACCGTCCCATTTACGATCGTTTCAAAAAGTACTTCGGCTACCTCAATACCGGTCGGGTCGTCCCCGGTAAAGCCGAAATCCACGCCTACAACGGGGGACTTTTCGCAGCCGATCCGATCCTGGACACGCTCACCATCTCGGACAGTGTGCTGGAGAAGCATGTCCGCAAGCTGACTGAGTATGACTTCGAGTCCGAGGTAGATACCAATATCCTCGGGCACATCTTCGAGCACAGTCTGAATGACATCGAGAATGTCCGCGCCCAACTTGCCGGGCAGGAGGTGGACAAGTCCAAGACCAAGCGCAAGCGGGACGGGGTCTTCTACACGCCCAAGTACATCACCAAGTACATCGTGGACAATACCCTCGGTCGGCTCTGTACGGAGAAAAAAGCTGAACTCGAGCTCGTGGATGAGGAATATTCCAAATACCTGCACTACAAAACCAAGGAAGCGGAGCGAAAGCGAAAGGCCGAACTCAAGCACAAGCTCGATACTTACCGCAACTGGCTCCTGCAACTCACCATCTGCGATCCCGCCTGTGGCTCGGGGGCTTTCCTGAACCAAGTCCTGGAATTCCTCATCGCGGAGCATCGCTACGTGGACGAACTCGAAGCCCAACTCTTCGACACGCCCCTCGTCCTGCCCAACGTGGAAAACCACATTCTGGAAAACAACATCTTCGGAGTCGATATCAACGAGGAATCAGTGGAGATCGCCCGTCTCTCCCTATGGCTGCGCACGGCCAAGAAAGGCCGCAAACTCAGCAGTCTCAATTCCAATATCAAAGTAGGTAACTCCCTGATCGATGACCCCGCTGTGGCAGGAGACTTGGCCTTTGACTGGCAGGCCCAATTCCCGCAGGTTTTTGCCAAAGGAGGATTTGATGTGGTGGTGGGTAATCCGCCTTATGTTAGAGCTGAGCTACTTGGAGAATTCAGACCATATTTTTCATTAAAGTATAAAGTCTTTGATCCTGCTAGCGATCTATTTGCCTATTTCTATGAATTGGGGGTTTCTTTAATTAATTCAGATTCAGGATTAATGGGTTTTATTTCAAACACCTTTGACAAAACGACAGCAGGACAATCTTTAAGGAGCTTTTTGAAGGGGAATTCCAGAATTTACAAATATGTTGATTTTACAGAAGTTCAAATTTTTGAAGGAGCTACTACCTATCCTGTAATCATATTATTAGATAAAAAAGAAAGCAAAATCAATGAATTTGAATTCATTAAAATTCCTAAATCAGCTCAATCAAATGTGATAGAGATTGCATTGCAGGAAAAATCAATTGTCTTGCAAAATTCTCTCAATTCAGGAAATTGGACGTTCTCATCTATTGAATCAATATCCTTATTCAAAAAATTAGGTGTGTTTAAAACGATTAAAGAACAATATGGGAAATCCTATAGAGGATTAATAACAGGGCTAAACGAGGCATTTATAATTAATTCTAGTCAGCTTAAGGATTCTACTCATGTAAAAAGTATTTATGAAGGAAAAGAAATAAAGAAATGGAATACTCCCGATCCTAATCAAAAATTAATTTTATTTCCAAGTGGATGGACAAAGGGGAAGTACGGAGTTGAAATTAATGAAGAGTTAGCTTTGGGAAATCTAAAAAGGGATTTTCCTGAAATAATGAAAATTCTTCTTCCGTTTCAGGATGCTGCAAAGAAAAGATATGATAAAGGTGATTTTTGGTGGGAACTTAGGAATTGTGCATACTATGATTTGTTTGAAGAACCCAAAATCATATTTCCAAACCTTCAAAATTCCAATAAATTTTCATTTGATGACCAAGGAGTTTATGTTAATGCTCCTGCTGTATTTTTACCATCGGACAGGAAAACTTTATTATGCATTTTGAATTCAAAAATTGTTTGGATGTTTTTAAAATCAATTTGTGTAGTTAGAAGTGGGGGATATATTGAAGTTAAGCCACAATACTTTGAACAAATTCCGATTCCTGAATTAAAGAATGAGGGTCAGTTTGAAAGACTTGCGGATTTAATAATCGAAGCTACCTCGTCCAAGCAAAAGGTTGAATCAAACTTCTTAAATCTTCTTACATCAAAACTCTCAATAGATAAACCTAGTGGTAAACTCCAAAACTGGCCTGATTTGGATTTCAAAGGGTTTTTGGGAGAGTTAAGCAAGGCCAAGGTCAAGTTGAGTTTGTCCGAAGAAGCCGAGTGGATGGCCTATTTCAATGAACAAAAAGCCAAGGCCCTCGCCCTCCAAGCCGACATCACCCGCCTCGACCACGAAATCGACGCCTTGGTGTATGAGTTGTATGGCTTGACGGAGGAGGAGATTAAGATTGTGGAGGGAGGTTGAAATTTATTGAAATTAAAAAAAACTTTTATCAATGGAATCTAGAAAAGAAATACATGATAGATATATTAATAATCTTGAAAAACACATTTCACTTGCAAAAGAATCTGCAAGATATTCTTCTGATAGATTTGATATTCTTTTAATATCATTATCCACATCTTCATTAATATTGTCTATTGGATTTATTGAAAAGATAATTCCAGATTTGAGATTGATAGACACTTCTTGTTTGAAGACTTCTTGGCTTTTATTTGTAGTCTCTCTAATTTCAAACTTATTTTCACAGGTTACTGGTTATTATTCAAATCAATATGACATAAAAGTCACAAAAAATTTAATAAAAATTGAAAGAGGAAAAAATATTCAAGGAAATCAAGAGTCTTTAGAGAAGATTTGTAGTAACTTAAACCTTTGCACAATTATTTTAAATATTTTAAGTTTGATTTGTTTGGTATCGGGAATTGTTATATTGATTTATTTTATATCTAACCAAATTTAAATTCATATGTTATGAGCAATGAAAATGAAGAGTTAAAAAGGAGAATTGAAGAAGAAAGAAGAAGGAGACAAGATGAAGAACTCCGAAAAATTAGGGAAGACCAAAGGAGGCAAGAAAAATTAAATGAAGAAATAAGAAAAGGAAGGCCAACTGATGGAAGACCTGGGAAAGATGATTGAAAATCTTCTTCCCCCAAGTGGCAGTAGGATGTTGGCTGTGGACTAAGCGTGAGAAAAGGTAATCTCAGGTGTATTTTATTTTTGGCAAAAGATCCGAAGGATCATCCATCTTCATAACCCTCGGCGACTGTAGGGAGCCGGGGGAACGTACAAAGTCCACTCCAGAGCCCTGAAAGGGTGAATTTCCATTAAAAAAATCACCACTCCGTGGCTCATGAATGAAGTCCCTCTCTACCACGGGCTGCCACCCGTGGTTATCAAAAATCTGACTCCTTCGGAGCCTTACCTTGAATAGGTTTCTCCTGTCTGGGCGTAGACTAAGCGTTTGACTAAGCGTAGATTGCATCTACGCTTTTATATTTTTCTGGATCCCGTACAGCTGTCGGGATGAAATTCCTTTTCCCTGAAGTTCAACCCCTCTCGGGGTTGCCAAAACCAAACAATTAATCATTCCTTTTCCCTAGGTTGCGGTTCGGCTACGCTCACCGACCCCACCTAGGGCTATTCAGAAATTCGACCACTACGTGGTCATTTATCCAAACCGATGGGCTTCCGATTCCAGACCCCGAATGGGGTCAAACCTTTGAATAGCCGCGGGTGGAACCCGTGGAAAAGGTGAATGATAGATAGTGGTTTTCCCGACCCCATCGGGGTCCAACTTTATCATGTCCATTTGTTTACAAGAAGGAAGGGGGTACTTCCGAAGTACCCCCCTCCACTTCATTACCCCATCTTTGGATCTTTTTGCTTTACACTTGGATCTTTTTGCTCCGAGGTTCCACCTTTTTGCTTGAAGCTTGAGTCTATTTGCTTCAAGCTTCCGCTCTTTTGCTCGACACTTGAGTCTTTTTGCTTCAAGCTTCCGTCGTTTTGCTCGAAGCTTGAGTCTTTTTGCTCGACGCTTACGTCTTTTTGCTTCAAGCTTCCGTCTTTATGGTTGAAACTTGGCTCTTTTTAGCCCAAGCTTGCACCTTTTTGCTCCGCGCTTAGCTAACCTTGTCCTCCAATAAAAAAGCCGAACCCAAAGGTTCGGCTTAGCTAGGAGAGATGTAAGCAACTTAATCATGTACGCTACTCAGGGGACTCATTGCCGGATCGGGCCTTCCGCTCAAACCGCTTTCGCAAGTCTTCGTAGATGGCCTTGGCATCCGGCGCATTGACTTTGGCAGCTTGCTTGACCGAGTTGTAGTAGCTCAGTGCGCTGACATAGGCCTCAGACCCCGCCATCATGGTGGTGTCGCTCAGCGTGTCTTCGATCTGGGTACACAGTCTCAGTAGGGGTAGCAATCCGCTGATGGCCTGCCAGTCCTTGTCAAACTCCTGCCTGTCCACAAAAGGAGGAAGAAACTGGGGCGCATCTGCTGCGTACTCGATGACCTTTGCGACGAAAGGTTCCGTGCCGTCACTCATCTTCGGAATGGTCTTCCGCTGCTCGGGAGTGAGGGCGATCACGTAAGGTGCCAAAATCGTCTGCACCTGCTGGAGTGCGGCTTTTGCCGCGGCGAGATCCGCTGCCGGGATCTGGATGGAAAGTCTGTTTTCCATAAAAATTTGAGTTTTGTAAAACAATAAATTAAACCAGTAAAAAAACTGTAGTAAAAGATAAGAAGGAGATTCTGAAAAAGCAAAGTTTAGTCAATATAGGAGGCTGAATTGGTGCAACGTATAGTTTTCAAAAAGAATCGCTCCAAGTGGGAGTAGGATGTTGGCAGCGGACTAAGCATGTGAAAAGGTATTCTCAGGTGTATTTTTTTTTGGAAAAAGATCCGAAGGTTCATCCATTTTCATAACCCTCGGCGACTGTAGGGAGCCGGGGGGGACGTACAAAATCCACCCCAGAGCCCTGAAAGGGTGATTTTCCATTAAAAAATATCACCACTCTGTGGCTCATGAATGAAGTCCCTCTCTACCACGGGCTGCCACCCGTGGTTATGAAAAATCTGACTCCTTCGGAGCCTTACCTTGAATAGGTTTGTGGCTTTAGCCCAATTCTATCCCTTGGATCCCCAACAGCTGCCGGAATTTCTTTACACACAAGTTCAACCCCATTCGGGGTTGCCAAAACCAAACAAATCATCATTCATTTTCCCTAGGTTGCGGTTCGGCTACGCTCACCGACCCCACCTAGGGCTATTCAGAGGTTCGACCACTACGTGGTCTTTATCCCAAATTGATATTTTTTCGATTTCTGACCCCGAATGGGGTCAAACCTCTGAATAGCCGCGGGTGCAACCCGTGGAAAAAATGATATATAGTCAATGGATTTCCCGACCCTGAAAGGGTCGAACTCATTTCATCCTTGCCAGTTTTGAATTAATTCACGATTTTTAAACCATCATTTTTTGCACAAAATCAACCTGTTATGGCCACTCATACCCAACTTTTGTATCATTTTGTTTTCTCTACCAAATACCGGGAACCAACCATCGTATCTGATCAAAAAAAACGTCTTTTTGCCTACCTCCACCAGCTTCTGATTAATAAAAACTGCCATCTCTATCGCATCAATGGGGTCGAAGATCACTTGCATATTTTAACCCATCTCCATCCCACTATTTCCGTCTCCTCTTTAATCAAAGACATTAAGTTGGCCGCTGATGACTTTATAAAAAGCGAAAGCCTATTCCCAAAATTTAAGGGATGGCAGGATGGTTATGGCGCTTTTTCAGAGTCGATTAAGGAAAAAGGCCGATTGATCAATTATATCAAAAATCAAGAAGAGCATCATCGGAAAGTTTTATTTTTGGATGAATACAAGGCGCTTTTGAAAGAACATGATATTGAATTTGATGAAAAATATCTTTTGTAGTTTTTACCTCGAAATCCCTATCTGGGCGTAGACTAAGCGTTTGACTAAGCGTAGATTGCATCTACGCTTTTCTATTTTTCTGGATCCCGTACAGCTGTCGAGATGTAATTCCATTTTCCTAAAGCTTTCCTTAGGATTGGGCTAAAGCCCGGGAACTAGGGTGATTGATCCTTTGCCTCCAGCTAAAGCAGGAGGCAATTCAATTTTTCCCCATCTGAAGCAGGAGGCAATCAATTTTTACCCATCTGAAGCAAGAGGCAATTCAAATCTAGGGTGCTTCTATTTTGAATTGGAATGTGGGGTTAGCCCATTCCACACCTAGAATTTTTGTGTCTTGGGGCTTTAGCCCAATTCTATCCCTTGGATCCCGTGCAGCTGCCGGGATGTAATTCCCTTTCCTACCAATTCAATACGTTGAATCTTGTTCACATTCCTAAAAGGATGCAATGTTAAAGTTCAAAGTGGGAGTAGGATGTTGGCAGTGGACTAAGCATGTGAAAAGGTATTCTCAGGTGTATTTTTTTTTGGCAAAAGATCCGAAGGTTCATCCATTTTCATAACCCTCGGCGACTGTAGGGAGCCGGGGGGGACGTACAAAATCCACCCCAGAGCCCTGAAAGGGTGATTTTCCATTAAAAAATATCACCACTCTGTGGCTCATGAATGAAGTCCCTCTCTACCACGGGCTGCCACCCGTGGTTATGAAAAATCTGACTCCTTCGGAGCCTTACCTTGAATAGGTTTGTGGCTTTAGCCCAATTCTATCCCTTGGATCCCGTGCAGCTGTCGGGATGTAACTCCCTTTTCCTCAAGTTCAATCTCCCGAAATCGATGCGCTTATCGGGGTCGAACTCCATTCTAATTTAAAAATCTATTTTCTGTTAATTCTCATAGCATTTGAGGTATACGCTTGGCGAAATACCTAATCAGGGAATCTTCTTGATGAACAGAAAGCCTTCCTTTTTTGCCATATCGACTTTAATCTGCTATTTTCAGCGCAACTATACACCCAATGATTACCCCTACGCTTATAAATTTCCCCTTTTCCCAAAGGTTTACCTTTTCCCTTGTTCTTTGGATGGGTTTGGGATTCCTGCATTTTTCCTGCAAATCTCCTTCAACTGAACCTGCCGCGACGGAACTTTCTGCTGAATCTGTCAGCAACAGAAATCAACCTGCGGTATCTTTTGAAAACGTGGCGGGTGAGGAAATTGCACTCCATCCACAAAATAATCAATGGACGGTGCTGCATTTTTGGGCGACTTGGTGCAAACCCTGCCTGGCGGAATTTCCCGAATTGAAAAATGCCTTGCCTCGATTAGACACGGATAAGGTGGAGTTTTTACTTGCTACGGATGAGGAGTTGGATCAGATCGAAGCCTTTCAAAAGAAGCATCAAACCGGATTGGATTTGATCCGGATGAAGTCGGGCGCTTTGGCCGATTTTGAAATTTATGCATTGCCGACCACGATTATTTTGGACAAAGACGGGAAGGAAGTCTATCGTCATGCGGGCCAGCTTAAGTGGGCTGAAGTTGCCTCCATCGATCAACTTGTCGCCGAAAAGCCATGAGAAAGGTCGCTTTGATGGTTTGGATTTCCCTTGTTTTGGCTTCCTGTGCTCAGGAAAAGCCGAAAGTCTATGCAGTGGAGGAATTGGAATTTGCCGCAGGTGAGGGAGCCTCTCTTCCTGTCCTTTTTTCGGGTTCGGACTTGTTGATTTCCTGGGTGAGTAAGCCTTCTGATTCCCTGGCAGTGCTCTCCTATGCACGCCTGAAGGATGGGGCATGGACCCAACCCGAACCGATCACCCAAGGTAAATATTGGTTTGTGAATTGGGCTGATTTTCCAACTATCGTAGAAAACCAGGGGAGTTTGCTGAGTCATATTCTACAAAAATCTGCACCTGCGACCTTTTCCTACGATGTCAAGCTTAGTGTATTGCCGAAAGGGCAAACCGGCTGGATCAATGGCCTTCCCTTACATACAGACGCAACCCAAACGGAGCATGGCTTTGTGTCTGCGATAGCTTATACAGATTCCTCTTTCCTTGTTTCCTGGCTGGACGGTCGCAATACCGGCGGAAGTAGCCACGATCATTCGGGCCATGGCACAGGTGCCATGAGTATTCGTGCGGCTGAAGTAAGTCAAGATGGTCGGGTTCTTTGGGATGAGTTGCTCGACGCCAAAACCTGTGATTGTTGTCAGACAAGCAGTGCCTTGACGGCGTTGGGCCCTGTAGTCGTCTACCGTAATCGATCAGACAAGGAAATCCGGGATATCGCCATCACGCGACTCGTCGAGGGTAAATGGACTGAGCCGAGCGTGATCCACCCCGATGGATGGGAGATTGCAGGTTGTCCTGTCAATGGACCCAGAGTGGCTGCCAAGGGAAATACGGTATTGGTGGGTTGGTTTACTGCAGCAGGTGCTGCTCCCAAGGTTAAGTTTGCCTTTTCAGGAGATGCAGGGGCTACGTTCTCTTCTCCCATTTCGTTGGATTCTGCGGGGATTATCGGCAGGGTAGATGTGGCCCTTTTGGACGATCGCTCCGGGATCGTTTCTTGGATGGAGACGAGAGGGGAACAAACCTTTTTGAGAGCTGCCCGAGTGGATCGAGACGGGAATATGGGTACTCCTTTGTCCATCACTGCAATAGACCCAAGTCGAAAGAGCGGTTTTCCCCAATTGGAACTCCATGGAGAAACGGTGTATTTTGCCTGGACAGAAGTAGGTGAAAAATCCACTCGCATTCGAACTGCATTTTTGCCTCAGGAGGCTTTTGAAGAATAAATTTTTTCTACCGTTTAAGCTTTTCATGATTATCCGCTTTTCTACCAGTTACCCAATAAGATGAAGTTTGAAGACCGATTAGAGGTGCTGTGGACTGTCGTCTGTGGTCAGTCGACGAATATTCGCAATCTTTAGAGCCAATGACCTATCTAGAGGTTAGCTGGCGTGTATTCATGTTTTCAAATAATCTCGCTTTTTATTGCAAATGATTTTGAGATAGTGAACATTTGGTCAATGATTTTAGGTATGAAATGGCTTAGCCGATTGGCCCTAGGGATGAGTATTCTTGGTTTGTTTGCGTTGATCGCAGATTTTGGTTTCAACCAAAACTCCTTCTACCAGGATATTTTTGACGGGTTTTATTTCGTGGTATTGGGATTTGGGTTGATTTCAACTGTCTTGAGGTATTTTTCAAAGAAGATTTTACCCAAACGAAGCGTGCTGATCTTTGATTTTGCGTCGGTCGCCTTTACCCTGTGGGTGTTTTACCTTTACCTGTTTGTAGGTGTGCCCTTTGAGACAGATTTGATCTTGGAAAACCCCATTTGGGTGCAATTGGCCGTGTTGACCACCTTTATCAGGGAGGTCTCTGAAGTTCGGTTTAATTACAAGAGAGCAGTTTTGAATCCTGCGCAACTGTTCGTTTCCAGTTTTATCCTCATCATTTTGCTCGGAGCTTTTTTGTTGATGACTCCGAGAGCAACCGTGGGAGGTCTTTCGTTTGTGGATGCTTTGTTTACCTCGACGAGTGCAGTCTGTGTGACCGGACTGATTGTAGTGGATACGGGGAGTTACTTTACTGATTTTGGGCAGGTGGTAATCTTGCTGCTTATCCAAATTGGCGGCTTGGGTATTCTGACTTTTGCCAGCTATTTCAGCTATTTTTTCAAGGGAGGTTCCACCTATGAAAACCAATTAGCGCTCAGTGACATGACCAATTCCAATAAGTTGGGAGAGGTTTTTTCCACCATCAAGTCCATCCTTTTGATCACCTTTGGAATCGAGCTGGTGTCGGCAATTCTTATTTATTCCAGTTTGGATTCGGCCTTTTTTCCTTCTGAGTCGAGGAAGATTTTCTTCGCGGTGTTTCATGCCATATCTGCCTTTTGCAATGCGGGCTTCTCTACACTTCCCAATGGACTCTACGAACTTGACTTTCGATTTAATTATTTTCTGCAAATCGTAATCATCTTGACCTTTGTGCTGGGAGGCCTTGGTTTTCCAATCGTGGACAATATCATTCGCTTCCTTCGATACAAATTGAGGACCTTGCTTTCCTTTGGAAGATTTAGAGCTCCTTATCGTCCTTGGGTACTCAACCTAAATAGCCGCATTACCCTGATTACTACGATCAGCATCACTGTGGTAGGCTTTTTGGCTTTTTTTGCCTTGGAGTACCACAATACGATGGCTGAGCACCGAGGTTTTGGCAAAGTCGTGACTGCTTTGTTTGGTGCAACTACGCCGAGGACGGCCGGGTTTAACACGATCGATATGTCGGCCATGCTTTTTCCGACGACGATGATCATTTTTCTCTTGATGTGGATTGGGGCTTCTCCGGCTTCCACAGGGGGCGGTATTAAGACAAGTACCTTTGCTATTGCGACGTTGAACATCATCAGCCTGGCCAGAGGGAAAAGCAAAATCGAATTGTATCGAAGGGAAATTGCAGATATCTCAGTGAGAAGGGCTTTTGCAACGATATCCTTGTCTCTGATTGTGATCGGGTTTGGGATCGTGCTGATTTCGGTTTTTGACGAGGATAAAAGTTTGATTCAGATCGGATTTGAATGTTTTTCAGCCTTCAGTACCGTCGGTCTGAGCTTGGGGATTACAGCCGGCCTGTCTGATATGAGTAAGCTTATCCTGACTGTAGTCATGTTTATCGGTCGAGTCAGTATGCTTTCGCTGTTGATTGCCGTATTCAAAAAGGTGCGTTATAAAAATTACAGATATCCTGCAGAGGAGATAGTCATTAACTGATCGGGAAAACTTAAAGAACTTATGAAATGCCCATGATAATTGCTTTTCACACAACTTGTCCCGAACTGGTTTCGGGAGGGGGATGATTATAGCGGGCATTCTCCCGATAAAAATCGGGACAGGCTATGTGGCAAATGAAAATCAAATTATAAACACATGAAATCGAGCATGACTATAAAGTCACACACTGGAATGATTATAAGATTTGCGAGATTCCATGTGGCCCTTAAAAATCAAATTATAAACACATGAAATATATCATTGTAGGATTGGGAAATTTTGGTTCCTCACTAGCCATGAAACTGACTGCTTCAGGCAATGAAGTAATTGGAATTGATTCCCGTATGGAAAAAGTGGATCAGTATAAGGAGAAAATATCCCATACGATCTGCATGAACGCCATGGATGAGTTTACCGTCACTGGACTTCCCTTAAAAGATACCGATGTGGTAATCGTAGCCATTGGAGAAGATCAGGGGGCTAACATCATGGCTACAGCATTATTTAAGAACCAGCAAGTCAAGCGACTCATCAGCCGGGCGATCAATCCGCTTCATGAGCGAGTTCTCCATGCTTTAGGCGTAGACGAAATCGTTCACCCGGAGGAAGAAACTGCTGAAAGAATGGCAAAGAAGCTCTGCATCAAAAATGTGGTGGATTCTTTCGAGCTCAGCGAGGAGTTTAGCATCATAGAGGCCAATGTGCCAGAGGAGTATGTGGGTAAATCGATTAAGGAAATAGGCTTTAGGCAAAAATTCAACCTGCTCGTCTTGACTACCATCAAAAAAGAGGAAGTGAAAAGTGTGTTAGGAAAAAGTGAAACCATGGAACGGGTTCATGGGATTGCCACACCTGAAATGGTCCTCAAGGAAAATGAGATTTTGGTGCTTTTTGGCTCCAATAATGACCTCGAGAAATTTCTGAAAAAGAGATTCTAAGTTTCGGTGATTAATTAAATAAAGCAGTAAATCCCTTGGGCTAAGGATCCTACTTGGTAAAGTTTAGAAAGAGAAGGTAACATTGCCGACTATCCATAATTTTCTGGAACTGGCGGTTTGATTAGCATCTGTAAAGACTGCATCACTTGAATAAAAATACCTGCCTTCCATCCTCCATAGTAGGTTGGTTGTAGGGGAAAAGTTGAGGCAAAGCCCGTTGCTGAACGCACTGAAATTAGGGAGGAAGGTTTCCGGCGAGATCTGAATGGCATTGGGATCGGAAAAATATTCCATACGCCCGGAGAGGGAGATTTTTTCTGTAAAGGCATACCTCGCAATAAAGTTGGCCTGCCACCAAAATACCTCCTTATTAAAATTATGGATCAGGTTATTCTGATACCCACCATAGAGGCAGCTGGTAAAATCCCAACTTCCACTGTCGTGAATCCAATAGATATCACTAAAAGCCCTCAGGCGGTCGTTGGGTTTGTTGGTTGATCTCTCGTCTCCAAAGTAGGTATTCCAATTCAGTAGGTTTTTGCTGTCCGGTCTGAATTCCAATTGGGTACCGATGGCTTTCCCTGCATTTTGATCATGGATCTGCTGCCATCCATTGAGCAAATACAAGTAAGCGCTGAGCTTTTCAGAAAGAGGAAATGATACCTTGGCTCCTGCGAGGTAATACGGGACATATTCCGGAGCAAAGCTCCGGGTGTACATCAGGTGGTCCCGACTGATGGCGCTTTCATTGGTATAGGGTGATCCAAGTACACCAAAATCTATCCAAATGTCTTTGGTTTTGCTGATTCGATAGCCAACGGATGCTTCTACCAGATTTTTCAGAGAACCTTTCTCATGGGCATAATTGGCATTCATGTAAGTGCCAAATCCGGGTACAAATCTCCCCCTAACCCGATCTGAGGTGTATCTCACATCCAAAAAAGCCAAATTGATGTTGGCTTCATGATGCCTATTGGACGAAACAAAATAGGGTACATCGCCAGAAGCCGGGCGGCTAAAGTCATAGCCAAAATAAGCGTCGATGTAAGCACCAATACTCAGATTGCCCAGTTGCTCTCCGGTACTGGTATTCATCAATCCGGAATTGGTGACTTGGGCAAAAGCAGGTACCCCAACCAAGAAAAAAAGTAGGAATAGAAAATGCCTCATAGGAAAAGGATTAGCAACTAGATCTGTGCGAAAGGTCGGAGTAGATTGGATGAAATCCAAAACAGAAATGAGGCTTTTGATCGTCTCTTGAAAAAACAAAAAAGCCCTCAGAAATCAATCTGAAGGCTTTGAAGTAGTGGGCCCAGCTGGGCTCGAACCAGCGACCCTTTGATTATGAGTCAAATGCTCTAACCGACTGAGCTATGGGCCCGAAAAACCTTAATTTGAGGCTTTGGGAGCCTTTTACCTTGGTTTTGGGACTGCAATGTTACATATTTGAGTTCATATACACAACCTGCGTTGCGAATGAAAAATCTATCCGATGTTGACTTTTTGATCTTTGATCTGGGTAACGTGATTATTGATATAGACTATCAACATACCTTCCGGCTGATCAAGTCTAAGGTGCCCGATCCACTTCATTCCCGAGTGGATCAATTTTATGTGACTGATTTTCATAAAGCTTATGAGAAAGGATGGATCGATTCTCCCACTTTTCGAAATGAAGTGAGAAGCTACTTTGAGCAGGAATGGAGTGATGCCGAAGTGGATGAATTATGGAATAGCCTGCTTGGAAAAATTCCTCCTTACCGATTGGATTTGGTGAAAAAATTACGGCAAACCCATCAGGTAGGTGTCCTCAGCAATACGAATGAAATTCATATTGAAGGTGTATATGAACTTTTAAGAAATGAATTCCAAGCGGATAGTTTTGATCCTTTTTTTGACCGAATCTTTTACAGCCATGAGATGGGATTGGCCAAACCCGATGTAGCCATTTATGAGACTATGGTGGCCGAATTGGGGACAAAACCTGACCGTGTACTCTTTTTTGATGACCTTTTGGCCAATGTGGAGGGAGCTAGAAAAGTGGGAATCCATGCTATTCAGGTGACAAGTCCACAGGTTTTGCTTGACTTTTTTAGCCATGTATAAGCCAAAGGAATACGCGATCCATTTTCTTCTTTTTGTCCTTACCATCCTTACCAGCACGCTGGCAGGCGGGGAGTGGGTATATGGCAAACATGTTTTGGCAAGCGGTGAGTCGGCCTTGACTTGGGAGTACTTCTTCAAATCGATGGCCTTTTCGATCCCATTTATCGGAATTTTGTTGGTTCATGAGTTGGGGCATTTTTTTACCTCACTCTATCACAAGGTTCGGTGTACCCTTCCTTTCTTTATTCCAGCTTGGCTGGGATTTATTGGAGCACCATCGATTGGGACATTTGGTGCGATTATCCGGATGAAAGGCTTTGTCAATAGCCGAATTAAGTTTTTTGATATCGGCATTGCAGGTCCTCTGGCAGGGTTTGTGGTCGCCTTGGGCGTATTGATTTATGGATTTACCCATTTACCACCTGCTGAGTATATCTATCAGATTCATCCTGAATATGCCGATCCCAATTTTCAGGGGTATGGAGAGGATGTGTTGGATTTTGAGTTGGGAGGGAATATGCTATTTTGGGTTCTGGGAGAGGTTTTTGCTGATCCAGAACGACTTCCTGCCATGTCAGAAGTGATTCATTATCCTTTTCTTTTTGCGGGATATTTGGCTTTGTTTTTCACTGCACTCAATTTGCTTCCCATCGGTCAGCTGGATGGTGGGCATGTGATATTTGGCTTGTTTCCAAAATGGAATCAGCAGATTTCGCTGATTGCCTTTACTGCCTTTCTAGGCTACGCAGGATTGGGGATAATCAGCCCTGATCAACCCGTGGAAGAATCCATGATTCGAATTCCGCTCTATGTGGGATTTTTATACATCTGCTATGCCAAGTCGGGCCTTTCATCGCAGAGTAAGCTTGCCATAGCCTTGACTTTGGCTGCCTCGCAATATGCCTTGGTTTTTTGGCAACCCAATTGGCAAGGTTATGAAGGATGGTTGTTTTTTGGATTCTTGTTGGGAAGAGTCATGGGCTTAAAACATCCCGAAGTAGGGGATACCCGTTCGCTGGATACGAAGCGAAAAGTATTAGGCTGGCTAGCAATTTTAATTTTTGTGCTCTGCTTCTCTCCCCAGCCGTTTATTTTCAAATAAAAAAAACCGGACTCCAGTAATGAAGTCCGGCTTGGAGTGATTTAAAGAGCTCGGTAGGCCATGATCCCACCTAGTACGTTTCTGACTTTGGTAAAGCCTTTGGTTTCCATAAACTTTTTGGCATTCCCACTTCTGGCACCTGAACGGCAATGAATCACGATTTCTTCTTCCTTCATGGTTTCCAATTCGGCAAGACGATGGGGAAGTTCGCCTAGCGGGATATTGTCTGCACCCAGGTTGTCTTCTTCGTATTCCCATTCTTCACGTACATCGAGGAAGTGAAACTTCTCTCCACGCTCTAGTCTTTCTTTCAGTTCGCTTACAGTGATATCTTCCATATTAGTTTTTTACAAGAATTCTGAGTGATTTGAGACCGGATGGGGTAAGTAGATTCACTACATAGACTCCCGGTCTTTGGCCTCTAAAATTAACGATTTCCCCTTGCTTGGTTTGTTCCCTGGGTAATAAAATCTCTCTGCCAAATGAATCCACTACCGTCAGATCACTAAACTCTCCATGAACTTGGAGTTCGTCTGTGACTGGATTAGGAAATAAGCGGTAGGAACTTTCAGGAAGGCTATTGTTTCCACCTTGGAGGGATTGGGTCACATGCGGACGAATCATCAAAGAGCCTTTGACCTCTTTGTTTTGTACCCAACCGCCACCGACGTTGTAGTGGATTTTTTCGCCTTTGTTATTGATTTTATCTAAACCGATATGGACAAAATCATTGGTAAACTGGGTAAATCCCACGAAAAATTCTCCTGTGACTTGAATTGGTTTTTCCAAAGGGAAATAGACCCATTCCTCTCCGGGGTTTCTGGCAGGGATTACGGTTTCTTGGGAGTAAATCGGTTTTTGGTCAAGTTTGGACCACACTACCAAGTCGATGGCTTGATTTGCCTGAATAGCATTGGTGAAATAAATGGAAACACCTTTTAGAAAAACCTGCTCTGGAGTCGTGTAAGCCACCGCCAATTGACCTGATCTTTGATTGATTCCGGCAGCATAGTCTGCAGATCCATGGTCATAGGCAAAGAAATCTCTGATCGGGAATTTGGAGATTACCTGATCATTGGTACGATAGTCCACTGAAGTGTAACGAATGGTATCACCTTGATTGGCTTCAAATAAGATTCCGTCTCCAGTCGTGAGTTTGGTCTCAAATAGAATGTCGGACGGAGTGCTGGGAAGATTAATTTCTGAAAAAGTCCTGCTTAAAAATGTTCTGCGCTCCAACGCATTCGGGACTGGATTGAAAGGGGTATTAGCATTTATTGAAAGCAACACTGTGCCTGAACTGTCCTTTGCAGTAATGGAATATTCCATTGCCCGGAACCGGTTTTCCAGATTCAAAAATTCATTTTGTACCGTAGACCACTTACCGGACTGTTTTTTGGCTAGCAACTCCCAAGGATAAGCTCCAAATCCGTCTAAGCGAACAGCATTAGGTTTGGTGATGGAACGATCAGGATAGCTCAGATTAGACTGGGATCTTTTGGTATTGAGGTACACGTAATCCAAAAGCCAGGAATCAAAGGGGCCGCTTTGTCGGCCATTGGAAAAGAATCTAAACTGAAATGCTTGATGCTGCCATTCGGGCTTGATTTGGATTATTTCCTGAACGAATGTGTTGCGATCCAAATTATCTCCGCCACTTTTTGACCAGATGTTCAACCAATTACCCTGCGGATCGAGGATTTGAAGCGTAAGGCGGTCATTTTCATCAGGCAGTTCTGCATTTCCTCCAGCCTGCCAATAGAAGCTTAAAAAAAGAGAATTTCTTTCCGAGGAAGGAATGGAACTGAGATCAAATTTCTTGCTGCTGAGGTAATCACTTTCTCCTTGATCCCTGACTTGTTGAGAATAAGCTCGGCCATTTTGATCCACACCATTAAAGAGAACCATTCCTAAGGAAGGAGGACGAATTCCAATGGTTTCGGTATAGGATACTCCTTCAACATTCCATTTTAGGGTATCCAACCCTTGAGAAAAATCATCCCAAAATGGGATTGTTGGAATAAATGAGGTTCGTGCCGAGGATCCTTGTTCAGTTGATTTGGGTTGAGGTACACGATGTACTTGCCCAAACTCTACAAATTGAGCAAAGCCTTGTTGACTTTGCACAAGCAAGGTTAGAAGTAAGCAGCCAAGTATTAAAAAGTGCCTTTTCAAATCATTAGTTTTTAGCAACCCAAAGATCAATTGCTTCACCTGTTCGGACTTCTACTCCGGAGGCAGGGGATTGGAGGTAAACTTTACCTGTAGAGGCAGAATCGGTGCGGTTGTAGTTTTTTCTGCCTACTCTCAATCCTGAGCCCAAAATGAGAAATTCCGCATCCTCTTCATCCATACCGATTAAGCTTGGTACCAAAAGCATTTGATTTCCCATGCCATCGCCGACCACCAGATCGATCTTTGAGCCTTTGGGCACTTCAAATCCTTCTCGGATGGTTACTCCTTTGTACCGTTGTTCCAACACCACATTGATCCCGATATCCGGTACATAAATGATGTCGCCACGCTCCAAGCCTAAGTTAGACAGCATCTCTTGGGCATTTTTCAAGAGCATATTCTCCATATTTGGCATTTTGATGATGGGTGCGTTTCTGGCATTGAGCGTCAGGTATACTTTTCTGCCACTTTTTACCTGAGAATTGGCGGCGGGTATTTGCTTTAAAATGCCCAAGGCTGGTTGTTCAGTGCTGAATCCTGAATCTGGCGAGACCTCATATTGTAAGCTGGAGGATTCCAAAAGATCAACTGCTTCTTCGTAGGTATATCCTGATAAATCAGGAACGGATACGGTTTCGCCGTGATTAGTGTAAAGAGGGAGGTAAACTTTCAAAAATAAAAATCCAAGGAAAATAGAAATCCCAAAGATGATGGCTAGGTTGATTAAGATCTTTTTCAGATTGTAAGAGAGTGGATTCATCGAGTAAAATGATTCAAGCTAAGATAAGCCGTAATTTTTATCAAACCGCTGCAAAGTTGGCAAAAACCGAACAAACCCTTGACAAAAAATAAGCCGAAGCATGCGCCTCGGCTTTAATTTTGGTTAATTGATCACCAATCGTTTGATTTCCTGAAGCGTTGAACTGTTGATTTTTAAGATGTACAGGCCAGGGCTAAACATCTCTCTGGTGAATGTGTAGGTTTGGTTTAAGGTATTTGGAAAAGTCAACTCCTGGACGAGTGCACCTGTGGATGAAATGACTTGCATCGTGACCGTTTCCCTTCTAGGCAGGTTGAAGGCTACATTGAAATAATCCGCAGCAGGATTTGGATAAACAATCGTATTGCCTTCAGCAGGAATCACTGGTTCGGGATTGGCACTAAGGAACAATTCGAGATTATCCAAGTACACCGGTGGATTGGGAGTTCCTACCACATCCAATGCAAATGCTAATCTTATGGTTGATTTTCCCTGGCCGGCAAATTCAGTCAGATTGACATACTTTCTTTCGTAATCCCCTGCATTATTTGGATTGGCTTCACCCGTATTTACAGTAGACAAATTTGCACCTGAAGCTGACCATACCACAGCATAATCTGTGCCTCCATTGGCACTTGCCAAAAGATAGAGGGTTGTAGATGGGTTCATTACGCCCGCTGCAACATCAAAGAAAACACTGGCCTGTCTGCTGACTGACAGATCAAATGATGGGGTTCCCAACCAATAAGAATTACCATTTTGTCCTCCTTGTAATCGGACTACATTGTTTGTTCCTGTTGCGGAGGATACCGGAGTCACTTGCCAAGCTGTTTGGTCGCTTTCAGGATTGATTGTGAGCCAAGGAGAGAGGTCCGTACTGGAATTAAACTGTTGCCTCCACGGAACTTCTGTTCTACCTGGGTTCTCAATATTGAAGTTCCTGAGCAAAGGTGCAGCGGGTGCATTCTGATCAAAATTTGGTTCAGAAACGCCGAACTGAAGGCTGTTTTTGCCTTCGCCTGTAGATTTATTGATGCTCAAATCCACAGTATCACCAGGGGCTATGGAAGATCCAGAACCTATAAACACCCTATTTCCTGAATTATTTGTGTTTCTGGTAAATAGGAATCGAGTTACCGGAAGATTTCCTGTATTGATAATTCGTACTACTTCTTCTGTATGGGTTCCGGTACTGATTGGAGTAGGTGAAATGACTCCTTCTACTTTCAATTCATATTTGAATTGTTCCTGAGGCAGGATTCGAATGTTTTTGATGTAGAAGTTATTTCCGTAGGCATTCTTTGAAATGAAAGCTATTCTGATTTTGCCGAGGTCTTTGAATTTATTCAGGTTAACCAATTCGGTACGGAATTGAGATGCACTGGTAGGAATAAATTCATCCAAGGTCGGTGTTGAAGTTTGGAGTCTGGTACCGCTTTTTTGATAAGGAGGAGATACCACGTTAAAGTCTGCCGAACATTCCGGAGCCACTGCAATCATCAACTCATCCTGGAATCCATTCTGATTATATGGTCCGTGAGCTACTTCGAATACCAATTGTGCATTGGGAAATTGAGTAAGGTCTATTTGAGGAGAAATCAAATAATCGAGTTGGCCCTGAGCTTCGTATTCATAATGTCTCATGTATAGGGCGGATTGAGCTACGCCGTCTACAGTAATCGAAGTCTTTTCCCATGTGAGCGATTGGTCAGGATTACTGACAATCCATTGGGCTGGGAAAGTTGCAAGGTTGTAAGTGAATGGAATCGAAAGTTGACCTTGCTGAATAGGTTTTGAAATTTGGGTATTGTTTACCGCATTGAGATCTGACGCGTCATTTACCTGTACAATGGTAAACTGAAATTCATTGGTGTCTCCTGAGGCCAGTATAGAAGAGAAAGACAACGTAGCGGTTTGGCCAGTCTGGAGATTCAACCCAAATCTTTTGCTTTCAACCAATTGTCCATTTCTCTTAAACTCAATTCTAGTGGAAGTAATTGGTGAAGTACCCGTGTTTTGCACTTCCACCGAAGGGGTAATGTTCTGGTCGCAGATGGCATCACTAGGCTGAATAATTCTTCTCAAAGATAAATCCCTGTCAGCCAAAACGGGTTCTTTTGTTGCCCTATTGTTTACCAAACTTGCTCTTCTTGGGCTATTGGCTAGTACCACGTCAAATCGTTCAACCTGCCCTTTTGTGAAAATATTCATACATGGATCGGGAGTATAGTCCATGTAATTTTGGATCATGTTGTTATTCCCGCAGGAGAATTTGGTAGGATTGGTATTACAGATGGTATTGGAGGCGTCTTGCTCGGGTGTGTCCAACACAAAATCATCCACCCCACAACCTCCATCGCCCCAAATGTGTCTCAAACCAAGGTAGTGACCTACCTCATGGGTTGCGGTTCTTCCCCTTGAAGCAGTGGTAGCACTTCCTCCCATTCCAAAAAATCTATAATCGATGGTTACACCATCCGTAATGACCGGAAAAGGGGTGAAGTTAAGACCGGGTAGGTTTGAAACAGGAAAGGAAGCATATCCAATGAATGGAGAGGTCAAAGGAACCACCCAAATGTTCATGTACTCTTCCGGATTCCACTGGGACAATTGCCCGATCAAAGTGGCGTCATCCGGTGAATAAATTGTCTTAGGACCTTGGAGTCGTATTATACCAGAAGTTGGCAATCCGTTTGGGTCTTGTTTCGCTAGGACGAATTCAATATTTGCATCAGCAGCTACCGGGAGAAATTCTGCAGGTGTCCGATTAGCGTCTGCATTTTTTCTTCTGAAATCTTCATTCAGAATTCTGATTTGCTCTTGTATCTGAGAATCGGGAATGTTTGTGCCTACACCGACTGCCGTTCCTGTATGAATCACATGGATGACCACAGGAATTAGCCGAGGTCCTTCTTGAATTTTTGCAATCTGTGGAATACTTCTTTTCGACTCAATCTTTCGAGTCATCCAGTCTTCAAAAAATGCTTTTGTGCCAAATACTCCCAATTCTTTTTCCAATTGGGATTCCAGTACGGTGTGCGCACATTTTTCATGATGCGAGTGGCCCGAAATATTTCCAAATGAACTATCCAGCTCTTGAAGTTTAACTGATTGGCCAAATGCACCCAAACAATAAAATATTCCCCCTACGAGAAGGGGGAATATTTTAAAAATTTTCAATCCTTTTTTCATCTAGTTGAATTGATCAAGCCATGGAAAGATTCACGGCTTCCACTCGGGTGATTTCCGGGATAGCTCTTTTGATTGCCTCTTCTACACCAGCTTTTAGTGTCATAGAAGACATGGGACATGAACTACAATTACCCATCATTTCAATTTTCAGGACATAATCATCAGTTAGTTCCACTATTCGAACATTGCCTCCGTCCGCCTCCAAATAAGGTCTGATGGTGTCTAAGGCAAATTCTATTTTCTCTCTCAATCCCGATTCCATGAGTTGTCTTATGCTTTTATTTCTACTATTTCTGTTTTTTCAATTGACGCGTTTCGGATAGCTATTTGTCTGGCTACTTCTTCAGCCAGGTTCATGTATGCCTCTTTAGTCAGTCCATTTTTCAATACTGCCGGATATCCGGTATCACCACTTTCTCTGATGCTCTGGATAATCGGAACTTCACCTAAAAACGGAACTTGGTACTTTTCAGCCAATTTTCTTCCGCCTTCTTTGCCAAATAAATAATATTTGTTTTCAGGTAGCTCTTCAGGCGTAAAATAAGCCATATTTTCTATAACACCTAAGATGGGGACATTAATTTGAGGCTGTCTAAACATGGACAATCCTTTATTGGCATCCGCTAAAGCCACTTTTTGTGGTGTAGTTACTATCACAGCACCGGTCACGGGGACAGTTTGTACCATGGTCAAATGAATATCCGATGTGCCTGGCGGAAGGTCGATCAATAAATAATCCAGTTCCCCCCATTCTACATCTGAAATAAATTGTCTCAATGCAGAACTTGCCATTGGGCCTCTCCAAACCACAGCACTGTCTGTAGGAGTCAAAAAGCCAATAGACATCATTTTCACTCCGTATTGAGTGACAGGTATGATTACATTCTTTTCACCTACTTTTTTCACAGCGGGCTGTTCGCCTTCCACATTAAACATAGTGGGGATAGAGGGACCTGAAATATCCGCATCGATCAACCCCACTTTTGCTCCAAGTTGGGCAAGGGCAACGGCAAGATTTACCGAAGTGGTAGATTTTCCCACCCCGCCTTTGCCGGAGGCAATCGCTACAATATTTTTCACCTCAGGAAGAATAGGCGCAGCATCACGTACAGTGGTGACTTGAGAAGTCATAAAAATGTCCCACTTCCAGTCTTTTCCAAAATCTTCTTCCAGTGCCTCAATACAGTTGTTTTTGATCACCTCTTTTAGTGGACAAGCCGGGGTGGTCAAAACAACTTTGAAGCTTACAGTCTTGCCTTCGATATGAATGGATTGAATCATTCCCAATGAGACCAAATCCCTTTTGATATCAGGGTCCTGAACGCGTGAGAGTGATTTTTTTATTAATTCCTCAGTCAATTGCATGGGTGGATTAAATTTTTCGCAAGGTAGGTCAAGATTGCCGCTTTGAAAAACCCACGGCAAATACAAATGTGAAACTTCCTAAAATGTCAAATAGTTCTGGAAAACCTTCTTCTTCCAATTGTCAATTCTGAGCTTAACTTTGTTTCTTTCACCCTTCCTATGAGTGTAAGCAAGCTGACAAGTGATAAAGTAAAAGAACGCGCAGACATTGTCGAAGTGGTGGGGGACTATGTGCAGTTGAAAAAGAAAGGGCAAAACATGTGGGCCTGCTGCCCTTTCCATGGTGAAAAAACTCCGTCTTTTTCCATTTCTCCTGCGAAGCAAATCTACAAGTGCTTTGGTTGTGGCAAAGCAGGTGATCCCATCCAGTTTGTCATGGATATTGAAGGGATTGGATTTCAGGAAGCAATCCGACATCTCGCCGGAAAATACGGGATAGAGGTCGAAGAGGAAGAGACCCGCACTCCGGAACAGAATTTGGAGCAAAATGAGCGGGAAAGTCTTTTCATTGCATTGAATTTTGCCAAGGACTTTTTTGTAAAAAATCTGGAAACCCCCGAAGGACGTTCGATTGGGGTCAGCTATTTTAAAGAGCGGGGATTTACCCCTCAGATCATCCAAAAATTCGACTTGGGGTACGCCCTGGATGGATGGGATCATTTGTTGAAAGCTGCAAAATCCGCTGGATTCCAGGAAGAAATTTTGCTTAAGGCAGGATTGATCCTCCAAAAAGAAGGGGAGCCCGAAAGGATGTATGACCGCTTTCGGAATCGGGTCACATTTACCATCCACAACATCAGCGGAAAGCCTATTGGCTTTGGTGCCCGAATTCTAACAAAGGATAAGAATCAACCTAAATACATCAATTCTCCGGAGACGCCAATTTATCACAAAAGCGATGTGCTTTATGGGATGTTTCAGGCCAAAAAGGCTATTCGGGATTTTGACAACTGTTTCTTGGTCGAAGGCTATACGGATGTCATTTCCATGCACCTATCGGGAATCGAAAACGTGGTGGCCTCTTCTGGAACTTCGCTTACGGAAGGTCAAATCAAACTGATCAAGCGCTTTACCAATCAGGTGACCGTCCTCTATGACGGAGACAATGCCGGAATCAAAGCTTCTTTGAGGGGGATTGATTTACTTCTAGAGGGAGGGCTTAATGTGAAAGCGGTGGTGTTTCCGGATGGCGAGGATCCGGATAGCTTTTCAAGGAAAGTAGGATCTCAAGCATTCCAAGATTATTTGAAGGCAAACAGCCGTGATTTTATAGGTTTCAAAATTAGCCTATATCGGGATGAAATCGCTAAAGATCCCATTCGAAAGGCAGAGGTAATCCGTGAAGTGGTGCAGAGCATCGGAAAGATTCCTGATCCGATAATCCGATCGGTTTATACCAAAGAAGCCTCAGGATTATTGGAGATCGAAGAAGGGATCCTGCTTTCGGAATTGAACAAAAATCTGGTCAAGACACAGAAAGATCAGTTTCAGAAAGCAAAAGAGGAAAAGGAAGCGGAAGAGCAATTGGAGGAATTAATTCCTACAAAAGTTGAGATTTCAGCTGAAGAGACGCTAAGCATTCAGGAAAAGGAGACTATCCGTCTGCTGATCAACTATGGTTGGCAAAAGCTCGATCACGAAGACTTACACCTTTGTCAATACCTACTGGCCGAAACGGAAGGCATAACTTTTCAAACCCCTATCTATCAGAAAATAATGATGCTCTATCGCAATGCGTTGAGTCAAGGAGAAATTCCTACGCATGATTTTTTTATTGGGCAAAGAGACGCTGAGGTTAAGCAAGTGGTCATTGATTTGATCACCCCCAGACACGAGATTTCTACTCATTGGCACGAGCGCCATCAGATCTTCATAACCACGGAGGCTGATGATTTGGCTCAGACTGCTTTTAAGTCGATTCTTAGGCTGAAAAGGAGACTGGTTCAAAAAATGATGGAGGAGGCTAAGCAAAAAATCAAATCAGCTGAATTAGAGAAACTCGAAGTGGATAAAGTATTTGAGCTTCAGCAAGTTTATTTCGAGCTCAAAAAAGTCCAACTTGAAATAGACAAAGAGCTTGGAATTGTCATTGGTTAAAAACCAAACTTTCTTTGGTGACTTCCTGTTTTACACCTTAAAGAAGCTAACTTTGCTTCGTTACATCCCTTACTCAACTCAATTCCTGTGGAAAATTATCAGTTAGATCCCATCGAAGACGCCATTGAAGCCATTAAAAACGGGGAGGTAATTATCGTAGTCGATGATGAAGACCGTGAAAATGAAGGGGATTTCGTGTGTGCAGCGGAGAAGGTGACACCTGAGATCATCAATTTTATGGCGACACACGGTAGGGGGCTCATTTGTGCCCCGCTTATTGAAGACCGTTGTGATCAGCTAGGGCTTGAATTAATGGTAGGCAATAATACGGCAGCTTTTGAGACCCCATTTACAGTGTCTGTGGACTTAATCGGCCATGGATGTACTACAGGGATTTCTGCTTCAGACCGTGCCAAGACCATCAAGGCCTTGGTGGATGATTCGATCCATCCCAGTGAATTAGGTAAACCTGGACATATTTTCCCCCTGAAAGCCAAACGGGGAGGTGTAATCCGAAGAGCTGGTCACACCGAAGCCGCAATAGATTTTTCCAGGTTGGCTGGTTTACAGCCCGCTGGGGTTTTGGTGGAAATCATGAATGAGGATGGTAGCATGGCTAGATTGGATGATTTGTTCAAGGTTCGTGAACGTTTCAATCTCAAGCTTGTATCTATCAAAGACCTCATCGCTTACCGACTAAAAAATGAATCACTGATCAAGCGTGAAATCGGTGTGGAAATGCCTACTACTTGGGGGAGTTTCGATCTGATCGCTTTCAGACAAACAAACACCCAAGAAATCCACATGGCTTTGATCAAAGGTACTTGGGAAAAAGATGAGCCGGTATTGGTACGGGTACATTCCTCTTGCGTGACAGGGGATATTTTCGGATCATGTCGTTGTGATTGTGGCCCTCAACTACACGCTGCGATGCAGATGGTTGAAAAAGAAGGAAAAGGGGTGGTGCTCTATATGAATCAAGAAGGCAGAGGCATAGGCTTAATCAATAAGCTGAAAGCCTACAAACTTCAGGAGCAGGGCATGGATACCGTTCAGGCCAATTTGGCTTTAGGCTTGCCTATGGATGGTAGAGATTATGGTGTGGGTGCTCAGATTTTGCGGGATCTTGAAATTTCCAAAATCCGTCTTATTTCCAATAATCCTCAAAAAAGGGTAGGCCTCCTCGGCTATGGGCTGGAGATCGTAGAGCAGGTGGGAATTGAGATTCAGCCTAATCCTCACAATGAAAACTACCTCAAAACCAAACGTGACAAAATGGGGCACAACATTTTGAAATAATCTGTGCTGAAATTTTGAATCAATAACGTAGCAAGAATTAACTCGGAGGCGTTAAGGCCGTATATGAAGTACCTTATTTGACTCTTATGAAAAAAGCCTGGCTTAGTATCCTTCTTACCTTTTTGAGCTTGGTGTCAGTCATTGCTCAAAATCAACAGTTTCCATCTCAGATTTGGCATAAAGGGAATATTTTCCTCGCTGATGGAGCTACTTTCAGTGGTCAGCTGAAGTATGACATGGACAATAACCTTGTACAGCTCCAAGCTGAGGCAGTTACCACATTTACTGCTTCCAATGTGGTGAGTTTTGAGATTTATGATGAGACCTATGGAGGAATAAGAAAATTTTACAGTCTTCCTTATTCTTTAAATGGAGACTATGAAACTCCGATTTTTTTTGAAGTGCTCACCCAGGGTGAAAACATTGCCTTGCTTTGCAGAGAGTACATTGCCACAGATACCCGTGGGATGAATAATTGGGGAGCAATGGGTATGGGCATGAATCCGTTTTGGGGGCCACCCAATTTTACAGGGTACCGATTGGCATTTAATTATTATTTTCTAAAAAACGGACGGCTTGAAAAATACAGTCTAAAAAAGAAAGACTTGTTTTCCATGCTTCCCGGACACGATGACGAAATCGATCTTTTCATGAGAAAAAATCGATTGGAGCATGACAAGCGTGGTGATTTGTTGCGAATCACTGCTTATTACAACGAATTGCAGAATTAATATCCCATGTCCAGACCATTGATCCTCGTCTCCAATGACGACGGCATTACCTCCAAAGGTATTCGAGTATTGGTATCCGTTATGAAAAAACTGGGTGATGTCGTGGTGGTTGCGCCGGATAGCCCGCAATCTGGAATGGGGCATGCGATAACCATTGGCGAGACCCTACGCCTATACGAAGAAGATATTTTTGAGGATGTATTGGCCTACAAGTCCAGTGGTACTCCGGCCGATTGCGTCAAATTGGCTAAGCACTATGTCCTGAAAGACCGTACTCCCGACCTTGTGGTAAGTGGGATCAATCATGGTTCGAATACTTCGATCTCTGTGCTTTATTCCGGTACTATGTCCGCTGCGATCGAGGGTGCATTGGAGGGATATCCTTCTATCGGATTCAGTCTGTGTGATTTTTCTTCTAAAGCCGATTTCTCTCATGTTGAAGAATGGGTGGAAAAAATAGCCAGACAAGTGCTTGAAAGAGGAATTGCCAAAGGGGTAGCCTTGAATGTGAATTTTCCTCCCAAAAGAAACGAACCTATTAAAGGAATTAAAATCTGCCGGCAGGCCGATGCAAAATGGCAGGAGGAGTTTGCTGAGCGATATGACCCTACTGGAAGAAAATACTTTTGGATGGCAGGAAACTTTGTGAATTTTGACAAAGGGGAGGACAATGACGAGTGGGCTATCGCGAATAACTACATCTCTATTGTCCCTTGCCAATATGACCTCACGGCTTATCATGCGATTTCACAAATCAACAAAGAGTGGGATTGGGATCAGTTAGGATAAAGCACCGTGTTTATTCATTCAATAAGTCAGAATACCCTTTAATTTCTTCATTTATTGATGATTGGATGGATTTTGACTTAGATTTTGGATCTAAACCGGACATGAGGGTAAGTTTCTCTAATCTCTTTTTTTTGGTAACAATAGGTGAATTAGGTAATGCACCTAAATTTTCTAAAAAATTGATAACAATGGTGTTATTTTGAAACAAATTGATCTATCAAGGTTGATTTATTGTGTTTATTTTGCATTTCATATTATTTAAAAAATCATCTGTGTTATCACGCTTTCTGATATTGCTTTTTTACTTGATGCCCTTGGTCACCCTTGCCAATCCGGAACAAGTCGATCAGGATAGTTTGGTGGTATTGCTTTCAGGTAAAAAAGGTAAAGAGAGGCTTGAGATTCTCAATGAGGTAGCAACCCAAGTAAGAGAATCAAACCAGAAAATTGCTTTTTCCTTCTCCAAGGAAGCTGATTCTTTAGCTTCAAGTTTAAAAGATACTTCTGCTAAAAGCAGAGCTTTGGAAAATATCGGTTGGATATATTACCGACAAGGCAATTGGCAAAAGTCATTTGAGTATTCTAGCGAAGCTTATCGAATGGCATTAGCAGTAGGGGATAAGCTTCAGGCCGCAAGACTGATGAATAATTTGGGAGCTCTCTATTATGAGCAGATGAATTATGAAAAAGCAATTGAGCACTTTAGAAGAGGATATGAGCTTGCTACTGAAGTAGATGATTTATACACTCGTATTAGAAGTTTGAACAATGTAGCCCTTAACTTTACTCAATCCGGTAATCAGGATTCTGCTCTTTATTTTGCTCAAACTTCCATCAAATTAAATGAAGATGCAGGATCTCCTTATTTGACCTCTTTCGCACATCGAGTAGTTGGAGATGTATTTTTAGCAAAAGGAAATTACGATACAGCTCAGGTTATTTTTTCTAAGTCTCTGGATTTGGCGAGGGCTCAAAAAGTGAAGTCTTTCGAAGCTGGAGTCCTCCATCGATTAGGAAATGCTTTTCTTCTGGGAGGCAAATTGAAGGAGGCTAAAGAGGTTCTTTCTTTTTCTGTGGGATTTTGCGAGCAGGAAGGATTTTTGGATGAGCTTTCAAAAAGTCATAAATACTTAGCCCAGGTTTATGAAAAAGAAGGGAATATCCAAAAGGCTTTTGCCCACCTCCAAAGTCATCAGATTTACAATGATTCACTTGTAAATAAATCCAATAGGGATCGGTTGAACTTGCTCCAAGGCATGTTTGAAGAAAATCTTGAAAAATCTGAACTCGAGCTTTTGAAGGCTCAAAATGAAAATCAGGCTTTTCGATTAGCAAGTTCAAAAAGAAACATCCTTATCCTTTCTTTGGGGTTGGCGGTGATTGCTGTCCTTTTGATCCGGATGTATTTTTTAAATGTAAGTGTGTCTAAAACCAATCAAGATCTGGTTTCCAAGCAAAAGAGAATTGAGGAACAAAATCAGGCATTGGAGTCACAATCTGCTGAACTTTCGGTGATCAATGAGACTAAAAACAAGCTGTTTTCCATTCTAGGCCACGATTTGCGCGGACCGGTAGGTCAGGTTAAAGCTGTGGTTGACCTTTTGACTGGAAATCAATTGGATCAGAGAGAATTTGAATCCTTGATTTCTACGCTCAAAAAAGACATTGACTCAGTCAATTTTACACTGAATAACACCCTTCAATGGTCTATGTCACAAATGGGTGGTTTCAAAATCAATGCAGCTGAATTTAATCTCAGGAATACAGTAGATCATTCTTTATCCCTTTTGGAGTCCTCATTCAAAGAGAAAAATCTTCAAATCTGCAATCAGATGGAGGATGAGGTAATGGCATTTGCTGATCCCAATTCAATTGAAGTGGCGGTCAGAAATGTCCTGAATAATGCTGCAAAATTTTCTAACAATGGTGGTTCTATTTTTATTTTTTCTGAAAAAAATACGGACTTCATAAGAATGTGCATTCAGGATCAGGGTGTTGGAATGTCAGAGGAGCGAATCAAGGCAATCTTATCTGATTCGTATACGATTACAAAGTCAAAACCCGGTACCCAAAAAGAAAAGGGCTCGGGGTTGGGTCTACAACTCACCAAAGAATTTGTTCGGAAAAATGGAGGCGAAGTATTTATCGACAGTCAAATAGGTGTTGGCACTAAGTTTTGTATTCAGCTGCCTTGTACTCCATTAATCCTCGACTCGGAGATGACTCAAATCCAAAAATCTTCCCAAGTCCAAGTCACCGCTTAGGATTTTCAGGTCTTTCATTATCTGTATCGAATTCTCTAAAACAGACTTGGAAATTACCGGTTCGGTGCACCAAACGGTCTGTTTGAGCCATTGTTTCACATCTTCAGGATTGAGCTGATATTCAATAGCCAGAAGATCGGCGAGGTTTTCCGATGGTGACAGGACGTGAGAAAGTCGATATATCTCATTTCTCAGATCAAAAATCACTTCTCCAAATTCGGTAAGTGCAGCTGCTGAAGCAACCATTACAAAGCAAGGCCAAGGACTTGGAATTTCTCCAATTCGTTTCATCTTGCCTTTTTCCACCATCGGTGCAGTGGTATATTTCTCCCAAAGAAAAATCCCCTTACTCCCTGCATCCATCGCTTTTTCGGCTCCTTCCATATTGCCCACTAGTTCAAAAGTAAGGGACGAAGTATCCCAGTTTTCTCTTTTGGCCAAAACCATTGCCATCAGATGCGATCCTGAACCCATTCGACTGATCAAGACTTTCTTTTCCTCCAACTCTGAAAGTGAAGAAACTCCACTGGTTTGACCTACATGAATTCCCCAAATCAAAGGAGAGGTCACATGAAATCCAATCATTTTGGACGGATTTCCTGCTTCAAAATCTTTCAAGAAACTCTCTGTGAGTAAGATTGCGACGTCAGTATCTCCATTTCGCAGGTCCAGATTCATCTGTCCTGAGCCTCGAGATTCCTCTTTCCAATCGATCGTGATTCCACGTTTTAAAAATGGTTGTTGCTCGAAAAGCAAGCGAAACGGATAATTGAAATGCTCAGGTACTCCGGTGATACGAAGGGTTTTCATCGAGATGGATTTTCCCTAAAAGTAAAAAGCCGAAATGAAATCATTCCGGCTTTTGGTAAGAAATAGGTCAAATCAGTCGTGAGTGGCTTTTTTGTCTGTGATCAGTAGATTGGACAGACCGGCCAAGATCAACAAGGTCCCGGCAAGCAGCATGGTATTGATCACAGCTTCACCAAAAAGGAGTTTATATAAGAAATTGACCCCGCCTAGTGCAGCTACGATCTGTGGAATAACGATAAACATGTTGAAAATCCCCATGTAAACCCCCATCTTTTTGGGCTCTACCGAACCCGATAGCATGGCATAAGGCATCGAAAGAATACTTGCCCAAGCAATACCCACTAGAGAAAAACAAAGGTGTAGCATCCAAGGATCAGTGATAAAGTAGATCAGGATAAAGCCAAATCCTCCGGCAATCAGGCTGACTAGGTGGAGTAATCTTCTGTTGATCTTGATTTTGGATGCGACAAAGGAAAGAACCAACGCGTAGATCATCGAAACCAATCCATAAGTGCCTAAGTAATTTCCTACACTATCAGCGGCATTGTTGTAAGCTTCTGAAGTAGTGTCTGTCGCTCCGAAAATATGCTCTGTGATGGCTGGGGTCGCAAAACTCCACATGGTAAAAAAGGCAAACCAGGAGAAAAACTGCACTAATCCCAATTGCATCATCACCTTTGGCATAGAGGAAATATTTTTCAAGATCTCTTCAAAACCACTTAAAAATCCCTTTTTTGCCGCTTTTTCCCGCTCAAATTCTTCCAAGTCCTCAGGAGGATATTCATCAGTGGTTAGGATTGTGTAGAGGATCGAAGTGAACAGGACCAAGGCACCGATGCCAAACGCATATTTCACAGAATCCGGTACTACGCCCTCCGCAGCGGTATTGGGTACGCCCAATTGTGTCATCATCCAAGGCAGATTGGAGGCTACCCAGGTACCAATCCCGATGATTAGCGTTTGTACCACAAACCCGTAAGAACGCTGTGAGTCCGGAAGCTTATCAGCGACCAAAGCTCGGAAGGGTTCCATGGAGATATTGATCGAGGCGTCCAAAATCCAGAGTGCTCCGGCAGCCATCCAAAGAGCCGAAGAGTAAGGGGCAAAAAACAAAGCCACCGTACTCAGGACAGCACCGATAAAGAAGAAAGGTTTTCTCCTTCCAAACCTCGGATGCCAAGTTCGATCACTCAAGTAGCCTACAATAGGCTGTACGAGCAAACCCGTAAGTGGGGCTGCAATCCATAAAAAGGGGATTGCATCCTTGTCTGCTCCGAGGGTCTGAAAGATTCTGGACATGAATCCGCCCTGCAGGGCAAATCCAAATTGAATTCCCAGAAATCCGAAACTCATATTCCAGATCTGCCAGAAACTCAGCTGTTTTTTTTCTTGGGTCATTTTGGGTGGGTTAGTGGGGTAGGGAAGAGGTTTAAATCAGGCTAGTAATGACGATCTCTTCTGAGGTATAAGGTAACTCAAGAATCTTAAGATTTGTGATTTCGAAATAAGGATGATTATGCTCAGGAAGCGGATCAAACTCGGTCAGCCTCTCCAAAAATGCATAGTTCCTGGTTTGGAGCGCTTCTTTCTCCCCATTCACCTCAATGGAGTCAGATTCAAAACTATGGAGAAACAATCGAATGGTGTGGAAATCACTTTTTCTAGAACCAGTCGCTTCCTCTAAAATTAGTGATTGCTGCTCGGGTTTGTAGTGAATTTTGCGCTGGTGAAAGTCTCCTTCGAGGTAGTTCAAACCTTCACCAGCATCTTCATAATGGATAAATTCAGAGCCAGTCTCACCTTGATACACGTCGATACTTAGGATTCCGTCAGTATTCTCTTCGGTATGCGTGATGTCAGATTGCATAGTGAAAACCTGACCTCCTTTTACATAGATGGGAAGGTAATTGAGCGGGCAATCTTGGTAAATCACCTGATTGCCTTGGTGCTTTTGATCCGAATAGAGGTAATACCATTCTCCCTGCGGGAGGTAGACTTTGGTGATTTCCTTGTGGCTTTCCACTGGGGCTACCAAGAAAGCATCGCAAAACAGGTATTCGTTTTGGTAGGCACTTTGGTAGATCATTTCATCCTGAGAATAGGCTACTGCTAAGGAAGCTGAGATTGGAAGACCGGTAATTGAGCTAGAGTAAAACTTGCTGTAGATCGTAGGTAAAAGTTTATATCTCAGCTTCATATAGTTTCTGCTGATTTCCTCTACTTCCTCTCCAAAAGCCCATGGCTCCGAGTCATTGGTGTTGATCATGGAGTGAGCACGATAGAAAGGCGCAAAAGCGCCAATGCTCATCCAGCGGGCAAATAGGCTTTTACTGGCCTCACCTGCAAATCCTCCCACGTCATACCCTGCGAAAGAAACTCCACTCAAACCCAGTGAATTCACTAATCGAATTCCTGCCAGCATGTGCTCTTCGGAAGCCACATTGTCACCTGTCCAAGCAGCCGCATAGCGCTGTATCCCTGCAAATCCGGATCGGGTCAGGACAAAAGGCCTTTTCTCTGGATTTTGAAAGGCTGAACCTTCCTGCGCACTTCGCGCCATCTGCATGCCGTAGATATTTCGTGCTTTTCGGTGCGATGCTCCTTCACCTTCGTAGTCAAACTCGATCAGATTGGGAGTAAACTGACCCCAAGAAGCAGGTTCATTCATATCTGTCCAGAAGCCATCCACCCCAGCTTCGGTGTAAAAGGCCATTTTCTCCGCCCACCAAGTCCGGGTTTCAGCTTTGGTGAAGTCAGGGAAGGCGCACCAACCCGGCCATACTTGGGCCTCATAGGTTTTTCCATCCGGATAGTTTACGAAAAGACCATTTTCCAAACCTTCTTCATAAGGTCTGTATCCTTTTTGTGTTTTGATACCCGGGTCCATGATCACTACCACCTTAAACCCTTTTTCCTTGAGCCTTGCAATCATGGCTTTGGGATTGGGGAATTTTTCCCCGTCAAAGGTGAATACCTTGTAAGCTTCCATGTGGTGGATGTCGAGGTAGATCACATCAGCCGGCATTTTTTTGTCCCGAAATCCCTGAGCCACCGCATAGACTTCTGACTCCGGATAGTAGGAATAGCGGCATTGCTGAAAGCCAAGCGCCCATTTGGGTGGCATTTGCATACGTCCGGTCAGCCAAGTATAGGCTGAAATAATCTCCGCCATGGAGGGCTGATGGATAAAGTAGTAATCCATGTCACCATCCTCGGCACTGTAATAGATAAATCGGTTGGTGGAGGCACCAAAGTTGAAAACTGTCTTATGGGTATTGTCAAAGAAAATTCCATAAGCTCCCTGGTCGTGAACGCCAAGATAAAAGGGAATACTCATGTACAGCGGATCGTCACCGACTCCGTATGCGAAGTAGTCCGTATTCCAGTTGGTGTAGGCTTTGCCAAATCGGTTGAGATTACCGGTCTTTTCTCCCAAACCGAGAAACTTCTCATTAAGCTGAACTTCCTTGTAGTTGCTTACTTCCGTGCCAATCCATGAGATGCCAAGGCTATCGTCCTGGTTGAGCAATTTTCCGGACTGATCGTAAAAGGAGAGTCTGAAAGAGGCTAAATCTATCTCCAGTTTAAGCAAGTTGGTCTTTAAGATTAGCTTCTCCTGAGACTCTTCGAGTTTGAAGGCTGTTTGCTCAGGGGATGAGACCACGGAATAGGGATTGGGCTCGAAGTTTTCCATTCGACTCGCCTGAACTCGGATAATCCCGTCTTGATAGACCGTGATTTTAAAAATCGACCGTTTGCTCCTTCCTTCGAGCCCTGTTCGATTGGATTTCCATTCGAGGATTTCACCGAAAGTGGAGTTTCGAGCCGAGTTTTTGGAAGTTTTTGCGGCAGTAGAAGTAGCGTTCATTTCTTGTCTAGTTGACCACTAGGGTAGGTGGTATGCTAAATTAGAAACGAAAGTGAAGGATAAAAATCAGAAATCAGGCCTCAGTGCACTGCAGAAGGCTTTTTTATATTCTGAAATCCCCTTCCATTTAAAAATTTGCCCTATTCAAACGATTGCAATTGGAAGGAAATATTTTTTCAAGAAAATCATCATTTTTCTATCCTAACAGAGGATTTCCTGATCAATAATTCGGTTTCTAATACCACAGATGGTTCAAAGTCCTCGAGATTGATTTTCTTTTCGATCAGGTCCAGTAAAATCTCCGTTGCTTTTGCGCCGATTCTTGAACCCGGCTGTGCCACAGATGTCAAGCTTGGATCGATCATGGAGCAAAACTGCCAATTGCTAAATCCCACGATGCCAATTTGATCGGGCACTGTGAGGCCGGCGGCTTTGCAGGCCATCATTGCTCCTACTGCAGCCATGTCATTGTTTCCAAAAAAGGCATCAGGTCGAGGTGACAATGTATTCAGAAGATGCGCTGTTATTTTCTGGGCTTCGTCATCGGTACGCGTTTCGACGATGTAATCCGGGTTAGTCTCAATTCCAAAATCTCTCAAGGCATCTTGATAGCCACGAATCCGTTCCTTGGATATCTTCAAATTAGAAGGCCCTGCTAAGTGGACTATTCTGGAATATCCTTGAAGAATCAGGTGTTTGGTTGCCTCGTAGGCTCCCGAGTAGTCATCCACGATGACATGTATTGCCCCCTCGATATCGGGAACTCTGTCAAAAAACACGATCGGATAGCCTTTGTCCAAGAGTCTCGAAAAGTGTTCGAAATCCGTGGTTTCTTTGGAATAACTCACCAAAAAACCATCAATTTGATTGGAAAGCATGGTGTCGATACTGGACTTTTCACGGGCGATTTTCTCATTCGTTTGGGTCAAAATCACATTGTACCCTCTGGAAAATGCCACTTCTTCTATTCCGCTGATTACAGTAGAAAAGAAAAAATGGACCACCTCGGGGATGATTACCCCTATGGTGAAGGATCGGCTTTTTCGGAGAGAAAGTGCAATCGCATTAGGCCGGTAGTTGAGCTTATCGGCCATTTCTTTGACTTTGCGCTTGGTTTCATCGCTGATTCCGGGATAGTCTTTCAAAGCTCTGGAGACGGTGGAAGAGGATACGTTTAGTTCTCTGGCGATGTCTTTGATGGTGGATTGCTCGAGCTTCATTAAAAATCTTCGGTTACTTTTCTTTAAAGATAAGACGATTACCTACAGTCGGATGGTTTTTGTTGGGCTGATTTTAGATCATTTTTTCAGAGTTTAAAAATCTTGGGATCAAAGGTGGAAAAAAGTTTTTGATGCAATCGTCACCGCAAACGTGTGCATAAAGCTTCTCCGTGGTTTTGAATTCCAAACGCTTGCAGGTTCCCTTTGTCGAAAGTAGTTTACAGGTTCTTTCTGCGCCTGGATCAGGATTTTAAGGATGCAAGAACTAGCGTGGTTAGTTTTTTTGCAAAAAAAATCAGGTCACGGTCCTCTCCAACTTGTGATTGGCCAGAAAGTCAAAACGAAATCATGTACCCTTTCCATGAACCCGATAGCCAGATATTTTCTAGTTCTTTCAGCGTTTTTTGGCACTCTAGCCTCAACATTTGCGCAAGTCACCACCGAACCCGCAATTCCAAATGCGGGCAGCACTGTAAAGATTATCTACGATGCTTCGAAAGGTACCACCGGACTGAAGGATTGCAATTGCGACGTGTACATCCACATAGGGGCGGTTACCGGAGGACCTACTTCCACCACATGGACCATTGTGCCTTTCCAATGGGGTACGACCACTGCAGCCGCAAAAATGACCAAAGTGACCGGTCAGCCAAATATTTACACCTTTGAGCTGGTTCCCAACACCTTTTTTGCCAATCCCAATAACCTGACGATTTTTAGATTGGGGATGGTTTTCAGAAATGCTGACGGAACCAAAGAAGGAAAGACTTCTACCAACTCTGACTTTTTCATCAACCTTGCGCAGGGTTTTGATGTGAGTTTTACTTCACCCCAATCCGCTACATCGGTTTCGCTGGAAGTGGGCAAATCCTTCGAATTCAAAGCCGCTGCCTCCCAAGCTGCTGACCTGAGCATGGAACTCGATGGGGTAAAAGTAGCCGAGGCTAAGAATGCCCAAGAACTCGTTTACAATTTCACAGCCACACAGGCAGGTAATTTTCTGCTGACTGCGAAAGGAGTGAGTGGCTCGTTGAATGATTCTCAATCGCTGAATTTGGTGGTTTTTGCAGCTTCAGAGACTGCTGCGCTTCCAGCGGGAGCCAAATTGGGGATCAATTACCTTTCAGATACCGAAGTGATTTTGGCCCTCCAAGCCCCTAAAAAGAGCATTGCTCATGTCATTGGGGATTTCAATGACTGGAAGGTTCTGCCGGAGTATCAAATGAAAAAAACACCCGATGGGGAAGTCTTTTGGCTAAAGCTATCAGGATTGGTGCCCCAGCAGGAATACATTTTCCAATACCTGGTCGATGGAGATATCCGCATCGGAGATCCTTATGCCGACAAGACCTCGGATCCTTTTAACGACCAAGAGATCATTACCCAAAACCGACACCCTGGTCTCAGACCATATCCATCAGGAAAGACCGAGTTTCAAGCGACTTACCTACAAACAGGTCAAACTCCATTTGCTTGGAAAAACCTTTCTTATGCCAAACCTAAGCCTGAGGAATTGGTGGTGTATGAGTTATTGGTAAGGGATTTTGATTCGAAAAGAACCTATCAAGCTGTGATTGATCGGCTGGATTACCTGAAAAGTCTTGGCATCAACGCAATTGAGCTGATGCCGGTTGGGGAGTTTGAAGGGAATCTTTCTTGGGGCTACAATCCATCCTTTTTCTTTGCTCCTGATAAATATTACGGAACCAAAAATGACCTCAAACGCCTAATCGATGAAGCGCATGGCAAAGGAATGGTGGTCATTTTGGACATGGTGCTTAATCATGCTTTTGGTCAAAATCCCATGGTGCGTCTGTATAATGACGGGGATTATGGAGCCCCGACCGAAGATAATCCTTGGTTTAACCGAGTGGCCAAGCACCCTTTCAATGTGGGGTATGATTTTAACCACGAGAGCAAATACACACGCGCTTTTGTCGATTCGGTCAATAATTATTGGTTGACGGAATACAAAGTTGATGGCTTCCGATTTGACCTTTCCAAAGGATTTACTCAGGTAAATTCAGGAGACAACGTAGGGCAATGGTCCCAATACGATGCTTCCAGAATTAAAATCTGGAAGCATATCTACGACCGCATCAAAGCGAATCATCCGGATGCTTATGTGATTTTGGAGCATTTGTCCGAAAATCTGGAAGAAACCGAGTTGGCCAATTATGGGCTGATGTTTTGGGGAAATATGAATGGTGCTTTCCGAAACATGGCGAAAGGAAATAATGACAACCTTGATTGGGCTTATTATAAAAACAGGCAGTGGAGTAAAAATCACCTGATTGCCTATCAGGAATCCCATGACGAGGAGCGGGTGATGTGGGAGACCAGAAATTTTGGCCTGACCTCCCCGATTGATTTGAGAGGTTTGGAGAATGCTGTCAATCGCAATCAGTTGCTTACGGCGTTTTACTTCGGCATTCCGGGGCCTAAGATGCTTTGGCAGTTTGGTGAATTTGGCTACGATTTGGAGCTCAACAATGATCGATTGGGAATCAAACCTACCCGATGGGAATATTTACAGGATGCACAGCGGCTCCGCTTGTTTAAGCTATATCAGCAAATGATCAAGTTGAAAAGTGAACACAAAGTCTTCTCAGCACCTGCAAAAGCCACCCTTAACCTAAGTGCTTCCATCAAATCCATTCAATTGGAGCATCCTGACATGGATGTGGTGATTCACGGTAATTTTGGGCTCAATACAGTCACCAACATCTCCATCGATTTTCCAAAGGCAGGAAAATGGTACAATTACTTCACCGGAGAAGAAATCACGCTTTCAGGCACCTCGAGGACGGTCAGTTTCCGCCCAAGTGAATTTGTGGTCTATACCAGCAAAAAGCTCCCCACTCCAGAAAAGGGGATTTTGCAAGAAGACTTTGTCACAGTAATTCCTGAGGAAGTCAATACCAATGGCTTTAAAGTATATCCCAATCCAGCCTCTCAAACCCTCAACGTGGAGCTGCCTAAAGACATGACAGAAGCTACTTTCCGTGTAGTGGATATGGCAGGAAGACTGGTTTTTGACGGACAGCGCAGGACGCCCGATCAGATTTTAGGATTTGATCTAAGTGAAATTCAGGCAGGGATTTATATCTTTGAGGCGTTTGACAACAAGCGGGTGCTGCATCAGCGCTTTATTAAAAAATAACCAAACCTAACTCAAACTATGAAATTTAAACCTGGAGTAAAGTACGGGGAAGAACTCAGAGACCTTTATGCGTACGCAAAGGAGAATGAATTTGCTTTTCCGGCAGTGAATGTGATCGGTACGAATTCAGTGAATGCAGTGCTTGAGACAGCCAAAAAGATGAATTCTCCGGTGATCGTTCAGTTTTCCAACGGTGGAGCTCAGTTTTTTGCAGGCAAAAGCCTTCCTAATGACAAGCAGCAGGCGTCCATCGCAGGTGGTATTTCCGGTGCGCACCACGTGCATCAGATGGCAGAAGCCTACGGAGTTCCTGTGATTTTGCACACCGACCACGCAGCTTTGAAATTACTTCCTTGGATCGATGGCCTTCTTGAGGCGGGAAAAGCGTACCATGCTGCTTACAAGCGACCGTTGTTTAGCTCACACATGCTTGATCTTTCCGAAGAGCCACTTCATGAGAATATTGAGATTTCAGCGAAGTACTTCACCGAGTTTGCCAAGCTGGACATGGCGATCGAAATCGAACTTGGGGTAACAGGTGGAGAAGAAGACGGGGTAGATAATTCTGACGTGGATTCTTCCAAGCTTTATACGCAGCCTGAGGAAGTAGCTTATGCGTACGAGCATCTGAAAGAAATCAGTGACTTGTTTACCATCGCAGCTGCTTTCGGTAACGTGCACGGGGTGTACAAGCCGGGCAACGTGAGCTTGAAGCCGATCATTTTGAAAAACTCTCAAGACTACATCAACAAAAAGCACGGTACGACAGGTAAGCCTTTGAACTTTGTGTTCCACGGTGGTTCTGGTTCTTCGGTAGAGGAAATCCGCGAGGCAAACAGCTACGGATCAATCAAGATGAACATCGACACCGACATGCAGTGGGCGATGTGGGAAGGAATCCTAAACTACTACAAGAAAAACGAAGCCTATCTGCAAGGACAATTGGGTAACCCAGAAGGTCCGGATAGTCCAAATAAAAAATATTACGATCCACGCGTTTGGTTGAGAAAAGGCGAAGAACAGTTTGTGAAAAGATTGGAATTGGCCTTTGATATGCTCAATGCGGTGGGAAGAAACTAAGTTGCTTACCCTTACCCTTCTGAAAAAGTCACTTGTCATGAGTGACTTTTTCTTTTACTTATTTACCTATGAAAAATATCCTGATCGCAAGCAGTTTGGCAGCACTAACAATTTTGGCTTCCTGCCAGTCCAAAACCACTCCCGAAGTCAAAAACTACTGGCCTCAAGCAGGCGTCACCTACGAGATTTTTGTCCAATCTTTCCATGACTCCAATGGCGACGGAATCGGTGACTTCAATGGCGTGACCCAAAAGCTGGATTACATCAAAGATCTCGGCGCCAATGCGATCTGGTTTATGCCTATCATGCCTTCGCCGACTTACCACAAGTACGATGTGACTGATTACAAGGCCGTGCATCCGGACTATGGCACGATGGATGATTTCAAAAAACTACTCGAGGAAGCTCACAAGCGTGACATCAAGATCGTGATCGACATGATCATCAATCACACTTCTACTGAGCATCCTTGGTTTCAAGCCTCCAAATCCGGTCGAGACAATGAGTTTCGGGATTACTATGTTTGGGCTCAAAAGGATACCATTGCGGCATTTTTGGACAAAAAAGTCATCACCCTCGACTCAGACAATATTCGTCAGTGGCATGACCCGGGACAGGGGGAGGATTACTACTACGGATTTTTCTGGGGAGGAATGCCTGATTTGAACTTTGACCATCCTAAAGTGAGGGAAGAAATCTATGATATCGGACGTTTTTGGCTGGAGGAAGTAGGCGTGGACGGTTTCCGACTGGATGCCGCCAAGCATATTTTTCCGGATGATAGACCGTTGGACAATCACGCCTTTTGGAAGGAGTTCCGCGCCAAGATGGAAGCCATCAAGCCGGATGTGTATTTGGTAGGAGAGGTGTATGACAAAAAGGAAATCGTGGCGCCTTACCTGCCCGGACTACCGGCCTTGTTCAATTTTGACTTTCATTACACCCTGATCGAATCGCTGAATTCCGGTGATGGCCAATTGCTGTTGCAAAAGCAAAAAGAGGTTTTGGACTTTTACCAAGGCATCACGCCCAACTTTATCGATGCGATTTTCTCTTCCAATCACGATCAGCCTCGATTGCTAAATGACTTGAAGGAAGATCCTGCCAAGTACAAGCAGGCAAGTGCGATCCTGCTGACCATGCCTGGAGCGCCTTACCTCTATTATGGTGAGGAAATCGGCATGCTAGGACTGAAGCCGGACGAGAATATTCGCGAGCCTTTCCTTTGGGACGCTCAAGCCAAAGATTCAGCTCGGCCTACTTGGATTGCTGCCAAGTACAGTACCGATGCGACGGTGACTCCACTTGAAGCTCAGCGAAAGGATCCAACCAGCTATTTCAATCATTACAAAAATCTGATCGCCTTACGAAATTCCTATCCAGCCTTGGCGGTAGGAAGTTTAGAACTGAGTAAGACAGCCTATCCCAAGGAGATCATGGCTTATCACCGAAAAACCGCCGAGCAGGAACTCTTCATCGTTCACAACGTCGGAGGGACAGAGTCTGTAATCGACCTTCCCGAGGGATTTGATACTGCTCTTTTCACCTTGGGTAAAGGAGAAATCCAATCCGGGAAACTGACTCTGGGAGCTAATTCCAGTGTGGTGTTGAGTAAGTAAAAACAAAAGAGGCCCGAAAAATTCGGGCCTCTTTTGTGATCTAAATTCCTGATCGTTCTCAGGTAGAAAGAATATTGGCGATTCTGAGGTCTTCGTCATCGACTTCCTTGTCATCTACGATGGCTTTGACGATCGGAGTGTAGACGATCTTATTGTTGATCGTGCCGGCCATTACATCGTATTTTCCTTGCATGAGTCCTTCTACCGCTGCCACGCCAAGCTTGGAAGCTAGGAGTCTGTCAAATGAAGTGGGAGCCCCGCCACGCTGCAAGTGTCCGAGGATGGTAACCTTGATGTCGTAGTAGGGAAGGAATTTTTTCACTTTATCTGCGATTTCCTGTGCCGAACCGCTTTTTCCACCTTCTGCTACAATCACGATGTTGGATGATTTTTTGGCTTTGGTACGGGACTTAAGCTTTTCTACGAGCGTTTCGATTGGTGTCTTGCGCTCAGGGATCAAAATCGCAGCTGCAGCACTACCGATTCCCGCATTGATGGCGATAAATCCTGCATCACGGCCCATTACTTCCACGAAAAACAGACGGTCGTGGGAAGTGGCGGTATCACGGATCTTGTCAATGGCTTCGATGGCTGTATTGCAAGCGGTATCAAATCCGATGGTCAGGTCTGTGCCTGAAAGATCATTGTCAATCGTACCGGGAAGTCCAATGGCAGGGATGCCATATTCTTGATAGAAGAGATGAGCGCCTGTAAGCGAACCGTCGCCTCCGATTACCACCAGGGCATCGATACCGTGACTTTTGAGGTTATTGTAGGCTTTCTGTCTTCCTTCGGGTGTTCTGAATTCGTCGCTTCGTGCAGATTTGAGGAAGGTGCCTCCTCGTTCGAGTACGTGCGTAATGTTTTTGGAATCGAGCTTTTTGATGTCATTTTGGATCATCCCTTCGTAGCCACGGTAGATTCCATACATTTCAAGTCCGTAATAAAATCCGGCTCGTACGGCTGCACGAATGGCTGCATTCATTCCGGGTGAGTCACCACCGGAGGTGAGTACACCGATTTTTTTGATATTCTTAGGTTCCATAGGTTTGTGTCAAGGCTTTAAACATGAGCTCGGCCGAAGCGGGGTTGGTGGCCAAGGGGATATTATGCACGTCACAGATTCTCATGAGCATCTGAACGTCCGGTTCGTGGGGGTGCTTATCTAATGGATCACGGAAGAAGATCACTGCTGCAAGTTTTTTCTCAGCGGCCAAGGCAGCAATTTGGGCGTCACCACCCAAAGGTCCAGAGAGTAATCTTTCTACTTGGAATCCGGCTTTTTCGATATGTGAACCCGTGGTGCCAGTGGCTACGAGATCAATATCTACGCGGTGTAAGGCATCGCGGAATCCGCTTAAAAAGTGAACCATGTCGGCTTTTTTACCATCATGGGCGATTAAGGCGATTTTCATCGATTGGGTTTAACTAGGTTTGGCGCCAAAGTTAGGGAAATTTTGATTTTTCACTTATTGGCGGAAGTTTATTGTCAATGAGCTGTAGAAACTTGAGGCAAGGAAACCGATTGCACGCAAGAAAATTATTTTGTTGGGAAGAAGTGATTGGGAGAATAAGAGATTAGGAGATTAAGAGAATTTGAGAATGGATAGTAGAGTTTAAGAGACTGGAGATTGGGTCAACTCGTCTTTTCTTCCAGCATCAAAAGAAAGGCGTATTCCAAGGCGAGTTCTTTCAAGGCATTGAACCGTCCTGATGCCCCTCCGTGCCCGGCTTCCATATTGGTGTGCAAGAGTAGGAGGTTGGAATCGGTTTTCTTGTCCCGAAGTTTGGCCACCCATTTGGTGGGTTCCCAATATTGCACCTGGGAATCGTGCAAGCCAGAGGTAACCAAAAGGTTGGGATAGGCTTTTTCCTCTACATTATCGTATGGAGAGTAGGAGAGCATGTATTCGTAATATTCCTGATGCTTGGGATTGCCCCATTCCTGAAACTCCCCGGTGGTCAAGGGAATGCTTTCATCAAGCATGGTGGTGACTACATCTACGAAAGGCACATTGGCGATGACGCCTCTGAAAAGCTCGGGTCTCATGTTGATTACCGCTCCCATCAGTAGTCCTCCCGCACTGCCTCCCATGGCATACAAGTGCTTAGGTGAGGCGTAGTTTTCGTGAATCAGATGTTCCGCACAAGCGATGAAGTCGGTAAACGTATTTCTCTTTCGGAGCATTTTCCCGTCTTCGTACCAATGTCTGCCTAAGTCCTCCCCGCCGCGAATGTGGGCGATGGCAAAGACAAAACCCCGGTTGAGGAGGCTGAGTCGATTGGAGGAAAAGTAGGCGTCCATGCTGTAGCCATAGGAGCCATAGGAGTAGAGAAGCAGGGGATTTTTTCCGTTTTGGGAGAAAAGGGATTTTTTATACACCAGTGAAATCGGAACCATCACGCCGTCTTCAGCTTTGGCCCAAATTCGTTCGGAATAAAATTCTGATGAATCGTAGCCACCGACCACTTCCTGCTGTTTGAGGAGGGTTTTTTCTCTGGAAATCAGGTGATAATCATAGACAGAACTTGGAGTGGTCAAGGAATTGTATCCAAATCTCAGGATGTCGGTTTCAAATTCAGGATTTGTAGAGATCCAAGCGGTGTAGGTTTCGTCATCAAACTGAAGGGAATGTCCTTCCCCTTCCCAAGGCAGGATCTGAATTTGGGTTAAGCCATTGGAGCGCTCTTGGGTAACTAGGTACTTTGCAAACAGGTCAAAGTCTTCCAAAAGAACGGCAGCCCGATGGGGAATCACATCCTCCCAATTGGCTTTACCCGGATTAGTGACAGGTGCTTTGACTAATTTGAAGTTTTGTGCTTGGTCATTGGTGCGGATGTAAAAATGTTCTCCATAGTGATCCGAAGCATATTCCAAATAGGGGATTCGCTCTTGGAGTACTTGAAAAGCGGAAGTTGGGTTGTTTGCCTCAATAAATCTCACTTCGGAAGAAATGGTACTTTCCGAATGAATCAGGATGAATCGCTCGGACTTGGTTTTATGCACAACGCAGCTAAATTCCTCATCCGCTTCTTCGAAAATCAGTTCGTCGGTAGCACAGTCTGTTCCAAGTACGTGTTTGTAGATTCGGTATGACCGAAGTGTTTCCGGATCTTGTTTGGAGTAGAAAATCGTTTGGTTGTCGGCAGCCCACACGAAGTTCCCGGTGATTTCGGGGATGCTTTCAGGATAGATTTCCCCAGTTTCCAGGTTTTTGAAATAGATCGTGTATATTCTTCTACCCACTTCATCTGCGGCAAAGCCGAGGATTTTTTGATTAGGCGTGGTCGCGGTGCCACCCACTTGGTAGTAGGATTTTCCTCTGGCGAGCTCGTTCACGTTGAGGGTGATTTCTTCCTCAGCCTCTAGCGAGCCTTTTTTTCGGCAATAGATAGGGTATTCTTCTCCCTTTTCGTACCGGACATACCAATGATAGCCGGATTTGAAGTAGGGGACACTCTGATCATCCTCTTTGATTCGGCCTTTCATTTCTTCGAAAAGGCTATTTTGAAACTCCTCGGTCGGTTTCATGACCTGTTGGAGGTATTCATTTTCTTGATTCAGGTAGTCGATGACTTCAGGATTTTCCCGGTCATTCATCCAATAGTAGTCATCGGTGCGCTGATGACCGTGTATTTCTAAAATCTGTGGCTTCTTAGGTGCGAGGGGTGTCTGCATGTACTCGTAAGTTTGCTGCAAGGTTAATCAAATTTGGAGCAGCTTGGTTCGTGAGAAAGTCGGATTTGGTAGGATTTAGCAATTGATTTGATTCCAATTTCAGGAAAAAGAGCTGAGAATTAGGCAAAAGCTTGATATCTGTTTATTTTAAAGACTGATTACTTCCTTTCAAATAAAACAAACAATCAAAATTTTCAACCAACCTTTCATTTTATGGGATTACTTCAAGAATTTAAAGAGTTTGCGGTCAAAGGGAACGTCGTAGACTTGGCTGTCGGTGTGATCATCGGTGGCGCTTTTGGGAAAATTGTATCTTCATTCGTCAACGACGTCGTGATGCCACCATTGGGGTTGTTGATCGGCGGAGTGGATTTCAAGGATTTGGCAATTATTTTAAAAGAATCCTCTACCAATGAAGCTGGTGAGGCGGTGGCTGCTGTGACGCTGAATTACGGGATGTTTATTCAAAATGTGGTGGATTTCACCATTATTGCTTTTGTGATATTCTTGGCGATCAAGGGGATCAATAAGTTTAACAAGAAAAAAGAAGAGGCTCCTGCAGCACCGCAGGCACCTCCTGCACCGACCCCAAGCGAAAAGCTCTTGGAAGAGATAAGAGACTTGCTTAAGAAATAATAGAAAAGGCCCGAAATTGATCATTTCGGGCCTTTTTTCAATTTCCTTGTCCACGCTGCCGCTGGTAGATGTAGCGGTTAAAATCCCTCGCTATGTCATGAAGCATCAGGACTTGCTTTGAAGTGATGACTTTGGAAACCTCTGCTACAAAGGCTTTTTCCTCATCAATCAATTTCTGCTGAAGTTGTAACCGCTTTTGAATTCGGATTTTTGCTTCTTCTTCCGTGATAGCCTCACCGCCACGATTGAGCTGCGAGATAGACTTCATCGATGCTTCTCGTTGCTCAGTGTATTTGTTGAAGATTGGCCAAAAACGTTCCGCTTGTTCCGGTTTCAGATCAATTCGGGAAGTGATGAATGCGATTCTTGCTGCTTGTAGCTTTTCGGGATCAATATTCTGATTTGGCCTTTGCGCCATGACGTTTCCTGCCAAAAGCAAGAAAAGTAGGAGAAGGTATGGAGTGATTTTTTTCATGACGATGGGATTAGTACCAATTTTCATCTTCGACTTCTAGAGGGAGATCGTCTGGACCAAATTGATCCTCGATGATTTGATCCAGGATTTCATTTGGATTTTCAGACAGTCCTAGCACATCTTCTGATGACCACTGGTTGCTTTCTATGTAAAGTAATGCTTCTTCTTCTAATGTTAGAGGTGCCGTGGGTGCGTTAATCAGTCCAAACTGCCAAATACCCAAGGTGACCAAAACAGAAGCGGCAGCAGCATATCTGATGTAGATACTCGAGCGTTCTCGTTTTGATTTTTGAATGATCCGATCAGGAAGTCCTTCAAAGTATCCCTCGGGGGCCTTGAATTCCTGTAACTTGGGTAACTTTTCCATTAGCATTTAGACTTAGTATCAATCAATTGGTTTATTGATTCAATAAGGATTGTTCGATTTTTTTCACGGCATGATGATAACTGGCCTTCAGAGCTCCTATACTTGTACCTGTCACTTCGGACATTTCTTCATAGCTCAGTTCTTCCTGATATTTCAGGTGAAAGACTAATCGTTGCTTGTCAGGAAGCTTAAGAAGGGCTTTTTCCAGTTTCTTTTGGATTTCTTCCCCAGTTAAAATACCGGGTTGGTCGAGGTAGGATTCCATTTTCTCCTGATGGTCTTCCAGGGAAAAGAAAAAACGCTTTTTCTTCTTTTCCAGAAAGGTCAAGGCCTCATTTGTCGCTATCCGATACAGCCAAGTGAACAGGGAGGAATTTCCTTCAAACTTGTCCAGGCTTCGAAAAGCCCTGATGAAAGTGTTTTGGGTGAGGTCATCGGCATCTTCGTGAATGATCACCATGCGCCGAATCACGTGGTAAACTCTCTTTTGATAGGCTTCGATCAGCTGCCTGTATCCTATCTCCTTGGTAAACGGAGACTGGATAAGCCGGAGAATATGCTGATCGTTTTCTTTCATGTTTCGCGATTAGACCTGCTGTAGGGCGTAGGGTTTAAGTTACATGAAAAATGGGTGAGAAAAAGAGGGGAGACGGAAGACGGAAGACGGAAGACCGAAGAGGGGAGACGGGAGACAGAAGTTTGTAGACTGGAGACGGAAGTCTAACTCTTCCAAAGAGTCAAACTTTGGAAAAGATCTCAATAGGAAATGAATATACAGGAAGAGAAAAAGTACTTTCAAAAAGAAAATAGCACTTCTGTCCACAGAAGTGCTATTTTGGAAAAAATGGGTAGGGTGAGGCAACTTTAAATCTCCAGGATGTAATCCAAAATTCCGGCATTTTTTCCTTTCGGTCTAGTAACCAATAGGGGAAGGCTATCATTGAACTGAATCAATCGCTCGGCCATGCTTCCAATAAATAAAGCTGTAGCGGCTGTTCTTCCTTTAGCGCCGATGATGATGCCGTCGGCTTCGATCTCCAAGGCCTTGGATACGATTTCCTGCACAGGATCATCGTCGTCATCTTTGGTATAAATCGGCGTGATTTTAACGCCTTTGGTATCGATTTTACGGATAAACTTCTTGTAGTTGATTTCCGCATGCATTTTCATGATGTCAGTAAATTCCTCATAGCTTTTTCCCGTAAAATGATAACCCGAAGGCACAGTAAACACATTTTGGCAGACGATTTCTGCCGTTCCCCCGTGTTTTTCTACGATCATCACGGCTTCCTCAAGAGCATCTTTCGAATATTCAGAGAAGTCGCTCGGAACCAACAGTCGATTAAGTTTGGGTTTGGCACCTTCAGGCACAATCAAGAGGGAACAGGAAGCTCTTCTTGCCAAACGCTGGGAAGCCACACCCGTACCTGGGAGATCCACCTTGCGGCCGATCATGATCATATCGGCTGATTTTTCTTCGGCGAGCTTTAAAATTTTCTTCGAAAGGTTTCCCTCCTTTACTACGTAGCTTATTGCTAATCCCTTGATATCCGGAAAATGCCGGGATACCATTTTTTCCATGGCTTCTGTTCGCTCGTTGATCATGTTTTCGATCAGATTTGGAAACTCTTCGAGGACTTCCTTTGGGATCGAAAGATTCTTGATCACATTGGCGAAGTAGATCTTTTTGGTCTGATTAACCCTCGCGATAAAAGCGGCGTACTCAATAAGGGTCTGATCTAAGGGGGTCTGGTCAAGACAAACAATCAATTTTTTAATCAGATACATAGCGACTTGGATTTGTCCATACAAAGGTAATCCTAGGATAACAATCTCTGAAAGGATTCTCAAAATAAAATTCTGAATCTTTATGGAAGGTGTTATTTCTGGCTCAGAATGGCTGATTTTGCCAGGTTTTTGGAAAAATAATATTTGGTGATGTTTTTTCAGTGTTAATTCTAGGCCCATTGGCCAAGATTAATTTTCAATTCCGACAACGCTCTCGAATGCCTGCCGTATATTTGCAGAGTCCGGGCTGCCGACTTGTTCGAACTTCACAATTTAATTACAATCCCGAGTGAAGCTTTTACCAAAAACAGGCCTCATCCCGATAGCTATCGGGACCTCGCACAAAACGCAGGATAACAGTGGAAGTTTGCGGCATCCAAGCAGCTCAAATCTTGTCAATAAAAGAGGTTTCGTAACACTCTAAGGCCCGGATTTTTTCACCTTATTTTTGATCCATTCCCACTCTTCTTTTCCCACACCAAATCCTATTGATCCGATCAAAAACAAAAGTAGGACAGCAGTAGATTTGATCATAATACCCAAAAACGGGTGCAAACCCTCGAAACTTAAAAACATCCCTGAAAGTGAGAGCAATCCTACTGCACTGATTTTTACTGTTTCCAGACTAAAAGGATCTAACTGGATTTTTGCCTTCAGGTAGCCATACTTGATCAGATTAAACAGCAACATGACTCCCGCCGAGCCGATGGCCGCACCTTCGATTCCAAAAATGGGAATCAGCCAATAATTCACCCCGATGATCAAAATGCTCATCGCAACTGTAAGAATTAGGTTGGACCGATAAAACTTTGAGAAAACCAGAATCTCACTGTTAACCGAGAAAGCCACATCGAAAAGCTTTCCCAAAGCGATGTAAAACACGACCCACTTGCCTGCCTGATAGATTTCCCGATTAGGTACAAAGTGGTAAATCTCATCAATACTACTCCAAATCAAGGCGAATAAAAGCAGGCAGATGTAGAGTTGCCTGTTGGAAATTTGCTTGTAGAGGAGGTTGATTTCGTTGAGTCTATTTTTTGCAAAATGGTCAGCAATGACCGGCATAGCTACCTGAGAAATAGCTCTCCGCGGTAATTCAATGACCAAAGCCATGTAAAAAGCGATGGAGTATATCGCATTGGCTTCCAAGCTGATCATCGAACTCACCATGATGGAGTCGATTTTCATGATCAGGGTAGAAGCCGCAGTAGCCAAAAAGGTAATCAGACTAAATCGGATAAATGAAGTGCGGAAACCCTTTGGGAAATGGCCCCAATGAAAATCCAGTTTGAATACTTTCAGCCAAATCAAATAGACCCAAACCCCCAAAAGCGAAAAGCCATATACTCCGATCAATCCCTGCATCACCTGCTCAAAATTGATCCATTTCAGTAGATAAATGGCTACTAACACGGATGTCAAAAGGCGCAGGAAGACTTCTCTGAAAAAAGTGGGAATGGCGACTTTGACATAGGATCGAGCATAAGCATCCAAGACACTGCTTAGGAGAGAAAATAAGGTGATCAACAAAACCACCCCTAAGAAATTGACTACCTCGGGAGAGTTAGCCGCGAAGAGTCCGATCAACTCATCTTTAAAGCCAAAAAACAGCATGGAAACCCCCGCAAATCCCAAGAATGAAAGCCCTAAGCTATAGGTAAGGAAAGCAGATTGATGATTTTCCAACTTTGGAAAATAGCGGGTAATCCCGTGTCCAACACCCAGTTGGGCAAATGGTACAAACAAAAGACCAAGATCCTGAATGGTTCGGAAAGTGCCCAGTTCGGTGGTATCCAGTGCATAGGGATAGAGCCAAAGGACGTTGATATAGCCAAGTACCACCCCGATGTAGGAAAAAAACGTGGTCTGTATGCTCTGCTTGGCTACTTTACTCATGGACGAATATTCATCAAAAAAATCGGGAATTCAATGAATCCCCGAATTGGTGTTTATCCTTTGGCGCACTTATCGCAACCTGGTTTGGTCTTTGGAGCAAAGAAAAACTTCCTGACCAGAAAATATCCTGCTCCGGCTACCAATAAAGCGACGATCAGTTGCTGCCACATATCAGGAAAAGAGTTGGTAAGTAATCAATGCCGCCAAATAGGCCAAGGCACTCATGTAGACTGTCTGAATGATTGGCCATTTCCATCCCTTGGTTTCTCTTTTGACGACTGCTAAGGTACTCATACACTGCATCGCAAAGACATAGAAAACCATCAGGGAGAAAGACGTTGCTTTATTAAACGTCTTTTCTCCTGTATTGGCGTTGATTTGCTGATCTAATTTTTGCCGAATGGTAAGGTCATCCTCCACATCACCTCCAATACTATAGATGGTGGCCATGGTTGAAATGAAGACTTCTCTTGCGGCAAAAGACGTGATCAGGGCGATGCCTATTTTCCAATCATATCCTAAAGGCTTGATGACGGGCTCGATGGCTCGTCCCATGATGCCAATGAAGGAATTTTCCAGTAGTAAAGAGTTGGTTTCCGCTTCAATCGCCGCGATTTGCTCTTCGTCAGAGACATTTTCCAATCGGGCTTCACCTTCTTGTCTGATTTGATCCATTGCTGCGGGAGGACCATAGGAGGCAAGTACCCACAATACAATAGAGATGGCCAAAATGACCTTTCCAGCTTCGAAAACAAAGGTCTTGGCTTTTTCAAACATCGTAATTCCCACATCTCCCCATCTCGGGATCTTATAGGAAGGAAGTTCGGTCATGAGAAAGCTCTTTTCTTCTGTCTTTAAGACAGTTTTCAGAACGAATGCAGTCAAAAGGACCCCAATGATTCCCAGAAGGTAAAGTCCCAAAAGCGCAAGGGCTTGAAGATTGACGAAGCCAAGAATTACCTCGTCGGGTACAGTCAGACCTATCAAAATGATATAAACCGGTAGTCTCGCCGAGCAACTCATCAAGGGAGTGACCAAAATGGTAATCATTTTTTCCTTCCAGTTCGAGATATTTCTAGCAGCCATTACCCCTGGAATCGCACAGGCTACGCCGGAAACCAAGGGCACGATACTTTTACCATGGAGTCCAAAAGGTCTCATCCAACGATCCAGCAAAAAGACCACGCGTGACATGTAACCCGTATCTTCCAAAATGGCCAAAAAGCCAAACAGCAAGGCAATCTGAGGTATAAAAATCACCACCCCGCCAATACCTGGGATGACCCCTTCGGCAAGTAATCGGGTAAGTGGGCCGTCAGGCAGTGCTCCCTGAATCCAAGCTCCCAAGTCTGCAAAAACTCCATCAATCAAATCCATGGGGTAGGAGGCCCAGGAAAATATAGTTTGGAAAATCAGCAGAAGGATGGCAATAAATACCACATAGCCAAAAACAGGATGAAGGAATACTTTATCCAGACTGGATTTAGGTTTTGGTTCTGATTTTTTGAAAAGAGATCTGTTGACCAAATCGGTGATCTTTTTGTACCGAATTTTTGTCTCTTCCAGTTGAGCTTCTTCGAGGTTGAATTTTTCGTTGGAGATAAGCTCCTTAAGCCACTGACGATCTGATTCTTGTACGGCCTTGTCTTTGGTGCCAAAGCGAATCATCTGGTAAGCTTGGTAATCGTTGTCAAGTCTGAATTTCTCCTTGACCTGTCGGATGATTTCTGCCGGGATGGCCTCGAGAATATCAATAAACTTGGAAGCTTGGGAAAAATTCCGTTCGCTGATCAGGTTTTTGATTTGATCCAGGCCCTTTTGATTGCGGGCGTCTGTTTGCAGAATCGGTACTCCTAGATTTTTGAATAGCTCAAAGGGACGGATTTCCAGACTTTTCTTTTCAGCCACATCAGTCATATTTAAGATGATGGCCAGATTAACACCCAAATCGATCAGCTGAGTAGCCAAAAACAAGCCTCTGGAAAGCTGAGTGGAATCAATCACCATCAATACGTATTCAGGGCGAGTCTCGAGATGGGTATTGTTAAGGACGCGGTGAGCTATGATTTCGTCTTCCGAATTGGGGAAAAGGCTGTAGGTACCCGGTAAGTCCAGGATTTCGAAATTCTCCCCGTTGATCTGAAGCCCACCTGTTTTTTTGTCAACGGTGACTCCGGGATAGTTTCCTATTTTTTGGTTGAGTCCTGTCAGGTAATTGAAAATGGTCGATTTGCCGACATTGGGATTACCGATGATGGCTACTTTGTGGGTTTTCGAAATCGTGGCTTCTGACATGAAATTCAAACTAGTTCAATTCTGATCAATTCGGCTTCGCTTTTTCTGAGTGCCAGAAGCGTCTCTTCCATCTGAAATGCCAAAGGTCCGCCTGAAGGCGCTTTATGCTGTAGGGTGATGTATTTACCGGGAAGAAAGCCAAGTTCCATCAGGTTGATTTTCAGTGGGGAGGATGCGATTTCCAGAATTTTACCTGATCTGTTGAGAGGGAGTTGGTCTGCGGTCATGGGTTTTTTGATCACCAGTACGCAAAAGTAGGTGTATTTGGAATGAATCTAATGAAAAATAAAGAAGATTTTTGTCAGCTATCCCCGAATACTGAGGACTTGATTTTCTAAAAGAAAAGCTTTCCCACTTTTGAAGGTTACCTCGACATCAAATTCAAGCTTGAGGGCTTTTCCGGGAGATTGCTTGAAACCTAGTTTGAAATTTTCCCCCCAAAAGAAATACCTGCCAGTGCCGATAAACTCCTGTATGGTCGCTAGCTTATCGGTATAAAAAAAGGCCATCCCGAAATAGGAGGAAATGTCCTGCTGTGGGTTTAGCGTAGTACCGTCTGCCAATGTCAAGGCAGTTTTGTTTCGAATTCGAATGTCAATTATTTCATCTCTGGAATAGACTGGCAAGGGGCTGCATGCATACGCCAAGCCAAAGGAAGGACCCGGCGAGAAGTTTTCTGAAAGGAGCTTGATTTCAAATTCTTTTACCTCCAGTGATTTGAAAACCTGGTTGTAGGATAAAGTGTCCAAGGGATTTACAGTCTGACCCATAGGACCCAAGGTTAGCAACTGCATGGATTTAATGATCAAATCCTGAGGTGGTGCCGAAGGTCCGCATCCGCAGGAGTCCTGACAAAAAATCCCGCAACTCATAGGAATAAGTGCCAGAAATGAAAAAAGGCTAATAGTCAGTCCAATCCGTTTTGCTGTCAGTCTCATGGGAAAAATGGTTAGTGGTAAACAGCTTATCAAAAGCTCCCTTTGATGCTCAACGTGAAATTTCTCCCGGGTGCTACAATTCCGGAGCTGTAGCCACGATATTGTTGATCGGTAATGTTTTCGATACCGGCATTTAGCTGTAAAAATGAGGTAAGCTGAAAGCTTGATTGAAGATTAAAGATTAGCCAAGAAGGAGAAAATGGATTGCCCTTGGCATCTGTGGCGTAGAGAGCAGGTTTGTTTCTTTCCTCCATAGGCATCCGCTCAAAAGAAACAGCTGCACTGTATTGAGAAGTCAATTCCACTTTGAACTTTTGGGTGAGGTAGCTTAATCGGGTCATCCCAAAAGCCGGTGCCGCATGCCTGGAAGGACTTGTGCTCTCATCATCCAGCTCCTCTATGCCGCGTTGCCAGTTGTATTTGGAGGTCAAAAGCAGCCTCTTGGTAAATGCAATTTCCACTCCGGCTTGTACACCTTTTATTTCAGCAAAAGCCGCATTTTGTATAGCCAAAACCTGACTGAGCTCGCCATCATAGATGATTTCCGGTGAACCATTGAGTAAGAAAGGCCGACGGACCATGGCCTGGTCCAACAGGGTGTAATATCCTGTAAAATCGATCTTGAGCCAGTTTTGAAAATGCTTGTTTAGGTTGATTTCCGCGTTGTAAGCGTATTCAGGCCTGAGGTTGGGATTGGGTACCATCACAGCACCTGGCTCAGAGTCGAAGATCTTCCCCACATCATCCACATTGGGTGCTCTGAAACCGGTGGAAATCAATGGTCCAACCGAAAAACTGGGTTCCGGAAGATAGATTAAGCCTACATTTCCGGTGACTGAGTGGTAGGTGTTTCGGCTGTTTTCAAAAGGCAGTGGGTAAAACTCCCGATTGTTGGTAAAGTCAGCAGTGAGTCCATTGAGGTTATATCGCAAGGCTGACTGAAATTTCAGCTTTTGGTTGAGCCGCTGATGGTAGCTTCCATAAGTTGCCAAAGAACTCCAGTTGGCATTGGGATACCGTGACGAGGCATTGGAAACGCTTTGGTTGGTCACATTTCTAGCCAAGCCGGTAGAATTGACTGCATTGATGACACCTTCGACTCCATAGGTCAGAAAACGCTCTTCCCCATAATTTTTAAGAAAATCTGCGTTGATCGAGTAGGCATTTACTTCTTCCTTCCTGTCAAATTCGGTGTTATTTCCTACTCTCCGATCGATTCGGCTTTCCTGAAAATACTGATAGGCACCAACAATTTTGACTTGATCAAAAAAGCGTGTGGGTTTATTATGGCTCCATTTAAGGCTATTCATTGCCCAGGTTTGTGGGCCATAGTCCCATCGTGCAAAACGTAGTTTTCCGTCTCTTCTTTCAATCAAGCGATCATAGCGAGGGATATTTCCTGTGGTAGAATAATGGAAGCCATATTCCCAAGTCGTGTATTGGTTGGAGCGGAGTTTTATTTTTTGCATCAAATTGAGCTGATGGTAGCCCGTGCCTACTTGGATTTTTGGGTTGGGGTTGGTGATGATTTGATCCGAATCAGAAATTCGCTGCACATAGTCAGGTCTCAGGTAGTTGGGTTGACCATTGACTGAACCCATTTTTAGGTCTCCAAAATCAAAGTAGGAAACACTGCTCAGGAATCCCCATTTCCCTTTTCCGTAGGAAAAATCTCCATGAATTGTTCGTTCGGAATAAGCCGATGAATATCGGGTGAGTACATTTCCGCGAAGAGATTGGTCACCTGTTTCGGGGCTGAGGGTTTCAAAAACCATAGCCCCACCTATGGCATCAGAGCCGTACATCACGGACCCCGGACCAAAAAGCACTTCAGTTTTACTGATGGCAAAAGGATCCAGTGAAATGACATTTTGGAGGTTTCCACTTCGGAAAATAGCCGTATTCATTCGCACTCCATCCACTGCATAGAGCAATCGATTGGCTGAAAATCCCCTGATCATCGGGCTTCCTCCACCCAATTGACTTTTTTGGACAAAGACTTCCCCGGAGCTTCCCAACCAATCGGCAGAGTTGGCGGGGTTGCGCAGGTTGGTGAGCTTTGGATCCAAGAAGCGGACTTTTCCTGCTACATCTTGGGAGCTTTGGTTCCATCGCGAAGCTGAGATCACGGCAATGTCCAGGGTGATGGGGCTAGGGGATAATTCCAATACAAAGTCCTTTGATTTCAAATCTTGCCATGAAAGGTTAAGAGATTGATATCCCAGTAGCTGAACCATCAAATTCTTGCTGCCTGAAAGTGCGCTAATATCTACTTTGCCTCCCGTATTGGTAGTAAAAGAAATTCCCGGACTAATGGAATAAATCAATACACCCGGCAATGCTTGTCGGGATTCTGAATCTCGTACGAGCAATTCTTGGGCATTGAGCCTCAATGCCCAAAAGAAAAGTATTACTAAGAGTAAATGATTCTTGCCTTCCATTTCGAAATAAGTCGCGCAAAATAAGGATTTGCTTTGGCAGGTGGAGTGGGAGATTAGGATGAATGGTGTAAAGTCTGAGTATTTACAACCGGAAAAGGTTTGGGGATGAATTGTAAGGAAATTAGGTTGTTTATGAACGAAAAAAGCCCGGGATTCTACCGGGCTTAGATTTGGGAATTAAACAACTTGTTTTTACGCCTTGCCTCTCAGCATCAGATTCCAATACATAAATGGCAAACCATATTTTTTGAGTAGCCACATGCTGTACTGTTCTTTGGTGGTATCCACAAAGGTGGAAATTAAAGGATCGCTGTCCTTCACATTGTCATATTTAAACTCGCAGAGTAGCATTTTACCGTATCCGGTGACGATCGGGCAAGAGGAATATCCTTCATAGGACTTTTTGCCCACTGTGCCTGCCTCAATAAGGGTGATGAGGTTTTCAACCAAAACCGGAGCTTGCTTTCGAATGGCAGCACCTGTTTTTGCTGTAGGCAAGTGAGCTACATCCCCGATAGAGAAAATGTTCGGATAGCGTTTGTGCTGCATGGTATGGATGTCTACATCTACCCAACCCTTGCCTGGTCCCTCCTGAATGGAAATCTTGGAATCTTGGATGAACTGAGGCGCCATCTGTGGTGGTGCCAAGTGGAGCATATCAAAATGGACTTTGATGTCCAATGCGCCAACCAGTTCTTCACCTAATGGATTGCCCTCCATGATGGTACAATTGCTTTCACCGGGTTTGGAATAGCGAAATGTGATTTCCTGTTTTTCTGCATCGATAGCAACAGGCGCATAAAAAGGCTTGAAAATGATTCCTCGGTCGTGAATAATTTTATTGAGTGTCTTGGCAAATTCAGGAACTCCAAAAATAACTGTACCCGGAGTAGCATAGAGTACATTGGTCTTTTCTCGGATACCTTGCTTTCGTAAGTAATCCTCCGCCATGTACATGATTTTTTGAGGAGCTCCACCGCATTTGATTGGAGTAGTAGGTTGGGTGAAAACCGCATTTCCTCCTTTGAAGTTTTGAAGTACTTCCCAAGTGTGTTCCGGATTAGTATAGTTGGAACAAACGACTCCTTTGTCAAGAGATTCTTTCAATCCAGGAAGTAACTCAGGGGCCATGACCAATCCCGGAACAGGTATCAAGAAATCATAGGTATAGATCCCTGATGTTGCGGTGACGACTTCATTTTTATCAGGATCGATACTGCTGGCTTTGTCCTTAATCCAATCTACTCCTTCAGGGATGTAGTCGCCTTCATTGCGTTCCGTCTCTTTAAAATCAAAAGCACCTGCACCGACCAAAGTCCACGCGGGTTGGTAATAATGTTTTTCAGACGGTTCAATAATGCCGATTTGTAAGGACGATTTTTTTCTTTTGAGTTGAGCGGCTATGGTAATCCCGGCAGTTCCCCCGCCGATGATAAGAATCTGATAATGTTTCATATTGAGGGTTATTTCGAGGCCTTAAGGTAGATGGGTTGTTTTTAATTTATGGTGATTTTTGTCACGGTAAGTCCTTTTTTGGGTAAAAATTAAAGCACCGGAATAGACCAGAATTGATACTGTGATCTTAGTCACCGAACTGCGAAGGTGTTATTTTTCATTTTTGTTTGATAGATTTAAAAGATGACAATAGAAAAACTCAAGCAAGCATTACCCAATATCACTGACCCCAAGCTCCTGCAGCTGATTATGGAAAAGGGGCAATTTCTCGTTTTTGAGTCTGGCAAAATTTTGATGGAACCCGGACAATTTATCAAAGCTGTTCCCTTGGTTTTGGAAGGATCGATCAAAATCATGAGAATGGATGACGATGGCAAGGAGCTTTTTCTTTATTACCTGGAACAAGGGGAAACTTGTGCTTTATCCTTGACCTGCTGCTCAGCGGCTAGACCCAGTGAAATCAAAGCAGTAGTGGAGGAAACCGCTTCTTTAGTCTTTATTCCTATCCAATTTCATGAGCAGTGGGTGGATGAGTTTAAGCAGTGGAAAGATTTTGTGTCCAGCACCTACCAGCAGCGTTTTCATGAGATGCTTGTGGCGCTAGATGCAGTAGCTTTCAAACGAATGGACGAGCGATTGATGCGGTATATTGTGACCAAGATGAAGCAGCTTAAAGCCAACGAACTTCACACTACCCATCAGGAGATTGCCAATGAATTGGGTACTTCGCGAGAAGTGATTTCCAGATTGCTGAAGCAACTCGAGAAAAAGAAATGGATAGAGTTAGGCAGAAACGTGATTTACATTCGGGATGATTTTGAAGAGTTGATCAGTAAGTGATTACATCAAGATTAACAACGGAATATGCGTGTGATAAGCCATTTGAATAGAATGGCTTTTTTTTATGATCTGTTCCCATAGGTTGCGATGCTCATGGCACATGACCAGGATCATATCTTCGTGTTCATCGAGGTATAAATCAAGTCCATCCATGGTGCTCTCAGCATAGAACGTATGGATGCGAGTGGCTAAGCCAGCATATTTTTTGGCTAAGTAACTCTCGATACCCAATACGGAGAGGTCTTCCAAAAATCCCTGGCTAGTCTGAATGTGAAGGATTTCGAATCCAAAGCTCCATTTCTTGGCCATATTGACCATCCAATCCAAAAATTCCTCCTCATGATTGGCAAATTCTAAAGCCAAAGTCACTTTTCTGATTTCGCTCACTTTTGCCTTGGCCGGTACCACCAAAACCGGACAACTCGCTTCTTTCACTACATTGACGGTGACAGTTCCCATTAAAGCTTTCTTGATTCCGCTTGCGCCTTGAGTACCCATGACGATAAGTGCGGCACCTTGTTCCTCAGCAATTCTCGCAATCGACACAGAAGCGGTTCCTTCTACTACCTGAAACTCCATGGGTACACCGCTTCCTTCATAGGTTTTGATTATTTTCTTCATCAGGTTTTCGGCGTCTTTAAACATGGAGTCCAAAGCCAAGGCAGACTGAGAAGCAAAGTCATAGACCAATTCGACTACATGGACAAGTAAGATTTTCCCATGTTTCTTATCGGCCAATCCCATGGCAAATTCCAAGGCTTTGAGGGAGTTTTCAGAAAAATCTAAAGGAACAACAAGTTTCATGGAGTCGATATTTATGACAGGAAGTTAGGTGAAAATGGCCAGAAAATTAATGGGAAAGCTTACTTTTAGCCAGATGACTTGTCTTTTCCCATGTAACATTAGTCACCGCTTTGCCCTAGTTACACCCACTAATTTTGGGGAACGAAATTTTAACTATCAGACAAAATGGATATAGTCGTCCTTATAGGTTTTGCAGCGGCAATTTTAATAGGAGTAAGTTTGGGTTTGATCGGTGGAGGAGGGTCTATTCTGACTGTTCCTGTATTGGTTTACATTCTTGGGGTAGATCCTGTTTTGGCTACTGCTTATTCCTTGTTTGTGGTGGGAAGTACTTCATTGGTAGGCGCAGGAACCTACATGAAAAAGGGCTTGGTAAATTATAAGACTGCTTTGGTTTTTGCTATTCCGTCATTTATAGCCGTTTTTCTGACAAGGAAATTTCTAGTACCGGCACTTCCTGATCCATTATTTACAGTTGGGCAGGCCATTGTTACCAAAAATATTGGCATCATGGTCTTTTTCGCCATCATCATGTTGGCGGCTTCTTTTTCCATGATAAGGAACAAGAAGTGTGTGGACTGTGATGAAAATGAACCTGTGAAATTTAACTTTCCTATGATTGCTTTGGAAGGGTCTGTAGTAGGTGTAATCACCGGTATTGTGGGAGCAGGTGGAGGGTTTTTGATTATACCAGCTTTGGTATTATTGGCACGCCTTCCAATGAAAATGGCTGTGGGCACCTCCCTCTTGATCATAGCAGCTAAATCTTTGATCGGATTTTTGGGCGATGTCTCCACCCAGACGATCGACTGGCAGATGCTGTTGATCTTTACAGGACTTTCTATTGTAGGTATATTTATCGGAAGTGCACTATCCAAAAAGATCAACGAAAAAATCCTAAAAACAGGGTTTGGCTGGTTTGTGTTGATTATGGGTATTTATATCATTGGCAAAGAATTAATGTCGCTTTAAACTATGATTCAGGAATATTTCAAAATCTTCCTCGATGGGTATTATGGCTATTGGAATTACCTGACTTCAGAGATCCTTTATCCATCCTGGCACAATTACTTCTGGTGGCTAATCGGTATCTCCGTGGTGGTTTGGATGCTGGAGTTGGCTTTTCCTTGGAGAAAAAATCAGGCCGCTATCCGTGAAGATTTTTGGCTGGATGGATTTTACATGTTTTTCAACTTCTTTCTTTTCTCCCTGATCGTTTATAACTCCGTGTCCAACGTGGCTGTGGAGGCATTCAAGGATTTTTTAGGGCTATTTGGAATCGAAAATTTGGTAGCCATTCAAGTGGCAAGCTGGCCTGGTTGGGCGCAGTTTCTTTTGATGTTTTTGGTGGCGGATTTTATCCAATGGAATGTCCATCGTTGGCTGCATCATAGTCCTTGGCTGTGGGAGTTTCATAAGGTCCACCACTCGGTGGAGCAGATGGGGTTTGCCGCGCATTTGAGGTATCACTGGATGGAAACAGTCGTCTACAAGTCGGTTCAATACCTTCCCCTAGCGATGATTGGGTTTGGATTGGATGATTTTTTCATTCTTCATATGATCACCATTGTGATTGGACACCTTAATCATGCTAATGTGAAAATCACTTATGGACCGCTGAAGTATATTCTCAACAATCCCGTCATGCACCTTTGGCACCATGCCAAATACCTTCCAGAAGGCAGTCATGGCGTCAACTACGGGATTTCGCTGAGTCTTTGGGATTACCTGTTTGGAACAGCTTACATTCCAAACGAAAATGAAAACGAGCCGCTGGGTTTTGATCATATCGAAGAATTCCCCAAGACCTTTTGGCAACAAATCACCTATCCATGGAACAAAAAGAACTAAACAGGCGAATGCCCTACAATAGCTGGAGTTTTGTCATTGTCTTGACTATTGCGCTAGGATTGGCTCCGCTGATGAGTGAGCCTCATCTCTGGGGAAAAATCCGCTGGATTGCAGGTGGTGCGGTAGGTATGAAATTGATCGATTGGGGAGATTTCCTCATGCACGGGGCGCCTTGGGTGCTTTTGGTCAGACTGGCTGTCATAGAAGTCAAAAACAGATTGAAACCATCGAATACCTGATTTATCTCAGGTGACTTTTATTACTGACCCAAGGGTATTAAGTAGACTAATTTTGGGTCATTAAAAACAAAGCAACCATGTTTAACTTCTTCAGTACCAAACCAAAAAATTACGAAGACATTCCTGCAGGTCCATTCCATGACCTAACGCTTCAGCCCAATACTGTCATTCTCGATGTCAGAACTGCCGGTGAATTCGCCGGAGGGAAAATCCGTGGAGCAAGAAACTTGGATATCATGTCACCTTCCTTTTACAGTCAAGTGAAGAATTTGCCCAAAGACAAGACGTATTTGGTGTACTGCCGAAGCGGAAACAGAAGCGGTCAGGCTTGTGAAATCATGGCAGATTTGGGATTTGAAAATCTAAAAAATCTAGCAGGAGGCATCATGAGATGGCCTTTTGAAACAGTATAAGTTGAGCTTACCCTAAATGCAAAAGGCTTCTTCGTCCTAGACGTTGAAGCCTTTTTTTTATCTTTTCGAGATTTTATTATGCGCAATACCCCGCTGCATTCTGGATCGAAAAGTGGTCATATCCTCTGGACTTTTTTGGGTATGTTTGGTAGCCCTGCCTTGCACTCTCGCTCGCCACATTTTAAAGGAGCTTCGCTTCATATTTCTGCGCATGAGCTCAATGGTCTCACCTTCACTTACGCCAAATTGAGCCGTGATGGCATCAAAAGGAGTCCGGTCTTCCCATGCCATTTCAATAATTCGATCTATTTCCTGCTCGGTCAGTTCCTTAATTTTCTTCATGCCCTTCAAACTTTGATTGGCTTGTAAAGTTTTCTTTCCTGATGAAAATTTCAATAGTGTGGTTGAAGCGGGATCTGAGACTTCAGGATCACGAGCCTTTGGCAGAGGCAATCAAGGCAGGATATCCGGTTCTGATGATGTATTGTTTTGAACCAAGTTTGGTGGCAGCACCACAAAGCAGTGACCGGCATTGGCGTTTTGTGTGGGAAAGTATCCAAGATCTTCAAACACAACTGAAGCCATTTCAGGCTCAAGTGATGGTTTTTCATCAGGAAGTGGAGCAGGTTTTTGAAGCTGTTTTTTCCGAGTTTGAGGTTCAGGCCGTCTATTCTCACCAAGAGACAGGTATAAAAATCACGTTTGACCGAGACCTTCGAATCGCTGATTTTCTTAAGGAAAAAGGGATTGTTTGGAAAGAGTACCTGCAACAAGGCGTAGAGCGAAGACGCAAAAACCGCCACAGATGGAACAATCTCTGGTTTGGGTTGATGAATTCACCCTTGAAACAGCCTGATTTGAGAACAGCAAAATGGGTGAGTCTTTCCAAAGGGTTTTGGGAAAAATTTCCTCAAAATCCAATTCCAGAAGAATGGAAAACACCCCATCTGCTTATGCAGCCGGGAGGAGAGACCAATGGGCGTAAATACCTGAAGAGCTTTTTGGAAGAGCGGGTAAAAAACTATAACAAGCATATCAGTAAGCCTGAACAGAGCCGAAAAGGCTGCAGTCGGCTTTCGCCGTATTTGGCTTGGGGTTGTATTTCACTGCGGGAGGTGTTTCAGCTTTCTTCCGAAAAAGCAAATGGTGGATTTCAACCCCGTAACATCACTAACTTCCAATCTCGACTCAAGTGGCATTGTCACTTTATCCAAAAGTTTGAAATGGAGTCCCGGATGGAATTTGAACCCATCAATCGGGGATTTTTAGGGTTCACGTACACGGCAAATCCAGACTGGATCAAAGCTTGGGAAGAGGGAAGGACAGGCTTTCCACTCGTGGACGCCTGCATGCGTTGTCTTTCGGCAACGGGCTATCTTAACTTTAGAATGAGAGCGATGGTAGTTTCGTTTTTGACTCATCATCTGGGACAAAACTGGAAGTCAGGATCCAATCATCTGGCCAGGATGTTTTTGGATTTTGAGCCCGGGATTCATTATCCCCAGCTCCAAATGCAAGCAGGTGTCACCGGAATCAATACAGTAAGGATTTACAATCCCGTCAAGCAGTCGCAAGATCATGATTCGGAAGGGGTGTTCATCCGAAAATGGGTGCCTGAATTGGCCAAATTACCTGATTCGCTCATCCATACCCCATGGGAACTCACTCCATTCGAGCAGCAGGAATTGGACTTTGAGTTAGGGAAAGATTATCCCTTTCCATTGGTAGATGCAGAAAAATCCGGAGCAGCTGCCAGAGACCGAATTTGGTCCGCTCAAAAACTACCTGAGGTAGTAAAAGACGCTGAGCGCGTTTTGGCAAGACATACCTTATCTAAAAGATGGGCTTAAGATGAAAAAACAACATTTACCTACCAAGATGTGTCCGGTATGCAACAGGCCATTCACTTGGAGAAAGAAGTGGGAAAAGAATTGGGAAGAAGTAAAATACTGCTCGGATCGGTGTCGTGGAGATGCCAAGAAAACCAAGAAATCTTAGCGGTAAGCTCCGATATAAAATCCCAACCAGATCAGCAATGGAAGGAAGTAGGCAAAAAGCACCACCAAAGTGCTTTCTTCCAAGGTCCTTCTGCTGATGGCGTGGTATCCCAAGACCCAAAGTACTCCATAAATGATCTCGAAAATATTGAGCACAGAAAGGGGGTAGTGGTATTTTTCTGCAACGTGATCCGGTCCGATAACCCACAACAGGGAAAGTGGCTCAAAATTTTGAATTTCGAGGTAGCTGACATTTCCTGAGGGGTTCATGTAAACCAACAGTCTTAACAACTCGGGGAAAATGAATACTATTTCCGCCACCAGGGCAAATTTCCAGAGGTCTTTAAAGTTTGCCTTAAACCCAACCATCAACCCGATTGACCAAAACAGAAATGCGATCACCGTGAATTTCCAAAGAAGGGCAAACGGTGTCCATAAGTAATTCAAGGTGTTGAAAATATGGAAAAACAGCAGGTCCCCTTGTCCATCCAATCGATCAGAGTCAGGAATGGATTCTAAAATCAGCGCATTGGTGAAATACCTGATTAGCAAAAAGGTAAAAAGTAAAACAAGAAAAAAGATGCGTTTATCGAAATCTATTGCCTCGTTTATTCGTTGGGCAAGAGGAGAAGCAGGTTTAGCCATTTTCGGTTGTTAAAGTTGGTAAATCTAGCCGATTGTTTGGAATTCGCCGTAGCTTTGTAGTCGAAACGAAATGAAAGTAATGAGTAAAGGAGTCAAATTGGTGTTGATTTTATCCATGTGGATGGGATTTTTCTATTCGGTCTTGGCCCAAGCTCCAGCACCACCTTTGCCACCTTCCAATTCACCTTATTTGCTCTTGGACAAAGGGCTTCAGTATCGGATCACCAAGTCGATTAACAGCATGTACAATTTCGATTTTGCAACAGCAGAGCGGGATTTTGCAGTGATCATGTACCAATACCCCAACCATCCACTTCCTGATTTTTTGATGGCTTTAGGTTATTGGTGGAGAATAGAAGTGGATGTGACCAATACGCGCTTTGACAACATCTTTATCCAATACCTTGACCGAGCCAATGAAAAGGCTGAGAAAATGCTGGATGAGGATCCGAAAAACAAAGAGGCGGCCTTCTTTTTGGCGGCCGGATATGGATTTCAGGGAAGGCTGTATAGCGAGCGAAAAAGCTGGGCGAAAGCGACCTTTGCAGGCCGAAATGCCCTGAAATACATGGAAATGAGTAGGGGAGAAGCCGAATTTAACCCAGAACTTCTACTTGGTGATGCGCTGTTCAATTATTTTTCGGTGTGGATACCTGAAAATTATCCTTTGCTGAAGCCTGTGGTAGCTCTTTTTCCCAAGGGAAATAAGCAGCTTGGCCTTCAACAACTGGAAACTGTTGCCTCCAACGCGTTTTATACACGGGTTGAGGCGCAATATTTCTTGTTTAGGCTTTATGCCTCAGAAGAAAAGCGTCCTCATGATGCTTTGAGAATTTCCGAATACTTACATGGCAAATTTCCAAACAATCCCTACTTCCATCGATCTTATGCCCGACACCTCTATACCGTGGGTAGATGGGCCGAATCTGTTGAACAGTCTTACCAAATCCTCGATAGAATTGACCAAAAGCAGTATGGATATGAGGCAAATAGCGGAAGATTTGCAGCGTTCTATCTCGGAGAGTATTTCTACAGAGTAGGAGATAGGGCAGAAGCCAAAAGATACTACCTAAAGACGGTCGCTTACGGAGAAGAGTCCGAATCACAAGAAAGTGGCTACTACTTACATGCGCTGATCCAATTAGGAAAGATTGCCACAGCTGAGAAAAACAAGCGTCAAGCGAAGGGTTATTTTGACATGGTAAAGCGTTATGCCAAGCGAAGTCACCCCGCTCATAAAGAAGCCAGAGATTTTATCAAAAAGAATAAACTTTAATCCAAATACTCCCGTTTTTAACCCACATGACAGGAGATAATTTGAATTTTTTTGATGTTGAGTTTCAAATAGTGTGAATTCTTCGCTTTAAGCCCTAGAATCTTTAACAATATTTTGAAATCCACTCATCAAAAACATTTCACACGATTTAAAACATTCATCAATTATATTAACTTTGCGCAACATAAAATTTTGTAATAAGGATCATCATGGATAATAGCGTTAGAATTAAATTTGATAAAATAGACCGAAGAATTCTTGAAATCCTTCAGGGCAATGCCAAAATAACTAATGCACAGCTTTCAAAAGATATTGGATTGTCTCCTGCTCCGACCTTGGAGCGAGTAAAAAAACTCGAGCAGTCTGGAATCATCAAAAGCTACCACGCTAAGCTTGATCCTGAGAAAATCGGATTGGGAGTAAGTACTTTTGTATTGGTTAGTTTGATTGGTCATAATAAAGGCAACATTGACGCTTTCATGAAAGAGATCAATGA
>JAGXQZ010000025.1 GCA_018336015.1 Algoriphagus sp. | reverse complement strand
GGCTATTGCCCTTATTGAAATAGTAATTTAAAGTACCCGTGATGGAAGCGTTTCCTGATACCTCACCTTCGTAGTCCTCCGAGATGTTGTAGTAAGTCACGTCTTTGGCCAAGCCGGCTACACCAAACCTTACCCCAAAGGCCAGGTTGTCTTTGAGAAGAATCTGAGGTTCGAGGTTCAAGAGGGCGCCGATCCCTCCGTTTTGGGGCACAGCTGCACCTAAATCCATCCCAAACCGAAATCCACCTGCCCGCTGGGCAAAAGCTGATTGCACAATCAAGAAGGCAATCATTAATCCGAAAAGCTTTTTCATAAGCATGTTAAGTTTATCTATGCCGCTTCGCAAAAAAGATTCCAAAAAGCCTGAAACCAGAAGTCTATCAGACAAGTTTAGCTACTTTGACCAAGGCAATTCAAAATTAGTCAGCCAAGGTTTCTCTTCTTCCGTGGATGAATCTCTTCGCTGTTAGGTTTAGGTTTGTTTTATTTCTTTCAATTGACCATCATCGCAACAAATCTGTTTTATGCTCACTGTTACCAATCTCTCAAAAACCTATGGCAAGCAGGCTGCTGTAGATGATATCACTTTTCACCTGGATGGAGGAGAAGTAGTAGGGCTACTCGGTCCAAACGGGGCCGGCAAAAGTACCACGATGAAGTGTATTGTCGGACTGCTTCGCAAAACCGCTGGAGAAATTACCATCGGGGGGTATGATCACCTAAGTGTGGAGGCAAAGAAATTTTTCAGCTACATCCCGGAGACCCCCTATGTGTATGATTTACTTACCATTTGGGAGCACATGCAATTCATCGCTCAGGCTTATGGGGTTAAAGATTGGAAACCTCGTGCAAAAGAGCTTTTGGAACTGTATGAATTGGATGATAAGGAAAAGAAGCTTGGGCGTGATCTTTCCAAAGGAATGAGGCAAAAGGTGTCGATCTGCTGTGCACTTTTGCCAGATCCTCAGCTATTGTTTTTCGATGAACCCATGATTGGCCTGGACCCCAAGGCCATCAAAAACACCAAGCTGCTTTTCAAAAAGCTAAAAGAGCAAGGAAAAACCATTTTGGTATCTACTCATTTGATCGATAGCGTGGAGTCGATTGCAGACCGGATTATGATCATGAAAGACGGTAAAATCATCGGTAACGATACCGTAGAAAATCTCAAAATCCAAGCAGCAAGTGGGGACGGATTGAGTTTGGAGGACTTATTCTTAGAATTGACCAAAGATGAATGAAGTTCGCCTACTTCTGAGGAAAGATCTGCTCATCCTCAAGAATAACATCCTGTTGATTTTCAGAAATCCTGCTAGACTGGTTCCATATGCAGTGATGATCGGGTATTTCTTGTTTATGTACACCCGTAGATTTTCCGGCAGCAAGGTCTCCACTGACGAACTCAATATGGATGCAGCTGGTGAGGTGGATTTTGCTTTGCAGAATGTGATCGGGGGGGCGACTTTGCTTGCTTTGGCATTTTTGATTTTCCAACTCTATCGAGCCACGAAAAACAACGTCACCTTCTTTAAAATGGCGGATGTGAATTTGTTGTTTACTGCCCCAGTGAAGCCAGAAAACCTATTGATCTACTACATGGCCCGATCGATCTTGCCCGCATTGGGTGGTTCTTTGTTTTTTCTGGCCTATAGCGGTGGGCAAATGGCGAGGGACTTTGAGCTGGGAGCATTAGGTATAGTGTTTCTTGTTTTGGGGTTTGCTCTGTTCTTCTTTATGATCTTTCCACTTAGGTTTTTGATCTACACCCTGCATACGAAGTTTGGAATCATCCAATACATCCGAGGAGGAGTAATCGGACTGGGAGTGCTGTTGGTAGCCATGATTTTGATTCCGGGTTTGATGGCGGAGGAGTTTTGGCAAGGCATGTTCAGCTGGATTGCTTCTCCATGGTTTGATCTATTTCCTGTTGTCGGATGGAGTCGGGGCATGATGGGGTATTTTGTCAATCAGAATTTGATTTTGTCTTCCAGTTTCCTTTTCCTTTATGCTTTGTCCTATTTTTCAGTAGTCAAGCTGGTCATCCGATATGCGGGATACTATTATGAAGACGTGCTGGAATCCACTAAGTCCAATGAGGAAAAGCTTGAAAAAGCCTTAGGCAAGCGGGATGTAACTGAAGACACGTACAGTCTCAATGCCAAAAAGCAGCTGGCACTTCCCGAATTTGGAATGGGAGCCAAAGCATTTTATTGGCGTAATTATGTCCATAGCAGCAGACAGGACTTTCACCCCTTGATTGGGGTGTACACATTGGGTATGGCTTTGTTGGGGATTGTTTTTGCCGGATTGTCAAATTTTGACTGGTTTTCCCACAAGGTGGTGTATTTCTATCTGTGCTTTATGATCGGCTTTTATTTCCTGGCAGGTATTGGTCGGGCGAGTATAGGTGACCTTAAAAAGCCCTGGTTTATCCTGGTCCCGGCGAGTTGGTCATCCAAGTTTTGGAATATGATCAAGTTGGATTTGCTTCAGACCGTGATTTTCTCCCTTTTGCTGATAATTCCGGCGGTTTTTTTGGCAGGGATCCATGTAGGGCTGATCGTGATTTTTCCCTTAGGGATGATTTTTGCGTATCTGGTAGGATTGGCGGTCAATTTGATTCCTCAGGTAGGTCTTGACGAAGGATGGGATCGGATTTTGATCAAGCCCCTGATGATTGGGGGAATATTTATTTTCGGATTGATTCCTTCATTTATTTTGGGAGTCATCGTTTTGGCAGTGACTGACCAGTTTATCTATGGGCTGTTAACCATGGTAATTGGCTTGGGTTTGGTAGCCTCAATTTTGGTTCACGTCACCTTGGATATTTTGAAGCGATTGGAGTTCAAAGAGATTTGAATCCATGTTCAAACTGGATGAATTGTGCGTTAATTTCTTTTCCCATCCTAAAAATTGTCAGTTTGATTAGCGGGCTATCACCAAAGGTCTTCATGAAGGCCTGAAATTTTCCTGTATTTTTGAAAACCAAATATAACTGAACCATGATCTATAACTCCATCATCGATACCATTGGCAACACGCCGATGATCCGCCTCAACAGACTTTCCAAGGGAATCAAAGGAGAGGTGTTGGTCAAAGTAGAATACTTCAATCCGGGCAATTCGATGAAAGATCGGATGGCTATCAAAATGGTGGAAGATGCCGAAAAAGCAGGAATCTTGAAGCCTGGGGGAACCATTATCGAAGGTACCTCCGGAAATACAGGGATGGGCTTGGCATTGGCTGCAGTAGCCAAAGGCTACAAGTGTATTTTTACTATGGCCGATAAGCAATCCAAAGAGAAAATTGACATACTCAGAGCAGTAGGAGCTGAGGTGGTAGTCTGCCCAACCAACGTGACTCCAGAAGATCCAAGATCCTATTATTCAGTTGCCAGAAAGTTGAACCGCGATATTCCAAATTCTTTTTATCCGAACCAGTATGATAATCTTTCCAATGCTGCGGCACATTATGAGACCACAGGTCCAGAAATCTGGAAAGACACGGAGGGTAGAATCAGTCATTATGCGGCCGGTGTGGGTACAGGAGGTTCCATGTGCGGAACTGCCAAATATTTAAAAGAGCAAAATCCAGACTTGGTCACCGTCGGAATAGATACGTATGGATCAGTTTTCAAGAAATACAAGGAAACCGGAATCTTCGATGAAAAGGAAATCTACCCTTACCTCACGGAGGGAATCGGAGAGGATATCCTACCAAAAAACGTCGATTTCAGCTTGATTGATCACTTTATCAAGGTGACCGATAAAGACGCGGCAGTGATGACGCGTCGGTTGGCTCGAGAAGAAGGTCTTTTTGTAGGCTGGTCTTGCGGATCGGCCGTTCACGGTGCATTAGAATGGGCCAAGGATCACCTCAAAGAAGGAGATGTGATGGTTATTATACTGCCGGATCACGGCACTCGCTACCTCGGCAAAGTCTACAATGATGAATGGATGAGAAATCATGGTTTTCTGGAGGATAAAACCTTTTCTACAGCCCGTGATATAATTGCCCAACGAAGTGGAAGCTATCAATTAGTGTCTGTGAAAAAGTCAGATTCGGTCAAGGAAGCTATTGCAGTGATGAATGGAAAAAGTATTTCCCAAATTCCAGTATTGGATGGTGATGAGGTAGTGGGAAGTTTGACAGACAATAAGTTGCTTTCCAAAATTATAGACAATCCCCAGCTGAAAGATGCAGCGGTATCCGAAGTGATGGAGCCTTCGATGAAATTCGTGGCTTTAGACTCTACGCTCGATGTGCTTTCTTCTATGGTAGAAAAGGAAAAGGCGGTGCTTGTTCGTGATACTTTGGATAATATCCATATCATCACCAAGCATGATATTTTGGAAGCATTCACCAAATAAATATGAATTCAGAGCGGCTTCACCGTTTGATGACGGTTCCGGTAGATTTTGATATCAAAGGTTCATTTGTCAAGGCCTGGGAATTGTTTAAATCCCAGGCTTTGCTTCATGTGCTGTACATGATGTTTATCCTTTCAATTCAGGGATTGACGGTGATTTATTTTCAGAAGTACATGATTTTGTACAGTGCATTATTGGCTCCGCCTTTGTATTCGGGGTTCTTTTTGGTTGCCAATAAGATAAGCAGAGGGGAGACAGTTATCTATCCTGACTTTTTCGGTGGGTTCCGATTTTGGCTGACCTTGGTGGTGATTTCCTTGCTAGGTCAGGTGCTGGTGGCTTTGGGCTTGTTTGCCCTGGTGATACCCGGTATTTACCTGGCAGTAGGTTATCTGTTTTCGCTGTTGATGGGGATTTTTGGAGGAGTGGACGTTTGGTCTGCTATGGAGTGGAGCCGAAAGTTGATCACTCGGAATTGGTGGCAGTTTTTCGCACTTATGATCATTTTAATAGCCATCAACCTTGTAGGATTAGTATTATTTGGGGTCGGGCTTTTGATCACGTTTCCTATGACTTTCTTGGTGCTTTACGTGATATTTGAAGACCTAACTCGGGAGGTTTTTTCAGAAGAAGAGCCAAGCACTACTCGTGAGCTAGAACCATAGCCTCTAATCGGTTTTTGCATTTGGTAGTAAATTCATCTACTGCTGTGTCTGATGGGGTAGGGGGAGCCAAAGGTTCTGAAAAATATATTCTGACTTTTCCTGGGCTTAAAAGGATAGAACCTCGCCTCATGATTTGGTCAGCACCGATGATCGCCATAGGCAAAATGGGGATTTTTGTCTCAACGGATAACCTAAAGGCGCCTTTTTGAAATGGAAGTAAAGTTTCAGAGGTATCGTTTCGGGTACCTTCTGGAGCAACTACTACTGAAAATCCTCCTCTTGCAATCTTGATCATTTTTTCCAAACTGGCTTTCCTGGATTCGATCGATGATCGATCTACCCACACGGCTAGTCGCCCGACTACCCAACTGAAGATCGGGATTTTGGAAATCTCTTTTTTGCCCAAAGCCCTCAATTCCTGAGGAATAGCGATGGGTAGAATGGGAGCATCTATGAAAGACCTATGATTAAATATGAAAATATATGGGGAGTTTTTTTTGATCCATTCCTGACCTTGGACTTCAAACCGTATTCCAGAAAGAAAAGCCCAAGTTTTAGCCCAAATACGGATGAAGACGAAGGAGACCTTGTCTCCATGGTTCGAAATCAAAAGCGGGATTACTATAAACAAGCCTAAAATGATCATTAAAGCAGCAAAAATCAGAGCTGAATAGGCTGTATAAATCCACTGGATGAGCTTGACCATAATTGAAATTGAGTTAGATTTGGGTTCGAAAATTATCCTTTAACTCTTTGCTTGCAGGCCTCGAAGCGATTCGGGGCCTTTTCTTTTTGGCAAAATTTTCGAGCATACTCCACAAAATAAATCAGGATAAATCATCTCCTGTTTTACTGTAGGTTTTTTTCTTTTCACTTTATCCAAATTGAAGAAAATCAATACCTTTGCAGTCCGTTCGGGTGAGCGGGGTGTTTTGTGATTGCAAAGCGCTGATTTCTAACCAAAAAAACAGCAGACTCATGACTCTAGGTTTGTTGGTTTTCAGAGTCAGTTTTATTTATGTCTAGTTCAAAAGAATTTAATTGGGACAATTTCAGCACCAAGGGTTTCGGTGATGGCTACTCCAAAGAGCAAAGAGCTCAGATGGAAGCGATGTATGCCGGTACGCTAAATGAGATCACTGAAAAAGAAGTGATCAAAGGTGTAGTAGTAGGAGTAAACGACAAGGATGTAATCATCAACATCGGATTTAAGTCTGACGGTCTTGTACCTCTTTCTGAATTTCGTGACGTTGCCGGAATTAAGCCGGGTGACGAAGTTGAGGTTTTCATCGAAGAGCAGGAAAATGCCTTGGGTCAGTTGATCCTTTCCCGTAAGAAAGCAAAAATCGTTCGTGCTTGGCAGGACATCGAGAGCGCGTTGGAAAACGACAGCGTGATCGAAGGTCTTGTAAAGAGAAGAACCAAAGGTGGCTTGATCGTAGATATCTACGGGGTAGAAGCCTTCTTGCCAGGCTCACAAATCGATGTAAAACCTATCAGAGATTTTGACATCTATGTAGGTAAGAAGATGGAAGTGAAAGTGGTGAAAATCAACCACACTAACGATAACGTAGTAGTTTCTCATAAGGTCCTGATCGAAAAAGACCTCGAAAAACAAAAGGCAGAAATCCTCAACAACCTAGAGAAAGGCCAGGTATTGGAAGGTGTGATCAAGAACATGACCAACTTCGGTGTATTCATCGATTTGGGTGGTGTAGATGGTCTACTTCACATCACAGACATCTCTTGGGGTCGTATCAACCATCCAGAAGAACTATTGCAGCTTGATCAGAAAGTTCAAGTTGTGGTTCTTGACTTTGATGATGATAAGAGAAGAATTTCATTGGGCATGAAGCAGTTGACTTCTCATCCTTGGGATTCATTGGCTGCTAGCCTGGAGGTTGGATCTAGAGTACAAGGTAAGATTGTAAACGTAGCAGACTACGGTGCATTCTTGGAACTGGCTCCAGGTGTAGAAGGATTGATCCACGTTTCTGAAATGAGCTGGTCTCAGCACTTGAGAAATCCGGCTGATTTCGTGAAAGTAGGAGACGAAATCGAAGCAGTAGTATTGACGTTGGATAAGGATGATAGAAAAATGTCTTTGGGCATCAAGCAGCTTACAGAAGATCCTTGGACAAAAGGCGACATGTCTACCAAGTATGCTGTAGGTTCTAAGCACAAAGGAGTGGTAAGAAACTTGACCAACTTTGGTCTCTTCCTGGAATTGGAAGAAGGTATCGACGGTTTGGTTCACGTATCTGATCTTTCTTGGACTAAGAAAATCAAGCATCCTTCTGAATTCGTAAAAGTAGGAGATGAGCTTAATGTAGCTGTTCTTGAACTTGATGTAGAAAACAGAAGACTAGCGTTGGGTCATAAGCAATTGGAAGAGAATCCATGGGATACGTTCGAGACTGTATTCCCTGTAGGCTCTGTTCACAAGTGTACTGTCAACTCTAAAAATGACAAAGGTGCGGTACTTGAGCTTCCTTATGGACTAGAAGGTTTTGCAACAGTTAAAAACCTTGAAAAAGAAGACGGTACTCAAGTAGAAGTAGGTGAATCTTTGGACTTTAAAGTGACTGAGTTCTCTAAAGATGACAAGAGAATCGTACTCTCTCACACGGCAACTTTTAAAGAAGAAGCTAAAGCAGCGAAAAAAGCAGCTGTAGCAGGAAAGAAAAAAGAAGATGCAGTGGAAATGCCTGCTCAAGCTGAAAAGTCAACATTCGGAGACATCGATGCTCTAGCAGAGCTTAAAGAAAAGATGGAAGGAAAGAAATAAGACTTTAGATTCAAGAAAATAGAATCAAGACTTAATTCTAAAATAAATAGAAAACGCCGGCTAATAGTCGGCGTTTTTTTTTGCTTATTATTTTCCGATTAGTGTAAAGGCTCAGTAAAAAGAAAAAAGCATCCGGTTTTTCGGATGCTTTTTGTGGAGGTCGCGAGCGGATTCGAACCGCTGTACAAGGTTTTGCAGACCTCTGCCTAGCCACTCGGCCACGCGACCATTTTATCGGAGTGCAAATGTAGTTATTATCTTTACTTGAGCAAATAAATTGATTTCGTTTTTAGCTGGCCAAAGTCTAGAAAAAAACTTAATAGAATGGATTTAAGATACTTTTTGGAGTTGTATTACTGAAAATGAGGACTCTAGAAATCAAGTAGAAAATTTTCACTATTTATAATTATTCCAAATAAAATACCCTCTCAATTCTATTTATCAATGGCTTGTAAATCAGCAAAATAGGTCAATTTTTAAGGGGAATGCACTGTTTTTGACTCTTTGGAATTCATGTTTGAAAAATTGACCTCCAATAGTACCTTTGCAGGGGTTAATGAGAACCGTATAAACTATTTAATTAGCTAAAATATGTTATCCAAACGCTCGTTAGTAGGGATTCGAATGAATTTCCAGACACTGGCAGTGCTGTTTTTCATGCTGATCGGAGTTTCGGCGTATGCTGTCGATCCAGCTGTGGCAAGCAGTGACGAAGCAATTGCGGCAGGTAAAACTGTCTTCAATGCAAACTGTAAACAATGCCATAAGCTTGACCAGAAAAGTGTGGGTCCTGCGTTGAGAGGTATTTCCGACAGGCAGTCTATTGCTTGGGCTAAGAGTTTTATCAAAAACTCTCAAGCGGTAATTGCTTCAGGTGATTCTTATGCTGCCGCTCTTTACAAAGAATACAATAACACAGTGATGCCTTCTCATGAATTTTTGGCGGATGGCGATCTGGATAACTTATTGGCCTACATTGAGTACGGAGATAAAGCCGATCCAGCAGCTGCAACAACCGCTGCCGGAGGTGATGCTGCTGCTGGCGCGTCCGCCGCGGGTGGTATTCCAACTGAATATCTGACGGTAATCATCGGGGTATTGGTTGTCGTTCTACTTTTGATTTTGATTGTGTTAGGATTGATTATTTCTGTCCTGACCAAATACATCAACAAACAGGATCTATCTGAGGAAGACAAGGAGTTTGTTTCCCAAAAAACTGACATCACCAAGGTTTTTAAAAGTGATGCATTTATCATCGTCGTAACCGCATTGGTAATTGCTTTGGTTGCAAAAACAGCGATTGATGGCTTATATTCAGTAGGTGTGCAACAGGGTTATGCGCCAGCCCAGCCAATTGCATTTTCCCATGCCCTACATGCGGGTCAATATGAAATAGCTTGTCAGTATTGCCACACAGGAGTTGAGATCGGGAAGTCAGCCAACATTCCTTCAGCTAATATTTGTATGAACTGTCACACTCATATCCAGAATGTGGGAGGCAAGGAAGGGGTTTCTCCAGAAATTCAAAAAATTTACAATGCAGTAGAAAGCAATCAGCCAATTGAATGGGTGAGAGTTCACAACTTGCCTGACCTGGCTTACTTTAACCATGCGCAGCACGTAGCAGTGGGCGGTATCGAATGCCAGACTTGCCACGGTCCAATCCAAGAAATGGAAGTAGTTGGTCAGCATAGTTCATTGACTATGGGCTGGTGTATTGATTGCCACAGACAGACTGAAATTGCCACTGAAGGCAATGCTTATTATGACAAGTTGGTTCAACTCCACTCTACCTCTAAAGATGCTTTGAAAGTGAAAGACATCGGTGGCTTGGAGTGTGCTAAATGCCATTATTAATTCCTTATCCTTTTGCTAATTCATTCCTAGAAATAAAATGAAGGAAAATAAAAAAACCTACTGGAAAGGGCTTGAGCAACTCAGCAACGATCCAGAGTTTGTAAAGCATGCCGACAGGGAGTTTCCAGAGCTTCCTACGAATCTTTCAGAAGAGGGCAGTGCTTCAAGAAGGGACTTTCTAAAAGTAATGGGTTTCAGCTTAGCTGCTGCTTCTCTTGCTGCTTGTGAGGCTCCTGTTAGAAAGGCAATTCCTTATGTGAACAAGCCTGTGGATGTTAACCCATCAATACCTAATTATTATGCTTCGACTTTTGCCTCAGGTGGTGACTATGCTGCAGTAGTGGTAAAAACAAGAGAAGGCCGCCCAATCAAAATTGATGGAAATGAGCTTTCTCCAATTAATAAAGGAAAAGTAAATGCTATAGTAGAGGCTTCAGTTCTTTCGCTTTATGATAAGCAGAGATTAACAGGTCCAATGGTCGCAGGAGCTAAGTCTGATTGGAAATCAGTTGATGAGCAAGTGAAGTCCAAACTTGCCTCTTCAGGTTCTGTGAAGATTGTTGCAAACACCATTTTGTCTCCTTCAACCGAAAAAGCTATCCAAGAATTTGGAGCAGCTTTCGGTGGTGCTGAAGTGATCATGTATGATCCGATTTCCAATTACGGAATAGCAAAGGCAGCAGAAACTTTCTATGGTCAAGCTGTCATTCCTTCTTACCATTTCGATAAAGCGAAGACGATTGTTTCATTTGGAGCAGACTTCTTGGGGACTTGGATTTCTCCGATTGAATTTGCTTCTGCTTATGCAAAGACAAGAAAAATCAGCAAAGAAAAAGCTGATATGTCCCGTCATTATCAGTTTGAATCAAACCTTTCTCTAACTGGTGCTAACGCAGATTACAGAACTCCAATTAAAGCTTCTCAGTCAGGTTTGGCTGTACTTGCTCTTTATAATGCTATCGCATCTAAAATAGGTGCACCAGTAGTTTCTGCACCTAAGGTTGAGATTGCTAACCTAGATAAGGCCGCTAATGATCTATTGGCCGCTAAAGGAGCTTCCCTTGTAGTATCAGGGTCTAATGATCCAAACATTCAGGTAATGGTGAATGCCATTAATGAACTTCTTGGAAATAACGGTGCTACCGTAGATTTTTCTACTCCAGTTTACTTCAGAAAAGGAAACGATGCCCGAATGAATCAATTCATTGGTGAATTGAAAGGCGGCCAGGTAGGTACTGTTATTTTCTACAACTGTAACCCAGTTTATGATCATGCAAGAGGTGCTGAAATTGCTGAAGGAATTTCGAAAGCTAAGCTAAGTATTGCTACCAACGGAACCTTGGATGAGACTTCATCATTGGTTCAGGTGGTTGCTCCTGATCATCATTTCCTAGAGTCTTGGAATGACTATCAGCCTAAGCTTGGACATTATTCTTTGGCCCAGCCTACTATTTCTCCTTTGTTCGACACACGCCAGGCTCAAGACTCTTTCCTGACTTGGGCTGGATCTACCTCAAACTATTACGATTATCTTCAAGCGAATTGGAATGCGACTCTTTATCCAACCCTAGGTAATGGCGTTTCTTTCCAAGAGTTTTGGGATCGAACTTTGTTTAATGGTGTAGTAGCTACAGAATCTACTCCTGTTGCGTTAGCTCCTATTGGAGATGCTGCTGCAGCTGCAGTCGAAGTGGCAAAATCTTATAAAGCAGATAATGCTGGGGCAGAATTAGTGATCTATTCGAAGGTGGGTATCGGTAACGGAACGTTTGCGAATAATCCATGGCTTCAGGAAATGCCTGATCCAATTACCAAGGCGACTTGGGATAATTACTTGACAGTTTCTCAAAAATGGGCTTCCGAAAACGGGGTAACCATGATTGAGGAGAATACGAAGAAAGCTCAAATTTCCGTTAACGGTAAGAGTTTAATTGTTCCAATTTTGGTTCAGCCAGGCCAAGCTTATGGTACTTTTGGTCTTGCATTGGGTTATGGTAGAACCAAAGCCGGTCGGGTTGCGGATGGAGTAGGTGTTAATGCTTACGATCTTTTAGATGCTTCCAAAGGCTTTGTGAATTTTGATATCACCGCAGGAGTAGAGGTAGCTGTTACAGCTGATTCCTACAAAATTGCCCGTACTCAAACTCACCAGACCTTCATGGCACGTGAAAACGTGATCCAAGAGGCAACCCTTGCAGAATACAAAGCGGATGCTTCTGCAGGTCGCTATAAGCCTGAAATTTATAAGGATGGTGAATTTGTGAAACCATCTAAGATCTCTCTTTGGAGTGGACATAAGTACAGCCAACATCACTGGGGGCTTGCGATCGACATGAACTCATGTATTGGTTGTGGTGCTTGTACTGTTGCCTGTCAAGTTGAAAACAACGTCGCTGTAGTAGGAAAGCAGGAAGTGTTGAACAGAAGAGAAATGGCATGGATCAGAATTGATCGATACTATTCTTCTGACGCAGCGGCTGATGACTTGAGCGGATTGGAAGTTGCTTCTGAAAATCCGGAAGTTACTTTCCAACCTATGATGTGCCAGCAGTGTAACAATGCACCTTGTGAGACGGTATGTCCTGTTGCTGCAACAACTCACTCATCAGAGGGTCTAAATCAAATGACCTACAACAGATGTATTGGTACTAGATATTGTGCTAACAACTGTCCGTATAAAGTACGCCGATTCAACTGGTTCAAATACCACGACAACAAAGATTTCGCTGGTGTAAACATTGCTCAAAATGACGATTTGGGTAAAATGGTATTGAACCCAGATGTGACAGTTCGTGTACGTGGTGTAATGGAGAAATGCTCTATGTGCGTGCAGCGTATCCAAGCTGGTAAATTGACGGCTAAGCGTGAAAAGCGCAAGTTGGAAGATGGTGAGGTAAACGTGGCTTGTGCTGTTGCTTGTCCTACTGATGCATTGGTATTTGGAGATATGAACGATCCAAATAGCAAAGTTTCCAAGCTTTTGAAAATCGAAGAAACAGATTCTGCGATCAAAGAAGTTGGGGAAGAGAGAGCATATCACGTATTGGAGGAGATCAACGTTAGTCCAAACGTTTGGTATTTTACCAAGATCAGAAATAAAGAGAAAAACGAAGCGTAATCATAATATATAAAACTATGCAGGTTACTTCATCCGTACGCCAGCCGTTAGTTACCGGAGGTAAAACCTACCATGACGTGACATACGATGTGGCTCGTCAGGTAGAAGGAAAGCCAACCAAACTTTGGTTTCTTGCTTTCTTAACTGCCGCCGGTGTATTGGCTCTAGGATCAATTGCCCTACTAGCCACCCTTTGGGAAGGTATTGGTATGTGGGGTCTAAACAAGACCATCGGTTGGGCTTGGGACATTACCAACTTCGTTTGGTGGGTAGGTATTGGTCACGCCGGCACCCTTATTTCCGCAGTTTTGTTGCTTTTCAGACAGAAATGGAGAACATCCATTAACCGTGCTGCTGAAGCGATGACCATCTTTGCAGTTATTTGTGCGGCAATGTTCCCGGTAATACACATGGGACGTCCTTGGCTGGGAGCTTATTGGGCCCTTCCATTACCGAATACATTTGGTTCGCTTTGGGTTAACTTCAATTCCCCGCTACTTTGGGACGTATTTGCAATCTCTACCTATTTCTCCGTATCCCTTGTATTCTGGTACATCGGATTGATTCCGGATTTTGCGACGATTAGAGACCGCGCTACAGGTTTGAGAAAGACTATTTACGGTGCTCTTTCCTTTGGTTGGGATGGTGCTGCTAAAACCTGGATGAGATACGAATCTGTTTCTCTAATTCTTGCAGGTCTTGCAACTCCACTGGTACTTTCAGTTCACACGATTGTATCTTTTGACTTTGCAACCTCCGTTATCCCTGGCTGGCATACAACCATTTTCCCTCCTTATTTCGTTGCAGGTGCGATCTTCTCTGGTTTCGCAATGGTATTGACCTTGATGATTATCACCAGAAAAGTATTCAAGCTTGAAGACTATATCACAATGGGACACATTGAATTGATGAATATAGTTATCATCATCACAGGGTCGATTGTAGGTATTGCTTACATCACTGAGTTTTTTATTGCTTGGTATTCTGGTGTAGAAGCTGAACAGTACGCATTTATTAACAGAGCAACTGGACCTTACTGGTGGGCTTATTGGTCAATGATGACTTGTAATGTGATTTCTCCTCAACTTTTCTGGTTTAAGAAAATCAGAACATCCATTGTGGCTACTTTCTTACTTTCTCTTGTAGTAAATATTGGGATGTGGTTTGAGCGATTTGTAATTATTGTAACCTCTCTTCACAGAGATTTCCTTCCATCATCTTGGGCAATGTTCTATCCAACATGGGCAGATGTGGGAGTCTATTTATTCACTTTTGGTCTGTTCTTTACCCTGTTCTTCCTTTTTGCGAAGTTCTTCCCAGTAATCAACATGGCTGAAGTTAAATCTGTATTGAAGTCTTCATCTGATAAAGCACATAAGTAATCATGGAAAGAGATACTCATTTTATTTTGGGAGTGTACGACGATGAAGACGTATTGCTCCATGCAGTCGAAAAAGTAAGAGGAAGCGGAGTGAAAATTCACGAAGTATATTCTCCTTATCCGGTTCATGGATTGGAACATGTACTTGGATATAAAAGAAGCAAACTTCCAATAGCTGCATTTCTTTTCGGAATGTTGGGTACTAGTTTGGCTTTGACCATGCAGTTTTACATGATGAAATTTGATTGGCCAATGATTATTGGTGGTAAGGATTACGCTGCTTTCCCTGACTTTATCCCAGTTTCATTTGAAATGACAGTACTCCTGGCTGCATTTGGAATGGTAGGAGTATTTATGGTGAGCTCTAATCTTAAACCATGGGCTCAGCCTAGGATTTTTGATTTAAGAATTACGGATGACAAGCATGTGATGGCAATTGATATTGCCAACAACAGTGCTATTGAAGTTGATAAAATCAAAGAGATTTTAAAGTCTTCAGGTGCTACAGAAGTGAATAATAAAAGTTTTGAATAGATAAACCGGATATATGAAAATTGCTAACGCATTACTATTCGCAGGTTCTGCTCTGGCTGTTTCCCTTTTGGCTGGATGCAAGGCTAGTGGAGACAATCCGGGGCTTGAGTATGCTCCTCAGATGTATCACTCTGTAGCTTATGAACCGTTGACTCAAATTAAAGATGAAGCTCAAGGCTCATGGCTTTCCAACAGAGAAGATGGAAAAGGTGAATTCTTTAATTCAAATATTCATAATCCTAATGGAATGAATATGAGAGAGCCTGTTGAAAACACTGTTCCTAGAAATAAACAGGGATATTTGCCTCACCGCCTAAAGCAGTTTGAACTTGATCAAGCAGCATTAATCAAGAATCCGGTTGCCTCTTCAGAAGCTGTTTTGAAAGATGGAGAGAAACTGTATTTACAATATTGTAATGCTTGCCACGGCAAAGGTGGAGAAGGTGACGGAAAAGCAGGTGAAGTAATCGGTGGTGTTGCCAACTTAAAAGGTGGTGCCTATGTGAATCTTCCTGAAGGCCATATTTTCCATGTGATCACGAAAGGTAAAGGAAGAATGGGTGCTCATGGTTCTCAGATTCCTGCTGAAAGCAGATGGAAAATTGTTCACTATGTTAAACAAGTTATCCAAGGTCAGTCAGTTGCTGCAGATTCTGCTGCAGTCATGGATTCTACCGCGGTAGCACAAGTAACCCCAGCTAATTAATCATGGCTCATCACGGCGAACATCATTATAACTTAGACCAGAAATTTGATTTTTCTGCGTCTATTAAGAAATCGATCATGACTGTTTTAGTCATTGGTGCGATTTTATTGGGAATAGGTATTGTCCTAGCCATGACTGGAGGACATCATGAAGAAGCGGGTGAAGCAGGTGGTCATGCATTTCACTGGTATGAAAGGCTATACGCGAATCTTTGGATTAACAACGTCTTCTTTACGGGCATTGCAATAGTTGGTGTCTTCTTTTTTGCGATTCAATTTGCAGCCCAGGCAGGTTGGTCTGCTCCGATTTTAAGAGTGATGCTTTCATTCGGAAACTGGCTTCCAATTGCCGGTGTCTTAATGATCGTGACTTTCTTTGTTGCTAATCATGATTTATTTCACTGGACTCATTCTTATCTTTTTGATAAAAATGATCCTCAGTATGATAAAATCATAGATGGTAAAGGAGCATTCTTCTACTGGCCAATGGAGAAGGGGACCTTCCCGGTGTTTTATGTCGGTAGAATGGTGATCTTCTTCCTATTCTGGGTCTTTTTCTTTAATAAGTTTAAAAAGATTTCTGATCAGGAAGACCAGCTAGGTGGTACGTCTCATTGGTTTAAAATGAGAAGTTGGTCTGCATATTTCTTGGTTTTCTTTGCTGTATCATCTTCTATTTCAGCTTGGGATTGGGTTATGTCAATCGATACTCACTGGTTCTCTACGCTGTTTGGTTGGTATGTATTTGCCTCTTGGTTTGTTTCTGGCCTTTCTGCAATTACTCTACTTGTTCTTTTCTTAAGAGGTAAAGGATATTTGGAAATGGTTAATGAGAACCATGTGCACGATCTAGGAAAGTTTGTATTTGGTTTTTCAATTTTCTGGACTTACCTGTGGTTTTCTCAATTTCTGCTTATCTATTATGCAAACATTCCTGAGGAGACTGTGTATTTCGTAGAAAGATTAACCAGTGATGTTTACAGTCCTTTCCTTTTTGTTAATCTCGGTCTAAACTTCTTCCTTCCTTTCCTAGTTCTTATGACTAGAGATGCCAAAAGGCATGGTGTTTTCCTTAAACTTGTATGTTCCATTCTTTTGGTGGGTCACTGGATAGATTTCTTCTTGATGGTTCAGCCTGGTACTCTTGGACATAATGGTGGAATTGGTTTAATGGAAGTGGGTATGTTCCTTGTTTACGGTTCAGCGGTGGCGTTGGTGGTGTTAGGAGGTCTGGCTAAGAAAAACTTGATTGCTAAAAATCACCCAATGCTTGAAGAAAGCTATAATCATCACATTTAATTAATTATCCGAAAAAACTAAGATATGTACGGATTTCTGATTGGAGTAGGGGTTCTTCTGTTGTTTTCCATCATTTGGATGGTCTACAGAATTCAGACCTTGGTATCGGTTGTTAAAGGTTCAGACAAGAAAATCGCTACAGGTAGCAATAAGGTTAATGCTATTCTGTTTGTAGTCTTCCTGTTGGGATCAGGTATTTTGATGTTTTGGTATTCCATCAAGGAATTTGATAATTATCAATTGCCAGTTGCTTCAGAGCATGGAGTTATTACAGATCAATTGTTCTGGATTACTATGGCGGTTACAGGTGTTGTCTTTTTGATTACGCATGTTCTGCTGTTTATTTTCCCATACAAATACCAGTATAAAGAAGACCGAAAGGCTACTTTCTATCCTGATAACAATAAGCTTGAAATTATCTGGACTGCTGTTCCGGGTGTTGTTCTGGCTGGCTTGGTTATTTCGGGTTGGATGGCTTGGTCTGATATCACAGCTCCTGCTCCTGAAAAGGCACATGTGGTTGAAATTATGGGTTATCAATTCGCGTGGGAAGTCAGATATCCTGGTAAAGACAATGTATTAGGAGATTATGATTATAGATTGATCACTGCATCAAATTCTCATGGTGTAGATTTTACAGATAAAAATGCTTTAGATGATTTTCCTTCTCCCAAGGTTGTAATTCCTAAAGGCGAACCAGTTCTTTTCAAAATTAGAGCACGTGATGTTCTACATTCAGTGTTTGCTCCTCATATGAGATTGAAAATGGATGCAGTACCGGGGATGCCTACTCGTTTTTGGTTTGTTCCTACCAAGACTACAGAGGAAATGAGAGCTGAGCTTAATGATCCTGAATTTGAATATGAAATCGCTTGTACAGAGATCTGTGGGCGTGGGCACTTCTCTATGAAGAAAGTGATTGAAGTGGTAGAGCCTGAGGCCTATCAAAAGTGGTTGGCGGAACAGAAATCTTTTATTCAGCAAAATCCTTCATTAGCAGAAGGTTTAAACTCTGACGTAAAAGAACTTGCAGAAATTCAAATAAGCGACAATAAATAAAATTATAAGTTATGGCTACAGCGTCAGTTGCACATCATGACACCGCAGTTCACGATCACCATGATCATGAGCATCATGATAATTTTATAACGAAGTACATTTTCAGTACTGACCATAAAATGATCGGTAAGCAATTTTTGGTTACCGGTATTTTCTGGGCGATTATCGGAGGTTTTCTTTCCATCCTATTCAGACTCCAGCTTGGTTTTCCAGATATGAATTTGGAGTTCCTTAGACCTCTTTTAGGGGGGTGGATTGATGAGACTGGTAAACTCGATCCAACGTTTTACCTTGCATTGGTTACCATGCATGGTACCATCATGGTGTTCTTTGTTTTGACAGCAGGCCTTTCAGGTACCTTCTCCAATTTCTTGATTCCACTTCAAATCGGAGCTAGAGACATGGCTTCAGGATTTATGAACATGCTCTCCTACTGGTTTTTCTTTGTATCGGGGGTTATCATGTTTATTTCCTTGTTTATCAAAACTGGACCTGCAGGTGGTGGTTGGGTTGTATATCCTCCTCTTTCTGCGCTTGAGCAAGCTATCCCTGGTTCTGGTCTGGGTATGACGCTCTGGTTGATATCAATGACATTCTTTATTGCGTCTTCTTTGTTAGGGGGTATCAATTACATTACCACTGTAATTAACCTCAGAACAAAAGGGATGTCATTCTCTAGATTGCCTTTGACAATTTGGGCTTTCTTTTTGACCGCTGTAATTGGTTTATTATCTTTTCCAGTTTTGTTCGCAGCAGCGCTATTGCTAGTTTTTGACAGAAGCTTTGGTACATCGTTCTATTTGTCTGATATCTATGTAGCTGGAGAGGCACTGCCGAATACAGGCGGAAGTCCAGTTCTATATCAGCACTTATTCTGGTTCCTAGGTCACCCTGAAGTATACATCGTATTGCTTCCGGCGCTTGGTATAACTTCAGAAGTTATTGCCACTAATTCTCGTAAGCCGATCTTTGGATATAAGGCTATGATTATTTCGATGTTAGGAATCACCATTCTTTCATTCATTGTATGGGCACACCACATGTTTGTGTCAGGGATGAATCCATTCCTTGGATCCATCTTCATGTTCCTAACCTTGATTATTGCAGTACCTTCTGCAGTAAAAGTGTTTAACTACCTTACTACGCTTTGGAGAGGTAACTTGATCTTTACTCCTGCAATGTTGTTCTCAATTGGTCTGGTTTCCTTCTTCATTTCAGGTGGTTTGACAGGTATATTTTTGGGTAATTCTGCAATTGACATTCAATTGCACGATACCTACTTTGTAGTAGCTCACTTCCACCTAGTAATGGGATCAGCCTCTTTCTTTGGACTTATGGCTGGTGTTTATCATTGGTTCCCTAAGATGTTTGGAAGAATGCTGGATGCAAGATTGGGCTATGTACACTTCTGGTTAACATTTGTGGGGGTATACATGGTATTCTTCCCTATGCACTACATTGGTATCGCAGGTTTCCCAAGAAGATATTATTCATGGACAAACTTTGAGTTTTCCAACATGTACACAGACTTGAACATGTTTGTTTCGGCTGCAGCTATTATCACCTTTGCTGCTCAGTTTATCTTCTTGTTCAACTTCTTCTACAGCATGTATAGAGGAAGAAAAGCTACACAAAACCCTTGGAGATCAACTACGCTGGAGTGGACCACTCCTCTTGAGCCTGGTCACGGTAACTGGCCTGGAGAAATTCCAACCGTTTATCGTTGGCCTTATGATTATTCCAAACCAGGTGCTGCTGAAGATTTCATTCCTCAAACTGTCCCACTTTCTCAGACCCCAGAGTCCAACCTTCCTCATGAGCAGGAATTGGTAAAGCTTGAGCTAGAGATTATTAAGGACGAGGCTGATGTTCTAGTAGCAAATGAGTCTAAGCACTAAAAAATCTATAGACAGCTTTCGCCGTATTTCCATGATTACGGTGATAGCTGTCTATTTCTTAATACTAGTAGGTGGGATAGTCAGGAGTACAGGCTCAGGAATGGGCTGCCCTGATTGGCCTAAATGTTTTGGGAGTGTGGTTCCACCGACAAGTGTGAATCAACTCCCAAAAAATTATCAAGAAATTTATCTCCAAAAGAGGCTCGCTAAAAACGAAAGGTTTGTAGCAACAATTGAAAAGTTGGGATTTAAAGAAACAGCCAAACAAATAGCTGAAGATAAATCTATTCTGGTAGAGGAAGAGTTTAATCCTACTAAAACTTGGATTGAATACATCAACAGGTTAATAGGTGTTGTAATTGGTCTCCTTATTCTTTCCACTTTGTGGAAATCTTGGAATTTGAGATTTGTAGATAAATGGATCCCCCTTAATTCATTTATAGCACTTGTTCTTGTGTTATTCACAGGTTGGATTGGGTCCATTGTAGTTTCTACAAACTTGCTACCGTGGATGATCACCTTTCATATGCTGCTCGCATTAGCTTTGGTTTCTTTGCTGATTTATGTGAATCACAGAGCTTCTAATCTTTTGAAATCCAACTATCACCCTGAAAGTATTCCCTCCAAAGTCAAAGTTGTTTTGCTGATAGGGATGTTTTTGATGGTGATACAAATCGTTCTGGGTACGCAAGTTAGAGAGCAAATTGATCTCATTTCTACCGAATTAGGAGGCCTATTAAGAGAGGAATGGGTACAGAGAGCTGGTATCAACTTTATAATTCATCGTTCCTTTTCATTAGTACTTCTTGTGATACATGTGTTGTACTTCTTCTGGGCGTTTAAATTCACCAATAGAAATTCTTCAATCAACCAATGGAGTATTCTATTATTGACTGTGTTGATGGCTGAAATTGCTTCTGGAATTGCAATGGCCTATTTTGGAATTCCTGCTTTCCTTCAGCCGGTTCATTTGGTACTTGGTTCCACGATACTTGGAATACAATTAGTACTGCTTCTTAGATTAAAAAATCTCAACCAAGTTAAGTTAACTATCATTTGAAAATGCCTACGGTTAATGTAGCTGATCATTCACTTTCCTCCTTGATCCTTACAAGGATCAAAGCCTATTCTGATCTCATAAAATTGAGACTTTCGGCTTTGGTCACTTTTTCTGCGGTATTTGGATTTATTTTAGGAGATAGAGGTGTTAGTTTTGGATGGGCTGGGTTTCTTGGCCTTGCTTTGGGAGGATTTCTTATTTCTGGTGCTTCTGGAGCTGCAAATGAAATCATGGAGAGGGATTTGGATAAGTTGATGAAACGTACCCAAAATCGACCTCTTCCCTTGCAAATAATTTCTCTCCAAGAAGCCTATTGGTTCACCTCATTGGTGGCACTGTTGGGTATTTTCCTTCTTTGGTTTTTTACCAATCCTCTTACCACTTGGTTGGGGATTCTCAGCATGGTGCTATATGTTTTTGCTTACACCCCTTTAAAACGAGTCGGTCCCATAGCAGTATTCGTAGGTGCTATTCCTGGGGCCATGCCTCCTTTATTGGGTTGGACTGCTGCTACAGGAGAAATCACTTATGAAGCTTTAATTATTTTTGGTATTCAATTCATTTGGCAATTCCCTCATTTTTGGGCGATCGCATGGGTGAGTGATGAGGATTATAAGCGGGCTGGTTTTAAACTTTTGCCTAGTGGTGGAGGTCAAGACCTCAATACCGCTATTCAAATCATGATTTATACTTTGTTTCTCCTTCCCTTGGGCTTACTTCCAAGTTATTTTGGATTGACCGGACTAAACTCCGGGATTGTAGCGACTATTTGTGGAGTTTTGTTTCTGGCGCAGACCTTCTCTCTGATGAGAGATTGCTCTAGAAAATCAGCTTTAAAAATCATGTTTGGTTCTTTTCTTTATCTGCCTATAGTTCAGATTGCCTATTTATTAGACAAAATGCCTTAAATCATGGAGAAAGAATTAAAATATATAGATATAGTAGAACAGCCTATCAGCATGCACCCAAAGAAGTTTGCTCTTTGGCTGTTCATGGTCACTGTGGTGATGATCTTTGCCGCTTTGACAAGTGCTTACATTGTAAGGCAAGCCGAAGGCAATTGGCTTGAGTATGAACTTCCTGAAATATTTTGGATTACTTCAGGAATTGTAGTCCTGAGTTCCATTTCTTTACAGTGGTCTTATTTTTCTGCGAAGAAGGACAATTTCATTGCTCTTCGTGTAGGAATGTTGACTACTGTGATTCTTGGAATTGCATTTCTTGTAGGACAGTGGTACAGTTGGGTCGCTTTGGTTGATCGAGATGTTTTTTTTGTGGGAAATCCTGCAGGTTCTTTCCTTTATGTTTTTACGGGATTGCATGCTGTTCACCTGATCAGCGGTGTGATATTTCTGATTATTGTGCTAATTTCGACCTTCAGACTAAAGGTGCATTCCAAAGCATTAAATACAATGGAAATGGCAACTACTTATTGGCATTTCCTTGGTGGGTTGTGGCTTTATCTGTTTATGTTCTTGCTATTGAATCATTAAAATAAAACCTGGTACTAATTAATTACTTATGTCTGCGCATTCTACTGCTATTGGAGTAAGCTCGAAAAGAGGCGTTTGGGGTGGAGGTAATGAACCCCTGAAAGCTAGTTATGGAAAACTCATGATGTGGTTTTTCCTGCTCTCCGACATTTTCACTTTTGCTGCATTTCTGATTAGCTATTTGGCAATTCGTGTCAGCTATCCTTCTTATGCTGGTCCGGCAGAAAGTTTTGTGGGTTCTAATGAGTACTGGCCTATTCCGGAATTGGTTTTTGAGGCTGTTCCGTTCCTTCATGGTGTTCATGCTCCTCTTGTTTTTGTGGGTATCATGACCTTCATATTGATTGCAAGCTCCGTTACCATGGTACTCGCAGTTGAAGCAGGACACAGAAATGACCGAGGTGACGTAGTAAAATGGATGCTTTGGACCCTGCTTGGTGGTATTACCTTTTTGAGCTGTCAGGCTTGGGAATGGTCCCACTTTATCCATGGTACTGATGCTGGTTCTGTCCTCACCTATGTTAACGGTTTGGGACAAAATGTGACGGAAACCGTTTTTGGAGCCAATCTTATGGTAAATGAATATGGTCCTTCTGCCTTTGCCCAATTATTCTTCTTCATTACCGGATTCCATGGATTTCACGTTACTATCGGTGTCTTTTTGCTGTTCCTATGCTTCTATCAGGCTGCTGTTGGAGTTTATGACAAAAGAGGACATTACGAAATGGTAGAGAAAATTGGACTCTATTGGCACTTCGTTGACCTTGTTTGGGTATTCGTATTTACTTTATTCTATTTGATCTAAGCCTTCAACCTCATTGAAATATGGAAATTCAAGACACTAAATCTACACTTCAAGTAGAGCCTAGAAACGAGGAAAAAATCAAGAAAATCTGGAAAACTGCAGGTATCCTGTTGGCGATCACAGTAGCAGAATTTATCATGGCTTTTACCATGGACAGAGGGATCATTCTTTATGCGCTCTTTATCATTCTGACTATTTGGAAGGCTAAATACATCATGATGGAATTTATGCACCTTGGTGATGAGGTAAAGCCGCTTTTCTATTCCATCATCGTTCCGTTGATTTTCTTAGTATGGTTGGTAATTGCTCTTATCAAAGAAGGTTCTGATATCTTCTTGATGAGATGGTAATATTTAAAATTGACAGATAATAAAAGTAGGTTGGAGTGAATCACTTCAACCTACTTTTTTGTTAAATAGGCATTATGCGAGGATTAAGATTATTGCAGGGAATGGTACTGGTTTGTATCCTTTTGATTCCTGTCTTGATATTTATGTTTCTGAGGGGATTTGGGAAAAATGAGTACGATCTCCCGGTTTTTTTCGAAAAGGGTGTAGACAATCCCTTTTTGGAATGTCCTATCGGAGATACCACCCAACACTTTATACCTGATTTTACTTTTACCAACCAAGAAGGAAAGTCAGTTGGAAGGAAAGAAATGGAAGGGAAAGTAACCATTGTTGATTTTTTCTTTACTTCCTGTCCCAGCATCTGCCCTGTCATGTCAAGAGAAATGGAGCGAGTGAATGACATGTTTAGAGATGAACCCAATGTGCAAATCATGTCTATCAGTATTGATCCTGAGTACGATACTCCAGAGATTTTGAAGTCCTATGCAGATGAACACAATGCCATTACAGGTAAATGGCATTTTCTCACTGGCCCAAAAGATCTTACCTATCAGCTTGCCAGATGTGGTTTTGTTTTACCAACTTTGGATGGAAATGGAGTTCCAGATGATTTTGTCCACAGTGATAAATTTATCCTAGTCGATGAATTAGGAAGAATTAGAGGGTATTATTCCGGAACAAATCGTGAGGATGTCGATTTACTAATGTTAGAAACAAAAGTCTTATTGTATGGCAAAGGCAACTAGTCCCAATGCACTTCCAAAAGAAGAAAAGGTCCAAAATTGGATCGTATTCATTTCTGTTCTTATTCCACTCGCAGTGGCAGTTCTATTATTTATGCCAGCTAAAATCACTTCTTTGGGTGATTGGGTGTTTTTTCTTCCTCACTTGAATGCCGTAATTAACACTGCTGCTTCATTGGCATTGATACTTGCTATTGTTTTTGTGAAACAAAAAAAATACAAGCTTCATGGTGCCACCATGAGTGTGGCTTTTGTACTAGGGGCAATTTTCTTGGTTTCCTATGTAATCTACCATGCTTCTGCTGAAAGTACTTCGTTTGGTGGAGAAGGCCTGATCAGTTATGTCTACTATTTCCTATTGATTACCCATATACTCTTTGCAGCAATTGCGCTTTTTCCTATCCTCTTTGCATATTACTATGGCTATACTGATCAAAGAGAAAAGCATCGAAAAATTGTCAAGTTTGCATATCCAATTTGGCTTTATGTTTCCGTGACAGGCGTTGTCGTCTACCTGATGATATCTCCCTATTATACACATTGATTTCTACTTGCCTTTTTAAAAAGTAAACCATGAAAGTAAAATCATTTATTCTCCTGCTGATTTTGTTCGCAATCCGGATTTCCTCTTATGCGCAATGTGCGATGTGCAGAGCTTCTGTAGAAAATAACGTGAGCAATGGAGAAACTACCATCGGTGCAGGACTTAACAATGGGATTTTATATCTCTTTGTTATGCCGTATTTGATGGCGGCGGTGATTGGGTTTTTCTGGTATCGAACTGCCAAGAAAAAGAAAGCTAAATTGTCTGTGAGATAATTGATTCCAGAGCAAAGTTTGATACCAGACTTTGCTTTTTTATTTTTAGGCACTATGAAGCTTCCTCTACGCACGCTGGTGATTCTCTCCAGTGTCATTATTCTCTTTATTGCTCTTATATTAAATTTTTTCGTTTTTCAGAAAAGTCAGGAAGAGGAATACCTCGAAGCCATTGAGACTCGGGTTCAAGAAATCGACAAGAGATTTGATGAGGATTACATTCAGGTTTTGATGGATATCCGTCCCGAAGACTCCCTTAGTTTTTCACGGATCAGCAGTAAGGTCTATTCTTACCCACTTTTTATTCTGGATGATCAAAAAAACTTACTCTATTGGTCAGATTACACCCTGAGTTTTGATTTTTCCAATCTTGACTTGAACAAGGAGTTTCAAATGATCGAAGATCCATTTGGTACCCTACTGATCAAAAATCGGAAAATCAAACGCAACTCATCCGAATATCTCCTTGTGCATGCTTACCGGCTGATTTGGCCTGGTGTGATTGAGAATGATTACATCAAAACCGGCCCAAATCCGGAGATTTTCGGGAATGACCGTTTCCAGATTTTCTCCAATCCCGACGAAGGAAATTACCAAATCAAAACCAAATCAGGTCAAGCTCTATTTGGTATCAATTTCCAATTGGGATTTGAATCAGTGGGCAGGGTTTCCAATACTCCGCTGTTGATTTTTATCTGTTCGGTCTTTTTGCTGTACTTCCTGTTTAGCTTTGATTTCCTGAGGAAGAAATGGAATAAAGGTTACCCATGGCAAACCATCGGTTACGGAATGGTAATCCTTGTTTTTATCCGCGTGGGAATGCTGCTCCTGGGCTTTCCGGGAGATTTTTTCGAGTTTTCCTTATTTGATCCCACGCATTATGCCAGTTCATGGATGAATCCCAGTTTGGGAGATTTAGTATTAAATACAGTTTGTGCTGTCTTTATCTTGGGTTTGGTCATATACCAACTCGCCTCAAAGCCCTCCATGGAGAAGGCAAAGGCTTGGGCTGAAAAGCTCCGGATTCCTCAGGCTAGTATTTTGGTTTACTTGGTTTCAACCTTGTTTTTCGGATTGATATGGTTTCTGCCACGAGATCTGATTTTTAATTCCCAATGGATTTTGGATATCCGATCCATCCCATCATTCGATTGGTTCAAAGGCTTTAGTTTTTTGATTTTGTTTTTGTGGGGCGCAGCTTACGTGCTTTTGAGTTTGACACTGTTTAGCCTCTTGCTCCATGTCAAAAGAGAAAAAAGTATTCTCTATCGACAGTTGGTAGTACTAGCTGTTCCAGTTGTTTTCGGGTTGTTTTTGGTTGGTTTCTGGGTAGGACTCGCAGCATCCATTCATTTTGCTTTCCTTTTTTCCATCATCAGGTTTGAATTGTTTCAGAATGTCTTCCGCCTTGGATTGGATACTTTCTTGACTTTTTTCTATGCCTGTTTGATTACTGCGATCATTTCAGGTATTAGCACTTTTCAGACTGAGCGTGAGCGACTCATTCAGTCAAAAGTGAATTACGCCAACCAGAACCTCATTGAAAATGATGTCATGACAGAATTCTTCTTGGATGATATTTTTTCAAGGCTTAAAACGGATCTTTTTATCCAAAATCGTCTGGTAGATCCTTTACTTTCAAAGGAACCTATCGAAACTAAAATCAGAAAAATCTATTTGGATAACTACTTTGACCAGTTTGAAGTAGTGATCCGGATTTTTTCATCAAATGGAGCCCAAATCCTTGGTCCCTCTGAAGGATCTGATCTTCGGGCTTTGCGGCAATCCTTTGTAAAAAGCGATTACGCTACCGGTGTTAGAGACTTGTACTTTATCCGTGGAAAAGAGTCTAGTCTCAGTAATAAGTTTGTGGCATTTATTCCTGTGGTTCGGGACAGTAATTTATTAGGGACTATCTACCTCGAGCTCATTCAGTTGAGAATCCAGCCCGGCAGTGTGTATCCCAAATTATTGCTGGATAAGAAGTACGCTGAAAAGCTTGATCCCATCACCTTTGATTATGCATTGTTTAGAGAAGGTGATTTGGTTCGTAGTTCGGGTACTTTCAACTATTTCCAAGAAGAATTTCAAAATCAACTCGAGCGTGAACAACTCTTTACTTCCGGAATTGTCAGCTTGGGATTTCACCATTTTGGCATTCGCAATGGCAGTGAGGTCATTATTATCTCTTCTCCTACGCTCTCAGTTTCCCAGTTTTTCGGAAACATCTCTCTGTTTTTTGTAGCTTTTGTATTTCTGACCTTCATGGCTATTCTGATCAATACCCTGTTCAAAGGCTATGAAAAATTCGAATTTAACTACTCGACTAAGCTTCAACTGTACCTCAATTTTGCCTTTTTCTTTCCCATCATTATCATTTCCATCATCACGATTGGATTGCTTGCGGGAAGTTATCGGGATGACCTCAATAGGCAATACATTCAGAAAGCTTCCTTGATTCAAAGCAATCTGGTGTCGTTTTTCAGCTCTCAGGGAGCCAACGGACTTGACCGGGATTTGCTCAATGAAGAAGTGAATTCCCTGGCCAATACCATTGCAAGCGACATTCACCTATACTCTAAAGATGGCTTGTTGGAAGCTTCGAATAGAAGCAACATTTTTGAAAAGAAAATACTGGCTCCTCAGATCAATCCTCAAGCACTTGCAGGAATCAAGGAGAAAAACCTTTCTCAGGTTTTGGTAGAAGAGCAACTCGGAAAGTTGAGATACCAAAGTGTTTACCTTGCTGTGCCTTCCCAATTGGACCAATCTGTAGTTGCGATTTTAGCAGTCCCTTTTTTTGAGTCAGAAGCAGAATTGAATTCGTTGATTTCGGATGTGCTGAGCAATATTTTCAATGCCTTTGTGGTCATTTTCATCCTCTTCCTGATTGTTTCTTCTTTTGTTTCTAAAAACCTTACCCTTCCTTTCAAGCTGCTTACCCAAAAGCTGAAGGCTACCAATCTCGAAAATAACGAACCGATGTATTGGGCATCAAAGGATGAAATCGGGCTTTTGGTCAATGAATACAACAACATGCTCTACAAGCTGGAGGCGAGTAAGAAGGTCCTTGCTTCTACTGAAAAGGAATCCGCCTGGAAAGAAATGGCAAAACAGGTAGCCCATGAAATCAAAAATCCCCTTACACCGATGAAACTTACCCTTCAGCATTTGCTGAGGCTGGGTCATGAAGGAAAGCTGGAGGATCAAGATAAATTGAAAAAATCTCTGGAGACACTCATTCATCAAGTGGATGCGTTGAGTGGTATTGCTTCTTCCTTTTCTACGTTTGCTAAAATGCCGCTGCCAAAAAATGAGCCGATGAACTTTAAGTTGGTTCTGAATAAGGTGCTGGACCTATTTACCAATGACAAGCGGGTAAAACTTGAGTTTCAGGATGATTCCTATACCGAAGATATTCCGATCATGGGGGACGATAAGCTGTTTGGAAGGGTGATCTCCAATTTGATTATCAACGGGATCCAGGCCGTTGAGCCAGGTAAACTCCCGCAGATTAAAATTTGGCTATGGATGACGGACCAGGCGGTGTTTTTGGAAATCAATGATAACGGAAAGGGCATTGCTCCAGAGCTCAAGGACAAAATTTTCATTCCCAATTTCAGCACCAAAAGCCAAGGTTCTGGCTTAGGACTAGCCATCGCTAAAAGCGGTGTGGAGACTGCAGGTGGAAAAATCTGGTTTGAAACCGAACTTGGAAAAGGCACCACCTTTTACCTCACTTTTCCACTTATTCAATAATTTGGGCTTTTTAGTACCTTGAAAGAAAATGCCTTGAAGGGACTTATGCTCCGGTCAATCTTTTTCCTGCTGTCTCTATTGACTTTGGCGATGGGTGTCAAGGCTCAGGAAAGATGTAAGTGGGTGAAATCTTCAGTGGCAGAAGCTCCCTTTGAACTAGACTCACTTACAGCCATCGAGGCCAGTATTCGTGTGGCCGACCGTCTTGGCAAAAGCTATCCTTTCACTTATTTGATTTCGAGCAGGTCACTTCAAGTGAAATTTGAACAGGAGGAAAGACCTGATTCCTTGCTGATTTGCTACCAAACCCTAAACGTCAGACTTGATCGTGTGGTCGCAAATCGTCGGCTAGACTTGGATTATGATTCCACAGCTAGATTCAAAGACAACCGAATCAAAGAAACACCCGAGTTGAACATTCAGGAGGAGCTTTTTCCAAGTTCCTCGCTGTATAAGACCGGAAGCATTACCCGCGGGGTTTCATTTGGGAATACCCAAAATGTCTTTGTCAACTCCGCACTCAATCTTCAGCTCGAAGGTGATATTGGTGAAAATCTCAAAATCCGAGCGAGTATCACGGATCAAAATGTTCCTTTTCAACCCGAAGGCAATACCCAGCAAATTCAGGATTTCGACAATGTGCTGATTGAATTGTACAATGATAAGTTCAGATTGGCAGCGGGTGACGTGGTCCTGCAGCAGCGTCAGTCTGAATTTCTGAGGTATTACAAAAACGTCCAAGGTCTCCAGCTCACCACTCAATACCAGCAGGGGGATAAGTGGGAGGCGAGTACACAGGGTTTTGCCTCGGTGGCCAAAGGAAAATTCGCCTCTGTTCAGGTACCCATATTGGAAGGTGTGCTTGGGCCTTACCGAGTAAGCGGGCCCAATGGAGAGCGATTTGTGATCATCATGGCCAATTCCGAACGGGTTTTTTTGGACGGTAAACTACTACAAAGAGGATTCAATGCAGATTATGTCATCGATTACAATCAGGCAGAAATCACATTTACCCCGAAGATCTTGATTACCCAATATTCAAGAGTCAGGGTAGATTTTGAATTCGCAGAGCGAAATTATTCCAGGTCCATTCTTGGAGTTAATCACCTACAGACCAATGGAAAGGTGGATTTCTACCTCAATCATTACCAAGAAAAAGACAATAGGAACAGGCCACTTTTCACGGAGTTTTCTTCTGCAGAACAGGCCCTTTTAGCCGCTGTGGGTGACGCTACGCAAAATGCGGTAATCCCTAGAATTGATTCCATCGCTTTTGATCCTACGCGGATTATGTATGAAAAAGTGGAAGATGTCGATGACTCGGGAAGGCCATTTAACTTTTATCGCTATTCTACAGATCCTCAACGAGCTCATTTTGTACTCGGTTTTTCCCAAGTGGGAAAGGGACAAGGTGATTATAAAAGAGTGAATCAGCTTTCCAACGGAACTGTTTTTGAATTTGTGCCAAGGATCAATGGGCAGCCTCAGGCAGATTATTCCATTTTGACCCAGCTTCCCGCGCCCGATTCCAAACGAATGACCACAGCTGGTACAAGAGTTAAATTGGGAGACTATGAAAAAGTCTACACCGAACTCGCCCTTTCTTCCCAAGACAAGAATCTTTTCTCTGAAGTAAAAAATGAAGATAATCAGGGAATTGCCTGGAAGCTTGGCCTGCAATCGGCTGACCGGGAGGTTGGTGTATTGAAAGGGTATAAGCTCAAAGCGCAAACTGAACTTGAGTACAATTCCACCAATTTTGCGTTCATTGACCGTTTCCGATACATCGAGTTTGACCGGGATTGGGGATTGGATCCTCTTGACATGCAGCAGGCAGGGGCAGAGCGGTTGTTTTGGACTCAGGTGGCCTTGGACAAAGACGCCAAAAACAATTTTCTCTATAAAATCCACCTGAGAAATCGCGCTGACAAACTGAATGGATCTCAGCATGCGGCTACTTGGAATACCGAGTTGGGAAAGAGAATCGGAGTCAAACAGGAATTTTTTAGACTGAATTCGGACAAAGATTCCCTCCAATCCGATTGGGTTAGGTATTTGGGAAATGTGAGCTATCGATCCAAAATCCTTGTTCCCGGTTACCAGTTTTCTTTGGACCAAAACGCACTCCGATTGGCAGCGCAAGACTCGGTGCTTAGTACAGCCATGAATTTCAAAGAGCATCTTGTCTTTTTGAAAAGTAATGATACGTTGAATTATGCCTTTTCGGCCGACGCAGCATGGAGGCAAGATCGGTTGCCATTAGGTGGAAAGCTGCTCGATGACACGGAGGCCTTTACTTCCAACTTCACCTTCCGAAAGCAATGGTCCAACCATAACCTCAGTAGCACTTTTACCTATCGGGAACTGGAATATCTCCAAAGAGATCTTCCTCGAGAATTGACCGTGCTGGGCAAGGTGGATTATTCGGGTTCTGTGGGAAAAAATCTCCTTCGAAATGAGATCAGCTATGCTTTGGGCAATGGGCGAGAGCTGCAGCGGGAGTTTATCTTTTTACCTGCCCCAAATGGTGATGGAACGCATACTTGGCGGGATGACAATGGTGACGGAATCCAGCAGCTCAATGAGTTTTACCTTGCAATCAATCCAGAGGAAAAACTCTTCATCAAGATTTTTGTCCCGACCGATACCTATGTGGAGGCTTATACTACGCTACTCAACTATCGGATTCAGGCTCGTTTTCCGGAGGAGTGGAAAAGCGTCGGTGGATTCAAGTCTTTTCTCCAAAAGTTTTCCAATACGTCCAGCCTGAGTGTGGAGAAAAAAGTGACCTCGGATGATTTTGCCAGTAGGCTCAATCCATTTATTGGCGGGGTGGATCGAGATCAGATCCTTTCGCTCCGCCAGGTGATTCGCACTTCTTTCTTTTTCAACAGGGCCTCGGCAAAATATGGCTTCGATCTTTCACTCTTTGATTCTCAGCTGAAGCAGCTGCTTTCAGGTGGATTTGAGGATCAGATTCAGCAGGATTGGAAGCTCAATACTCGTTACAACTTTAATTCCGTCACTACCTTACGACTTCTAGGCGGTACCGGCAATAGAGTTTCTGCTTCTGATTTTCTTGAAAATCGAAATTATACCATCCGGCAACGAATGCTCGGTCCTGAACTGGCTTGGCAGCCTTCTCCATTTTTCAGAATCACGGGCAATTATGCGTTTACCAAAAAAGAAAATACCCAAAACCTTGAATTCAACGAATTCGCCAACATTCATCAGGTAGGAATGGACATGCGCTATGCCAAAGCCATCAAAACCACCTTAACAGGCAATCTCAAGCTTATACAGATCGCATACAACGGTCAGGTCAATTCTCCGGTAGGTTATGAGATGCTTCAAGCCCTTACTGCAGGAACCAATGTGACGTGGACACTCAATTGGCTCCAAAAGATCGGTACTGGACTTCAGCTTAATCTGGTTTACGAAGGTCGAAACTCCCAAGGTTTGGACCGGATTGTCCACGTGGGGAGGATGCAGGTTTCCGCGCTGTTTTAAAAAAAAATGTAACTTTGTTTGCTTTGATTAGTTGTCACACTAATTATTAAACTGCTAAACAAATGAGGAAAAGCATCCTGGTTACAGGAGGTACGAAAGGGATTGGACGAGCGATCATCGACCGATTTGCGAAGGAGGGTTTTGATATCTATACCTGCGCACGCAAGGAAGGCGATCTGGTAGCTTTGAAAAAATCCCTGGAAGAAAAATACCCTGACATCAAGGTGCTTGCCATTGCTGCAGACCTTTCCAAAAAAGAGGAGGTAAACAGCTTTGCGGATAAAGTCAAATCTCAGGTAATTCCAGATGTCTTGGTAAACAATACAGGAATCTTTCTGCCGGGTGCCATCCATGATGAGCCGGAAGGAAACTTTGAGTTTATGATGCAAACCAATCTTTATTCGGCTTATTACCTCAGCAGAGCCTTTGCCAAGGAAATGATGCAGCGTCGCTCCGGACATATCTTTAGCATGGGATCTATCGCAGGACTGACTGCTTATCCCAACGGTGGTAGCTATGCCGTATCCAAATGGGCCATGCTCGGCATGACCAAATGTCTGCGTGAAGAATTAAAGCCTCATTATGTAAAAGTAACCTCCATTTTGCCAGGTGCTACCCTCACGGATAGCTGGGCTGGAGTGGACTTGCCGATGGAGCGTTTTGTCCGCGCTGAGGACGTGGCAGAGAGTGTTTGGGCTGCCTATAACCTTTCCCCCCAAACCGTTGTTGAAGAACTAATTATCCGCCCCCAACTTGGAGATATTTAACCTATGGAGCCTTTGATCAAAAGCTTGGATTCCCATTATTGCGACAGCCTGACGCAGTATTCCCGTCGTAAAACCATCCCCGTAAAAGTCGGTGATGTCATCATCGGAGGTGACAATCCCATTGTGGTGCAGTCTATGACGACCGTGGACACCATGGATACGATTGGGTCTGTTGAGCAATGCATTCGGATGATCGACTCAGGTTGTGAATTGATTCGAATCACGGCGCCATCCATCAAGGAGGCAGAAAATCTTAGAAACATCAAGGCAGAGCTTCGCAAAAGAGGTTACCATACTCCCTTGGTTGCTGACATTCACTTCACACCCAATGCTGCCGAACTCGCAGCAAGGATCGTGGAAAAGGTGCGAATCAACCCTGGTAATTATGCGGATAAAAAGAAATTTGAGGTTATTGACTATACCGATGCTTCTTATGCGGAGGAGCTAGACCGAATCAGGGATCGGTTTTTACCACTGTTGAAAATCTGCAAGGAGAATGGTACAGCGATGCGTATCGGTACCAACCATGGCTCACTTTCTGACCGAATTATGAGCCGGTACGGGGATACCCCGCTAGGAATGGTAGAGTCGGCACTTGAGTTTTTGAGAATTTGCGAGGACGAGAAGTTTTTTGATGTAGTCATCTCCATGAAGTCTTCCAATACCCAAGTCATGGTGCAAGCCTATCGACTGTTGGTTCAAAAGCTAAACGAAGGCGGATTCAAGCCTTATCCACTTCACCTGGGAGTAACGGAGGCTGGAGAAGCGGAAGACGGGAGAATCAAGTCTGCCGTAGGAATAGGCACCTTGTTGGAAGATGGATTGGGAGATACAGTTCGGGTTTCCTTGACGGAAGATCCGGAGTTTGAAGCACCGGTGGCAAGGGCCCTGATCGATCGCTATGCAACCCGTGCAGGGCATACATCGATTCCCGAAATCAATCACTACCCGATTACCCCTTTTGAATATACTAAGCGACAAGTCTCCGAGATTTACAATTTCGGAGGGCACAATGTGCCTAGAGTGATTGCTGATATTTCTAAAGTCGAGAAAATCACAGATCGGGAAATGAAAGCAGTCGGGCATTTTTATCTGCCTGAATTGGACAAATGGAAAATGAATGACCTAGGCTCTGACTTTGTGTATTCAGGTTCCAACCCCATCCCATTCATGCTACCGAATGGCATGAAGGAGATTCAGGATGTGTCTGTTTGGGAAAAGGCTCCTGACCAAGTAAACAAGTTTCCGCTTTTCAACCTAAATCAGTACCGGGAAGCTTCAAGGTTTCATTCCGAACTCAATTTTTTAGAAATAGAAGACACAGAAATCGTTCAAGTCATTCCAGCAGTCGCAGGAAGAAAAGATACCATTCTGATCCTGAAGACCTCCAACTCGCACAGCATGCCTGCCTTGCGTAGGGCGTTTGTTAGTCTGTTGGAGGCTAAATGTGATCTGCCTGTAGTCGTGAAAGTGAGCTATTCGGACCAGACAGCTGATATGACCATGCTCTATTCGGCTACCGACGTGGGTGGATTATTGGTGGATGGCTTAGGCGATGGGATTATGATTTCTTTGGAAAAAGAAGGTCAACATAGCCGTGAGGAAGTGTTGGAACAGATCAAGTTGCACAATTCGGTCAGTTTTGGTGTGCTTCAGGCCGCTAGGACTCGAATGTCCAAAACAGAGTACATTTCTTGCCCTTCCTGTGGACGTACACTCTTTGATTTGCAGGAAACCACCGCGATGATCCGTAAGCGAACCGACCACCTGAAAGGAGTGAAAATCGGAATCATGGGTTGCATCGTCAATGGTCCGGGCGAAATGGCGGATGCGGATTATGGCTATGTGGGTTCCGGAAAAGGTAAAATCACCCTCTACAAAGGAAAGGAAGTAGTCAAGAAATCGGTGCCTTCTGAAAAAGCGGTGGACGAACTGATCAACATCATCCGCGAAGACGGGATGTGGAACGAGCCGGAGACTATTTAAAAAAGGTATACAGTTGAAATACAGTTGAAATACAGTTGAAATACTGTTGAAATATCATCTTGCTGTGGGTATTTCAGATCGGGAAGCGGTTTTTATTTCAATAGTATTTCAAAATCTCAATTTTCAAAAAGGAAATCAATTTCCTTTTAAGTAGGTTAAAGCATAAAACTCGAGTATCATGTCAGAGAAAAACCAAGTCAAAGAATTCTTCAAGTTGGGTGAAGTTGGAAATTATTTTCTCAATATTTTCCGTAAACCTGATCCAAACAAACCGACCAATTTCAACCTGCGGATGATGCATGGTATCAACAAGATTTCCATTTTAGTTTTTTTGTTTGCGCTGATTGTCTGGACAATCAAGAGATTTATCTGATTAAATTATTTAAAGAATAACCTCTTCATTTTTTTAACTTTAGTGGACACCCCACCTGATCCACTATGATTTCCTTCTATCTCCCATTTCTTGCACCTTTGATCTTTGGGCTTTTAATTGATTCTGAAGAGCAGTATTATGGAATAGATGACTTTCAAAAAGTCAAAAAGATCGATACCCATACCCATCACAATTCGGAAAATACCGCTCTGATGGAGGCAGGAAAAGAAACTAATTTTCGCTTGCTTACCGTCAATGTGGATGTCCCAAGTTATCCTCCGCTTCAAGAGCAAATCCGACTTTCTCTACTTCAGAAAGGTCAAAATCCAACCTCTATCGATTTTCTTTCCACTATTTCACTTGCAGACTGGAAGGATTCGGACTGGGCAGAAAAGGAAATCAAGCGCATTGCAGACACCTTCGAGCAGGGAGCCATCGGGATCAAAATCTGGAAAAATATCGGGATGACTTATCGGAACGAAGACGGAGCCTTTATCATGGCGGATCACCCTAGGTTGGAACCCATTTTTAAGTTTGTAGAAGCACAGGGCAAAACTTTAATGGCTCATTTGGGTGAACCAAAAAACTGTTGGTTGCCTCTTGAAGATATGACCGTAAACAATGATCGAACCTATTTCAAAGAGCATCCGGAATACCACATGTACCTTCATCCTGAATACCCAAGTTATGAGGAGCAGATTGATGCTAGGGATAGACTACTTGCCAAATTTCCCAATATCCGGTTTGTCGGGGCTCATTTGGGGAGTTTGGAATGGGATGTGGACGAACTTGCCAAGCGACTGGATCGCTACCCTAATTTTGCTGTGGACATGGCTGCTCGAATTGGCCATCTCCAGTTTCAAAGTCAAAAGGACCGGGAAAAAATCCGCCAATTCATGATTAAATATCAAGATCGCCTAATCTATGGGACGGACTTGGGGATATCCGGTAATCCTGATTCCGACCGAGTTAAATCCAATGCAAAAGCAACTTGGATGAGGGATTGGAAATATTTTGTATCAGATGAGATAATGGAAGTATCTGAAGTAACTGGGTCTTTTCAAGGCCTAAAGTTACCCAAGGAAGTGATAGACAAAATCTACTATCACAATGCCATGAAGTGGTTTAAACCTACTTTTAATTAAAACATCACTCCCATTCGGAATACCAGACTGTGGAAAAGGTAATTAGTTTCGTTCAGTGAGGTAAAGCCGCTAGGTAATCTGGAACCGGTAGTGGGGGCAAATGAAGATTGTCCGCTGCCATCCAAAAAGCCTTGAAAATAGGAAAGTTGCTGTCTTTTGTATCCCAAACTGGCAGATAGCGCCCAATTTCCTTTCTTGGCGGGAAGCTTTACTCCGAGCATAGGATGAATCATCATCCCGCCTTCATACCAGCTCGAACTCCATTGGTTAGTCTCTTTTTTCTCCAAAAAAGTAGAACCGCCTCCAAAGTCCATTCCACCGAATAGTTGGGCTTTATTTTCTTTTCCCAGAAAACCTCTCCAGCCTAAGGCAATAGGAATCAGACTGATCTGATCATATTGATCATATCCTACAGCAAACCCCAAGACATGATGGGAAGAGATTTTTACACCATGAAAAGTGGAAATGCTTACATCCATCCGGTTTAGGTAGTTTCCATCCCAATTTTTGATTCCTTTTCCCCATAGAAATCCTACTTCTGTTTGATGGAAATAGGCATTTTCCTGTGCCAATGATCGGACATAAGAAAAGAAAAGCAGCAAGATCAGGCAGAAGACTTTGGATCGCATGGTCTTAGCTGATGATGACTGGATTGGTGACTTGGATGCAGCTGAGTTTTCTGAGTTTGGAAGGAGCGCTGTAGTCATACTGACATACGCCATCCGGACCAATGACAATCAGAGATTTGGGACCTGGGATCAGGTCTATAGATTTCATGTTTTGCAGGAATTCCAATTGGTTTTTATCAATGGCCATGACATCCTTTACATTGAAACTTTTCAGCCCATGCTTTCCTTCGGTTACAAACAAAAAATCACCTGCCAGTCCTAGACCATGCGGATTGAGCATGGGATAGGCTTTTTTCAGCTTAGGGGCGTAAGGATTTTTGATGTCTATGACTTGAAGTTCATTCACCCCATTGATACAAAAATTTCCGGTTCGGAGTGTGACAAAGGCATGTTCTTCATTGACCACGACCGGGTCACAAGCCACCACATGCTCATAAACGGCCATCCGCGTTGGGGAGTGAGGAGTTGAGGCATCGTAAATATGCATCCCTCTATTAGATCCTATGAAGAGCTTATTTTGGAAAGGAAAGATGGTTTCTATGCCCCAGCCCAGATTGATGGGTTTGATGAATTTGGGTTCAGCTGCATTTTGCACATCAAATACCCGCATAGTGGACTCATCCACCGCGTACAAGTGACCGTCCATTAGGGTAAATCTCGCCATCGAACCACCGGTTCCATAACTTTTAGATGCAGCGGAAAAGTTGGCAGTAAAACTCATGTCTGAGCGCAGGGCCCAACCGCCATCTATTTCCCATCTAGGGCCATCGGTTGTGATGACAGTATCCTTGAAAGTGATGATTTGTCCCGTGTCGTGGCGGTATAGGTGGGTAAAGACATCCTTGACCCGATTTACTAATTTGATGTTGGAGATTTTGCTGATGTCGAAGGCCAGTAAATCCACATAGTTATCTGCGTAAAGAATATTGTCATTTACAGCCAGATCCATATTGCCTTCGATGGGGATAAAACTTAGGTTGATCGGATTGGCTGGGTTGGTATTATCTAAAATATGGATCCCTTTGCTGGGTTCGTTGACCAATAGGTAATCCTGGTAGATATAGATTTTTCCGGGGTTGTCCAATGGTTTTGCTGGCTCGGTAGTGATGAGCCTCGCCCTCACATCACTCATTTCCAGGTATACCGGCATCATGGTCCGATAGGTGTATGTAGTGGTGACCTGATCTTCACAGGAAAAAAATAATCCACTTGTCAAAAGCAAAAGAGCTATGAATAGGTTGGTTGTTTTCATGAGGCAGGAGTTAGGTGAAACAAAAGGATTCAGACACCAAACGAGCCGTCTTTTCCATTCGCTACAAGCCAAGTAAAAAAGCCCGTCTTATCTGACGGGCTTATAGGCTTATTGGTTGAGAATACTTTTTATGTAAGCTACACTTTGGGGGATTTGGGCGACAGAGCGACTGCTTTCATCTTCGATCACCAAGTACTTCGTTCCCTGTTTTTTCGCCTCTTTGATCAATCCTGCGATATCAATGTCTCCTGTACCGAGCACAACGTTGGTTTCCACATCGCCTCTACCGTCAGGAGAGCCGGGTGTTCCTTTCTTTCTATCTTTTAGGTGAAGTTGGGGGAATTTTCCCGGATACTTTTTCATGATGGCCAAAGGGTCTCCACCGCCCATTTTCACCCAAAAGACATCCATATTAAATTGGAAATGCTTGGCATTTGCCAGCATGTAATCCATCGGAGTACCGGAGCCTGAGTTCGCAAATTCATATCCATGTGGATGATAAGTCAGTGTAATTCCTTCTTTGGCAAATTGCTCGCCTGCTTTGTTAAACAGTTCGGTAGCAGCTTTCATTTCCTCCAAACTGATTGGACCTTCTGCATGAGGTATCCAATAGCAGGTGGCAAACTTGGCTCCATACTTCTTGGCTTCTGAAATAATCGAGGCAGGGTCAGTTTTGAGTTTGTTGTAGTCAGCACCGACACCTACTACTCGTAGGTTATTTTCAGCAAGCAATTTTTTATACGCTGTATCTGACATGCCATAGCCACCACCTCCTTCGAGAGCAGAGATTCCCCAAGTGGAGATGAGCTGGTGGTACTTGATGGGATCTACCTTCATTTCATTACGAAGGGAGTAAAGTTGAAGGGCGATCTCCTGCGCATGGGCTTGCCATCCGAGAATGACTAGTAGGGAGAAAAGAGTGATTTTCAATTTCATGGTATAGGAATTTTGGGATACATCTAAGCTAAATATTTTTCCAGCCACAGGAAAGGCTTTCAGGTCAATTTCCCTAAATTGAAACCATACCTTTTATTTCCATGCATTCACGAAGAAAATTTATCCAAAACACTTCCTTACTAGGATTAGCTATGAGTCTAAAACCCGATTTTTCCCTTCTTGCAGCCCAGGATCAAATTCTTGGTCATGGTGATTTCCGATACAAAGTAGATACCTCATGGGGCAATCTTGATCCGACCAAAGTGCCGGTGGTCAACTGTCACGAAATGGTCATGGATCGAAAAGGCCGCATGATCATGCTCACCGATGAGGTGAAAAACAACGTGATTATCTATGATCAGTCGGGAAAACTATTAACTACTTGGACGCTTGGACTGAATGCCGCACATGGATTGTCCATCGTGGACGAGGGAGATGCTGAATACCTATGGGTGGTGGATAATGGAGGAAAAGTGCTCAAAACCACCTTGGATGGCAAAGTCGTTGCAGAAATTGCATCACCTGTCAAGGAAGGAATCTACGATGAGAAAATGCGTTGGGTGCCTACTGAGACTACTGTTGCTCCAAATGGTGACCTATACATTGCCGATGGCTATGGCTCCCAATACTTTTTACAGTACGACAAAAACGGAAAGTTTATCCGCAAATTCGGAGGTGCCGGCAGAGAAGATGCACAGTTTAGTACAGCTCATGGAATCGCTGTTGATCAGCGCGGCGGGAAAGAAGCTACCTTGCTTTGTACTTCAAGAGGCCACAATTCATTCAAAAGATTTACGATGGATGGAAAATACCTTGAGACGATTTTTCTTCCGGGAGCATTTGTCTGCCGACCAGTAATACACGGTGATGAGTTGTATGCCGGAGTTTGCTGGTCAAGACTGAGATACCTGGAGCAAACCGATAATTCAGGATTTGTCACCATACTGGACAAAACAAATAAAGTGGTCTCCAATCCTGGAGGAACTGCGCCTGAATATCGGAATGGGGAACTTCAACTTATGGTCCAAAAGGAACCTGTCTTTAAGCATTGCCACGATGTATGTATTGATCAGGATAAAAATATTTATGTCTGTCAGTGGAATGCAGGTAAGTCCTATCCGATCAAACTGACCAGAGTATAAGTAGTTGTTCTGCTTGTCGGAGTTGGGATTTTCACCTGACTTCGACAAGCTGATTTGAACTTTTTAACTCATTAATTTTCAACAAAAATTGAGAATTGGTAATCATTTGTTGATGTCCAAATTTTTCAGTCTTCCTCTTTACAAAATGAGGCAGATTTTTTCATAAATACTGCACTTTATACACATTTTAGAGCAGTTAAATTGATTCTAAAAATTTACTAACCGATCATCCTTAATTATAGCCTATCTTCAAAAGCCTATTTGCAGGATGAATGCGACTGATTGAAGAAATAAAGAAAAAACCGGCTAATCTGGAGGAACTTCAGCTGAAGATTACCATCATCTTTATTGGGCTAACCTTTTTTTCATTGTTTTTTTCGGAATTGTCGATGCCTTGATGGGAGTAAATCTCGGGTTTTTGAAAATCAGATTGATTTTTATTGCGCTCTTCTCAGGAACTGCCATTTTGTTTTTCAAGTACAAGTTTTACTTTTTAGCCAGCAACTTGATGATGTTTTTGGTGTTGGCTTTTCTGTTGATGAATTTTTTCTTCAGTGATGGCTATCAAGGGCCCACGATCTTTAATTTTTACCTCTTCTTTATGGTTTCAGGTTTATTCTTCAAGAGACCCTACGATTTGATTTGGCACATATCCAGTATTGGACTGTACTTTACCCTTTTTTATCTGGACATATCAGGATACATAACGGTCGATAAAAACTACCAAAACCTCGATCAACTCTTTTTTGACAACAGTCTGACCATTTTTATGACTTCCATGTTTTTGTTTATTGGAGTACGGTTTGTGATTAATAATTATCAAAAACAAAACTCAGATCTTATCAGGCTGCAGCAGGAAAATGAAAAAAACCTGAAGGAACTCAAGCAGATCAATGAGAAAAAAAATCAGCTGATTGCTCTGTTATCACATGATTTGAAAAGCCCCGTATCTTCTTTGGCGACCACTTTGGAAATGATGGATCTTGACATGATTTCACAGGAAGATTTTGAAAGAATCATTGTGAGACTTAAAAAGCAAAGTGTGAATCTAACACACGTGCTCAGTAATACCCTTAGTTGGGTTCTGACTGAGATGGGCGAGCAGGAAATCGAATCTCATCCAGTAGATGTCGTCCAACTCACCAACGAGGTGGGTGATTTGATGGAAAGTCAAGCCCAGCGAAAGGAGCAACGAATAGAAAAATTAATTCATGTCAGGGAATTGATCTTGAATTTGGAAGAAAAAGAGGTCAAAATCATACTTAGGAATTTTCTGGACAACGCAATCAAATTCTCTTCGCTTGGTTCAACGGTTTACCTTGAATTTATCGTCACAGCATCGTCCTACCGCTGGAATGTGAAAAACAGCGGGGCAAGAATACCTTTGGAAAAGGAGAGACACCTGTTTGATTTTAGTGTGAAAAGTTCAGTTGGGACTCAGAAAGAAAAAGGTACGGGTCTAGGATTGGGGCTGTGCAAAAGGATAGCTTCCCGAATCGGGTTCGAAGTAGGTTACGAATACACAGTTGATGGATTTAATACCTTTTACCTTGAAAAAAATAGAATTTGATTTCAATATTCAAACACCAAAGGCTTGACCGTATTCTGCATCACCTCATTTATCTGAATTAATCTCTTGAAGTTGCTGCTCAAGGGAATTATGGAAGTCTAAATTCTTGGACTTCTAAATTCCTAAAACGTTCTTAATTAACTAAATGAGGGGCTTTTAGAAAGTTGTATATTCGAGGCCTATTTAAATCACTCCATAAAGTAATTCATTCGGAAAGTGAAAAATCCGTTCAAAAGTCAAGAAGATCCAGGAAACCTAGAGCAATTGCAAAGGCGCATTGCCTTAATTTTTGTTGGACTTACGTTTTTCTCGATGACTTTTTTTGGTGTGGCGGATTACTTGATGGGATTGAGCCCAGGGTTGTTGAAAATTAGAATTGCTTATATCCTGCTCTTCGTCGCCTCCTTTATTTTAATCATTAAGTATGACAAGTACCTGCTGGCGATGAATATCATGCTGGCCTTGATTCTTGGCTTTACCATTATGAATTACTTGCATAATGACGGATTTAAAGGGCCGACTATTTTTAATCTTTATGTGTTTATCGTTGCAGTAGCGATTTTTTTCAAAAAGCCTCTAAACCTGATCTGGTTCACTTTGAGTATAGGCTTGTATTTGGTTGTGTTTTATCTCGAGTCTGTCGGGCAGATCGTAGTGGAGAAAAACTATGCAGATCTGAAGGATTTATTTTTAGACAATATGCTTACCATTTTGATTACTTCCATTTTCATCTTTATAGGTGTTCGGATTGTAGTCATCAATTATCAAAAACAAAATCAAGCTCTCATTAAGCTAAAGGAAGCCAATGATAGAAACCTCCGGGAGCTGCAATCACTGAATGAGAAGAAAAACCAGCTCATTGCTCTGCTTTCCCATGATCTCAAAAATCCGGTTGCATCTCTTGCTTCTACGCTTCAATTGGTTGATTTGGAGTTGATTTCCAAAGAAGAGTTGGGACAGATCCTGGATAAACTCAAAAAGCAAAGTGTTCATTTGAGTCATGTACTTTCCAATACCTTGGGCTGGGTAGTTACTGAAATGGGTGATCATTCGCCTGAACCAGTCATGATCAATGTGTACGAATTGACCTCCGAAACACAGGAACTGATGGGAGTTCAGGCAGGAAGGAAGCATCAAAAGCTGGAAAAAGTTATTGAAACCACTGATCTGGTCCTGCCTATTCAAAAAGATGAAGTGAAGATTATCCTTAGAAACTACCTGGATAATGCCGTGAAGTTTTCTCCCGAAGGGGCTACCATCTATTTGGAGTTTCAATTTGACGGGAAGTCATTTAGATGGAATGTGAAAAACCCCGGAAAAGAGATTTCTGCCGAAGTTCAGAATCAACTTTTTGACTTTAATGTGAAAAGCTCCATGGGTACTCAAAAGGAAAAAGGGACTGGATTGGGCTTGGGATTATGCAAGCAGATCGCTAAAAAGATTGGATTCAATGTGGGCTATGAAAGATCAGCTGATGGGTTCAATGTGTTTTACCTGGAAAAAGCGCTTCCTACCGAGTTGAATTAGTAAGGAATATTCTTTTGTTTTTTTAACGTCAGCGCACAGTAGACGGCTTCTTTTCATTTACATTAATCTGTCATTTTTTACTTCAAGAAAATATTAGGATCTACAAATTCCTAGATTTAACGAAGTTAATCACCCCGCACCCCATTCAATGTTTGATTTTGGAGTATTTGATAAATCCGGAGACTTAAATCAACTCCAAAACAGGATTTCGGAAGTCTTTGCCTTGATTTTGACGATTTTGATCCCATCACTCTGCGTTATTGATTTTTTGATGGGCTATAATTTGCTCTATGTCTCTGTCAAGTTCTTGTTTGCTTTCCCTTTTTTGATCGGGTATTTGGTGATGAAAAAATATGGCTATCATCAACTGATCCTACTCCTCATGATTTCGATAGGCTTGGTGGCTATCTCTCTTAACTTTTTTTTAAGCGAAGCTCATAGAGGAAGGACATTATATACCCTATTTATTTTTGTAGTTTCTTCAGTTTTTATGTTGAGAGGCCGATGGAGTGGAATGTGGATCGTCTTGGTTTTTTTGGTTTATGGTGTACTGATTTTTCTCGGAAGGATGGAAAAGTATAAAATGACATTTGATGTGTATTCCACAGACGATTTTTTCCAAGATCAGATTATTACGATGACTTGGACCAGCCTTTTCACCCTGGTAATGATTTTGTTGTTTATAAAAAGTTATCAAAAGCAGAATTCATACATGCTTGAGCTCCAAAAAGAAAAGGAGAATGCGCTTTCCAGATTGGAAAATTTGAATGATAAAAAAAATCAACTGTTGGCTCTACTATCTCATGATCTTCGCACTCCTGTTACTAGTTTGAGTTTTACCTTGGAATTGGCAGAGGAAGGAATAATCAATGAAAAAGAGGTAAACCAAATCATTTCCAATCTCAAGCGTCAAAGCTTTCATTTGAGTAAAGTCTTGGATAATACCCTGGAATGGGTGATTACTGAAATGGAAGGGTCAGATTCGGAAGTGCTAGCTGTAAATTCACTGGTCCTATCCGAAGAGATGGTAGAGGTAATGCGTTTTCAGGCAGCTCAAAAATCCCAAGACTTGGTATTGGAATTTGAGGGGAATCCACTGGTAGTTAATTTGGCATTTAAAGAGATTCGGATTATCCTCAAAAACCTGTTGGACAATGCGATTAAGTTTACTGCCGAAAATTCTTCCATCGTAGTAAAGGTATTCCAGAATAATTCCAGGCTCCGTTGGGAAGTTAGAAACCCAGGTAAGCCAATCACTGAGTCTGAAAGGGCATTTCTTTTTGAACTAAAAGCGAGGAAAACAGAAGGGACTTTACGGGAAAAGGGGACTGGAATTGGACTTTCCCTTTGTCATAAAATTGCTTCTCGAAATGGTTGGGAAATTGGCTATTTATATCCCGAGGATGGCTGGAATGTCTTCTTTCTGGAGATTGATTTGCCTAGATCATAACTACTCGGAGACTTTTCGCACCATGGGCACCGATGACCAGGGATTGCTCGATATCAGCAGTTTTAGAAGGCCCTGCGATAAATAGTCCGAATCCTGAGTGTTCATCCCCGATATTTTCATAGGCTTGATGCAACGTGGGAAAAAGTCTTGATTTCCGAAGAACAATCACCAAATGTTCCGTAATAAATGGGAGCGCTCGGTGAGGTAGCTGTCGGTCATCCAGCCAAATGGCTCCATTTTCTGCCACTCCAAATTGCCCCTCCAAAATAGCCAAATTCAAATCTTCCAATTCATGCGGATCCTGAGGAAGTTCGAGGGTAGAGGCTGTAGCATAGGCTGATACTGCAGAGAATACGTTGGCCCACGAGGATTTTGAAAGCCAATCCAGAAACTCAATTTCGGACAAAATTTCTCCCTTATTGCCTTCGATGGATTTTTTGAACGCAGTTTCTATCTCTTCAGAGATGCCGAAAGAAGGTAACTCAGGCAGGTTTTTTTTCTCCTGCGTGATGGCCCGAATGGCGCCTAAAATAGATTCCCTACTGCTCATGTTCTGTTCTTTTGGTACCATTCTTTAAATGACTCCTGAGGAGTTTCCGGTAGATTTCGGCCTTTTCCCCAGCTGTTGATCGGATGATAGATCAGGGATTTAGGAAGTGTCTTTAGGGCGGTTCGCATCAGGTTACCGGATATTTTGTAAGCCAACGGACTTTTGAAAATTCCATTTGCCAGCTTCATAGACAGGCCTTTTCCCAGTTCACCATGGGTTTTGGTGATCTCTTGCCTCCATTCGTAGAGTTGCTCATGGATGTTGATTTTTACCGGGCACACATCTGAGCAACTTCCGCAAAGGGTAGAGGCAAAGGGAAGTGTACTGTATTTTTTCATGTCCAATCCCGGTGATAGGATCGATCCAATCGGTCCCGGCACGGTGCTGCCATAGCTGAATCCACCGCTTCTACGGTAAATTGGGCAGGTGTTCATGCAGGCTCCGCATCGAATGCACTTGAGCGAATTTTTGAATTTTTCACGGGCCAATTGCGCTGTACGGCCATTGTCTACTAAGATCACATGGATTTCCTTTCCAGTCGCCGGACTTCTGAAATGCGAGTTGTAATTGGTGACAGGTTGCCCTGTGGCAGATCTGGCCAGCAGTCGGAGGAAGACGCCAAGGTCTTTTCTTCTTGGGATAATTTTTTCGATTCCCATGCAGGCGATATGTACATCTGCCAAATGAACTCCCATGTCTGCATTGCCTTCGTTGGTACAGACCACGAATTCACCCGTCTCTGCGACCGCAAAGTTGACTCCGGTAATGGCCACTTTTGCCTTGAGAAATTTCTCTCTAAGATGTAGGCGAGCCGCATGAGTCAGGTAGGCTGGATCCTCATTGCCTTTTTCTGTATGAAGTTTTTCATGGAAAAGGTCGGAGATTTCCCCTTTTTTCAGGTGTATGGCAGGCAATACGATATGGCTGGGGGGCTGATTCAAAAACTGGACTATTCGCTCTCCCAAATCGGTATCCACTACTTCGATTCCATTTTTTTCCAAATACGGATTGAGGTGACACTCCTCGGTCAGGATGGATTTGCTTTTGACGATGGCAGTACATTTTTGCTTTTGCAAAATGGAAAGCACGATCTCATTGTGTTCTTCGGCGTCTTTAGCCCAATGTACCCGCATACCGTTTCGAACGGCATTTTTTTCAAATTCCTCTAAGTAGCTATCCAGCTTAGAAAGCACATTTTCCTTGATTTGAGAGGCCAAGTTGCGGAGATCTTCCCATTCGGGAAGGGTCTTGCTGATCCGGTCACGCTTGTCACGTACAAACCAGAGGGTTTCGTCGTGCCATTTGGCTTTGGCTTGGTCTTTTAAAAATTCGGTGGCTGCCTGTGGATGACTCATTGGATGGCTTGGTTTAGGATTTCTGCCAGATGCATAAACTTCACTTTTCTTCCCTCTCTGCTGGCAATTCCTTGGAGATGCATGATGCAAGACATGTCCCCTCCCGTGAGGATTTCGACCTGATGCTGCTCGTGGTCGTCGAGCCGGTCTTTTCCCATTCTCAGGGAAAGTGCCTCTTCTGTGACAGAAAAGGTTCCTCCAAAACCGCAGCATTCGTCCGTACGGTTGAGCGTCATCCATTCCAGTCCATCCAAGTTTTCCAAAAGGCCTTTGGCCTTATTGAATGGTGTGCCGTTCATCTCCGAACTCGAGGCGAGCCGCAATCCCCGCTGCCCGTGGCAGGAGGCATGGTAGCCGACTTTGTGAGGAAATTTTCCTTTGATGTCTTTTACCTGTAGGATATCGGTCAAAAACTCGGTGAGTTCAAAGATCTTGTCGTGGATTTCACGTTGCTCCTGTTCTAAATCCCGAAGCTTTGGAAAATGTTCTTTGACATGCAAGACACAGCTGCCGGAAGGGGCGACGATGTAGTCAAAATCCTTAAAGAGCGAGATGAAATGCCTAGCCGTGCCCTCGGTGTCCCGCTCATAGCCCGCATTGGCCATGGGCTGTCCACAGCAGGTCTGTCCCAAGGGATAGCTGACCCGACAGCCAAATTTTTCGAGCAGTTCCAACGTAGCAACCCCCACTTTGGGGTAAAACTGGTCCACATAACAAGGAATAAAAAGTCCGACGTGAAGTGCGTTCAAATTCATAGCAGTAAGATAACTCAGGACTTTTTATTTACCAGCATGGCTGCGCCTAAAGCAGAACCATTAGGGAAGTCGCTGGGGATAATTTCATGATCAGGCAGCTTGATTCGAAGCATTTCCAAAAAGATAGAATTCGCGTTGAACCCACCGTCTACAAAAATCCTTTGGACTGGCGCACCGTCTAGGACAAGCTGAAGGGAAGCTACTTGGATATCGGTCAGCTCATGGATAAAGGTATAGTAGGCATCTTCAAAATCAGTAAAACCAGCCCAATCTGTTTGTCTTGTTCTTTCAATCCCATAATCTTGCGGCTTGAGGTAATGAAATCCGATTCGTTTTTGCCTTGATGAACCGACTTTTTCAAAAGCAGCTCGATCAAACTTCATCTTCTTGTAAGTGCCAAGAGGTAGATTCCAATGGGCATACATTTCGTCGACTTGATACTTATGTTCTTCCCCGATGAAGAGTCGGGAAATTTTGATTGGCTGGCCGGAAATGCTCAGGAATTGTAGGCAGTCCTTGGTCAATTCAGATTCCGAGAGCGGGGTTTTATTAAACGGATTGATGCTGATCGCCCAAGTGCCGGTAGAGAGGAGGGCAAAAGGTTCTTTTTCCTGCTCCAAGTAAGGTAAAAGTGCGCCTGAAGAATCATGGACGCCGATTCCACAAGGAATAGATCCGAGTTCTGGTTTTGTCTTTAGGAGTGTATCGCCGGCAAGAATCGGTGGAAGTAGCGGTTCGATGCCTTCTTTTTTTACCCAGTCATGGTAATCCATCTTCTCAAAATCCCAAAGTCCCGTATGACACCCGATACTGGTATAGTCAGAGACCAGCTGTCCGGTGAAGATCGAGCTTAGGTATTGGGGCAGGTGAAGGCAGTACTTCACGTTTTTGAAATACTCAGGTTTGGCATGTTTCAAAAAATATATCTGCAAGCCTGAATTGAGCATGGCGAGCGGAGGAGAAGAGGTTTGTTGGCAGAAAGCCATCTTGCCACCATTTTCCTGGTAAAACTTTTCCAAAAGCTCTTCTGGATAGGGCTTCAGGTAATCATATAAAGGAGTAACGGGTTCACCACTTCCATCAGTATGGACGAAAGAAGCCCCGTGGCCTGAGAAATTGAGTTTTTTAATTTCAAACTCGGCAGAATTCAAGGCATCCAGAAATGTCTGTATCATCCAGTCCCTTAGCGGCAGAATTGCCTCACTGTCAAATCCGTCCTCATCCGGAATTGGGTCAAAACGCGTGTAGGTATTGAAAACTTCCTTGAGATCCTCATCAAAGAGGAAGAATTTTTTATTCGTTTTACCGATGTCAAATACGGCGGTGACAGGGATTCTGGACATGAGAATTAAAGTATTGGCTGTGTCTGGCAACTACCAAAGGGATAGATAAGAAAAGAGAGTCAGAATTTTTGGTCCGGACTCTCTTTTTGGGTTGGGTTAAAGTGACTTTCTGAGGGTCATCCGGAACGGATTTTTGATCGGGATTCGGTCCTCGATTCCTAGGATTTGCTCAGCGATGGATTTGCCCATGTGCTCAAAATCTGTCGAAATGGTGGTAATCCCTTCTGCAAGGATTTCCTTTAGGGGCGTATCGTTGTAGGAAATAACTCCGACCTCTCTGCCTAGCTTAAGGAGCTGCTCTCGGGATTTTTTTACCAGATTGACCAAGTCAGACTCAGCCAATACAATGTAGCAGTCACCTGCGTCCAGCGGCTCGTCGTCATCAACTCCATCCACAATCAGATTTTTGAAATCATGGAAGAAGCAAAACCGCTTGAATCCGTCCATGATTTCCACCGGATAGAGTTCCCCTTTTGGAAACACCAAGATCAATCGCTGGTACTTTTTGAGGTGCGTAATTCCAGATTCCAGCACCTCGAAAATGTCTTTGGCAAAATCTTGATAGACGCCCGGAAATTCATTTTCATGTCCTTTTACCGCTCGGTCGATGATCAGCAGTTTTTCCTTTGGAATTCTTTTGATCAGGTCATAAGCGGTCTCGGGATGTCCGCTTTGGTCAAAGAAGTGTGGAGCAAGTACGTACTGATTGTAATTTCCGAGGTTTTGCTCCAGCAGGTCTTCCAGGAGATTTCTGTTGTAATGATGAATGTACAGATCCACCGTAGCCTGAGGGCCTAGCGTGTCCAAAATGGAATAGTAGATGAGTTTTTTGTACGAGCTGAGTTTGTTGAAAAGCAGCAGGACTTTCACCTTGTGTTCCATTTTGGTAGAGGAGATGTAGAATCCTTTTCCTCGTACAGAAGAAATGATGCCACGGTCTCGTAGTTCGTTGTAGGCTTTCTCTACGGTGTCACGGGATAATAAAAAGTCAAAACTGGTCTCATTGATTGAGGGTATTCTGTCGCCGATTTTCAGTTTTCCTTTTTCAATATCCTCCAAGATCAAATTGACTACCTGGAGGTACTTCGGCGTGCGTGAATCCACGGCGATTTTTTCAGATTTGTCAAGAAGCATAGGTTACTGGGTTGTTGGGTATAGTGCTAAGGGTAATAGAGGGTATCGGTATTTACCGAGGGAAAGCTGCCGCCAGGCCGCCATCCACATTGAGCATATTTCCGGTGGATTTGGTCAGAAGTCCACCCACAAAGGCGAAAGCCGCATCAGCGATGTCGCTGACTTTGACACTTTCTTTTAGAAGGGTTCTGTTTGCATAATACTGAGGAAGATCCTTGACATCAATGCCATAGGCTTTGGCACGGTTTTCTGCCCAGCCACCTTCCCAGATGTTGGAGTTTTCGATCACAGCGTCCGGATTGACTACGTTTACCCTGATCTTGTCTTCGGCAAGTTCGGCAGCCATCAGTCTTGACATGTGTAGCTGAGCAGCTTTTGCGGTACCGTAAGCCACGTTTTTCGGCCCAGCCACCAGTGCATTTTTGCTTACCACATTGACAATATCTCCCCCAAGGCCTTGCTGACGCATCAGGTCAACTCCCACTTTGGATACATGGTATTGTCCCATCACCAGGATATCGTTTAGGCGATCCCAATCGTTTTGGCTATGATCCTCGAAAGCACGCGAAATGGAGATGCCGGCATTGTTGACCACGATATCAATTCCGCCGAATTTCAGACAAGAAGCTTGGATGGCCTCGGCAAGGCTCTCGGTATTGGTCACGTCCAGTCTTGCACCTAGGACAGCGTCTTTTCCATATTTCTTTTCAAATTCGGCGACTGCCCCATTGAGTCTTTCCTGATCAATATCCGTGAGGACTACACAGGCTCCTTCTTGAGCAAACTTATCCGCAATGCCTTTCCCTATCCCACCGGCACTGCCCGTGATCAAGGCGATTTTCCTAGAAAGCGGTTTTTCTTTTGGCATTCTGGAAAGTTTTGCTTCCTCAAGTAGCCAATATTCAATGTCAAAAGCCTCCTGAAGCGGTAGGGAAACGTATTCCGATACAGCCTCAGCACCGCGCATCACATTGATGGCATTGATGTAAAATTCGGAAGCAACACGGCTAGTTTGCTTGTCTTTGGCGTAGCTGAACATGCCTACTCCCGGCCAAAGGATCACTACCGGATTGGGGTCCCGCATTGCAGGACTATTGTGATGCTTGTGCTTTTGATAGTAATCGGCATACATCTCCCGATAGGCTTGGAAGGCGGTACCTATCTTTTCTTTCAAACCCTTCACATCGCTCAGATCTGCATCAGATGCCAAGTCCAAGACCAGAGGGCTGATTTTGGTCCGAAGGAAATGGTCAGGGCAGGAGGTGCCCATCGGAGCCAATTTTCCCAAATCATGGCTATTGATGAATTGAAGGACGGTATCACTATCATTGAAAGTGCCCACCATGCGACGCTCTGAGGAAGCAAGACCTCTCAAGATCGGAGCAAGTTTGGCAGCCTGAGTTTTTCTTTGGTGGGAGTCTAGTGATTTTACTTTTTCACCACCAAAAACCGGTCTTTTCTTGCCATAGTTTTCAGCCAAATAGGCAGAAGCCATTTCGATCACCTCTAGGCTGTTCATATAGCATTCATAGGCAGTATCTCCCCAGGTGAAGAGTCCGTGGCCGCCGAGCATGATGCCTCTGATTCCTGGATTGCTGTCCAAAGCTTCCTTGAGCTTTAAGCCTAAGTCAAAACCTGGACGCTGCCACGGAACCCAAGCGATGGATCCTTTCCAAAGGTCTTTGGTGATTTGTTCTCCGTCTTTTGAAGCCGCAATGGCAATCGCTGCATCAGGATGCAGGTGGTCGATGTGTTTGAATGGTAAAAATCCATGAAGTGGCGTGTCGATAGACGGTGCCTTGGAAGCAAGGTCATAAATGCAATGGTTGAACAGTTCCACCATTTCGTCTTCAAACTCAATTCCTCTGTAGATTCCTTTTAGAGACCGTAATTTATCCACGTATAGCCCTGCCAAACCCGAACGTGTCATCGTGCCGATATCACCACCTGAACCTTTGATCCACATCACTTCGACGGGCTCTTTGGTCAGAGGATCCAACTCAATGGTTTTACAGGAAGTATTTCCTCCTCCGTAATTGGTGATTCTGAGATCTGCTCCGAGTATGTTGGAGCGATAGATTAAAAGGTCGACTTCATTACCCTCCAAAGTGGCCGCTTTGGCCTCATCCCAGAGGTAGCTTACATAGTTAAAACTCATAATCGGTGTATTCATACGTGCAGGTCTACTGGTTATACCATGAATTTCAACTAAAACATGGCATTCGGTATCCTGTAGTGTCTTGAGTGAATAGGTTTTTGTTTGATTTTTTTATTTCTGCCAAAATGGTTTTTTTGGCAAAATGTCTAAGTACTGCTAAAGTCTATTTTCCAATTCACTTTTCCCAGAAGAATATGTGTTATCTCTTTAAAAATTCATCTGACAGGGCAGGATAGGGCAGGTCAGTTTGTTTAGTTTATTCAACCCAAAATAAATTCTATGAGCAGCATCGGACTAGTAAAGAAACTGGTCGCCCAGACCAATGAGTTTGAGCGAACTCCTATACCGGATGACCAACTGAAGGGAAATAAAAGTTTCTTGGGGATGTATGCCGGTGAGCATACGGCAGGTACTGAATTTGTGATTGGGCCTTTGTTTGTCGCACATGGGGTAGGAGCTATAGACTTGGTGCTTGGCTTACTGATGGGTAATCTGCTTGCCGTGATGAGTTGGGGATTGATTACTGCTCCGATTGCCACAGCCAAGCGAATGACGCTCTATTATCAATTGGAGCGGATAGCGGGAAAAAATCTGGTACGTTGGTACAATCTGGTCAATGCCTTGATGTTTTGTTTTTTGGCGGGGTCGATGATTGCGGTTTCTGCTACCGCAGTTGGGATTCCTTTTGATTTGGAAATGCCCACGCTGAATGATTGGCTGCCCCGTACGCCCGGATGGATTATCACAGTCTTAGTGATGGGAGCGGTGATTACGTTGGTAGCTATTCAAGGATATAATCAGGTGTCAAAATTTGCCAATGTGATGTCGCCTTGGATGATTTTGATTTTTATAGCGGCAGGGATTGTTGGCTTGGCACAGTTGGGAGTAGGTTCAGTCGAGAGTTTGATTTCCGTGGCTCAGGAAGTGATTTGGAATGGCGTACCTCTTCCCGGTATGTCTCGGTTTACGATCTGGCACATCATCTTCTTTTCTTGGTTTTGCAACATGGCCATGCACATTGGCATGTCAGACTTGACTATTTTAAGGTATGCCAAGTCTTGGACTTCGGGTTTTGCTGTATTTACAGGTGTGTATTTGGGCCACTTTGTAGCTTGGATAGCTTCAGGTATTCTCTATGCTGTTTTTCTTCAGGCAAATACTGGTTCCCAAGAATTCGCACCCGGGCAGATTGCCTATCAGACCTTGGGGATTGCGGGTGCGGTTTGTGTGATTATCGCAGGCTGGACTACTGCCAATCCGACGATTTACCGAGCCGGATTGGCACTACAGGGTATTTTCCCGAATGTCCCCACTTGGAAAATTACCGCCATCGTAGGCGGAATCACGAGTTTGGCGGCGTGCTTTCCGGCATTGGTCATGAAGTTGCTGGATTTTGTAGCACTGTATGGATTGCTGCTGATGCCGATGGGAGCCGTCATTTTTGCGGATTTCTACTTCGCGAAAAAAATGGGCTTTCGGTCAGAAGCTGCTTTAAGCACCAAGTCAAATTTTAACTTGCCAGCCTTGCTCAGTTGGGTGCTTACCTTAGGCTTTTGTCTTGGTCTAAATCTGTTTTACGGAGTTGAAATTTTCTTTCTAGGTCTCCCAGGCTGGTTTGTAGCCGTAGCCATTTTTGTAACCTTATCTAAAATGAAATACCCATTGACTAAATCACTTGCCAAATGAAAAGTGTGTTGAAAATTGCTTCTGTGATCGGATTAATGTTGTCAATTGTTCCTCCTGTGCTTTTCTTTCTAGGCAATATGGACCTTGACACCATGAAGCTTTGGATGGGAATCGGGATGCTGGCTTGGATGGTGACTGCGCCTTTTTGGATCAATAAGAAGGAAGACAGAAGACCGAAGACGGAAGAAAATTGACCGAATTCAATGATCAATTATCAAATTCAATGACCAATTTTCAATGATTTCTGGCCGGGATCTAATTTTCCAATAATACCTCATTTCTTTACCCTATGAATACCGACTTTCACGCACGATCATTTTCCTTGCTTTCCGAACAGCTTGACGCAAAAGGAATAAATCCAGCTGAGCTAGTCTCCTGGATTTCTTCATTTCAGATTGCAGTGCCGAGTTGGGCGCTTGGAGCTGGAGGAACCCGTTTTGGGAGGTTTTCGATCGGGGGCGAACCCAGAAATTTGGAAGAAAAGCTGGAGGATATTGGGCTTTTAGCCAAGCTGACCAAGCGAACGGATGCCGTATCACTCCATATTCCTTGGGATATCCCCCAAGATGCTCAAGCAGTAAAGCAAAAAGCAGCTAGTCTCGGGATTGGCTTTGACGCGATGAATAGCAATACCTTTCAGGATTACGGGCAGCCGCTTTCGTATAAGATGGGTTCGCTCAGCAATTCGGATGCAGCCGTCCGTGCTCAAGCAGTGGAGCATAACCTTCAGGTGATTGAGATAGGCAAAAGCTTGGGAAGCAAAGGATTGACCGTGTGGCTGGCAGATGGAAGTAACTTTCCGGGGCAGGCCCATATCCGAAAAGCGTTGCAATGGACTACAGATTCGCTGAAAGAGATATATGGGGGTATGCCGGCAGACTGGAAGTTGCTGTTAGAATACAAGCCTTACGAACCGAATTTTTACCACACAGTCATTCCGGATTGGGGGACTTCGGCGCTGATCTGCCGACAGTTGGGAGATCGAGCTAAGGTGCTGGTAGATTTGGGTCATCACTTACCCAATACTAATATTGAGCAGATAGTGGCGACTCTCATGCATCAGAATCTGCTCGCCGGCTTCCACTTCAACGACAGCAAATACGGCGATGATGACTTAAGTACTGGTAGTGTGAAGCCATACCAGTTGTTTTTGATCTTTTGCGAACTGATCGGCGGCTCGGCCGAAGGGGCGCAAGCTTGGGATTCCATTTCTTGGATGATCGATGCGAGTCACAACACCAAAGACCCACTTGAGGACCTGATTCAGGCGCTAGAAGCCATTTCTCAGGCTTATGCCAAAGCACTCTTGGTGAACAGGGAGAAGCTCAACCAATGCCAAATCTCCGGAGATGTGGTCGGAGCTCAGGAGGTTTTGCAAGAAGCGTTTTTGACAGATGTCAG
>JAGXQZ010000024.1 GCA_018336015.1 Algoriphagus sp. | reverse complement strand
CCACGCGCAGAACCCGGAACTGGCCGCATCGCGGCTCGAGGTGGAGGCGATGGCCGGCGCGAGCCAGCAAGCGCACAGCCGCCCCAACCCCGAAATCGCCTACCTGCTTGAGGACACCCAGCGTCAGACGCGGACGACGACGCTCCAGCTCAACCAGACGATCGAGCTGGGCGGCAAACGCGCGGCGCGCATGCTGGCGGCCGAGCGCGGCCACGACATCGCCGCCGAGGAACTCACGGCAAGGCGACTCGCGATCCGCGCGTCCGTCACCTCCGCGTATTACGACGCGCTGACCGCACAGGAGCGCGTGCGCCTGGCCGAGCAGGCCATGGAGCTTGCCCAGCGGGCAAGCCGGGCCGCCGGCCAGCGCGTCAAGGCCGGCAAGGTGGCGCCCATCGAGGAGACCAAGGCCCACGTTGCGCAAGCGGGCGTACAGGTCGAACTGAGTCAGGCGCGCAGTGAGTGGGTCGGTGCGCAGGCGCGGCTGGCGGCCTTGCTCGGCGAGCCCGGCGGCCTGTCGTGGAGGCTGGACGCCCAGCTCGATGCGTTGCCCGCGGTCCCGTCGATGGCCGATCTCGAGCGCTCGCTCGACAACGCGCCGGCCCTGCGCCGCGCCCGACTGGAGATCGACCGACGGCAGGCGCTGACGGAACTCGAGAAGGCGCGCCGAATCCCGGACATCACCGTCAGCCTGGGGGCGAAGCGGTCTGAAGAGTTGGGGCGCAACCAGGCCATCGTCGGCCTGTCCGTCCCGCTGCCGATCTTCGATACGAATCGGGGCAACCTGCTCGAGGCGCTCAAGCGCGAGGAGAAGGCTCGGGAAGGACTCTCCGCCAGCCAGTTGCAGGTGTCGGCCGAAGCGCGGGAGACCCGTGCGCGCCTGGCGTCGCTACGCCAGGAAGCCCAGCTCTTCGCCGAGCAGGTGCTGCCCGGCGCCCAAAGTGCCTACGACGCGGCGGCGAAGGGCTTCGAGCTGGGGAAATTCAGCTTCCTCGAAGCGCTCGATGCGCAGCGCACGCTGCTGCAGGCCCGCAGCCAGTACCTGCGCACACTGGCCGATACCCACCGCGCCCGCGCGGACCTCGACCGGCTGCTCGGCCTTGACGAATCAACCGAAACCCCGCTCGCGTCGGCAACGGTCCGGCGCACTGGAGAGTGAAATGGCAGAAACCAAACCGAAGAACACACCCTGGGCGATCGTCGCGGTGCTTGTCGTCGGGCTCGCGTTGGGTGCAGCGATTCTTGCGACCGATGGCAACAAGTCCGTCACTGACGAACATGGGCATGCCGCCCATCCGGAGGCGCCCGGGCACGCCGAGGAGGAGCATCACGGTCAGGCCAAGTCGACCGACCACGCCGACGATGCCTCGCATGCCGATGAAGAGCACCACGAGGCCGCCGCCGAACCGGCCAAAGGTCCACACGGCGGCAAGCTGCTCACCGATGGCCGCTACGGCATCGAGGTGACGATCTTCGAAACCGGGGCGGAACCTCAATTCCGGCTCTACACGTACTGGGATGGCAAGCCGCTCGATGTCGCGCAGAGCCAGATCCAGCTTGTCCTCGAGCGGTTGGGGCAGTCGCCGCAACGTTTCAGCTTCATCAAGGAAGGTGACTACCTCAAGGGCGATGCGGTCGTGGCCGAGCCGCACTCCTTTGCGGTCAAGGTACAGGCGGACTACGAAGGAAAACGCTACCAGCTCGGCTACGAACAGGTCGAGGCCCGCGTCACCATGACCGATGCACAGCTCCAGGGCGCCGGAATCGAGCTCGCCGAAGCGGGGCCGGCCACGATCGGAACAGCGCTCGAGTTACTGGGAGAGGTGCGCTACAACAGTGATCGTACCGTGCAGGTCGTCCCGCGGCTGGCCGGCCTGGTGGAGTCGGTGGCGGTCAGCGCAGGCGAACGTGTGCGCAAGGGACAGGTGCTCGCCGTGCTGAGCAGTCAATTGCTCGCCGACCAGCGTACCGAATTGTTGGCCGCGCAGCGTCGTCTCGCACTCGCGCGGACCACCTACGAGCGTGAAAGGACGTTGTGGCAGGAGAAGATCTCGCCCGAGCAGGACATGCTGCAGGCGCGCACCGTCATGCAGGAAGGCGAGATTGCCGTACAGAGCGCACAACAGAAGCTCGCCACACTGGGCAGCGTTGCTTCGGGCGGCGGCGCACTCACGCGCTATGAGCTTCGCTCCCCGATCGACGGGGTCGTGACCGACAAACGCCTGTCGGTCGGCGAAGCGGTCAAGGAGGACGCCGCGGTCTTCACCGTCTCGGACCTGTCGTCGGTATGGGTGGAGGCGCCGGTGTCCGCGCAGGATCTGGGTGCGCTCGCCGCAGGCCAGACGGTAACGATCCGCGCCAGCGCCTTCGACGCGTCGGCGCCGGGCAGGGTCACCTTCATCAGCCCGCTGATCGGCGAGCAGTCCCGTACCGGCATCGCCCGCATCGTGGTGCAGAACCCCTCCGGTGTCTGGCGACCGGGATTGCCGGTGTCCGTCACCGTCGTCGCCGCGGAAACGAAGGTGCCGGTCGCGGTCGCGGTGGACGCCGTCCAGGATCTGCGCGACTGGAAGGTGGTGTTCGGCCGCTACGGCGACGCCTTCGAAGCGCGCCCGCTCGAACTGGGTCGCAGCGACGGCCGACACGTGGAGGTGCTGGCAGGCCTGCAGGCGGGCGAGCGCTACGCGGCGAAGAACAGCTATGTCATCAAGGCGGAGCTCGGCAAGGCCGGCGCCAGCCACGACCACTGACCGGGAGCCCCCGACATGAAACAGATCACTGCCATGATTCGCCCCCACCGCCTCGACGCCGTCGAGACGGCGCTCGAAACGCTCCCGCATTGCCCCGGCTTCACCGTATTCGGCGCGAAAGGCCATCCCCGCGGGCATGGGCCGGACCACCGGTTCGTCGCCGACGAATGGAATCCCCACGCCCACGATGTGCTCGTGCTGCTGATCCTGTGCCAGGACGATGACGCGTCCGCCATCGTCGACGCGGTCGCGGCGGCGGCACGCACGGGGCAACCGGGCGACGGGATGGTCGGTGTCGTCGAACTCGTCACCGCGGTCCGTATTCGCACCGGCGAACGCGACGCCGCGGCGCTTTGAGGAGAGGCTCGTGTTCGAACGCATCATCCGCTTCGCCATCGATCAACGATGGCTCGTGCTGCTCGCCGTGCTCGGCATGGTCGGCGTCGGAATCTACAACTATCAGCGTCTGCCCATCGACGCGGTGCCCGACATCACCAACGTCCAGGTCCAGATCAACACCGAAGCACCCGGCTACTCCCCGCTGGAGTCCGAACAGCGCGTGACCTTTCCGATCGAAACCACGATGGCCGGTTTGCCCAATCTCGAGCAGACCCGTTCCCTGTCGCGCTATGGCCTGTCCCAGGTCACCGTCGTGTTCAAGGACGGCACGGACATCTACTTTGCCCGGCAACTGGTGAACGAGCGCATCCAGGAGGCCCGCAGCAAACTGCCGGCCGGCCTCGCCCCGGCGCTCGGCCCCATCGCCACCGGGCTGGGCGAAATCTACATGTGGACGGTCGAGGCGACCGAGGGCGCGAAAAAACCCAACGGAAGCGCGTACACACCGATGGATCTGCGCGAGATTCAAGACTGGATCATCAAGCCGCAATTGCGCACCGTCCCAGGGGTCACCGAGATCAACACGATCGGCGGCTATGCAAAGGAGTTTCAGGTGGCACCCCTGCCCGAGCGCATGGTGTCCTACGGGCTGGCCATCAGCGATCTGGTCACGGCGCTCGAGCGCAACAACGCCAACGTGGGGGCAGGTTATATCGAGCGTCGGGGCGAGCAGTATCTGATCCGCGCACCGGGACAGGTCGCCGGCATCGACGATATCGCCAATATCGTCGTCGGCCACGCCCAAGGGGTCCCGATACGCATCCGCGATGTGGCTGAAGTGGGCCTGGGCAAGGAGCTGCGCACCGGTGCCGCGACCGAGAATGGCCGCGAAGTGGTGCTGGGCACGGTGTTCATGCTCATCGGTGAGAACAGCCGCGACGTGTCGAAGGCGGTCGACGCACGCCTGCAGGCAATCAACAAGACCTTGCCCGAGGGCATCGTCGCCAAGACGGTCTATGACCGCACCATCCTGGTCGAAAAGGCCATCGACACGGTCAAGAAGAACCTGACCGAGGGCGCTCTGCTGGTCATTGCCATCCTGTTCCTGTTTCTCGGCAACATCCGTGCGGCGCTCATCACCGCGATGGTGATCCCGCTGGCGATGCTATTCACCTTCACCGGCATGGTGACGAACCGGGTCAGCGCCAACCTGATGAGCCTGGGCGCCCTGGACTTCGGCATCATCATCGATGGGGCCGTGGTGATCGTCGAGAACTGTGTGCGCCGCCTCGCCCACGCGCAGGCTGCGCTCGACCGGCCGATGACGCGCAACGAGCGGTTTCACGAAGTCTTCGTGGCGTCGAAGGAATCGCGGCGGGCGCTGCTCTTCGGCCAGCTCATCATCATGGTGGTGTACCTGCCGATCTTTGCCCTGACCGGGGTCGAAGGCAAGATGTTCCACCCGATGGCCTTTACCGTCGTGACCGCATTGCTGGGCGCGATGATTCTGTCGGTCACCTTCGTACCCGCAGCGGTTGCGCTCTTTCTGTCCGGCAAGGTCAGCGAGACCGAAAATCGGCTCATGGCGATCGCCAAGCGCGGCTACGCCCCGGCGTTCGACTGGGTCATGGCGCGCAAGCCGTTGGTTCTGACGATCGCCTGCGTCAGCATCGTGCTGTCAGGGCTACTGGCGACCCGCATGGGCAGCGAATTCATCCCGAGCCTCGATGAGGGCGACGTCGCGCTTCATGCGTTGCGCATTCCGGGCACGAGCCTGAGCCAATCGATCGACATGCAGGTGCAACTGGAGCGCACGGTCAAGGCCTTCCCCGAAGTCGACAACGTGTTCGCCAAGATTGGTACGGCCGAGATCGCAACCGACCCGATGCCACCCAATGTCGCCGACAACTTCGTGATGCTCAAGCCGCGGGACCAGTGGCCGGACCCGCAGAAGTCCAAGAGTGAGCTGGTCGCGGCGATGCAGCGTGCGGTCGGTCAGATACCGGGCAACAACTACGAGTTTACGCAACCGATTCAGATGCGATTCAACGAGTTGATCTCGGGCGTTCGCAGCGACGTGGCGGTGAAGGTCTTCGGTGACGACATGGACACCATGAACGAGACGGCAGAACGCATTGCCGCCGTGCTCGAGGGGGTTCCGGGTGCTGCCGACGTGAAGGTGGAGCAGACCACTGGCCTGCCCATGCTGACGGTCCGGATCGACCGGAATCAGATTGCCCGGCTCGGCCTGAACGTCGCCGACGTCCAGGACAGCGTCTCGGCTGCGCTCGGCGGGCAGGAGGCCGGGGCGGTGTTCGAGGGCGACCGGCGCTTCGACATCCTGGTCCGGTTGCCCGATGCGATTCGCGGTGACCTCGAGGCGATCCGCCGTCTGCCAATCCGCGTGCCCGCCGGCGAGAACGGCGCGCGTGGCTTCGTCCGGCTGGGCGATGTCGCACGCATCGAGTCTGCGCCCGGCCCCAACCAGATCAGCCGCGAAAACGGCAAACGTCGGGTTGTGGTGACCGCCAACGTGCGCGGGCGCGACATTGGTTCCTTCGTCGCCGAGGCGGAAACGAAGATCGCCACGGCGGTGCAGGTGCCCACAGGGTACTGGACGACCTGGGGCGGCACCTTCGAGCAGTTGCAGTCGGCCGCCAAACGGCTTCAGATCGTCGTGCCGGTCGCGTTGCTGCTTGTCCTAACGTTGCTCTTCATGATGTTTGGCAATGTCAAGGACGGGCTGCTGGTCTTTACCGGCGTCCCCTTCGCGCTGACCGGCGGCATCCTGGCGCTGTGGTTGCGCGATATCCCGCTGTCGATCTCCGCCGGTGTCGGCTTCATCGCGCTGTCGGGCGTGGCCGTGCTCAACGGCCTGGTGATGATCTCGTACATCCGGAGTCTGCGCGATGACGGCTTCGATCTCGATGACGCGATCCGGGAGGGCGCGCTGACGCGATTGCGTCCTGTGCTGATGACGGCGCTGGTCGCATCGCTCGGGTTCGTTCCCATGGCGATCGCGGTCGGTACCGGTGCCGAAGTGCAGCGGCCGCTGGCCACTGTGGTCATCGGCGGCATCCTGTCGTCTACCGCACTGACGCTGCTCGTGCTGCCGGCGCTGTATCGCATCGCCCATGGACGCGAGAGGCGAATGGCGCCACCCGCGGAGACATTCGCTCCCGCCCATTGATCCTGTGTGGGGCGGAAGGGTACGAACCGCTGCGCTTTCGCCCGATAGACCCGATCCACCCGCGGTTCTCTACTTCGTCATGGAGGTCGCATGAAACACGCTTCTGTCATTGCAACGGTGATCGTCCTGGTGTCCTTCAGCGTCTTCGCCGCAGGCGGGCATGACCATGACAAGGGCCATGTGCCCCGACATGGCGGCATGGTGGCCGAAGTCAATGAAGTGGACTATGAACTCGTGGCTACGTGAACCCTGCTGCAACTCTACCTTCGCGATCATGGGAAGAGCGTTGCCGTCACCGGAGGCGCCGCAAGAGTCACTTTGCTGTCGGGTAAGGAAAGGATCGAAACCGCGCTATTGCCCGCCGTGGAGAAATTCGAGGTGCAAGGCCACTTCAAGATCATCCCCGGCATGAAGTTTGTGGCCGTGGTTGCCCTCCCCGGGCGGGGTGAGGCAACCGTGTGGTTCCGATTGCGATGACTTGACGCACCCATTGCGTCCGATGTGGGGTCAGCTCACGAAACGGAAAAATCGTACGCTAAGCCGGTCGTAGCGGCCCTAGATTTGCCACGCTCGGCTACGAGGAGGTTTGCGAAGCAACAGGATCAATACCGCCGAGTCTCGCGAGGAAGCGGACATAGACCAACTCGCTGAGCAACTCGACAAGAGTTTGCGTAACGACGATGGCAGGCAATACGGGTATGGCCCCAGGTACAGCGAGAGCAAGCGGCAACACGACAAGGGAATTTCGAGTGCCTGCGCTGAAAGCGATGGCTCGGCCGGCGGGGGCATCAAGGCGGAACAGCCGGCTGATGCTCCATCCGATCAGGGGGGCGATCACAGCAAAGGCGATATAGAAGGGAATCACACCCAAGGCCGCATCGGTCGCGGAGCCGAGCCGCGGCACCACGGCCGCGACGACGACGAATAGGACAAGGGCGGTCGCTGGTACCGGCAATAGACCAAGTGCCGCTGAGGTCTTTTCACCGGCCAGGCTTCGAGCCGCCCATAGTTGCACAAGCCCAGCAAGGGCGAGTGGAACCGCGATCAACCAGACGAAGGCATGAACGAACGGGCCGGGCTGCACGAGGGTTGCGGCATCGTTCCCGAGAAGCAGGCCGAGATAGACCGGCAGCAGCAGCATTTGCACAACCAGGAGCGCAGGGGTTGCCGCCAGTAGCAGCCGCGCATCGGCACGACCGAGGTGCGAGAACGTAACCACGTAGTCAATGCAAGGCGTCAGCAACACCAGCAGCACGCCAAGCCTCACCATAGGGTCCGATGGCAGGAATTGCACCAATACGGCCACCAAGAGCGGCGTTACGATGAAATTGGTAATGAGCAGTGCGGCAAGGAACCGGCCGCGACTGAAGGCCCGGCCAAGGTCGGCCAGGGGCACTTGCAGGAATGTCACGAACAGCATGAGTGCAACCGCCGGGTTGACGCCACCCTCAAGCGCTGCCGTGCCGGGTACGAGCAAAGCGACAAGCGCAGCCAACACAACGGCCGCGAAGTAAATGCCGACTTGGTGCCTCTCGAATATTTCCCGGATGTCTTGCATGTCTGTATTTCGCTCCTTTGTGTCAATTTGAAGCATACCCTAACCTGGCGTCAGACCAGCCGACGCGAAAGCGTCAGGATAGACTTGCTTTCCGAATTGATTGACACACGCCACCAAGGGTCATAAATTTCTTCCTGACACATTGTCCTCAGGAGTACACCTTGAACGGTCAGCGCATCGGCTACGTCCGCGTCAGCAGCTTCGACCAGAACCCGGAACGCCAGCTCGAGCAGGTTTCGGTGGACCGGCTGTTCACTGATAAGGCGTCGGGCAAGGACACCCAGCGTCCTGAGCTGGAACGGCTGCTCGCCTTCGTGCGCGAGGGCGACACCGTGGTGGTGCACAGCATGGACCGCCTGGCGCGCAACCTCGATGATCTGCGCCGCCTGGTGCAAAAGCTCACCCAGCGCGGCGTGCGCATCGAATTCGTCAAGGAGAGTCTGACCTTCACCGGTGAGGACTCGCCGATGGCGAACCTCATGCTGTCGGTGATGGGCGCGTTCGCCGAGTTCGAGCGGGCGCTCATCCGCGAGCGGCAGCGCGAAGGGATCGCGCTCGCCAAGCAGCGCGGAGCCTATCGGGGGCGCAAGAAGTCTCTGAACAGCGAAAAGATCGAGGAACTGAAACGGCGCATCGCGGCGGGCGAGCAGAAAGCCAAGCTCGCCCGCGAGTTCGGCATCAGCCGCGAAACGCTTTACCAGTACATGCGAGAAACCTGACCATGCCTCGCCGTTCGATCCTGTCCGCTGCCGAGCGCGAAAGCTTGCTGGCGTTGCCCGATACACAAGACGAACTCATCCGACACTACACCTTCAGCGAATCCGACCTGTCACTGATCCGCCAGCGGCGCGGTGAGGCCAACCGCCTGGGTGTCGCGGTGCAGTTGTGTTTGCTGCGCTTCCCCGGTCAGGGCCTGTTACCGGACGCTGAGGTGCCGAGGCCCCTGCTGCAATGGATCGAACGGCACCTGCGACTCGATCCGGCATGTTGGCCGCAATATTCCGAACGGGAGGAGACCCGGCGCGAACACCTGCTCGAACTGCGGGCGTACCTGGACATGGAGCCGTTCGGCTTGGGGCACTATCGCCAGGCTGTTCATGCCACGACCGCACTGGCCTTGCAGACCGACAAGGGCATCGTGCTGGCCGGCAGTGTCCTCGACTCCCTGCGGCACCAACACATCATCTTGCCGACACTCGATGTGATCGAGCGCGTCTGCGCCGAGGCGATCACCCGCGCCAACCGGCGCATCTACGACGCCTTGGCCGAACCGCTGTCGGACGCGCATCGCCGCCGCCTCGACGATCTGCTCAAGCGCCGCGAGAACGGCAAGGCGACCTGGCTGGCCTGGCTGCGCCAGTCACCGGCCAAGCCGAACTCGCGGCACATGCTTGAACACATCGGACGCCTCAAGGCATGGCAGGCGCTCGATCTGCCTTCCGGTATTGAGCGCCTGGTACACCAGAACCGCTTGCTGAAGATCGCTCGCGAGGGCGCCCAGATGACGCCCGCCGACCTCGCCAAGTTCGAGCCGCAGCGCCGCTACGCCACCTTGGTAGCGCTCGCCATCGAGGGCATGGCCACCGTCACCGACGAAATCATCGACCTGCACGATCGCATCCTGGGCAAGCTTTTCAACGCCGCCAAGAACAAGCATCAACAGCAGTTTCAGGCATCCGGCAAGGCGATCAACGCCAAGGTGCGCCTGTTCGGCCGCATCGGCCGGGCGCTGATCGAGGCCAAACAGGCGGGCAGCGATCCGTTCGCCGCCATCGAGGCGGTCATGTCGTGGGACGCCTTCACGGAGAGCGTCACCGAGGCGCAGCGGCTCGCGCAGCCCGAGGACTTCGATTTCCTGCACCGCATCGGCGAGCACCACGCCACGCTGCGCCGCTACGCGCCGGAATTCCTCGACGTGCTCAAGCTGCGAGCCGCGCCTGCCGCCAAGGATATGCTCGACGCCATCGAGGTGCTGCGCGGCATGAACCGCGACAACGCCCGCAAGGTGCCCGCCGATGCGCCGACCGACTTCATCAAGCCGCGCTGGCAGAAGCTGGTGATGACCGACACCGGCATCGACCGGCGCTACTACGAGTTGTGCGCGCTGTCGGAGCTGAAGAACGCGCTGCGCTCCGGCGACATCTGGGTACAAGGCTCGCGCCAGTTCAAGGACTTCGAGGACTACCTGGTGCCGCCCGCGAAATTCGTCAGCCTCAAGCAGGCCAGCGAATTGCCGCTGGCCGTGGCCACCGACTGCGATCAGTACCTGCGTGACAGGCTGACACTGTTGGAAACGCAGCTCGCCACGGTCAACCGCATCGCGCTGGCCAACGAACTGCCGGACGCCATCATCACGGAGTCGGGTCTAAAGATCACGCCGCTCGATGCGGCCGTGCCCGACACCGCGCAGGCGCTGATCGACCAGACGGCGATGATCCTGCCGCACGTCAAGATCACCGAACTGCTCTTGGAGGTGGACCAATGGACGGGCTTTACCCGTCACTTCACCCACCTCAAGTCGGGCGATCTGGCCAAGGACAAGAACCTGCTGCTGAGCACGATCCTGGCCGACGCAATCAACCTCGGCCTGACCAAGATGGCGGAATCCTGCCCCGGAACGACCTACGCCAAGCTGGCCTGGTTGCAAGCCTGGCACATCCGCGACGAAACCTACGGGGCGGCGCTGGCCGAGCTGGTCAACGCGCAGTTCCGTCACCCCTTCGCCGAGCATTGGGGCGACGGCACCACCTCGTCGTCAGACGGCCAGAACTTCCGCACCGGCAGCAAGGCCGAGAGTACCGGCCACATCAACCCGAAATACGGCAGCAGTCCAGGGCGGACGTTCTACACCCACATCTCCGACCAGTACGCACCGTTCCACACCAAGGTCGTCAACGTCGGTGTGCGCGACTCGACCTACGTGCTCGACGGCCTGCTGTACCACGAATCCGACCTGCGCATCGAGGAGCACTACACTGATACGGCGGGCTTCACCGATCACGTCTTCGCGCTGATGCACCTGCTGGGCTTTCGCTTCGCGCCGCGCATCCGCGACCTGGGCGACACCAAGCTCTACATCCCGAAGGGCGATGCTGCCTTTGAGGCACTGAAGCCCATGATCGGCGGCACGCTCAACATCAAGAACGTCCGTGCCCATTGGGACGAAATCCTGCGGCTGGCCACTTCGATAAAGCAGGGTACTGTGACGGCTTCGCTGATGCTCAGGAAGCTCGGCAGCTACCCGCGCCAGAACGGCCTGGCCGTGGCCCTGCGCGAGCTGGGGCGCATCGAGCGCACGCTGTTCATTCTGGACTGGCTGCAAAGCGTCGAGCTGCGCCGCCGCGTGCATGCCGGGCTGAACAAGGGCGAAGCCCGCAACGCGCTGGCCCGCGCCGTGTTCTTCAACCGGCTGGGCGAAATCCGCGATCGCAGTTTCGAGCAGCAACGCTACCGGGCCAGCGGCCTCAACCTGGTGACGGCGGCCATCGTGTAAAGCCAAATGCCTTGCGCGAACAGGCCATAGACCAGCAGCGCGAGGACGCCTAGCAATTTGTGGTCGGTGTTGAACCAGTAGATAGCCAGGCCAGCGGGCAAGATGCCCACAAGGTGGCGCAGCGTCCAGCCGAGGTTCTCGCCTGCGAAGCAATCGCGCCCGGCCTTGCGCAGCTCGTTGAGACTCCACACGACCGGCCCGGCAATCATGATGATGACAACAATATCGGCCAGCGTGCGCGACACTTCGGACAACAGCAGGTGAGTCAGCCAGACCACAAGGAACGGCGCCAGGATCATCAATCCATCCATTTTTCTTTCTCCTTCTTTCGGTTAATCCTCGGCGCTGCGCTTGGCCTGGGCCATGCGCTCGCGGATGCGTTGGCCGTAGTCGCGGCGGATGCGGGCAATCTCGGCATGGTCATGGACATGCAGGCCGCGCAGCTCGGCGGCCAGGCGGCTTTGCTCGGCCTTGATCTCGGCCCGGCGCTCGGGCGTTGGGTTGTCGTGGTACAGCTCGCCGGTATAGATCGCCTTCAAGTGGGTGATGCACTCGCGGGCGCACTCGTAGGCTATGGCTTCCTCCTGCGTCCATTTCGGGTGCAGTCCGCCGGCGGCCAGAATGTCAGCGTTGATCCGCTCCACGGCTTGCGAAAACGCGCGCTTGGCCTCGTCGCCCGGCGCGGCCTGGTGGTCGGTGTCGTCTTGCATGGTTGCTACCTCCTATCGTTCGTAGCCGCGCGGCTTGCGCGCGGGTTCGGGTTGCGGTGCGCGCTCCGGCTCGCGGGTCTTCTCCGGTGCCGGTGTCGCGGGTTCCTTGGGTGCCTTCGCCTGCTCGGCCTTCTCGCGCTCGCTGGCAATGAAGGCTTTGCCGCGGGCTTGCAGCTCGTCGCGTTCGGCGCGGCGGCGTTGCAATTCGTCGTTCATGGCCTTGCTGTCGAACTCGACACGCAAGCCGGTTTTTAGCGCGGCGTCGATGACTTGCCGCTTGAATTCCTCGCTGCCCTCGATCTTCAAGCCCGGTCCGAATTTCTGGACGGCCAGGCGCAAGCCCGCCTCCACGGCCTGGCTGTCTTTGACGGCGGCCACGGTCACACGCTGGCCCGAGTCGATCACCAGCGCCCGGCGCTTGGCCTGGTCGGCGTAGTAGGTGACATTCCCGGCCCGGTCGACGGAATAGGCCAGGTTGCGAGCCAGTTGTGCGGCCTGGTCGCTGTCGCGCTTGCGCTTGCTGCTGCCCTCGATGGTGTTGGCCTCGGCGGTCGGTGCCGGGCTGGCGTCGCGTTGGCGGCGCAGCTCGGCCAAGGCCGTTTCATCGCCCTTGTTCGCACGTTCGGCCAGGAAGGCGCGGTAACGCTCTTGGTAGGGCTGGCCGTGCTTCTCTTTGAGTTGCTGCCGTTCCTCGCGGATGGCCTCACGCAAGGCCATGTCCTTGGTGACGCGCTCCATGCGGGCGATGGACAAGGCGGCTTTGCGCTCGGCGGCGGGCTTGCTGCGGTCGGCCTGCAAGGCGCGGCGCTCGCCCTGGTAGTCGTCGCGGATCGCGGCGCGGCGCTCGCGCTCGCTCTGGCGTTGCGCCTCCCATTCGGCGGCCTTCTGCTTGGCCTGCTCGGGCTGCGCCTGGCGGAAGGCTTGCCACAACTCCCGGCGCGGCGATGGCCGGGCCTCGGCCAGCTCGCGGCCCTGCTGCGCGGCATAGACCTGGCGCAAGATCGGCGCGGCCTCGCTGAACGAAAGGCGCATTTCTTGGGTGAGGAAGTCGGACACGTTGAGATTGCGGGAACCGGCCTTGATGCGGTCGCCGCCGTCCTTGCCCTGGGTGACTTCGTACTTTTCAGGGATGACGCCGTGCGTCTTGGACAGGTGCGCCAGTAGGCGGCGGGCGTCAAGCTCGCGCTTGATCTGCGCGAACTCGGCCAGGTGGGCGGCCTTCCCTTCGGTCTTGCGCTCGCGCGCCTCGGCCAGTAGCTGGCCGGTCACGCTGTCGGCTGCTCGCCGGTCGCGCGGCTGCGGCGCTGCCCGGCTTACTTGTCGATCTTCGCTTTGATCGCGGCCAAGTCGTCGGCCAAGGGCTGCAACAGCGCGGCTAGCTCGTCGATCAGCGAGGTTTCGGCGGGCTTGTTCAGCGTCTCCAACAGCTCGGCCAGTTGATTCGATATTGCGGCCTGCTGCTCGGAGATTGTCAGCAATATGGGCAACAGTTCGGCGGCTGTCGGTTCCTCGGTCGGCTGCATTTTCGCGCCCGCGAAAATCTCGGCGCTGCTCGTCGGTTCGGTCATGGTCGGTTTCCTTGCGGTGCTTGGTGTAGAAGGTCGCGGCCCGCTCGTCCAGCATCGCGCGCTTGCCCTCGCGGTCGGCGCTGCGATAGGCGGCGTACAACTTGCGGTTGCCGCTGTTGATGTATTTCAGTTCCTTGGCGCGTACCTCGTGCCACTCCTTCAAGGTGGCGGCCAGCTCGGGAGCGGTCTTGCGCGCGGGTTGCTGGCTCTCGTACTGCCTGCGGCCTTCGTCGGCCAGGTGGCGGCGCTTCTCGGCCTCGGGCTTCTCGATGAATTCCCGGCTGAAAACGTAGTCCTTTAGGTTTATCCCCTTGGCCTGGTCGGCGGGCTTCACGTTCTGGTATTCGGTGGCCTTGCCAGCGTTGCGGCTGCGGGCGGCCCCGTACTCGGTCAGCAGGGCTTTGAAGCCGTCGTAATCCGATATTTTCCGGTCGAGAACATCCGACAAGATGCGCTCTTTCAATTCCTTGGCGCTGCCCTGGAATAGATCACCCTTGTAGCGGCTGATAATCTCGCTTTCGCTGGTGAATTCCGTTCGCCGGTTATCCTTCGGACTGGCAAGCCCATATTTGGCGTTCGCGTGTTCCTGGAAGGCTTCAAGGAATTTCGTTTGCTGCTCTACCCGACCAAACGGGTTGAGGTTCTGCCCGCTTAATAGATTTTGCTCCGGGATGACAATGTGAATGTGCGGCTTGCGCTCCACCAATTCCCCGGTTTGCCGGTTGGTGTAGCTCTTGAGTTTCGGTAAATGCGCCTCGGCGTAAAAGTTGAATTCGTCGGCATCGTAGGCGCTCATTGCAAATTGCTTGAAGTCGCTCACAAGCCCGCGCATTACTTCGGGGTCTAAGGCATCCTCCTTGAAGGCAAGCGTTATATGCAAATACCGCTCGCCCTCCTTTTCCATGCCTTTGATAATCGTATCGGTCAGCTCTAAATCCCCGTCCAGAATTACCCGCTCGTCTAATTCGTCACGGGTAAATTCACGGTCGGCCTTTTGACCGTTCGCCAGGTATTCGGCTATGCCCTCGCTGCCGCCAGTGATCCTAACCAGCATCTTTGATGGCCGCTTTCATGTAATGCGCCAGGCCGTGAAGATCGGCCAGGATGCGGGTATAGGTGTCCTCCGAGATAACCCCGGCCAGGTGGTCGGCGTTGGCCCGGTGGGCAAGCTGGTTGATGTTGTTGCTGGCCTTGTTGAACAGGTACAGCAGGCGGCCACGCTCCGGGCTGGCCTTCGGTCGGGCGACGATCTGCGTCCGGTTCTGCAAGACGCACTCGCGGAAGAACTCGGACGGCTTGAGGCCCGACGCCTCGACCTTCGCCAGATAGGCGGCATGGTCGGCGGCGGTCAGCCGGAAGCTAACCGGCCTGGTTAGCTTCTCGCCTTCGCCCTTGCTCTTGTTGGTCATGCTCTGGCCTCCGTAGGTGGCGCGGCTCTCGGTGGGGCCGCACGCTGGCGCGTCAGCGCCGGGTTTCCAAAGGGGGACCCTTTGGGCACGGGATATGGTTGCATGCCGCGTAGCGGGATGTAAACATATCCGACGTGCCTAGATTGTGCCACATCGTAGCCGCTGCGGTGGGTTTTGGTTGTGCGTTGGTTGCACGGCGGTTGCCTTATGGTTGTCTGCACGTTGTTTTCGCGTTGCTAACGGTTGCTCACGGTTGTTTTTGCATGTATGATGCTTGGCATACGGTTGTTTTTGGTTGTGATGACGGTTGAAAGCGGCTAAGATGCCTGCGGTTCAACACAAGGGCCATGAAATGGACATAGAAGAGTTTGAGAAGCGGCAACAGCCACGGGCGAAACGCTCGCGGCTCGAACCCTTCCAGGCGCAAATCTTCGAGCTGAAGGCCAAGGGCTACGCCAACTGGCAGGTGTGCCAGTGGCTTGAAGCAAACGGCTTGAAGGTTTCGCAGGAAGCGGTCAGGAAGTTCATCAAGAGCCGGGACGGTTCCACCCCCGCCCCTGCCCCGGCCTCGATGCCAGGCGCGAACACGGCCCCGGCCAGTGCAGCGCCGGAAGTGTCACCCGCCCCGCCGGCAGCGCCGGAAGCTGGCGAGTCCAGCCCCGCCGAGGACCTGGCAGGACTGGACAAGAAGCAGAAACGGGAAAAGCTCGCAGACAGGTTTCTCGGTGATGAAGCAAAACCGAAAAACTCTTTGGCAAGTCGCCTTATTAAACAGGAGAAAAGCAAATGAAAGTCGCCGTTATCAATTTCTCGGGCAATGTTGGTAAATCCACGGTCGCCCGTCATCTGTTGGCCCCGCGCATGAATAGCGCAACGGTGGTGCCGGTCGAGTCGATCAATTCGGACGGCACCCAAGACGAGGCCATCAAGGGCAAGCAATT
>JAGXQZ010000023.1 GCA_018336015.1 Algoriphagus sp. | reverse complement strand
CTGTCAACGTTCCGTTGCCGCCCGCATCTGGGCCAGCCTGGATCGTTACCGTTACCGTTGCGGTCGCTGCCACTGTACATGGCGAGGTAGCCGCTACAGTATAAGTATACACATTGCCCACATTGCTCCAGACACCTCCTGCATCAGGAGTGCCGGTCAACGATGCAAACAACTGCGCTTCTGTTGGGGTAGTGCCTTCGCACACTGTCAACGTTCCGTTGCCGCCCGCATGCGGAGGCCTAGTTATAGAAATTGAAACAGGAAAAATTCCACCCTCGCAATATCCTTCCCTTGTTACTTTAACATAAACGGTGTAGACTCCAAGATCTGCACTATCTGTATTAACAGAAGGAATACCATTAATGACTTGATTTCCTGAAATATCAGAATAATAAACAATATTAAACCCTGAAGGTACAGATACACTGTAATTTTGAATACCTGAAAATTGACAAACCTCCCGATCTACCACCGTTGGCGCAGGCGCCCTATCAGGTATGGTTACAACTGTTACTGCGGTTTTGGGACAACCTTCAGTGTTAAAAGAATATATAATCTGATAGGTACCAGGTGATGATAGATTCGGATTAATTTCTCCCGAATTGGCATTAAGTACCAACCCAACAGGACTTTGATTTGATGGCTGACCATTAATTACATTTTTATAAGAATATGTACCACCGCTAATCCCTTCCTGATTAACAGGAGCAGAATCAGTACAGAACAAAGAAGAATCATAGGAAATGGTAGCATTACCAAGAACCATGCGGAGAGAAATTGGAGCTACAAAATCTTCCAAAGCCGCTGTAGGGGAATCGGACGATTTTGTTTTGATAAATACAGTTCCAACTGTCATACCCTCACAAGGATTGCCAATCCCTGAAAAAAATTTAGTGACATTTACCGCAGCTTCCACATATTGGAATTGATTGTAGGCGAGTGTCCCAAAGGCCCCCATGGGGTTTTCTACAGATCCAAATCGGTTGGTTTCGGCAAAGGCAATTGGACCCGGATCATTTTTTAAAACATAATCATAACTAGCTCCTGGAGTACCTAAAGTTCCAGAAATAAGTTCCCATCTGTAAAAAACAACTTTAGGTCTCCCACCACCATTAGAATATTCCACAGAGATTAAAAAATCGCCAACTGTTCTACCATTGTGAGGACCACTTGAAGAAAAGGTAAGGTTATTACCTGTTGTGCCATTTAGGCCAATTGATGCCTGCAAAAATTCAAAATCGATATAACTTGTCCCATTAGTTTCCAAACGATCCGAACCCACAATAATCCATTGATCCCTGCCTTCTGTTTCTGCAAAATGAACATAGGCATTGTTGATTTCAGATTTACCCTGAACACCAGAGGATGGCGTAAATTTCCATCTCCAAGAAGTTGAGGGATTATCGTTAAACTTTCCTCCTCCAGTAAATACGTTGTCTTCTGTAGGTCTATAAGGATCTATTGCTCTGAACGTTCTTACTTTACTAATAGGAGTCCCATCGTTTAAAAACAAAAATCCACCTCCAGATCCTGAAAGGCCGTTAATCCAGTCCCCTGCACCATTAGTTGGTGAATTCGAAATCAAATTTCCATCAATTTCAAAACCTCCAACTGGATTGGTAACTGGAACAACTTGAGCATTGACCGCTACAGTGCCCACCAGATATAGAAACATCAGTAGGATCCAAACAGGAAAACCTATCCCTTTGAGAAATTCTCCTAAGTCGATTTTCTCAATTATCTGTGGATAAAATCTATATTTCATATTCTTAAAATTTTAAAATTCAGGAATCCATAAGAGATTGAGTTGACTTTTTTCTCAGGATTTTTTGTTGTGAAATGGGCTTACTCTATAACTTAAGATCTTTCGAGATCTGTGATTTTTTAGGGATAAATTTGAAATGAAAAATTTATCATTGTAATTCAGGCCTATTTTTATGCTTTAAAAATACATTTTTTTGTTTTTCACATTAAAACAATTGCCGAAACAATGATATGTAATGCATTTTTTTTTATTTAAAATGCTCTTTTTGATTATGAAAAAAAGAAAACGCCTCAGAGGAAGTTTCCTCTGAGGCGTTTTTGCTTAAGATCTATTTCCCCTTTTAAGGGAAGGAATGATTTTACATCGTATCCACTTTTTTCTGTCTTCCGGTATAGCCGAAGGTGGACTTGCCCACTCTCAGCTCGGTCCTTCTGTTCAACTGATGCATCGCTTCAGTACAGGTCACCGTGTTGCAGTCATGGATCGGACGGGTCTTGCCATACCACTGGGACTCCAGTCTGTTGTCCTCAATCCCTCTGTTCTTCAGGTAGTCCTTCACCGACTGCGCTCTGCGCTCGGACAGCTTCTTGTTATACTCCTCATCACCACGCTGGTCCGTATGACCCTCGATGTACAGCATCAGGTTCGGCATGCGCTTCAGCATCACCGCCGTGCGCTCCAGCTCCTGCTTGTGTACCGATCTGAGCATCGACTTGTCAAAGTCAAAGTAGATCGTCGGGATGTCGTTGATCTCTCCCTGAATCTTCTCAAAGATGTCCTCCGGCTCACAGAAGTCCATGTCCTTCAGCTCCTGTGGTATCTCATACTGCTTGGTAGGATCCGGAAACGCCTCCAACACCAACTCCGATCTTCTGTTCAGCTGATGGTTCACCTCGTTGCACGGTTTGCCGTTGCCGCAGTCATTGACCAGCTGGCTCTCTCCAAACCACTCCAGTCTCACCCGGTCCGAACTGATGCCTTTTCCGCCCAGATACTCCGTAACAGCCTTCGCTCTGTTGTTGGACAGCTTGATGTTGTATTCGTCACTCGCTCTGGAGTCCGTATGGCTGGCCACCAACAGGTCCAGGAAGCTGTACTTCTGCATCAGCTCGGCCAGCTTGTCCAGCGCCGGCATCGCATCCTTGCGGATCACAAACTTGTCCAGATCGTAGTACACAATGTCCACATGCACCGGAAGCTGATACGGGATCGGCTTGAGCACATACTCCCGCTTGATCGTATCTCCCGCAAAGCCTTTCGTGCTGATGTTTTCGTCGGTCAAGGTAAAGTAGCCCGGCTTGGATATACTGATCCCAAAGTCGCTCTCCGGCTCCAGCTGGGCGGTCAACTCCCCCTTGCCGTTTCTTGCCGTCGGTACCATGATCCCCTGGGTCTTGTCACGGAAGGTGGCCAGATAGCTCTGGGTAATCACCTCACCGTTGCAATCCAGTACTCTGGCCAAAAACTGCTTGTACATCTCCTTGGCCATGTAAATGTCATCCAGTCCCATGCCTCCCTTCCTGTTGGAAGAAAGATACACCGTCCTGTCTTTGTCTTCTCTGTAGGCAAAATCATCCGCAACCGAGTTGATCGGCGTGCCCATGTTTACCGCATTGGTGATCGATGCCGCCGTATAGCCTGCCTCGAAGATATCCATGCCTCCCATGCCTTTGTGGCCGGTCGATGAAAAGTAGAACTTATTCCCCTTTCTGAACGGATGGGTTTCATTGCCATCGGTGTTCACTCCAGGACCAAGGTTGACCGGTGTGCCGAATACCATGTTCGCATCGTATTCCGAATAGTACAGGTCATAGCCACCCATGCCGCCCGGCATATCCGAACTGAAGTACAGTCTCCGCGTCTCCTCATCCACAAACGGATGCATCACCGCATAGCCCAACGAATCGTTGAACGGAACCGCAGTAAAGCCTTCCAGGCTACCATCGGCCCCCACTTTGCTGTAGTAGATCTCAGGCTGAACCGTGATATTCCTGTTTTTCTTCACCTTGGTGATCGAACGGGCAACCGAATAAAACAACAGGTTGTCCTTGGCTGCATAGCTCGGATCCGAAAAACTCAACGAGCCCGGAACCTGCGAGATCACCTTGGTGATTTCTCCTCCCTTGGCCTGCCTGTAGACCGAAAAATATCCCCTGCCTGTCTGACCGCTCGATTCCTGACTGAAAATCTTGTTCCTTCCGTCAATTCTTATCCCCGGCATTTCTTTGGTAAAGCTGCCCCCTCTGTCCGATACAAAATACCTGTTCCCCTGAGCATCCTCTACCATCGAAAAGTCCGACTCCGTGGAATTGATCCCTTCAACAGCACTCAGCTTCAGATTACGGGCGCTTTTGCCGACTGTCACCGGAGATACCCCAAGACTGTCCGCTGAAAGTCCCTTCGCTCTGATCACCGCGTTTGCATCCTCAAAATTGTCAGAAAGTATTCCGATTCTAAGCAGCTGGGTATAGTCATCGGCACTGGCCTGTTCATAGCCCGACACCGTTTTCCACCACGAATACGATTCGCTGTAATCCTTGATTTGATCGTATGCCTGAGCTGTTTTCCTGGCCGTCTCGTAGTTCGGCTTCTTGGCATAGGCAGCTTTGTATATGGCCAATGCGTCGGTGTAATTCATCAAACCCATCTGCTCGTCCGCATACCGAACCCTGGATTTCTGTGCCTGTGTTTCCACTGTAATCCCCAGTGTAAACAATGCGGCTATTCCAACAAGTGTCAATGTCTTTTTCATAATCAGAACCATCTTTGGTTTTTAATCTTGGCGGTACGCGGTATCATATAAAAGCCCAGGGACAACTCGTGCGAGTTGTGACGGTAGTCCTGAAGCACGTTCAGGCTCTGGTCATAAGCATAGCCCAACCGGAGTCTGTCTGTGGCAAACACTTCGATGATCGCCGCAACCGCATTCCGGTTTGTAAGATTGGAATCAACTTCGGTCCAAAGCTTCATGTTCGAACGGTAAGATCCCCCAACCCACAGCCTGTCAAAAAACAGAAACATCCCGTTGATGTCGTAGTTGGTCGGGGCACCCTTCACCTGACGGATCAAAAAGCTCGGCTTGAAGCCGATGTTGTCCGATACCTTCAGCATCGCTCCCGCTGTCAGGTAATAGTGAAAATCATGGTAGGCCAACGCAATGTCTTCTCGCTCCAAAGCCTTCCTGCCGATCATGTTGTACACACTGAAACCCGCATAAAACTTGTCGCTGTGAAAAAACAAACCGCTGTTCAAGTTCGGGGTAAACATGTTGATCCTGCCTCCCGGTATCTCCGGATCGTTCGGATCGTTCGGGTCCAGCAGGTCTCCGTCCATCATGTACTCCGACAGTCCCACGCTCGCTCCCATACCCAAAAAGCTCTTTCTTCCTGTCTGAATGCGGTATGCATAGGTCAGCATCCCGGTAGTCGTACGGGCCGGACCCAGCTGGTCACTCATCAGCGATACCCCGAAGCCCATCGTCCCTTCGTTTGCACTCAGGTCCGCCGTCACCGTGAACGTCTCCGGTGCTCCCGGAAAACTCACCCACTGGCTGCGGTAGGTACTCTGGATATACGGCTCTCCCTTGTAGCCCGCATAACCCGGATTCACGTGCAGCCCGTTGAATATGTACTGGCTGAACTGCGGCAACTGCTGCCCAAAAACTCCTCCTGTGACCAAAAAGGCCAGCACTGAAAGAATTCCTATCGATTTAAAAGTCCTTTTCATCTGTTTGTATTTTGATGTTTAACGGTCAGACTTGGCTTGTCAGAGCGGGGAATCTCGCAGGGCTCAGGATGTATGTTCTTGCCATTTTCCCGAGCCTTGCTCAATGCCTGTCTGCTACTTAGTCTTTGATAATTTGGATCCATCCTTTGAACTCTGTACTCACTCCGCCGGCATCCGTCACCCGGAGAACATAGAAGTAAGTACCCGCTACCTGACCGGGAGCATCCCAGTCGTTGCCGTAGTTCGCACGCTCAAAGACGTGGTCTCCGTACCTGTTAAAGATCACGATGCTGTTGCTCGCATACTTGCCCAAGCCCTGGATCTCAAACTTATCATTCTTGCCGTCACCGTTTGGTGTAATCACATTCGGTATTCTGAACGGCTTAATCTGTGACTGTGCCGTTGCCGTGTTGTCGGACGCGTTGATGTCATCCTCGGAAGAGCTTACCACAGCTGTGTTAGTCACGCTGCCTGCAGCACCTGCCTTCACCCGGATTCGCATCGTCACCGAACTGCCAGGACCCATGAACGGTATCGCAAAACGGACACTGCCGCCGCTTACTGTCACCGCTACCTGAGAACCGCTCGTGTTAGCCGCCACCGAATGGCTCAGGTAAGTCACTCCGCTCGGAAGATTATCCAACACCACCACTTCTGTAGCATCTGTCCTGCCCACATTCCTTACCACCAACTCATACTCGAACACATCCCCCTCAAACACTTCCTGGGACAAGGCCACCTTACTGATCGACAGGTCCGCATCGTTGTTCAAAATCCTGAAGAATACCAACGCATTGTCGCTGTTGCCCGGATTCACCGTCTCTCTCAGGATGTATTCCAGACTGTACGCTCTCACCTCATTCACTCCCGGTATCAGACTCAACTCCCCGCTCTCGTCAATCAACAAACCGATGATGCCGTCCAATTCGGTGAATTCAAAATCCACGTCTTCCGCATCCGGACGGACTCCGTTCAGTCTGTCATTGTCCAGAATGTTGCCAATTGGGCCTCCGTATCTTGAGAAGTAATCCCCGAACGCATCGTCATTGGCAATGATCTCGTTGGATCCCGCTCCTACTGTCACTGTATCTGTATCGTTCACCTTCTTCTCATCCGGTGTGGTCGCCTCTACCGTCGCCACGTTGGTCACACTGCCTTCCGCCATGTCGTCAAGGGTCACCACATACTCGGTCTCAAAGCTTGCCGTAGCGCCCGGAGCAAGTACGCCTACCGTCTCAACCAATCCTGTCAATGGATCTTTCACGGTTACACCGCTCAAAGTCACATTACCCGTATTGGTCACTGTCAGCGTATAGGTCACTACCTCGCCCGCTCCGAAAATCTCCGTCTTGTCTGACTTCTTCTCGATCACGATCGATGGCAGCTGCGCAATCGGTGTAGTCACCTCATCGATATCCGTAGGATTGTCATCCCCTTCATTCGGACTCTCACCCGTCGCAGTAGCCTCATTGCTCACACTGCCCCGGTCAACATCTTCCTGGGTTACCGTATACACCGTCTCTACCTGCTTGCTCTCTCCTGGTGCCAACGTACCCACATTCACCACCGTACCGGTTTTGCTATCAACTACCGTCACGTTGGTCAGGGTCACATTGCCCGTATTCGTTACCGTGATCGTATAGTCAATCTCCTCTCCTTCCTCATCGATATCCGCTTCATTATCGGTAATCTCAACATCGATCGATGGATTCTGTATCGCCGTAACAACCGCATCATCCTGCGCCGACACTGTCGTCTGATCAGGGCCCTGGCCACTCACGGAAGCCACATTCGTAATCTGGCCGCTGTCTACATCAGACTGGATTACAGCGTATGTCGTAGTTACCGACTGGCTAGCTCCAGGTGCCAACGTGCCCACAGTCTGGTTCAACCCAGTCAACGGATCTACCACCGTCACATTGCTCAAAGTCACATTGCCCGTATTCGTTACTGTCAACGTGTAAGTAATCACATCTCCCGCTGCATCTACTGAGGTCACGTTTGAGGTCTTGTC
>JAGXQZ010000022.1 GCA_018336015.1 Algoriphagus sp. | reverse complement strand
CTGTTCAGATAGCGTATATTTGCCTTTATAAGGGGTTCAGGGTCATTATTTTACCCTATTTTCCACAAAAATGGGAATTTTTTCCCCGAAATTTTCATATTTCCATTGCAATCTAATATCTTTGCAGCCCCAAAAATAGTATGTCGAAACAACCGTTGATTAAACAAGATGGAGTAATTCTGGAAGCACTGAGCAATGCTATGTTCCGTGTTAAGTTAGAAAATGGTCATGAAATTCTGGCCACCATCTCAGGTAAAATGAGGATGCATTACATCAGAATTCTGCCTGGTGATAAAGTGGGAGTAGAGATGAGTCCATACGATTTGAGCAGGGGAAGAATTATTTTCAGGTATAAGTAAATCATTTGCAGAACGCTGACGGCATGAGCTGGAAGCCGGAAGCAGTAAAGCGATAAATAATAAAGCAATGAAAGTCAGAGCTTCGATCAAAAAGCGTAGTGCAGATTGCAAGATCGTGAAGAGGAAGGGCAAATTGTACGTGATCAACAAGAAAAATCCCCGCTATAAGCAGCGTCAGGGATAATTCATGTCTGTTAACTGTTTATAGTTGACAGATCGTAATTAAGTTTAAAATTAAAATCAGAATATGGCTCGTATTGCCGGTATTGACTTACCAAAGAACAAAAGAGGCGAAATTGGTCTGACCTATATATTCGGTATTGGTCGTTCAACCGCTCAGTATATCTTATCAAAAGCAAACATTGATTTCGATAAGAAAGTGAATGAATGGAATGATGATGAGCAAACTGCTATCCGTAACATCATTAACAATGAGTTCAAGGTTGAAGGTGCACTGCGTAGTGAAGTGTCTATGAATATCAAGCGTTTATTGGATATCGCTTGCTACCGTGGATTGCGTCACCGTAAAGGATTGCCTGTTCGTGGTCAGCGTACCAAAACAAACAGCCGTACCAGAAAAGGTAAGCGTAAGACAGTTGCCGGTAAAAAGAAGGCACCTAAGAAATAATTAATGAGTCTGCCGGATGGAATTCCTTTCGGCAGACTTTATTATAAAAATCCGTTACAGCTTGGATAATCCGCCTCAGGCGGAAAGGAGAGTGTACCGGTTTCCGCCTTCGGCGGAATTTTCATTAAATAACAATCCCGAATAATCGGGACGACTACCTCAAAAAAAGAACATGGCAAAACCACAAAAAGCGCAGAACAGTGCAAAAGCTGCTGCCAAGAAAAGAGTTGTAAAAGTTGATGCTGCAGGTGAAGTTCGTATCTCAGCTACATTCAACAACATCATTATCAGCTTTACCAACAAAACCGGACAGGTGATTAGTTGGAGCAGTGCCGGTAAAATGGGCTTCAAAGGCTCTAAAAAGAATACTCCATACGCAGCTCAAATGGCTGCTGCTGATGCTGCTAAAGTAGCATTGGAAGCGGGATTGAAAAGAGTTGATGTATTTGTAAAAGGTCCGGGTGCCGGTCGTGAAGGAGCTATCCGTTCTATTTCACAATCAGGTATCGAAGTTACTTCTATCAAAGACGTAACCCCACTACCACATAATGGTTGCAGACCTCCTAAGCAGAGAAGAGTTTAATCTTTGAATTCTTGATCTTTGATTTTTTGATTTGTTTTCATATCAATCAAAAAATCAAAGATCATCAAATCAAACTTACATAGGGTTCGGTATTGATTTTAGATTTTTAGGATACCGGATCGTCATTAAAAAATCGAAAAAATAAAACACAATGGCACGTTACACTGGTCCAAAGACCAAAATTTCAAGAATCTTCGGTGAGCCGATCCTCGGTAATGCGAAGTGGTTAGGTAAAAACAGCAACCCTCCGGGTCAACATGGTGCAGCACGTAAGCGTAAAAGCTTGGGTGAATATGCTCTTCAGCTGAGAGAAAAACAAAAAGCTAAATACACATATGGTGTATTAGAGCGTCAGTTCCGTAAAACATTTGAAGAAGCAGCTCGTCTGAAAGGTGTTACCGGTGAAAACCTGATCAAACTCCTGGAAGCACGTTTGGATAATACTGTTTTCCGTCTGGGTTTAACTGCCAGCCGTCCTGAAGCACGTCAGTTGGTAAATCATAAGCACATTACTGTGAATGGTGAAACCATGAACGTTCCTTCTTACCAGTGTAAGCCGGGTGATATCATTGCTTACAAACCAAAGAGCGCTGATAATTCATCGATCGTTAGCAAAACCCGCGGTAAGAACCCTAAGTTCAGCTGGTTAGACTGGAACGAAGCAGAGAAGAAGGGTACTTTTATTACTTACCCTGAGCGTGAGAATGTTCCTGAAAATATCAAGGAGCAACTGATCGTAGAATTGTATTCTAAATAGTGAGTAGGCAGTAGTGAGCAGTGAGTATTTTTTACTCACTACTCACTATTCACTACTGACTTATCAATATTCGGAAACCAATAATGGGTTCCGCCACCATCAAGTAAAAAATCAAGTTTTAATATGGCCATATTAAGCTTCCAGAAACCAGACAAAATCGTTTTACAAAAAGCAACTGATTTTGAAGGTCAATTTGAATTCCGTCCATTAGAGCCAGGCTACGGTCTGACCATTGGTAATGCACTTCGCCGTGTATTATTAAGTTCTTTGGAAGGATATGCGATCGTAGGTATTAAAATCGAGGGTGTAGACCACGAATTTGCTACCATGAAGGGTGTAACAGAAGATGTTACCGAAATCATCCTGAACTTGAAGCAGGTACGTTTCAAAAAGCATGTTGAGCATGATGTAGCCAATGAAAGAATCAGCCTCTCTATCAAGAACCGTACAGAATTTACTGCCGGTATGTTGGGTGAGGTTTCTCAACATTTCCAGGTGATGAATCCTGAATTAGTGATTTGCACCATGGATTCTTCTGCTAAAATGGATATCGAATTAACGATCTCTCGTGGTCGTGGTTATATTCCTGCTGAAGAGAACAAAGTGAAAGATGCTCCTTTTGGATATATTGCAATCGACTCTATTCACACGCCTATCAAGAACGTAAAATACGGTATTGAGAACTATCGTGTAGAACAGCGTACTGATTACGAAAAACTGATCCTCGAAGTAGCTACCGATGGTACTATTCATCCTGAAGATGCTGTGAAACAGGCTTCTCGAATCCTGATTCAGCACCTGATGATCATTACCGATGAAAACATCACTTTCGATAACAAAGAAGACAAGAAAGAAGATGTGGTAGATGAGCATGTATTACAACTGCGTAAAGTATTGAAGACGCCACTTGAAGATCTGGATCTTTCTGTACGTGCTTTCAACTGTTTGAAAGCCGCTAAGATCAACAGCTTGAGTGAACTGGTTCAATACGAGCAGGAAGACCTGATGAAATTCAGAAACTTCGGTCAGAAATCCCTCTCTGAAATCGAGCAGGTATTAACTGAGCGTGGACTGAGCTTCGGAATGGATTTGAATAAATTGGGTTTGGATAATTTAGACAATTAAGCTGCAAGCTTCAAGCTGCACGCAACACGCAACATATAGATATTTTCTTGTAGCGTGCGGCGTGAAGCTTGTAACTCAAAGCTATTCATCACACTCTACAATTCCTGACACGGTGTAGGGTATAAAAACAACAAGTCATGCGTCACGGAGACAAAATCAACAACCTGGGTCGTAAGAAAGC
>JAGXQZ010000021.1 GCA_018336015.1 Algoriphagus sp. | reverse complement strand
GAAAAGATTCCGGGTCGGGTTTATCGTACGATTGATTTTATTTTACCCGGACAGTTAGGTTTTTCTTTATTGAGTGCAGGTGTATTTGGGGTAGCTTTTTTGTTTTTCAATTTGCGTCAACAGTTGGTATTGAAGCGTTTTTATGCCACGCCTATCAGAAGACCTTATATTGTTTTAGGAGAAGCGTTGAGCAGGGTTATCTTTCAAATGATGACAGCAGTGATCATTATTGGGGTGGGACATTTTGCTTTTAAATTCACACTCGTCAATGGTATGGAAACCTTTTTGACGATTATGTTGCTGAGTTTTGTGGCGCTGATACTTTTTATGGGATTTGGATTTATTGTAAGTAGTTTGGCAAAAAATGAAAGTAGTATTCCGCCATTTGCCAATCTGATTACACTTCCACAGTTTTTATTGGCAGGAACTTTTTTTTCGATCGATGCCTTTCCTTCCTGGTTACAGCCACTTTGTAAAATATTGCCATTGACTCATTTCAATAACGCCATGCGTAATATCGCATTTGAAGGAGCCGGGTTGGCGGCTTGTGGACAAGAGTTAATGATATTGGGAGCCTGGACCATTGTGGTGTATGCTGTTGCTTTTAAGACCTTTAAATGGGAATAATATGAAACTGCTCAAATTAGGGTTGATTAGTCTGGTGATCTTGTTTTTGTTGGCTACCCTCATGGGAACTTTGCTTCCTTCCAAAGTATTGGTATCGCGAGCTGTTAATATCAATGCCCCTATTGATTCAGTAAGAACTCAGCTAGAAGATATCCGCCAATGGCCAAATTGGGTAGAAGGCATGAATGATCCATCCGTCCATATTCAATCTTCTGTCACTGCACAGATCGGTAAAAGTGAAGTAACCATCGCAGAAAAAAATGATAGCACCGTTATCAGCACCTGGATAACGGCAAAGGGTAAGCCTCAAATCAGTACCATGCGTGTCATTTATCAACCGCAGCAGGGAATCACCATTGTACAGTGGCAATTTGAACAATCCATCGGTTGGTTGCCATGGGAAAGACTGGGTTCTATTATGAATGATAAGATCCTGGGGCCTATGATGGAGAAGAATTTAGACCAACTTAAACGACTGATAGAGGCAAAAACTAGCAGTTTGTAGAATTTTCTTGCTGATTTATCCCCAATTTTTAAAATTTATTTGCGTTTATTTGCGTTTTTAGAAAAAAAGTTGCAGTTTTATACAAGGGTTACAACTAATGTTTGTTAGTTTTAGGCGAGTTCAAGATTCAGTTAAACAACTTCTTATTAGGGTATATGGGAGTTGTTGGTTGTTAAATGAAAAAAGCCATCCGTCTCAGGCGGATGGCTTTCTCTTTGAAAGTATAGGATGTTAGATGATTAACAATGCATCACCATAACTAAAGAATCGATACTTATCTTTTATCGCTTTTTTATAAGCTTCCATCGCCAAATCATAACCGGCAAATGCACAGGTCATAATCAGCAGACTGGTTTTTGGTAAATGGAAATTGGTCACCAGACTATCTGCAACATTGAAATTGTAGGGAGGGTGAATGAAGTGATTGGTCCAGCCTTCACTTGGTTTCAACAATTTCTGAGCAGTGAAGCTACTCTCCATTGCACGCATGGTTGTGGTGCCGATAGAGCAGATGCGATGTCCGCCTTCTTTTGCTTTATTCACGATCTTACATGCTTCCTCTGAAATGGCATAATATTCAGCATCCATTTTGTGTTTGCTGAGATCTTCCACTTCAATCGGACGGAAGGTTCCCAATCCGGTATGTAATGTTACTTCTGCAAAACGAATGCCCAGAATTTCGCAACGCTTGATCAGCTCTTTACTGAAATGCAAACCTGCAGTAGGGGCAGCAACAGCGCCTTCATGCTTAGCATATACAGTCTGGTAGCGTTCCTTATCTTCTTCATCAGGCTTACGCTTGATATATTTCGGAAGAGGGGTTTCGCCTAAAAACTCCAACATTTTCTTGAAGCTTTCGTCATCATCATCCCACAGGAAACGGATGGTACGTCCACGGCTGGTGGTGTTGTCGATCACTTCAGCAACCAGTTCTTCGTTGTCGCCGAAATACAATTTGTTGCCCACACGAATCTTTCTTGCGGGATCAACGATCACATCCCACAGACGGTTGGGTTTGTTGAGTTCACGCAGTAAGAATACTTCGATCTTGGCGCCGGTTTTTTCTTTGCGGCCATACATACGTGCAGGGAACACTTTGGTATTGTTCACTACAAATACGTCTTTGTCGTCGTAGTACTCCAGGATATCACGGAAATGTCTGTTTTCCATGTGACCACTTTTACGATCAACAACCATCAATCGGCTGTCTTCTCTTTTCTTGGTCGGGTGCTGCGCAATAAGGTTAAGGGGTAAATCGAACTTAAATTGAGATAATTTCATGTTACGGCATGATTTTTTATGAAGTCGGCAAAGGTACGGAATTTTCCCTGCTTTAAAAACTGTTGTTACAGATTTAGGGGGATAATATTTTCCAATTCCGTAGACATATTGAAGGGCTTTCACCTAATTTTGCGCCAACAGTTGTTAGTTTGACTGGTGTTAAGGGAAAACTGTAAAAACCCGATCATGATTCGAAAAGTCTGGTGGAAGATATTAGCTATTGTTCTATTGCTCTACACCTGTTCCTATGGGTTTCTGGTGAAAATACCCAAGTTGGATGACCGATTACAAGAGTCTATCCGCAATTTCTTTTTCCATGTACCTATGTGGTTTGCCATGATGATTCTCTTGGGTGTTTCTGTTGTATACGCTATCAAGTATCTGCGCAGCAGGAATCAGGTCCATGACTTTTACTCTTCTGCCTTCGCGATTACAGGTACCATTTTTGGTTTCCTAGGTCTTACTACCGGAGCCATCTGGGCCAACTACCAGTGGGGAAGTCCTTGGAGCGGTGATCCCAAACAAAACGGAGCCGCTATCGCTATGCTCATCTACCTAGCCTATTTCGTTTTGCGTGGTAGTATGAATGAAGAAGAAAAGAAAGCAAGGATTGGGGCAGTCTATAATATTTTCGCCTTTTTTATGCTTTTTCCAACACTTTGGATTCTACCCAGACTTACAGAGTCCTTGCATCCGGGTGGAGAAGGCAGTGAAGGTAATCCTGGTTTGAATGGGAAAGATATGGACGCCAATATCCGTTCTGTCTTTTATCCGGCAGTGATTGGCTGGACTTTACTCGGTGTTTGGATCAGTACTTTGCGTATTCGATATGAAATTTTAAAAGAACAACAACTTATTCATGAATAAACTACTGAAAACCATTTATACATTCGCAGCCATATTGCTGTTCCATGTTGCTGCATCAGCACAAGAAGTTGCAGCTGAAAATGATGTGATGAGAAGTAATGGTAAGATATACGTAGTGATGGCAGTAGTACTTACGATCATTATCGGATTATTCATCTACCTAGCATCATTAGATAAAAAGATCAGTAAACTAGAAAAGAAAAGTTAATAGTCCATAGACCATGGTCCATGGACTATGGTCTATCAACTATCAGCTAAACCATAAAAGTCAAAAACAAAAACGATTAGCTCATGTCAGATCACAAACCGTATAGCTTCTTTCAAAGTGTTGAGAGAAGTTTTGATAAAGCGGCCAAGTTTACCAAATGGGAGAAGGGTTTGCTAGAACAGATCAAAGCCTGTAACAGCATCTACAGTATGCGTTTTCCCGTAAAAATGGATGATGGCCGTATTGAAGTTATTGAAGCATACCGTGTGCAACATTCGCAGCATAAATCGCCTTGTAAAGGTGGTATCCGTTTCAGTGAAGAAGTGAATCAGGATGAAGTGATGGCACTGGCATCTTTGATGACTTACAAATGTGCGATTGTAAACGTACCATTTGGTGGTGGTAAAGGCGGTATCAAAATCAACCCTCGTAACCACAGTGCGTATGAATTAGAAAAAATCACACGTCGTTATACTGCTGAACTGGTGAAGAAAAATTTCATTGGTCCAGGTATTGACGTGCCTGCTCCGGATTACGGAACAGGCGAACGTGAAATGGCATGGATAGTAGATACTTATGCCTCTTTGAAACCAGGTGAAATTGATGCAGCGGGTTGTGTTACCGGTAAACCTGTTACACAAGGTGGTGTTCGCGGAAGAAAAGAAGCTACCGGCTTAGGTGTTTTCTACGGTATCCGTGAAGTATGCAATATGCCCGATGTGATGAAAAAACTCGGATTGGCTATTGGTGTGCAAGGAAAATCTGTTGTTGTACAAGGGTTGGGTAATGTGGGATACCATTCTGCAAAATTCTTCCGTGAAGCAGGTTCTAAAGTAATATCTATCGCAGAATATGAAGGTGCTATTTTCAATGCAGATGGATTGAATGAAGAAGAAGTATTCCAGCACAGAAAGAAAACAGGATCTATTTTAAATTTCCCCGGTGCTACCAACTTGGCAAAGAGTACAGATGCATTGGAACTGGAATGTGATATTTTAATTCCTGCTGCTTTAGAGAATGTCATCAATGGCGATAATGCTCCTCGTGTAAAAGCGAAAATTATCGGAGAAGCCGCTAACGGACCATTAACTCCGGAAGCAGATGAAATATTTGCCGCCAAAGGAACATTGGTAGTTCCAGATATGTACCTGAATGCAGGTGGTGTAACCGTTTCTTATTTTGAATGGTTAAAGAACCTGAGTCATGTGCGTTATGGTCGTATGGAAAAACGTTTTACTGAAAACATGAATAACCATATCCTCGGACAAATTGAGGAGCTTAC
>JAGXQZ010000020.1 GCA_018336015.1 Algoriphagus sp. | reverse complement strand
TTCGCCGCTTTATTTTTTTTCAAAAATTTCAAATCAGAAATCCGACATCAGACATCAGACATTTCACATCATTTTTTATAGTATCTCACATAATCAGCCTCCGCAGCAATATAACCGAAAGATGCCCATACTTTTCCTTGTAGTATCTTTTCATAGAGTTGTCTGGCCTTTTCTGTTTCACCGTTATACCGATACCAATTCGCTACGCCATAGGCAACTGCATCATTACTGGTGACAGTTCCATTGACTGTCATTACTGAATCAACAGAAAGAGCCCCCTTGTACAATAAGCATAACTTTTGATAAGCATTATTTTCAATGATATTCATTTCCGTTTTGATTGGAGCTAGCAAACGTTGTGCCGCTAAATCATTACCCATCATTCGATACACCATATACAACCAATGGGTAGTGGAGACCAACTTGTCATCATTCTCCGACTCCTTCACTGCTCGTTCATATACAGGCAATGCTTTTGCAAGATCATTTTTCAGATAATAAGCCAACCCTAAATGATACCAAATATTAGAGTGCAATGAACTAATTGGTATATTCATGGCATTGGGTTGTCCATCAGGTTCTATTTCATCTTTTTTACCTTCAATCAGCGTAGCTGCTTTTTCCAGATCAGCAATCGCCCGATCAAATTCCCGGATAGAAATGTAGCGATGTCCACGATGACGATACATCCGCGCATCATCCGGAAATTGTTGGATACCTTCTGAGAAAATAGTAATGGCTTTTCTGAAATCACCTTTATATCCTGCCCATCGACCATACCAGATGATCTTATCAGCATCATTGGGAGATGCTTCATAAGCAAGACGGGAGCTGTCGAACTTGCGTACAACATTCTCATAGGGTGAATGAGAATACAAAGTATCTCCCAGTAAAGAAATAGCCTGAGCACTATCTGCCAAAGCTGTAAACAAAGTGGCTGTATCTATTTTCTTTTCTTGTTTACAACCCAGGATCAATAGCATCGAAGTGAGTAAAAAATAGGCAGTTGTTTTCATGTTGATGTTTGTAAGGTTGAGTAGGAAAGATAAAACATCCTACTATCCTTTCAAACAGTTCTACATCAATCATCATTTCTACTCTCTAGAAAAAAGGGTAATGTTATTCGAATACCAGTGGGTGAAGGACCATTGGTTTCATATCCTTTTACAAAATCAACCCTCATGATTTTTAATATATTTTCCAACCCGACAAAAGCTTCATAATAATTCTTCCCCTTTTGGGTGTGTAAAAGATTAGCACCTGTTACCAAAAACCAGTTGAGTCTTTTGAACCCGGGTATTTTATTGGTCAACAAACCATTCAAATGATATTCAACATGTGCTGTTGCAAATAATTGAGAAGTATTACTGTACCGATAATAAGGTGCCAATTGAAATCCGGTTAATGGGTCATTGGCTAACACGGTTTGGTTACCGAGGATATGCTGGTAATCCGGTATAAATACTTGTTTGGCATTCAGAAAACCACCAACCGCTAATCGATAACTCAATTCACCTCCTAATTTCATATCCAAATCATCCGTAACTGTCAAACGCCATTTGGTAAAATCTGCATCACTACCCAGTAAGCCTCTAATACCTTGTGTAATGGAGAGATTGAAACTTGGATAATCTGATCCGATAGCAATTTTACGATCTGGTATCTCAATATACTTTCCACCGGGACGCCAATTCAAACTAGCAGTTAAAGTAGCAGCCTGATTTCTTGGCATTACAGCATTGGTGATATCAATCGGATAATTAGGAGTGAATGTTCTGTTTTCAATATTCTTCCAGCTAACAGGATCTGCTAAATTATTTAACCCAAATCGATCTTGAAACTGAAAGCTCCACGATGCCGTTAATCCATTCCCTATACCTGCTGAATGCGCTACTCTGAAAAAATTGGCTTCATATATTTTCATATGATTGTTCTCGTACCAAAGTGTTGTGTAGGTATTGATTCTGGATGTAATAGGCTGTGCGTTATTATATTGAAACACCCTTCTCCCTGCCGCAAAACTGATACTATTAAAATATTTTTTTCCAAAATTATACCGGGTTGTCAGATGGCTATTGAAATGTTTATTCGCAAAACCATATCGGAAATAAGGCGTGATCTGTAATGATTTCCTTCCTTCATACCTTTTACTCCAGGTAGGTGAAAAATGAAGCACCCCTCCTTCCACTGTATTGTAATTAAGGGTATTGATCAGCGGATCAAAGCTTACAAATACTTTCTTCTTTTGTTTGCTGATTGATTGTCCTGTAAGTAAAAGTCCACTTAATGAGAATTTATTTCTTTTTCGATCCACAGAGTCCATGTACTTGGGATCTTTACGTACTTGTTCTAAACTATCTTTCTTTTTATAATCCAATGCCTCTTCTGTTAATAACGGCAGGGGTCTGATACTGTCCCAATAAGTCATTGGTTTCTTATTCGCACTATCAAAAACTTTAATGATCGTATTATCAAAGTATTTTTTAGCAAATACAGGATTCAAGTCAAATCGATCATATACCTGAACAAAACTTCCAAAAAAGTCAAAGCCAAATAATTTACCAGACGGATAAATCACCTGATTTTTTATCACCCAAAGATTTCCTGCCGGAACATACAACTGTTCAATGGTGAGCGTATCCAGTAATTGCATTTGTTGGTCTCGCACCAGATTCAATCGCAAACTATGAATGCGCCATTCATCTTCAATGATGTTGATATACCCATGAAACAAGGGTTCATATTTTCTACGAGGAATGACTTTGATTCTACTGATCTCCACGCCATTTTCATAAAAAGTGCCTTCGAATTTGTATCGGTAAAAACTAATGGCATTATTTGAAATGGGAGAAATAAAACCTCTTGGATTCAGGTTCTCCCCCACTTGTATATTATTGTTATAAAACGAAATGATCTGAGGACTACTAAAACCAAATGCATCACTTCTACCGCTTACTTTGGTAGAGATCACTTCAATCTTTTCATTCTTGGGTTCTTCTACTGAATATTTGGCAATGGTTTCAGAAAGGAATAACATTTTTCGTTTACTGGTATCTCCATCTTCAAAATCTACTTTCTGTCCAAAAAATCTTTTAGGATAATCACGCAATTGTAGTTGTCCTTTGAGATATACATCAGCTGTAAACTTTTTAACCTCTTTAAGGTGGTATGTTCTTTTTTCAATGGCTTTTCTAATTATGGCATAGGCTGGATCTTCCCCTGCTGAATTCACCATTACTTCTTGTAAATTGTATTGCTGTTGTTCCAATTGAAAATCAACCACCTGATTAGAACCCTTTTCAACAACAATCTTTTTTTCTACTGCTTTATACCCGATATATTGGCAAACCAATGTATAATTCCCGGGATTTAACTGAATGTTGTAATAGCCTTTACTATTAGCAGAAACACCTTGTGTAGTACCCTTCACCAAAATAGAGGAAAAGGGCAATACTTCTTTATTCAGATCAGTGATGGTACCACTAATTGTTTGTGATTGTCCTTTCACTAATGTGATGATCAGTAAGCATGCGGATAGAATTGCTCTCATACAGGATAAGTTCTAACGAAAGTAAGTCTCACTTAGCCCTTATTTATTACAAAAAGCCCTGTAAATAGGGCTTTAACTAAAAATTAGTGAATTGGCAATGAAGGAGTAGGATGGGACGCAGATTTTT
>JAGXQZ010000019.1 GCA_018336015.1 Algoriphagus sp. | reverse complement strand
CTTTTGAAAGCTATTATGCCAATATCCCCGGTATTAAAGTGGTATCTCCTTCCAATGGCTATGATGCTAAAGGTTTATTAAAGCAAGCCATCCGTTATGAAGAAGATCCCGTGATGTTCATGGAAAGTGAAGTGATGTATGGTGATAAGAGTGAGGTTCCTGATGAAGAATATTATATCCCGCTTGGTAAAGCAGATGTGAAAAGAGCAGGTAGAGATGTGACCATCGTATCTTTCAATAAAATGATGAAAGTGGCATTGGGTGCCGCAGCAGAACTTGAAAAAGAAGGCGTAAGCGCTGAAGTGATCGATCTGCGTACCATTCGTCCACTAGATTGGATGACCATTCTTGAAAGTGTGAAGAAGACCAATAGACTGGTGATTGTTGAAGAACAGTGGCCTTTTGCATCTGTATCTTCTGAGATTTCTTATCGCATCCAAAAAGAAGGATTTGATTATTTGGATGCACCTATTCGTCGTATCACTAGTGCAGATGCACCTATGCACTATGCACCTAATCTCACAGCACTCGCTATCCCAGATATCACACGTACTGTGAAGTTGGTGAAAGAAGTGATGTATATGAAGAAATAATACGAACTTTTATAAGTAAACAAACCCAGAGTGATACAACTCTGGGTTTTGTTTGTAAGTACAAAAAGTGCATATGAAGCGTGCTAAACTTTTATTACTGGCTTTAGGATCTGTAATAACGGTTACGTTATCAGCACAAAATGTACAAGATAGCTCCAAGACATTGCAAGCCTTACAAGAAGTGGTTGTACAAGCATTTCATGGTAAAACGGCTTGGAAACAATTACCCGCATCCATTGCTATTCTTCAAAAAAGCGAATTTCGAAATAGTCCATTACCCAGTTTTGTTCCAGTGTTCAATACCGTTTCTGGTGTTCGTATGGAAGAACGTTCTCCTGGCAGCTATCGTTTATCGATCAGAGGAAGCCTGCTTCGTTCTCCATTTGGTGTACGGAACATTAAAATATACTGGAATGGATTGCCATTGACGGATGGTGGAGGCAATACTTATTTGAATTTGATTGATCTCACACAAGTGACCGGAGCAGAAATATTAAAAGGTCCGGTGGCAGCAGCGTACGGTGCAGGAACAGGAGGGGCTGTATTGTTAAAAACAGATGCATCGGAATATGGATCAGATGGACATCATCTTTCAGGCGGACTTTCAGGTGGTTCCTATGGATTGTTTCAGCAACAAGCCGGTTGGGAGTACCGGTCTTCTTCTTTTACGAGTAAAGTTCAACAAGTACACCTCCAATCAGATGGATATCGTCAGCAGTCAAAGATGAGAAGAGATGGGTTGAATTGGCATGCGAGTTGGCAAAAGAAAAAGCAAGTGTGGCGGGTACTTGCATTGTATACAGATCTGTTCTATCAAACTCCGGGTGGTATCAATGAAGCACAGTTTACCATGAATCCACAGCAAGCCCGGCAGCCTGCCGGAATATTGCCGGGCGCCGTTCAGCAACAAACAGCCATTTATAATAAAACAGGTTATGCAGGTGTGCATCATGAATGGAAAATCAATGAAAAAAACACCCTTCGATCTTTTGTAACCGGAAGTTTAACGGCATTTAAAAATCCCTTTATCACCAATTTTGAAGAACGTGCAGAAAACAATGCTGGGGCAGGAACACAATGGCAATACAAGTGGGGTAATGAAGTACATCAGTTACAATGGAATACAGGGATAGAATGGCAATACCAGTTTGCATCCATTGATAATTTCGGGAATCGCAGAGGTATGAAAGACACATTACAGTACAGTGATCGTGTACATGCGTCGCAGTGGTTTGCATTTACACAAATACAATATCGCTTTCATCATAAATGGATGCTACAAGCCGGTATCAGTTCCAATGAACAATTGTATCGATACAAAAGGTTAGGTACAATGCCAATGGTTTATACTACTAAAACCATACGATCTGTTATTACACCACGTATTGCATTATCTTATCAATTTACTCCAGCGATCACTGCGTATGCGCTTGCTGCCAAAGGTTTTTCAGCGCCCACTTTGGCAGAGTTTCGTCCGTCAGACGGTAACTTTTATGGCGACCTGAATGCGGAGACAGGATGGAATTTTGAAATGGGATGGAAAGGATATCTATTCCATGATCAAATTCAATTTGATGTTTCATGGTATCGATTTCGTTTGAACAATGCTATTGTGCGGAGAAATAGTGTAAGTGGAGCCGAATATTTTGTAAATGCCGGAAGTACGATACAGCAAGGCTTTGAAGGGGTGATAAAAGCTAAATTATTGTCTGATAGAACGAAAGGAGTCAGAAATATTTATCTTACCTCCTCGCTTAGTTATCAGCCTTATCGCTTTGAAAACTATCGGCAAGGGAATACCGTATTTGATGGGAACCCTTTGACGGGAGTGCCTAATTATATATGGGTTACAGGAGTACAGTTGGAAACAGTAGGAGGTTGGTATCTACATACATCCATGAATGCAACTGCTGCTGTTTCTTTGAATGATGCCAATGATGCACGTGCTAAACCTTATCAATTATTACAAGGTCGAACAGGATACCGAAGAAACGGATTTGAAGTATTCTTGAGTATGGATAATGGTTTGAATCAAGTATATAGTTTGGGCAATGATATCAATGCTGTAGGAAGACGATATTATAATGCAGCTGCTCCAAGAAATTTTACCTTCGGCATGAATTTTGGATTACGCTGAAACCGATTCATTAACTTAGTAAAAAACAGTGCTATGCCAACCATTTTGATCATTGATGATGAAAGAGCCATTCGTAATGTTTTAAAAGATATTCTTTCCAATGAGGGTTTTAAAGTAGAAGAAGCTGCCGATGGTGAAGAAGGATTGAAGAAGTTCCAGGCAGGTTCTTTTGATGTGGTGTTGTGTGATATCAAAATGCCCAAATTGGATGGTATCGAGTTCTTGCAAAAAGTAATGGAAACAGGAACAGATATACCGGTGATCATGATCAGTGGACATGGAAATATTGAAACAGCTGTGGATGCCGTTAAAAAAGGGGCATTCGATTATATCTCAAAACCACCGGATCTCAATCGTTTGTTGATCACCATTCGCAATGCGATGGACAAAACAACACTGGTGCAGGAGACCAAAGTACTCAAACGTAAAGTATCCAAAGTACAGGAGATCATTGGTGAAAG
>JAGXQZ010000018.1 GCA_018336015.1 Algoriphagus sp. | reverse complement strand
ATTGTAGGCGGCGATCCAGCCAGGCGAGCCGTAGCGGTCGAACAGCTCGCGGATATAGGCCGCGCCCGCGATGATGTTGTCGTGCTGGTCGTATGGGTCCGCACCGAGACGGTGACGGTCGCGCAGACCCGCCCAGGTCTGTGGCATGATCTGCATCAGGCCGATCGCGCCCTTGGGCGAGACGGCGCGCGGATCGCCATTGCTTTCCGCGCGCAGCACCGCCTTGATCCATGCCGCCGGAAGCTCGAAGCGCTGTGCCGCTTCCGCGATGTGATCGGCGTAAGGATCGCGCGGCGTTGGCCGAGCGGTCGCGACGGGATCGGCGAGCGACGGCACGGATTGAGCGCAAGCGAGCGCGAGGCCGGAAAGGAGAAGGAGGACGGTGCTGCGCATGGCGTCAGTCCTTCGCGTCGCGCTTGGCGGGACGGCTCCAGTGCAATGACCAGTCCTTGCCCGCATCGTCGTTGCGGAACAGGTTGGCGCGGATCGGCTGCGGCAGCGCCGGATCGTCGATCACCACGGCAATGTATTCGCCCGCGCGTTCGCCGGTGCGCTTCCAGCCGGCGCCGATTTCCGCGCCCGCTTCTCCGGTCTCGCCATCGACGATATGAACGCGATACTGGGGCGCGTTCTCGGCGTCGGACGGCTCTGCCGCGACGATGAGAATGTCCTGAGCCAGCATCAGCGTCGTCAGATGTCCGACGAAGCCAATGCCGTCGTCGTCGTGCGTGAATGTGCCGATCTGTGGCATGTTGGTTTCCTTGGCGGTGGCGTTGGAAGACCCATCGGCGAGCACCGCTCCCGCCGATGGGAAGCGGGTCAGTGGCTGGTCGTTGAGGTTTGGGCGCGCCAAACGAAACGGCCATCGCCGGCCTCGTCGGTGTAGATCGGCGTCGCCTTGCCGATGACGGTGCGTGCCGGGATCGGGCCGAAATAGCGGCCATCAAGGCTGTCGGGGACGGACGGGTTCATCAGGAAGATGTCGCCATCCGCGATGCGGCGGCAGCCCTGCCAGACCGGCAGCGGACGGCCACGTCTGTCGCGGTCGAGCGCGCCGCCGATCGGCACGGTATCAACCGTCACGGCATCGCCGGTGCGGCAGACCTGTTGACCGGGAAGTGCGGCGACACGCTTCATCAGCGGCACGCCGCGCCCGATATAGCCGCGCTCGACCATGAAATCGGCGAGCGGCTTGTCCGGCATGACGGCGACCAGATCGCCGACCGCCAGATGGCGGGGCGGATCGAGGTCATAGAGGCCGATTGGCACGCTGGCCGAGGCGTTCCACACGAGGCGTAGCGGCGTCGGAACGAACGACGCGATGGCGACGCCCATGATCGAGAAATACGTCACCATGACATAGCCGAAGCGGGTCATCCCTCGATCTCCCGCCGCTTGAGCCACGCCTGATGGCGCTCGGCCGTGTAGGGACGCGGCTCATGTCCGGCGCTCAGACGGTTGGCGACATGGCGCCAGTGATCGGCAGCGACCTCGCAAGGGTCGATCCCGGCGGCTTCCACCGCATCGATATGGCGGAGCACCTGCTGAACCTTCGGCCAGCCTTCGATCTTGAGGAGAATGTCACCGCCGGGGCGCACGAAGGGCAGCGTCTGATAGGCTTCACCCGGCCTGACGGCGCGCACGATGTCGATGCGCGAGATGATCGTGCCGAAGTCGTTGGACGCCCAACGGACGAGGGCGAAGGTGCTGCCGGGCCGGAACGACAGCGCACGGCGGCGGCGATCAAGGATGGTTTCGCGCGCTTCGCGGCCGAACCTGATCCAGTTCTCGATTCTTTTTTCCACCCAGGTCAGTTCGACATGGGTGAGGTTGTCGGATGCCTGCGCGATCGGCACCGGGCCGCCGCGCACGCGGGGAACCGCGTTGCCGGTCATGGGTGGTCTCCTTCGATAGTCGGGGGAAATTCGCGCGCGAGCAGATCGCGCAGCATGTCGGCGACGGTGATGCCGCGCCCGAACGCGGCGATCTTGATCCGGCCGCGCAGCTTCGGCGTCACGTCGATGGTGAGCCGCGCGGTGAAACCGTCGGCATTGCTGTCGCGCGCCGCGCTATCTGCGGCCTTGATCCAGCGCTCTGGATCGGCCGGGCGTGAAGCGAAGCCGCGACGGGTCGGGCGTTCGCTCATGGCGTCGTCCTTCCGGTGTCGACTGCATCGATCGCCGCTGCCAACACCGCGATCTCACGCGCGGCGGGCGTGTCGTCGTCCAGTTCGGACACCAGCCGGCCCGACTGCGCGGCAACCGCAAAGGCGACGCGCTGGCCGATGGTGGCGGTGAGCACGGGCGGATCGTGATCGGCCAGCGTCTCGGCCGTTTCGCGGGCGAGCACGGTGCGCGCGCCGCATCGGTTCAGCACGAAGCGGGCGGCGAGGTCCGGCCGGTAGATGCGCGCTTCCGCAAGAAGCGCCAGCATCTCGGCCGAAGCCCAGCCATCGAGCGGTGACGGTTGCACGGGGATCAGCACCAGGTCGGCGGCGAGCAGCGCCGAGCGCATCAGCGCGGCGACACGCGGAGGCCCGTCGATCACGATCACGTCGGCAGTGCGCGCCAGTTCCGGCGCTTCCCGGTGTAACGTGTCGCGCGCCAGGCCGACGACGCCGAACAGCCGTGGCAAGCCCTCGCGGGCACGTTGCTGCGACCAGTCGAGCGCGGAGCCTTGGGGGTCCGCGTCGATCAGCGTGACGCGCTTGCCCTGCCGCGCCCAAACACCTGCGAGGTTCAGCGCCAGCGTAGTCTTGCCGACGCCGCCCTTCTGGTTGAGGAGCGCGACGATCATGGCTTCCTCCCCGGTAGCGGGAGAGGAAGCAACGGCGCGGTCAGGACGTCGGCCGTTGGGACTGTCAGCCGCTTGCGGGCGCCGCGAAGGGCCTTTGCGGCGTCGCGGATGAGGTTTTCCACCTCGCGCGTGCGCCCTACAGAGTTAGATTCTCTGTTAGACTCTAAGTTAGGGGAGCGAATTTCGCTTTTCGTGCCAAGGGTTAGGCCCTGTTTCGGTTCCCGATGGCACGAGGGGGTGGTTCCCGATAGCACGCGCCTGCCGGTTCCCGATGGCACGAC
>JAGXQZ010000017.1 GCA_018336015.1 Algoriphagus sp. | reverse complement strand
GGTTGGCGCAGGAGGAATTTGATCCGTTGTGACAACGATTGGGTGACTTGGCGCAGAGGTTCCACAACTATTGATCGCACTTGCGTAATAAGTTCCGGCCGTTGTGATAGTAATACTGGAGCCTGCTGCACCATTACTCCAGCGGTAATCACCGGAAGAACCGGAGGCAGTGAGTACTGCGGACGCTCCATTACACAAAGGCATGGAAGCAGCAGTACTCACCGAGGGGGCATCCGGCAAAGAAGCAGAAACTGGTGAGAAGGAGTGTTCTACATAGGGAGCATCATTATCAATGATACCATAGGCACCAATGGTTACTAAATTACCCATGGTATAGGGGATTACAAATTCGTGTATCACATTATTATTACCGGCACTACCATAATTGATATGACTACCGGATTGAATATGAAAAGAACTGGTAAAACGACCCAACATACCATCTAGGTTTTCATTTTTTATTTTAAACCGTACAGTAATTTGAGCGTTGGAACAATTTACAGCTTCGCTTACCAGTTCAATGGTAATCTGATTAGATCCGGGATTGGGTTGCGCAAATGTGAGTATTGGAAATAGTAAACACAAAGCACTCCCATACCGAACCCATCGTTTGATTGGATTCGAATACATACAAAATGTTTTGAATTGAATTAATAATGATTGAGTCGATATCGGATACCTAATCCCGCCACCAATCGATAGCGACCCAAATGATGATTGAAGAGTATTTTTTGTTGCAGAAAACTACGCAGCGTAAATGCTTCCGTGAGATACCAATCTCCAAAGATTTCACCAGCTAATCCAAAACTGGATCGTTTGGAGAATGACCAGTCCTTATACAACCAAGGCTCACGTTCAACTTGCCAGCAAAGGCCAATGGCAGAAGCCAAACCAAATCGTTGATCAGTATCAGCATCTTTGCTGGATAAAAATTCGGTCATCGCTTCAACACCTATGACTGAATAATGCAATTGATTTCGATGACTTCTTTCATAGTAGGCACCCAATGTCCATTGAAGGGGTTGATTAGTTTGTTGTGTGTAACGAATTGAAGCATAATCAGCCGGAAGCAAGGTTTTACCGGCTCTCAAACAAAGCACCTGGGCATTTGTGAAACAACCCACCAATAACAAGACCACAATTACAATTTGTTTCATGGTATTTTGAATTTATACCACAAAGCTACTTCGGCTTTTAGGGCTTGAAGTTGAAATTTACAATCAAGACATAAAATTATATTGAATCAAAAACTTTCACTTTAAATAAAATTTCTAATTCAACTGCGCAACGAATTAAGTTGATCGATTAAGAATTAAATATTGTAACAAACAAAATGAAACACAAAAGTAAATATGGCAGTATGCATCATATCATCTATACTCAAAATGAAATTTAGTAAAAGGGTAGTCTACGATTACAGATACAGTAACGGTTTTTTGTACAATGGATAGAAAAAAGAAGAAAGCAGTATTAGATACAATAATCCAATAGCACCAAAAAACGGGATTACCTATCTAACAATAGGTTTAATGTTGCAAATTAATAAACTTCTATAAAAGGTATCAATCGGAATTTCTAATTTACATATGACTAAAGATTAGGGGCATTTACCCCTATTTTTACAGTGAGTCATTCCCTATTTTTATTTGTGAAAGAAAATAGAAATTATTTTAACAATTTATCGTATTTATTATGTTTCCTTTTAATGCAAATTGTTTTCAATAGTTTTCAACACAAGGTGATTCAATTTGTTAGGTCTATTAAAATCCAATATTTACTATATGCGAAAGAATGGAATTAGGCTATCTAAATATTTATTTCCTGTTTTCTTGTCCTTATTATTTTTATTTAGTTGCAAAAAAAGAAACGAGTTTAACCCATGTTTATCGGTTCAATTGCCTTCTGCAAACTTCAATATATTTGAACAGGTAGGTGATACAATTTTTACATCAGATACCATATTTAGAGATAACCCTCTAAAAATAAAAGCTACTGAATCTTTTGAAAGCTATAGTTGGAAAGTTGGAGATGATCCAAGGACTTTTTCAAACGCTGAATTTGATATAACTTTTTATACTAGCCTAGTTTCAATACCAATCACTCTAACCGGGACAAAGAAAGCGAACAGAGTCTGTTTTCCTAGTGACCAAGGAGTGTATTCAGCAACAAAACAGCTAACTACTGTTGAACAGTTTGACAAGAATATACTAACACTAAGTCCATTAATTGGAAACTATAGAGGCTTTTTTTCTGATAATCCAAATGACATATTTACGATTCAGTTTCAATATTTTGATAGTACCAAGTATGACGTAATGTTGACAGGAAGTAAAAACTTTTATTATCTCAGTAATTTTCCCAAAGGCTTCACAAATACAAGTACACCTGGATTTTTGTATCCCGAATTATCTAAAGGAGTACAGCCAGAAATGGGATTTAAATCTTTTGTCTTTGACTACTCTAATACCAAAGGTAGAGGGTGGTTAAATAAAGATAGTCTGTACATTAATTATGTGAACTATAATACCCCATTAACTCGAAAGACTTTTATAGGAGTAAAAGTAAAATAACCTAAAGTCTAACCCATGAAATGATCTTTATTGATCATCGCTTTTTTGGGACTATAAACTCGTATACTCAATTTCATTGACCCCCAATTTCCTAAACAACAGGCTTATTCCTATACTTACTCAATGTAGAATTATCAATCCCCAAATATCCCGCCAACATATAATCCTTGATCCTTGGATCATTCACTATCCATGGATACTCTGCCTCTAATTTTTTCAAACGTTCCTTTGGGGGCATGGCAAGCAATATCACATGATCTTCATTGCGGCTATAATAATGTTCTGTAATCCTACGCGCATTGATATTAAATGAAGGGAATTTTTCTAACAGGGCTTCTAGATCTTTTTTGTGAATCTTTCTCAAGTGAGTTTCCTCCATCGTACGAATGGTCAATTTGGAAGGCAGTCCGGAGAAATAAGATTTCATGGATCCAATTACATCACCTTCTTTCTGAAACCAGATAATTCTTTCCGTACCATCTTCCAGTTCATAATAGATTTTTAATAACCCCTGCTCCACATAAGCGATCCAATCACACACATCCCCTTCATGTAAAATCGTTTTATTGGCGCGGTGCACTTCTTTAGGTAAATGATGCAACAAATGAATTTGTAATTGCGGATCGACCGGATGAAAAGAATCTAATAATTTTAAAAGGGCTTCCATAGTGACATAACAATTTTAAGGATGAATAAAATCCATACATACAGCAACAAAAAGAAAGGAAGAATTACTGCTTACGATACAATAGATAAAATCGGATCAGTACAAACAAAGAGATCAAACAAAACAGGGGAATCAGCACCAACGAAACAGGATGCGTTAAAGTAATTTGTTGAATCCCATGAATAGAGGGTGAGAGATGAGGAACAATACCGGTTAACATCAGCAAGGTTCCCCATAATTGGAATAATTGAAATCGTCGTATCGTACTCAATAGCACAAGTAAAATACCTGCAATCCCCAATAGTGCATTCCATTGAAAATGCAGCACACCAAGCCCATGTACAAGCACCAACGGACCGTAGAAATAAACACTGCCGGTAACAATAGAGCAGTATACAAGTACTTGTAAAATGGGATAAGTCAGGATACGCAATAGATCAATTTTCATAGCATCAAAGGATTTAATGACAAGGACCTTTACCATG
>JAGXQZ010000016.1 GCA_018336015.1 Algoriphagus sp. | reverse complement strand
CACGTGTTTTCGGCAGGTCATGCCAAAATAGGTGCCACCCTTCACGGTCGCGTCGTTGGCAATGATCATGCAATGACGCCCCTCGATCACTCCAATGCCGGTGATGATGCCGGCACCAGGGGGTACGCCGTCATACTTGTTGAGGCCGGCCAGCTCTCCGAGTTCGAGGAACGGCGTGCCGGGGTCGATCAGCCGTTCCACGCGCTCGCGCGGCAGGATCTTGCCCTTTTTCACATGGCGCGCGCGCGCGCTTTCAGGCCCGCCGACGCGCTGCACCTTGCGCAGTGCGTGCAACTCGTCCACCTTCTGGCGGTAATGGGTCTCGTTTGCCCGGAACTCTTCCGAGGCGGTATCCAGCAGCGATTTCAGCTTGGTCATGGGAGATCGGGGTACTTTCTGAGGGTGAAGGCAACCTTGGCCGCGCCTGGCTTTTCGAAGGTATCCGGATTGACGATGCGCACATCAGCTTTGAAGACCAACGCGTCGCGCAGTCGTTCCTCGATCTTCTTCTTAAGCGCCGCGTCGCCATCGGGGTTGCGGCCGGGCCCGCGTTCGATGATGATCTTCAGCGCCTGCTGCGTAGTGTGGCCCTCGAAATCGGCCACTACGCGCATGACGCCGTTGGTCTCCGGGATCATCTCGTTGACGATGCTGTTGATCGCGGAGGGGAACACGTTGGCTCCGCGCACGATCAGCATGTCGTCGGTGCGTCCAGTGCAGCGGATCTTGGGACCCGTGCGCCCACAGGAGCAGGTCGTGCCTAGCACCTCGATAAAATCGCCCGACCGGAACCGCATCAGCGGACTCGCGCGGCGGCCAATCGCGGTATAGATCATCTCGCCCTTAGCCCCGTCTTTCCAGGGAATGATCGCACCGGTGTCAGGGTCGAGGAGTTCGGTGATGATGTAATCCATGTTGACCATGTGCATGCCCGACTGCTCCTCGCACTCGGCCCAGTAGGTCACGCCCAGATCGGTGCCGCCGAGCATTTCGGTGCATTTGGCGCCCCAGAGTTTCTCGATCTTGGCACGGATCGCCGGAATGCCGCCGCCCGGCTCGCCGCCGACGATAACGCGCTCGACACCCAACTCAGTGGCCGGGATGCCCAGTATCTCTTCTGCCCTTTCGGCTAGGTGGACGACGAAATTGGGCGCGCCGACGATGCAGCGCGGGCGCGTGTCGGCGCAGGCGCGCAAAAGCCGGTCAGCGCCGCCGTCGGCGCCGACCGGCACGTCGATCGCGCCCATATATTGCAGGCCCTGCATCACTGGGATGCCGCCCACAAACCCCTTGGCGAGCGAGAAGGCGTGAAGCACCATGTCGCCGGGTCGCACGCCGTTGGCGAAGAAGCAGCGGGCGGTCATCTCGTGCCACATCTCGGCATCAGATTCTGTCAGCGCCACGTAGGACGGGCTGCCCGTCGTGCCCGACGAGGCCTGCATCTGGATAATGTCGTGCATCGGCGCGGCACGATGGCGGCCGAACGGCGGCTGGGCCGCTAGGCTTTCGCGAATCTCGGTCTTGTAGGTGAAAGGAAGCTTTTGCAAATCGTCGATGGTGCGAATCTCGTCGAAATCTACGCCGGCCTCGGCGAACTTGCCCTGGTAGAAGGGCGAGTTGGCCTTCAAATAGGCCATCTGCTCAATCAGCCTCAGTTCCTGTATCTTCCGCACCTGGTCGAGTGGCTTTCCCTCGACCTCATGCCAGAAACGGTCATTCACCTTTGCGGCGGAATCGGCGCGGCGGAACCGCATTGCGAACTCCATGATGTCCTCCCTAGACGAAGTTGCGCGGTCAGTACGATCGCGGCAGACCCATGACCTTCTCGCCGATGAAGCTCAGGCACAGTTCACGATTTACCGGCGCGGTGCGCAGCAGCCGGACCAAAGGATAAAGTTCGTAGAGCCCGGTATCCTCCGTGAAACCCGACCCGCCATGCGCCTGAAGGGCGGCGTCCACGGCTTCGATTCCGGCCTCTGCGGCGGCATATTTCGCCATGTTCGACGAGGCGCCAGCGGGAAGCTTGTTGTCGAATTCCCAGGCCGCGCGGCGGGTCATCAGGCTCGCCATTTCGACCGCTGTATGGGCCTTGGCCATCGGATGCTGCACGCCCTGATGGGCACCGATCGGCTGGCCGAAGACGTTGCGCTCGCAGGCATAGGCTACGCCTTTGCCCAAGGCAAACCGGCCTATGCCGCAGCAAAGTGCCGCCAGGATGATGCGCTCGGGGTTGAGGGAATCGAACAGGATTGAAAACCCCTCATCCACCTCGCCAACGATGTCCTCAGGGCCGAGATCCACCTCATTGAAGAACAGCGTCCACTGTTCTTCCGGGAGCGGGATCGAGACCTTCACCCGCTGCATTTCGACGCCCTTTTTCTTCAGATCCACGACGAACAGCGTGAACCCGTCTGTCTTGCGCTTGACCTCGGTATACGGCTGGGTGCGCGCGACCACGAGGCAGTAATCGGAGACATCCGCGCCGGTAATGAAGGTCTTTTCCCCCGTTAGCGTGAAACGGTTGCCCTTGCGCTTGGCCAGCGTGGTGGCCTTGATCGTGTTCGATCCCGCGCCGGGTTCGGTGATCGCGAAGCAGAACTGAATCTCGCCGCGGCAGGCGGCCGGCAGGAGCTCCTTCTTGTGGAACTCGGTCCCGTGACGAGCGATATGGCCCAGCGACATTGTCGGGCCCACCACCATCATCAGAAGCGGAATGCCATGATTGGCGGTGCCCTCCATGAACAGCGCCATTTCCGTCATGCCGAGCCCTGCGCCGCCATATTTCTCGGGCACCATGATGCCCAGGAAGCCGTCCTTGGCGATCTGCTGGAACATCTCCTTGGGGAAGGCATGGCGACGAGCATGATCCAGCCAATAGGCATTGTCGAATGTCTGCGCGAGCTGGCCGCCATATTCGTAGATCTGGCGCTGCTCGTCGTTCAACGTGAAGTCCATTCCCGCACCTCTTGTCAGGCTTTGAAGGCCGGTGCGCGTCGGTTTTCGAAGGCGTTCAGCCCTTCGGCCACGTCCTCGCCGGGCAACGCGCGCACGGCAGCGTCGCGCTCCAGCCGCATCTGCTGGTCGATCGCCATGTCGGCGCCTTCGCGCGCCAAACGCTTCATCTCGGCAATGCCGGCGCGGGAGCGGGTGGCGATCTTCTGGCAATAATCCATTGCCGCCTCATGCAGCTTGTCGTCGGGCACGATGTAGTTGACCAGCCCGGCTTCCTTCGCCTCATCCGCCTTCAGCCAGCGGGCCGAGAACATCAGGTCGAGGGCCCGGCGCAGGCCCACGAGCCGCGTCAGACGTTGCGAACCGCCCCACCCGGGTATCAGCCCGAACTGCGCGTGCTGATCGCCGAACTGGGCGCTTTCCGCGGCGAAACAGACATCGCAGGACAGCATCAGCTCGATCCCGCCGGCCAGACACAGGCCCTGCACCGCGACGACCACGGGGAGACGGCTCTGTTCCAGCTTGCGAAGCCCTTCAATGCCGAAGGCGATGAAATGATCCAGCGCCTGCGCGTCCTTCAGCTTGCTTTTCACCTCGGTCAGGTCGGCGCCGGTGCAGAAGTGCTTTCCCTGCGCACAAATCAGGATCGCGCGAATGTTGCGGTCGGCCTCGAATTTTTCGCGGGCCCTGGAGATACACGCATGCGCCTCCAGCGACAGGCAGTTGAACTTCTCGGGGCGGGCGAGTTCGATAGTGCCGACGCTGCCCTCGACGCTGACATTGACGGGATCGCTCATTTCGAACCTCCCTTCGCCTTCTTGTCGTATTGCAGCGCGATGCGGCCGACCTTTTCGCGGGCGATGACGATCTTCTGGATCTGCGCAGTACCGTCGCCGATCTGCAGGCCGAGCACGTCGTTGTAGCGCTGATGGTGAGGCAGGTCGGTAGTGTAGCCGTAATGGCCGTGCAGGATCAGGCACTGGTGGATGATCTCGCAGGCGGTTTTCGGCACGTACCACTTGCACATTGCCGCTTCCTTCGTGTGCGGCAGGCCGCGGTCGCGCAGATCGAGCGTGTAGTAGCAAAGCTGGCGCATCATGGTGAGTTGCGTCTCGGCCTCGGCCAGCGGGAAGCTCACGCCCTGATACTGCGCCAGCGGCGCGCCGAAGGCCTCACGCTCCTGGACATAGGCCCAGGCCTCGTCCACCGAGGCTTGTGCCGGGCCGATGCATTCCAGCCCAATCAGGGCGCGGGAGTAGTCGAATCCGGCCATGATCGTGCCGAAGGCCCGGTCCTGTGCGGCCATCATGCACTCGGCAGGCACGTAGACGTCGTCGAAAAATACCGAGCCGCGCCCGACGGGCTTGGTGCCGATATCGTTGAAATGAGTGCGTTTGATGCCTTTTTCATTGAGGTCGACAAAGAACGCGCTGACGCCACGCGATCCTCCCCCGGGATCGCCGGTGCGGGCGAAGACCACCGCCGCATCAGCCTGCGCAGCGAAGCTCATCGAGGTCTTCTCGCCATTGAGCCGCCAGCCGTTTCCGGATTTTTCGGCCCTGAGCTGCAGGTTGGCCGCGTCTGATCCGCCGCGCGGTTCGGTCAGGCCCAGGCCGATGACCGCCTCCCCTGCGATCACGCGCGGCACCCAGGCCTGCGCGATGTCCTTGGATGCGTATTTTGCCACCATGCCGCCCATCAGCGACCCCAGAAGCTGGATGTAGCTCACGTTGAAGTCGGCATAAGCGATCTCTTCCACGATCAGGCCGGAAGTCGCCGCGCACTCACCCAGCCCGCCGAATTCCTGTGGCAGATCGGCGCCGATGAGCCCCAGCGCTCCCATCTCCTTAAGGAGTGCGCGGTCCATTACGTGTTCGGTGGCCCGCTTTTGATAGTTCGCGGCCAGTTTCTCACGCGCGAAACGCTGCGCTGTCTCGCGGAATGCCTGCTGGTCTTCGGTCGGTTGAAAGTGCACGGGCGCCCCCTCCCGAGGCTGTAAATCTCGCTTCTCAAAAAACCTAACAGGCGTTAGAATATATGGCAAGACGAAAGGGAGGAACC